>CAZUAE010000006.1:17591-149153 GCA_964618265.1 uncultured Spirochaetales bacterium | reverse complement strand
GGTATATCAAAAACAAAACACAGCTTGTCAGTTCCGAAACTACCCGGCGGTTGACAGACATATGCGAAGATGACCGTTTTATCCTAAACGAAGTTGAATCAACCCAGTATATATTGAGTTTGGTCAACCCGTTTTCAGAAAATCTTAATATTCTGATGAACATGAGTGAACCTGTTTTTAATGGTATTGGAATGGAAGCAATAAAGATCAGAGATTTTTTATTTGATCGTGTCGTCTACAATCCCTACATAGAATCAATTCAGATCTATTTTCCGAACAGCAGGATAATGCTGAGTGATAACGGTATAAAATACCTCGGAACCTCCTATTGGAAAGATGAATATACCGATTGGCTCCCCCTTACATATTTAACTCCTGAGATTGACCGGAAGTGGATTTTTAATAACAGACACCATATCGGGAGCGGTCTAGACCGCTCCGTGGTTACACACGTCAGGACGCTTCCCATCGGAGTGATTGGAAAAAAAGTAAAAGCATTTCTGCTTCTTAACCTATCCCGGGAATTAATAGAAGAAAAACTAAATACAGCCGCTGAGGGAAGCATAAGTTATCGTATTACTGACAGCGAAAACAATACTATTTTTAAGAGCGGGAAAAATAACAGCGAAAATTTCATTTACTCATCCCAAAATCTGCAAGACCGGAACTGGACTATCACTGCGGCTGCATCAATTTATATTTCTGTCGGATTTAGGTTCCTTATGCTGCTTCCTCCTGTTCTTGCAGTCTTGTATATGTGTTTCGCAATATGGCAAAAACTAAAAAAGCATAGGGCTGCTCTGATTTTTACGTTCAAATTCTCCAAGCAAAAAATAATTCTACCGGTCAATATCCCAGACGAGATATACGGAAAAATCACTGCTTTAGAATATTATATAAAAGAAGGAAACAAAGATAAATGCGGCAAAACACTGGACAATATATATGAGGCTGTACACTGGAAAATAACGGATACCGAGACAATGAAAGAGACAGCCTCCTACATCATCCTCCGGCTGAATGAGCTTGCTTTGGAGATGGGACTGTGCCGGGATAGTACCCCGATATCCCTTGAGGGATCCGGTACGGAATTCATTCTCGGTATTCAAAACTATGCAAAAAAAATATGTTTCAACCTGATTAGCAGCAACGCAGAACGGAGAAAAAATATAAAAAATTCACTGCTGCAGGAAATCATGGCATATACAAAAGAAAACCTAAATACTGTATGCTTGGAGTCTTTA
Source organism: uncultured Spirochaetales bacterium (assembly GCA_964618265.1). Taxonomy (GTDB): domain Bacteria; phylum Spirochaetota; class Spirochaetia; order CAYLLE01; family CAYLLE01; genus CAYLLE01. The sequence goes on along the minus strand of CAZUAE010000006.1, from coordinate 147,909 downwards.
TCGTTCCAGTTTAAGCTCAGTAAATCCTCGGTTAGTAAACTCTTCAAAAATGAATTGGGAATAAGCTATCTGGAGTATCTAAAAAATCTAAAGCTTGAAAATGCAAAAGAATTTCTTGAATCCCGGGATATGCCTATTGAACGTCTTTCTGCTGCATTGGGATACAGCAGCACAAAATACTTTACAAAACTCTTTAAGGGTATGTACGGAATAACACCCCGGGAATACCGATATTCCCACATCGTTTAAAAACCTCACGGCCGGTTCCAGTCTTTTAAAAGGAGCCAGGATAGAAGCAGAAAACGGGGAACATGAAAAGCTCCTTTCCAAATGCTGCCTTTGACCGGGAGCAGTATGGATCCGTCCCGGCGCAGATACCCGAACCATTCTCCCATCTCCAGATCCGGGAAATGACTATAGGTCCATTGATAGACCTTCCGGTATTCCTCATCAAAACATGTATTACCTGAAAGCCGAGACGCAAGAAGCAGCGCGTACAGGGTTTCCGTATGGGGCCACCACAGCTTTGAGTCCCATTCCAGCTGGAGCGGCGGAAGTCCTTTGACATCGATAAACGAGAAGATACCCCCGTACTGTTCATCCCATCCGGCTTTCAGTGAGTTCTTCATGATTTCAATTCCCCGGTTTACAAGTGCGTTGTCCCGCCGGAAGCTTCCTTCTTCCATGATGAACCAGGAAGTTTCAATGGCGTGTCCTGGATTGACGCATCTGCCTTCCGGAATATCGATAAACGCTCCGTCAGGTCCTACATTTTCCAGGATAAGGCCGTAATCTTCATGAAAAAAATGATTAAGTAATTCAGCGAGCATTTCATCGATTATCCCGTTATAGAAATTGTCACCGGAAACTTTTCTGAGGGTCTGTGCCGTCGCAAGAAGAATCATGGGCATGGAATGGGATTTCATGTTCCTGGATTCCGGAAACACCTTTGGCTCTAGTCTCCCCGGATTCCGATGGTATTCAAGGATCAAATTGAAAAGCTTCCGGGAACGCTCTAAAATCGCGGTGTCCCCTGAAGCTTTGCTGTACTCCGCCATCGCGATTACCGCGAAGGTCTCGGTGAACAGGTAACGCCGTTTCCGCAGGGGCTTGCCGTCCCGGGTTACAAGAAAAAACATCCTCCCGTCCGAATCAAAACCGTGATCACAGAGGAAACGGTATCCGTTCCGGGCCGCTTCCAGCCATTCCGGGCGGGGTTCCACATCATTGTAAAGCCTGGAAAAGAACCAGATTCCCCTGCCCTGAAGCCACATGGGTTTATCCGTCCCGTACACCGAACCGTCCCGGTCTAGACATGTAAAGAATCCGCCGTACTTCAAATCGGGAGAATGGGTAAGCCAAAAAGCCGCGTTCTCAAGCAGTTCAGTGTAGTACTTTTTTTCATGATCCCCGCGAAGTTTTTTTTCCATGTTATCGCTCCTGTAGAAGACCATCATAAAAACCGCGGTCTCCCGGTATTATCCCGATACGGTTCTTTAGAGTTAGACATTCCCGCTCCCATTCACGGGCGGCCTTCATCAACTCCAGAACCTCATCGGGTATTTTTTCTTGTCTGCCGAACAAATTTTCCAGCTCATACGGATCTTCTTCCAAATTGTAGGCCTCGTCTCCGTAGTCGGGGTCTTTAATATAAGAGTACCGGTGATTTCTCACCCCCTGAACTAGGGAGGGATGTCTTCCGCTCTCCGCCATTCCTCCGGGAAATGTTGTTTTAAGCCCTCCGCGGTAGTTCCCTACCTGAGCGTATACCTTGTCCCGAAGGGGTTCGGCTCCATCCCGATTTATCCAGGAAACAAGATCCTTGCCCTGAACATACCCGGGAATTTTCGTGTCAGTCAATCCCAGAACTGTAGCGAAAAGGTCGGTCATATCCGCGAAATCATTATAGGCTTTACCGGAAGGGAATTCGGTTCCAGCAGGTGGTGTAATTATGAGAGGTATATGGAGGAGACATTCATAAAGGGATTCCGTTTTATTAAACAGCCCCTTTTCTCCGGTATAATCACCATGGTCGGACGTCAAAATAAACCAGGTATTTTCCAGCATCCCGCGGTCTTTCATGGCCTGATACAGCCGCTCCATTTGATGATTGGCGTAGGTGATCATGCCGTAATACACAGACACTACCTTTTTTATCTCTTCCGGCGACGCCAGGCCGGTGCCGCACTCTTCCATACACCGGTACTGCCATTTCGGTTTGCCCGCTGACCCCTGCGGCGGTAATGGAATACTGCCGATGTCGTACATGGAGTCGTAGGGCGGCGGAACAAAATAGGGCGGATGGGGGTCGTTGTAGGCAACATGCAGAAAATACGGCCGGTCCGCCGCCCGGATATTGTCCAGCATCCGTATAACCCGGTTAGTCAGCAGCGCCGAATGGCCCTGATCATCGGAAACATCGATTTTACCGGAGGACCAGCCCACATCCCGTCTTCCTAGGTTCATGTGTTTATTCCATGCCTGATAGAGCGGTCCCGGTTCGCTCATATCGGACTGTTCATGCCATCCCCGGTCAAGGTTCCGGAGGGGTTCGTAATGACCTGCCGCGGCGGTATAGTAGCCTTCCTGCTGGAGCAGTTCGGAAAGCTGGGGCAGGTTAAAGGGGACCCGGTTTTGATGGCACGAGCAGTCGTGTACCAGGGGCTGCACCCCGGTCATCATTGTGGCCCGGGAGGGGGTGCAGATGGACGCGTTTGTATACGCGTTCGTGAACCGCACCCCTTTTTGAGCCATATCATCCTGAAACGGAGTATCCACGATCGGATTACCGTAGATACCCGCTGCTCCGGCTTTCTGCTGATCCGTCATCAGCAGGACTATATTTGGTTTGTTTTTCATCATTTTTCCTTAGCTGTATCCAGCCATTTTTCGGTATTCTTCGATCTTCTTGTGGATCACCCGAATTTCCGGATATTGATCGGAAGACACCGGTTCCAGGGGCAGTCTGGGTACTCCGATATTGAATCCCCGGAGCTTCATAATCTCTTTCATTGCCCCGTGCACGGAAGGGAATTTATGCAGATCGGTGATAATACCGTTCACCCGGTGCTGCCATTTCTGAGCTTCTTTAATATTACCTGCCGAGAAATGTTTTTCTATCTGCAAATACAATTCCGGCATTATACCGTAGGTGCCGCCTATTCCGGCCTCAGCCCCCATGATTCTGCCGGCTAAATACTGTTGGTCCGGACCATTGAATACGATGAAATCGTCTCCGCCGGACGCCTTAAACTGCTGTATCTGAAATGTACTTAATGAGCTGTTTTTAACACCGATTACCTGAGGAATCTCCGACATCTTTTTTAATAGATTAACCGTTAAATTATAACCTGTCAGTTGTGGGATGTTATAAATGATAAACGGAAGAGAAGTACGCTCCATAATCTTCAGCCAATGCTTCTCGATACCGTGTTCGGGAATCGGGTAATACACATTCGGGACAGCGGATACCGCGTCCGCTCCGGAAGCTTCCGCGTGAGCGGCCAATTCGGCCGCGTCTCTGGTTGCCGGAGCCCCCACATGCACAATGACAGGTATCTTGCCGCCCGATTCTTCAAGGACGGCATCTGCCGTTCTCTTCCGTTCATCCGTATTTTGGAGTAATCCTTCTCCAGTGCTGCCGCCTACATAAAGCCCGGATACCTTAAGATCGGTATAAAAACGGCAGATTTTTCTAACCGTTGCAGCATTAATATTTCCGCCGGAATCGTAACACGAATAAAGGGCAATATTTATTCCGCTGTACTTCTTCTTTTCCTGTTTATTCATTCCTGCTTCCTCTGTTTACAAAAAGCAAAGGCCTGCCGTATACCGGTCAGGCTCTTCGCTCTCGTTTTAGATACGAATCTTGATTATTTTTCTACTCACCGGATCATTCATACATTCGGTCATACATCTCCTGGTATCCTTCCAGGACCTCCCGGCCTCCGAAATCCCACCACCGTTCCACATAGTTGTCCCATTCACTATCGATATCGATTTTACCGGTTATGGCGTTGATCCGGAATTCAGTCACTATGGTTCCTAAATCAGTACCGTACTGCTGATCAGCTTCATTGATTCCGGTATACGCGAATCCAGGTCCCCGGATAACCCGGTGCATGGAAAGAGATTTTTCCCGTATCGCCCAGTCCGCGGGGGGCATCAGCTTTCTCATTTCATCATAAACTAGGGGAACAGTATTGGAGTACGACATGATTCCCCGTTCCATCAGAGCCTCGGCGTTGTCGATAAGGAGCCGTCTTAAAATCAGCTGGAGCACCATCTTGCTCCTTTCCCGGACGAACAGCATGGCTCTGAACCAGTCATTCCAATGAGCCACCGCGGACCACAGCGAAATGACGGCCAGGATCGGAAGGGAAAGAGGCAGCATGATGCTGAAGACGATACGGATCGGATGGGCGCCGTCGATAACGGCCGCTTCCTCAAGTTCATCCGGCAGATTGCTGATAAAACTCCGGGTTATAATTAAATACCAGGCATTGGCGATCATGGGCAGTATCAAAGCCCACCGGGAGCCCATCAGCCCCAGATGCTTTATGTTCAGGTACGTGGGAATTAACCCGCCGTTAAAAAACATGGTGATAATGATGAAGGTAGTAATTGTATTCCGGAACATGAGATTCTTTTTCGAAAGCGAATAGGCGGCGCAGTACGTCAGAAGTACGGTGAGCAGCGTGCCCATGGCGGTCCGGAAAATGGTGTTCAGATAACCGATCCCGATCAGCTTGTCATTCAATATATTCTTGTAGGCTTGAAAATTGAACTCTTTCGGCCAGAGACGGACTCCCAATTCGGTAGCATCTTCCGGTGTCATAAAACTCAAAACCAGGGTATCCCAAAATGGATATAGACAGAGAAGGGCCAAAATTCCTAATACAATATAATTGAAAACAAAAAATACTTTTTCTCCCCTTGAATAGTGTCTTGATCCTGCCGCCAGAACCAGGATGAAACCGATCACATTCTTGAACAGACCCACAGCAGACGCGAAACTGTAGTTCATATCCAGCACCCCGGTTCGGTAAACGTAGGTATCGATGATGTCCGCCACCGGCATGACCATGTCGTTATAGAGGTTGAAAACCTGATCAAATCCGGCATCCATAACATTCCCGATCCTGAGGATGAGCATAATAACCATCACGTGTTTGATAGAAGGAATAGTTATAAAACGCATCCTCTGAAACAGGGTCGCTCCGTCCACAATTGCGGCTTCGAACTTTTCGGTTTCGATACTGGAAATGGCCGCTAAATACACTACACTCCCCCAGCCCACGGTTTTCCAAATACCGGTAATCACCAAAATACTCCGGAACCATCTCTTGCTGGCCAGGAAGTAAATCGGCTCTCCTCCCAGCAGGGAGATGATGTGATTTACCACACCCCGGGACAGCGACAGCAGTTCGATAAAAATTCCAGCGATTACCACCCAGGAGATAAAATGCGGAAGATAGGTCACCGTCTGCACAACCCGTTTGTATCTTTTAGCCCTGACTTCATTTATGAGCAGCGCCAGTAGTATCGGGGCAGGAAATCCGAAAACAATTCGGAGAAAACTAATGATCAGCGTATTGCGGAGAACCCGGGTAAAAAGGGCACTCCCGAATAATACTTCAAAATGCTTGAGACCGACCCATGGACTTCCAAGGATTCCCATTCGGAACCGGTAGTCTTTAAAGGCCACGATGACTCCGTACATGGGAAGATATTTGAAAAGGAAAAACAGAACCAGAATCGGCAGCAAGAGCAGAAAATAATACCTCTGCTTATAGAACTTCTTTCCCCCTTCCTTGAGCTTGAGGGGGATGGTCTTTTTCTGTACGGCTGTTTCGTTCATACGGTTGTTATGCTACGGGGCGCAGACAGGAATCCGCAAGGTTAAAGATTTTCTATAGGGGGAATAATTTTCTGATTAACAATATGTATGAATAGTATGATCCGATTTCCATAATTATTGGAATATTTATTCTCCATTCGATATAATTATTCCGTAAGAAAAACCTTTTCCGATCTTGGGAGACCATTGATGCACCGTAAATTGTTCTTTTTTATTTTTTTAGTATCAGCTATTTGCCTTTCCGTCGCCGCGCTGGATTCCGGGTTGTTCATAGAAACACCATTTCCGGGAGTGAAAGTCTATATCGACGGTAACTACCGAGGTGATACTTCCGAAGGTATTGCAGGGAGGTACTATCTCCGTGTTGAACTTGCTCCCGGGAAATACCGGGTACGAACGGAGTACCGTGATGACGAAAGGATATACGATCCTGTGGAATCCACGGTAGAGGTTCCTTCGGATAAATTCAATGTATATAAAGTTACCTTTCAGTCCACGAGAATACGCAGCGAATCGGCAAACGAAACCAGCAATGTTCAAACCACAGCTGCTGGAATCATAAAGGTACGAAGCACACCTCCCGGTGCATATATCACCGTTAATGGTGTAAGGATCAGAGACAACCTTACTGATGCGGATCTGTACGATGTACCGGTGGGAAATAAAACGGTAAAAGTTTCATTTGCTTCTTTAGATCCCTTGTCAATTTCTTTTTTTCTTTCCGAAGATGAAGAAGTAGTGGTCAACGCGGACTTCGAAAAGCAAAAAATTACGGTTGATAAAGAATATGATATTAATATCAGTACTAATCCAAAGGATGCCGCTGTAAGGATTGACGGCAAGGATTATGGAAGAACTCCTTTACGGGTGCGTCTGCTTCACGGGACCCACGAAATATCAATTTCCCGGAAAGGCTTTGCGACAATCTCTAAAAATATAACGGTAACCCGTAATGACTCCCTGAAGTTTGACCTCGGTTTAAAAAATATCACCCTTCATGTCAGCCCTGACAAAACCGCTAATGAGTCTGTGAAGGTACTTCGAAAAGACGGCCGGGGGATGTTTCATAACGTGGAACTGGATGCCGGCAAGGGACTCATCCCCTACAACACTGCAGAGCTCATTTTCATCAACTCGAAAACAAATGAAGCCCTCCGGCTTCCCTTTGATCCCGATCAAATTAACAAAGAGATAATGGTAACACCCCGCTTTCCTGTTATTCGCAAAGATGACTTTTCCATCGAGGATATCCCCGGTTACAAATCACCGCCTCCTGAACCGGACTATAAAAAAACTTACCGGTACGAAAGCAGGAATGCTGTTGGCAAAAAACTGCTGGGAGCCTTAGGAATCGGCGCGCTGGGAACCTTAGGCGGATTGTTATTTGACGCGGCCCTCGGCACCGGTACCGAGTTCACTATAGGAGGTGCCGTTTTAGGCGGGATTATCGGTTTCGCAAGCACAAACCCCGATAGAGAGCGGGTTAGGATTCCGGAGAATGTAAGCTACAATGCAAAGTTACGGGAAGAATGGCAGGATAAAAACAGAAGAGTACAAGCTGCCAATGAAAAGGTATACGAAGAATTTTTAGAGAACATTAATGACTCCCGCCCTTCCCTGACAGTTATTTACGATGAACATAAAAAGATACAAGTTCCAAGACCATCTGAAGGCTGGGGTGACTATCGGTCACCCGTCAAGTCCATTGAAGCAACCGTAACGGACAGAACAAATTTAAAATTCACAGATACCGATGTATCCGCCTTTATTACTTTCTTTGTAAAGATGAAAAATGATTTTGTGTTTGATCCGGATAAAATCGAAAAAATCCAAGTGGAATCTCCCGCCGATGATTTATGGACCATAAAAGGTAATCAGCTAGAAAAAGATTGGAATGCAAAAGAAAAAACCTTCAAGCTGTTCAACATGTATTCTACAGACTCTCCTCATACTATCATCACCGGTATCTGGAAACTCTCTATAACGGATACCGGTAAAACCACGAGTTTTTACCAAACCATTCTCCCCTACGGAGAAACCGGCGCGGCAAGAAAAACTCTTTACAGCGCGGAAGGGAAAGGAGATGGTTACCCAATTTCCCAAACTGTCCGTAACGCAAGCTGCCGCCTGAACGGTGAAAAAGCGGAAGTCAAGTTTACCGTGACTCAATCGGAAAACTCAAAAGCGATGGTATATTTTTACGGAGAGGATGGTTCAGATTACAAGTATTTGGGAAACTACGGGTATCTCGACCTGTCCAAGGAAAACAGCAGCATCAAGAAGTTTGACATTCCCTTAAACAAAGCACACGTTACCTCTCAGGAGAGAAAAATACTTTCCCATGTATTGATTATGCTGGAACGGGAACATCCGTCATCAAAAACCAGCTATGTCTATTACAGCCGCTGGATACCGATACGGTAAACCGTTGCGGGGCTAAGACACGAACGTTGGCTGCGAGGAACTCTCATTTTATACCTTTAGGCTACAGAAAGAGGCATGACTCTCAAGAAAAGCCGTAAAATAATTGAATAAAATGAGAATTCCAGGTTTTCATAGGTAAAAAGGCTATTCTAAATTGCAAATTTAGAATAGCTGGCTGGCTGCGTTTGCTGCTTGACTCTCTCTATCTTCTCAGGTTAAGAATAGGCATACCGGGTAATGCACCAGGCAAGCTTCGTTCAAGGCCATCCCTACCCTGCAGGGAGGCTCTATGTCCGCTGTCATTCTTCTATGCTATTTTCTTTTTACTCTCATATTAGGCGCGGCGGCTGGAAAAAAGTCGGGTAAGTCGGCATCGGACTATTACTTAGCCGGGAGACGGTTAAGTACACCCTTTTTGTTTTTTACCATGGCGGCCACCAATTTCAGCGCCTTTACCATTTTCGGCCTTTCCGGCGCGGGATACAGGATCGGGTATGCTTTTTTTCCGGTCATGGGATATGCCACGGGATTCATGGCCTTAAGCTTTTTTCTTGTGGGTACCAAGATGAGGCTTTTGTCCTCCCGGAAAGGATTTATCACCCCCGGAGATTACATCCGCTTCCGCTACGGTTCCGAAAATCTGAAATTACTTTTTACCGGCTTTCTTATTCTGTTCACCCTCCCCTATATTGCAATTCAAACTATTGCCGGCGGAAAAGCAATTTCAACCCTCACCGGTATTCCCTACACAGCCGCTTCGGGAATGCTGATTATTGCCGTATTCATTTATGTTTTACTGGGGGGAATGCAGTCCATTGTCTGGACCGATGTTTTTCAGGGAATTCTTATTTTAGGGCTCACCATCGGCGGCTACATAGTTATCGTGAGGGCCGGAGGAGGGCTCAGGAATATCCACCAGCAGCTCTTGAACCGTTCCCCTGCCCACCTTTCCCGTCCGGGAGCGGGAACCGGATTGGGAGTAGGTGTTTGGTTCGGATATTTCATGCTCTGGTTTTTTGCCGATCCAATGTTTCCCCACCTTTTTCAGCGGTTTATGGCGGGAAAAAATCAGAAAGCTTTAATGCGTACCGCCGTAATTTATCCGCTAATAACTACGGCGCTTTTTTTCCTGACCGTTTCCGTCGGAGCTCTGGGGAAAGCACTCCTGCCCGGATTGCCGGACAGCCAAAGCGATACCATCTTCCCCCGCCTTCTCCTTGAATACTCCGGTCCCGCGGCCGCGTCCCTTCTTATGATCGGCGGAATTGCCGCACTCATGTCTACTCTGGATTCTCAGCTTCTCACCGTTACCTCCCTTATCACCCAGGACCTTCCGGGACCGAAAAAAGTAACGAACAAGAACTGGCGGTGCTGGGTTCTGGCTTTCCTGGCGGGGGCAGGCTTTCTCATAGCGGTTTTTCCGCCCGAAACAATTCTGGACTTTATAAACGCGACGACATTCAATGGCCTGGCAGTGCTGGCTCCATCGGTAATCGGAGGATTATACTGGAAAAGAGGAAACCGGTACGGAGCTGGAGCAAGTATAATCATCGGAGAACTGGGAACGGCCTTCTTCTTCCTGGGAAACATCCGGATACCCGGAATAATGCCGGTGATTATTTTAGTGCCGGTCTCCGCTGCCGCTTACATTATAGGTAGTCTTCTGACAACGGCACACCCTTTACGCAAGACAGATTCTGTTTTTACAGCTTATAAAAAAATCACAAAGAAAGGAAGATTAACCTGGGGACTGATCTTTGCTCTGCTCCTTTTTTCAGGTATCGACTTTTGGAATTGGAATAGAGTTCCCAAACTTTTTTTAGGACTACCCCTCTGGATTTGGTACTTCTTCGGGTTAGGAATTCTATTGTCTTTTGTTTTTGCGGTTTTTTCCGCTCAAATATCCCGGAAAAGATGAAATGGTCCTCCAGCCTCATACGGCCTCCGTATAAAATCAGCAACCGGGGATACCAAATCCATCCCTTCCGGTTCCAGATGAAAGGAATGAGCTGCTCCGGGAACTACGATCAACTTACATTCCACGCCCCGTTCGGTGAGTTCCCTGTTAAAATACTCAGAGTGGGAAACCGGAACAATAGAATCATCTGTACCGTGTATGAGAAGAAACGGACAAGTCCGGCGGTCCGCGTAGTGTAATGGCGAAAAAGTCTTATAACCTTCAGGAACTTCTTCAGGAGTTCCTCCCATTATCTGTTTGAGAATCTGCATCCCTTTAGTCGCCTTACAAGCTTCCACGATCCATTTTGCAGGATCGGCAACACCGTACATCGAGACAACACAGCTTACCGCGAAAGGATATGCCTTAGAGTCATATCCCGGAAGGCGGCGGGAAGGTATACCGGGATCAAGACCGTGTTCAGCCCGGGTACAGCCTAAGAGGGCGGCAAGATGCCCGCCGGCACTGCTTCCTAAGGCGGCTATTCGGTAAGGATCGATTCCATACCGTGCTGCATTTTCCCGGAGAAAATAGACCGCCTGTTTGCAGTCCATAAGGTTTTCCGGCCAGACATGAGGAGCCGATTCAGGGCGGGAATCTTCCGCTAATAAATAGTCTATACCGGCACAGAGGAATCCCTGATCTGCCAACTTAGAGCAGATATTCACCTCCCGGGGACTGTCCTTTTTTCCGGAATACCATCCGCCGCCGTGGATTACGATAACTCCCGGGCGGGGGACAGCCCCGCCTTCAGGAATATAGATATCCATCTTCTCCGTTCTACCGGATCTAAGAAAGGAAATATCTTTTTCTACCTTCATGTTTTCATGATACTCTATAGTCTTACATCGGAAAAGTCCGAGACACCTTCGAATTGTATAAAAACCACCGTATCGGTAAAATCCTTTACTGATACATTTTCGTAATATTCGGAATCTTCCAGCTGGTTCAATTGAGATTCCACCGTCTCAAACGCAGATAGAGCAAGCTCCTCGTTCTGATATAAATCGTATACCGCTATATTTGATGCATCATTTTCAACCACATAAGAGACGGCTCGGACCTTTCCGTCCAGCTGTCTCCATCCGGGTATACTCATTTCATAGAGGGGGGTATTTTCTATGGCATTTATAATTTTAGCAAATCCGGCAAACTTATCATTTATAGTAGCTTTTTTATCCTTCCGGGCTTCGAGAAAATCACTCACCGTCTCCGCGGAACTGATCAGGTAACGTCCGGACCCGAGGAAGGCTACAGAATAATAATCATCCTCAGTCCAAACTTCGACCCCCTCGATCTCGGATTCTTCATAACCGTTATCCGACAGGGCTTCGCTGTACGCATCATGTTCGGCAACTTCATTAAGATCCATATGAATCAGATAAAGGCATCAGCCAAGTCAAAATCAGGAATGCTATGTATTACCGATGCTGATCCTGATGAACCGCAGGAAATAAGAAGAGCAAAAATAGCTGCCCCTAAGATTGGAAGTAAAGCTTTAAACTTGAACATTCAGTTTCTCCATGTATTATTTTTCATTAAGCATAAAAAAAAGAACGGCCAAACGCAAATTTTTTGAGGTTCCTTCGGAACCCCCCGCAATACGCCTACTGGTCAGCAGCGGTGGTAGTTTAATATAATTACTGATGATAAACTCTAAACCCAATATGGTATTCTGGAGGTTATTTCGATGAACCAAAAAACTCCCAACATCATCTTCATTTTAGCTGACGACTTAGGCGCCTGGGCATTAGGATGCGCCGGGAACAGTGAAATAAGAACACCCAACATCGACCGGCTTGCCGGGGAAGGGGGCAGATGTGAAAATTTCTTCTGCGCCTCTCCGGTGTGTTCACCAGCCCGGGCCTCCATCTTAACCGGACGAATCCCCTCCCAGCACGGGGTTCATGACTGGCTCAGAATGGGAAATGTCAGATATTCCGAGCGGGACACCGTGGATCCCATCGAGTATCTCAAAGGACAGCCCGGATACACCGACCTGCTCGCGGAGTCCGGATATACCTGCGGTATGTGCGGAAAGTGGCATTTAGGTGATTCAGCAAACGTCCAAATGGGGTTTTCCGCCTGGAAGGTTCACGGATTCGGAGGAGGGCCTTACTACAACGCTCCGTTAGTGGATCAGAACGGCCGTATATATCAGGATCCGGGGTATGTCACCGATATCTTTACCGATTGGGCTCTGGAATTTCTCCAAAATCAGAAGGACAAAACAAACCCCTTCTACCTGAGCGTCCATTACACGGCGCCCCATAGCCCCTGGACGCGGGGGATGCACCCCGATGACATTTGGGATGATTACTTTAACAACTGCCCTTTCCAAAGTGTTCCGGAAGAACCCATGCATCCCTGGAAAATTCAGGGAGCTCCATGGGGAACCGGGGAAAAGCGGCGGGAAATTCTCGCCGGCTACTTTGCGGCTGTTACCGCCATGGATACTGGTATCGGACGGATCCTGGACTACCTGGATTCCGCCGGGCTTGCCGGTAATACTCTGGTGATCTTTACCGGAGACAATGGAATGAACATGGGCCATCACGGAATCTTCGGGAAGGGGAACGGAACCTTTCCCCAGAACATGTACGACACTTCGGTTAAAGTACCCTTTATAATGCGGTATCCGGGACACATTGGAGAAAATACTGTAAACAGCAATCTTTTAAGCCATTACGATATATTCCCCACGCTCCTGGAGGCCGCGGGGATCGATAATCCCTACCGGGAAACATTACCCGGAAAGAGCTTTACCCCGCTCCTTAGAGGAGAAGAGCTCGGAGAGCGGGAATCAGTGGTTATTTTTGACGAATACGGTCCGGTCAGGATGATCCGGGATCATAAATGGAAATATGTCCACCGGTATCCCTACGGCCCTCACGAACTGTACGATTTAGAAAATGATCCACATGAACGGAATAACCTGATCCGGCGGAAAGAGTTTGAGCCGCGGGCGCATGGACTCAAGAGCCGGCTGGAATCCTGGTTTTTAAAGTATGCTGATCCCGCCTTAGACGGCTCCCGGGAAGGCGTTACCGGTAAAGGCCAGACCGGACTAGCCGGTCCCGCCGGAGGCGGCCGGGATGTCTGGTCCGCCGGAAAATTAACCTTTGTTACTCCCGAAGGCAATAAGCCGCCGTCCGCATACTCACCATTTTCAGAGGATATTTGAAGCATCAGCGGGTAAACTGCAGAGCGAATAAATCCGCATCCTTCAGTTCGAAAAGCAGACGGACCGGTGTTCCCGCCGCGGTTTTCGGAGCGGCACCTGATTTCCAAACCGCTTTCCGGTTGAGAGTGTTCCCGAACAAAGGGTTACACTCATCCAGAGACAACCCCGTAATCGGATTACCTTCGATGTCCTGTATTTCCACCCGTATGCTTCCGGCAGCGGAGGTAGCGTAATTCAGTTCCAACTGGGTGCCTCCGTGGATCAACGGTTTAGTTAAAACAGTGCCCCCGGAAAAGGGGGCCCGCACTGAAGCAAAACCGTCTAAGCGGAGGGTAAACCGCCTGATCATTCCCGGGCCGTTCCGGTATCCCTGGCAGGCATAAACAGACCATTCCCGCGGGCCGTCAGGTATATCCGAAGCAGTTTCAACGAGACCGTAGCTCTGGTAACAGGCTCCGTAGGACCAAACCCGGCTCTCAGGCATTCCGGGCCGCAGGAATGCTTCACCCCAGCGGTGAAAGGTGCGGCCGTCCCTGCTGCTCATAAAAAGACCGTCGGTATAACTAATATATGTCCGTCCGGGATGTTCTTCGCTCATTTTCTTGTGCCATTCCGTCAGGGGACCGCGTCCTTCGACGTACCTGGAAGGAAATCCCACCATAATATGGGGCGCCCTCGGATAGGAAATAATCTGATTTGTATAGAGCTCTTCATCCGGTGAGTCTCCATATTCTAAAAACTGCGGTTCAGACCAGTTAAGGCAGTCGGCAGAAACAGCGGTCTTTATGTCCCGGACTTGCGCCTTGGCAGTATAGTTTCCCTCTCCGTCTTCTCTTCCCGCCAGGTCCGCGCGGTCGGCATCCCGGCGCTTTCGGAAATAAATCCGGTAGCATCCTGAAGTTTCATCCCAAAAAGCGGTATTCTGGGAATCAAACTCACCATCATGCCGGTCAAAAATGCCGCCGTACTCCTTAGGTCCTTTCATGGGTGTCCAATGCAGCCCGTCCGGAGACTTGAGTACAAAAAGATACTTGGTACCCGCCGGCTTCGGTTCAACATCCGTTTTGGATAATCCGACAGCCTTATACCGCTCTCCGGAAGAACAATCAGGGCGGGTATCGATAAACGGGGTAAACCCGTGGGACCCGATTCCTTTCCACACAATGTTGTTCTTTTTAGAACCGTCAAACTCAATCAATCCGAGGTCCGGCTTTTCCCAATGAATCCCGTCATCACTTTTTGCGTAACAGATAATAATATCGGCGATTCCGAAGGCTTTTTCAGCTTCCTTAGGAATATCCCGCATCATGGCCCCTTTGTAATACATATGATACGTGCGGTCATCCTTGAGAACGGTAATGTAGCTCATGGCTCCTTTACCCGTCTCCCAAGGCATATCCTGCCATAAAACAATCTCCCGGGGCAGCGGTCTAGACAGCCGCAGCACCGCTTTACCGAACAGTTCTTCAATCAAATACTTGTCTACAAAAAGCTCACGTTTCGTTCCGAGCTCGATCATGTACCCTCCTCATTTTCTGATCATCCTATTACTTTTTCGGATCCACTTCCAGTTTAAGAAGTTTAAGATAGGAGATTGATGATAAAAGAAGCCCCGCTCTCGGATGGACCGCCAGCCGCTATCCCCCGGGAGAAAGCGAAACAGCAAACCGCGTGGATGCTGTGTTTCGAAAAGAGAAACGGAATAACCCTGCTTAAAGCTGCTCCGGAGGCATGTTATCACGCGGGAGGCGGCTTTCGGTCCTTCTCTTCCGGTATAGAAAATTTCTCCGGATTAAAACGCTTACCTCCCAGCCATAGGTCAATGCGGGTACCGCTGTCGGTATTGCTGACATCTCCATGCTTTACCTGCCATCCCACAAGGTCCAGCCTGGCTGATCCCAGCATGTCGTAACCTGTCATGCTTCCGTAGTATCCGGCCAGTTCCGGTCGCTTTGCCGCGTTCAGGGCGGAACGAATTTTTTCCAGGTCTTCCTCGGAACGGGGATTATCATCGAAGACAGCCAGATGAAGACCGTCCTCCTCCTGGTGTAGAGATACAACCAGCCGTGCGGGATCCGCATCCAGCAGAAAATGGGACAATTCTGTTATAAGATGGAGAACAAAATCTTTCCGGTTCATACTGTTTCCTTAACTTCCGGCCGCTTCTGTTTTTCCGAAGGCCGCTGTTTGCTTCCCCGGTTGTTGCGCCACCATTCGATAACCGACACAATAAATGTTGCTGTTAGTCCTCCGGCAAATCCGTTGTTGTATAAATTGATCCCCAGGTGCCACGCCCCGGTCCGTTCCACCATAACCAGATGCAGGAACCCCCCAATAAACCCTATAATCGGACCAAACTCACCTGCCAAAGGTACCAGGGTTGTGCCGAAGAGGAACGCCAACAGCGGTCCCGGCGCTGTCAGATCCTTACCAAAGAACAGGGTAGCCGCGACAATACCAAAAAAAACCGGGAGCGCGTTCCTCAGATGTTTTCCGAAGGCCGCAAAACCTACAATGGTTAAGATCCCGCCCAACACCGGTCCGTTTAAACTCCCTCCTATGATCATCACATAAGCCCAAGGAGCAATCCCCATTACCCCCATATTAAAAAGAGAACTCCCCGGAGAAACAGCATCCATAAAATCCGACGGAAGCCTTCCGGGAATCTGCATGATCTTCCAAAATCCGGAAAAAATCTTTTTCCCGTCGAAAACCAAACCGGCAGCTATCATTATAACAGAAAGAACGGGAATTAGAAGTACCATCAGCATGGATGGTTCGGTATTCCATATTCTTCCGGGGTCCAAGGCCCCCCGGGAGGCGGTTATTATGGCGGCGGCAAAAATCGCGAAGAAACCGGAGGTCATCCCGATGTTGTACAGGTTAAATCCCTGGTGAAACCGCAACATAGCAAGAGCCAAAGGAGGAAGGAACATCCCCGTGACAATTCCTCCGGCAGCGGCAAGGACAATCCCTCCGGCAAGAGGAAGCGTTAGTTCCATGGCCAGAAGCGTTACTATAGGACCCAAAGCAGTCCCGAAAAGGGCGATCAGGATATACTCATTAAACTTTTTCTTCATTATTTTTGCAGAAATAAAAACACCGAAAATTACCGGAAGAATGTTTACCGGGGTCTTTCCGAAGAGACCGAATCCAAGCATGGTAAAAACAGCAGCGACGGTGGGACCGGAAAGACGGATCCCGTTTATCCTGATAATAAAGAGACCGATTACTGCAACCAGGCTCGAATTAAGGAGTGCCGCGCCTTCTCCGGCTATCTCAGAAAAATCATTAAGAAGCCGGGCAGGGTGCCCCTGAAGCTTCCATAAACCGGAAAATGAACCCTGAATCCCCTGGCTGAACAAACCAGTCACAGCCCAGGCGATGAGGATTACCCATAAGAACAGGTATAAATGCCGCTCCTGTTTTCCCACGGTTTAACTCCCGGTAAATCAGAATTGATGCCTAATACTACCCGAGGGGCTGGGCCTTTGCAAGTACTATCGACACCCCACAGCAATTGAGGCGCTTGAATAATATAAGTGATTTTATCTACAATACCCAAAATATGATTCTCTAAAGGAGCTTCCGAATGAAACATACCCAAGAAAACAATCCCGCGTTAGACATCAGAATCGGCACCTTGGTGAGTGCCGGAATGAAAAGCCCAGGCTATATCAAGCAAATTCTACCCTACGGTTTTGAATCATTTTCGTTAACCTCCTGGAAAACAAATAAGGATATAGATTTTCCAAAGCTGGCAGAAGAGGTTCTTCGGGAACTGGAGGGAACAAACGCAGTTATCTCATCATTGGCCGTTTTCGGCAACCCCCTGGAAACAACCGAAGATGACCGGGAAACCTTTGCCTCCTGGACCAGAGCTATCGAAGCGGCGGAACTCTTCGGATGCGGCATCGTGGGGGGATTTACCGGAAGGCTACGGGGAAAACCCATTCACGAATCGATATCCCGGTTTAAAGAGATATGGAGCGAACTTGCGGACTTGGCAGCCGGCAAAGGGGTCCGGATCGCCTTTGAAAACTGCGATATGGGCGGCACCTGGCAGTTCGGTGATTTTAACATTGCCCACAACCCGACAGCATGGGAACTGATGTTCGATGCAGTTCCGGCGGAAAACCTCGGACTGGAATGGGAGCCCTGCCATCAGATGGTAAGTCTTATGGATCCAATGCCTCAGATCGAGGAGTGGGGACACAAGTTTTTCCATGTTCACGGAAAAGACGCTACCGTGCGCTGGGACCGGGTGAGGAAATACGGAGTCCACTCTTCAGTGCATCAGGATGTGGCATTACCGGGGAAAGTGCAGCAGGTACCGCCCTTCGCCTATCACCGCACCCCCGGATTCGGGGACTCCAACTGGACAGACATCATATCCGAACTAAGGCGTGTAGGTTTTAAAGGTTCCATCGATATCGAAGGCTGGCACGATCCGGTATACCGGGGAGAATTGGAGATGACCGGTCAGGTCCATGGTCTCAACTATCTAAAACGGTGCCGGGGCGGAGATTTTGTACCGAACCCGAAAGTGTAACGGGAATGCTAAACAACGGCTGAGTCCCTGCTCTGCCGATAATCTCTGGGAGTCACACCGGCATACCGTTTAAACTTTTTAGCAAAGTATTTCCGGTTGGTTACCCCTATGTCGGTATAGATATTTTTAATAGGTCTCCCGCTCTCTGCCAGGAGGCCCTTAAAGGCATCAATTCGGATTACATCGATATACTCCGAAACGGATTGCCCCGTTACCGTTTTAAAGATGTGTCTGAAATATACCGGAGAGATGTCAAGCTGTTCCGCGATTTTTTCTGTACAGAGGCATTGGTCTTTATAGCTGTTGTGAATAATGTTTTTTGCTTCTTCTACCTTAAAAGCAGTTTGGGAGTTTCTTTTTTCTTTCATCAAGCATATTACATCACAGAAAAGCGTATCAAAAAGGTCATTGAACTCGGTTATACTTTCACACTCGTTCAATCTATTAAAAAACACGGTAAAGTCCTGCTGAAAGTTCAGGGTGCTGTTGGTTTCTATAAGCCGGATCGTATCGAATACAGAAGACGCCAACCGGGTCATGGAAAGTACGACATTCTCCGCCTTTTCATTCCCGATACAGTCGGCATAAGCTCTATAATGATTCCTTATCCCTTCTAAATCTTCCTGCTTTATTCCTTCCAGGATAGCTTCCTCCTGATGAACCGGAAAACGGTATTGTTTTTCCCCGCCTTCCGGGACGTCTTCCTTCGTCAAAATCATCCCCGCCTCCCGTTTCATATTGTAAGACATGATCTCCTTTGCCTGGGAATACGCATCACTGACGGCATCCAACGATTGAACCGGTTCTCCCAACGCTGCCGTTACGGTTAAGGTTAATTCTTTTTTTATTTCCTTTAATAGAAATAAAAGATTTGAAGAAAGTTTTTTGAAGGAGCAATCTTCGGAAAGGTTCAAAATAACTGTAATAGTATTTTCTGTGGGGATCGCAAAGGAACACGGACCTAAAGAAAAAAGATAATTCTGAGCAATATTTCCTACGGAAAATGGAAATATTCCATGGGATGCAGTTCCAATTTTATCTAAAAACTTCTTGTAGTGGTCTATCATCAAAAGGATTAAGACCATCGGTTTTTCCGGATCCAACGGAACGTTGTATTCCTGAAAACGTTCAACAGCTTTTTCCCCTGTATCAACGCGGCCCTCCAGCAAACCCACCAAATATTCATTCCTTACCGTTATTAAATTATCATTCCTGAATTGTTCCAAAATTTTTGTTTGTTTGACCGTGGATTTAAAGGAGTTTACCAGATACTCCAGCTCCCCTTCCGGTTTTTCTTCATTTACTTTTGCACCGGTTTCATGTTCCACGGTGCTTACCAGTTCTTTGATGGGAGTATAAAATTTTCGAGCCAGCAGGAGAACGAGCAGCAGCACAAGCGGGATAAGAAACAGGGAACTAATAAAGAAAAAAAGTTTACCCGGCTTTAAGGAACTGGATATATTTTTCACAGGAACCAGGCTTAAAAGGTACCAGCCGATCTGCTCCTTCTTTATCAAAGATACAATCAGCTTTTCTCCCCTTACCCTCATGGTAACGGGTTCAAGATTATCTTTCTCAGCTTGTTCAATGATGAGTGAAATATTTTCCCTGGACAACTCCGTACCGGAGAAGCTGATCACTTCACCTTCCATTCCTACAACATAAAAACTGCTTCCCGGCGGACCGGAAATTTTATCCTGGGCAAGGGTATTGGAACCGAGCAGATTTACGATATGACTCGCCTCGATATTAATAACGACAGCTCCGTTTATACTGTGCTTTAATTCAGGTTTTTCATACATAACATACGAGAGTACCTGGATCTTTCCGCTATCAGCGTTAGAAAGATTCCGAAAAGTCATCCGCGGAATAGGAAGCAGTTTCTTTACCGGACCTTCTTCCGAAATCAAGGTCGCTCGTATTTCTGTATCGGGAAATGCTTTCCCGGGCTGCATCAACTGAGAAACCCCGCTATAAAAGGTATAGAATGTATCGATTTTATTGTTATAAAGATAAATAGAATGAATTTCCGGGTAAAAAGCACGGATAGTCTCAACAATGTTTCTAGTTTGATTTATCTGAAGATAATCCAAAGATTTTCCATAGAGCGCCGCCTGAATGTCGTTCATGAGAAACAAATTGACAGCTAAAGACTTGTAATTTTCATGAACAAAATCTATACCCCTGCTGACACTTTCAAAAACTTTCAAGTTATAAGTGTGCAGAATATCCATACCACGATCTAAAAATCCTGTATAAAAGATGAAAAACTGCAGCAAACTAAGGAGCACCATGGCAGCGAAAAGAAAACCAAGCATGGTCAGAAGAAATTTTTTCTTCCGGATTTTCACTAATCGATTAAGGAAAACCATGACTCCACAATAGTACGATTTCTCTACTACCGCAACAAAAAAAGGAAACTGTCTTTCGTTTTTCTCTAAAATTCTATTATTTTTTCCGGTTTTCTATCGATTTTGCCCCTGTACAGAGGGAAAATTCTCCCATTATGATGGTTTGATATGGTGAGAAAAAGAAACTCGTCGAGGATGCTTGGGAAAAACACCTTTCAGATGAGCATCATGGCCCTCCCTGCTGTAGCTACCCTTTTTATCTTCAACTACATTCCCATGGCAGGTATCATTATCGCCTTCAAACGGTTCCGGGTAAATCTCGGTATATTTAGAAGTCCCTGGGTGGGATTTGAAAACTTCGACTTCTTTTTCTCGAGCCAATACGCCTGGAGAATCACCCGAAACACCTTGGGATACAATGGGGCATTCATCTTTTTAGGGTTGGTGATCTCAGTATTTATCGCTTTGGTCCTTTACGAAGTTACCAACAGGATGCTGATTAAGATGTATCAAACAATATTGCTTTTCCCGTACTTCCTGTCCTGGGTAGTGGTGAGTTACGTTCTCCTAGCCTTTCTCTCCACCCGGTACGGTATCCTTAATACCTGGTTTCAGGCTTTAGGATTGGAATCAAAACAATGGTACGTAGAAGCGGGTCACTGGCCAGGCATTTTGACAAGCATGTATCTCTGGAAGCATGTAGGCTACTTTTCCATCATCTATTACGCAGGCTTGATGGGAATCGATCGGGAACTTTTTGAATCAGCGGCTATAGACGGTGCATCCAAGGTACGGATCATCCGACATATTTCCATACCTCTTTTATCAAACCTTATGGTTATTTTGGTTCTGCTTCAGGTTGGAAAGATTTTCTATGCCGACTTTGGTCTATTTTATCAGCTGCCCAGACAGATCGGTATCCTTTTTCCCACCACAGATGTTATCGATACTTACGTTTACCGGGCCCTCAAAGTCACCGGAGATATCGGCTTGGCCGGAGCAGTCAACTTTTATCAAGCCATTGTGGGATTCATCCTGGTCCTGGTATCGAATCTGGCAGTCGGAAAAATAAGCAAGGAACATGCCCTGTTTTAAGGAGATCAATTTGGAGAAAAGTATAGATGATTGAGGCAAAAAAATCGTTATTCTGGGGGAATGTTTTAAAACACTCGGTCCTGGTCATTTTAGCCGCAGTGAGTGTGATTCCTCTTATCAGTGTCATCTCTATCTCATTTACCGACGAAGCATCAATTATAGAACAGGGATACAGCGTTTTTTCACGAAAAATGAGCACAGCCGCGTATAGCATTATTCTGCGGAACCCTTCCAGGATTCTTCAGTCCTACTATATTACCATTTCAGTTACCTCTGCGGGAACAGTGAGTTCTCTTTTGGTTATCTCTTTGGTGGCTTTCCCCATGGCCCGGCCGGATTATCGGTACCGGCGTCCCCTTACCTTCTATGTATTTTTTACTATGCTTTTTAACGGAGGACTTGTCCCCTGGTATATTCTGATCGCACGGTATCTTCAGCTTAAAAATACTTTTTTCGTGCTCTTTCTCCCGTGGCTGGTCATTCCCTGGTTTGTACTTCTTCTAAGGACATTCTTTACCCAGCTGCCCTTTTCCCTGTTCGAATCCGCAAAGATGGACGGGGCCAGCGAATTTAGAATGTACGCTCAGATCCTGCTTCCCCTATCAAAACCGGCTCTGGCTACGGTAGGACTTTTTATCGCCCTGCATCTCTGGAACGATTGGTGGCTCCCCCTTCTCTATATCGATGTGGAACACCTAATACCTCTTCAGTACATGCTGCAGCGGATGATGGCAAACTTTGACTACCTGACAAAACAGATGACCACTGCTTCTATGAACATCGATATAGGAGATTTACCCGGAGAATCTGCCCGTATGGCTATGTGTGTTTTAGCTGCGGGACCGATGCTGTTTATTTTTCCTTTTTTTCAAAAGTACTTTGTCCGGGGTTTGACCGCTGGTTCCTTAAAGGGATGATTTTGATATTTACCGGTCATTAGACCGGAAATTATAAAAAACAAGGAGTGTATTTATGAGAATTAAAACGATGTGTATTATCCTCTGTCTCTTTATCCTCTCAGCTTTCCCTCTATTTTCAGCGGGAAAATCTGAAGATGGAGCAGGAACAGATACCGGATTAAAACCGGTAAAACTTACCTGGTATTATCCGGGCAGTTATCCCCAAAACGACCAGGAAGCGGTTTTTGAGGCCGTTAACGAGGGGGTCAAAGAGGCTATTAATGCCACAGTGGATTTTAAAGCAACGGGCTGGGGTGACTACGATCAGAAGATGCAGGTTACCATTGCATCAGGAGAACCATTTGATCTCTGTTTTACCGCAAACTGGATGAATAACTACCATCAGAATGTATCAAAGGGTGCTTTCCTTCCCCTCGATGATCTCCTTACCGAATATGCCCCAAATCTTTGGGGATCTGTTCCGGAAAAAATCTGGCGCGCGACAAAGGTGGACGGGGAAATCTACGGCATCATCAATTACCAGATTTCAGCCATGACGAATGGAGTATCCTTTAAAAAAGAGCTGGTGGATAAATACAAATTTGAATACCAGGATGTTGACTCTCTGGAAGATTTCGAACCCTTCATGGAAGCTTTAAAAAAGTATGAACCATCAATAATACCAATCGATGTGCATAATCACTCCGGTTATATGCTGGGTCTTGTAAATGCCTACCTGGGTTTCGATGAAATCGGGGGAAGAGCTATACCGGGAGTTATCCAGGACAACAACCCTGCTTTAGAGGTTGTAAATCAGTTTAAGACGGAAGCATTCAAAGACTGGCTCAATCTTATGCGGAGCTGGGCTGAAAAAGGATACATCCGGGAAGACGCGTTAACCGTAACCGACTCCAATCCGGAAAAAACCGCTGGAAAATTCGGTATAATGTATGCGGGAAACCTGAAACCCGGTGTAGAAGCTGAGTTCCAGGCCCGTCACGGATATCCCGTCTATTCCATACCGATTTCCGAATCGGTTCTCTATACCAGCAGCATCATTTCAACTATGCACGCCATAAGCATCACCTCTAATAATCCGGAACGGGCTATGATGTTCATGGAACTTATGAATACCGATAAAGTGCTGTATAACACGCTTACGTTCGGTATTGAAGATAAGCACTATAAAAAAACCGGTCCGAACCGGATCGAACTTATTCCGGATACCGGTTATAATCCGGGAACGGCCTGGATGCACGCATCCACATTCAACGCTTATCTGATTCCAGGACAATCAGATGATGTGTGGGAAAGAACAAAGGAGATAAACGAAAACGCAACCCCCTCGGTTCTTCTCGGTTTCTCATTCAATCCGGTACCGGTTCAGTCGGAAATCGCTCAATGCTCTTCCGTTGTTAAAGAGTACCTGCCTGCCTTGGAATGCGGACAAGTTGATATAGATAGAGTACTCCCCGATTTCTTGAATAAACTAGACAAAGCAGGGGCTGATACTATTATCGCGGAAATGCAGAAACAGATCGATGCGTGGAAAAAGTAATTTAGCAATGTAATACACAAGCCCGGCAGCACATGCTGGACTCTACTGTATTTAATCCTCCGGACTTAGAATAAGTTTGGAGGATATCTCTTTCCTTTTTACTAAGGTTAAGCTTGGATTTCTTGTTTTCTTTACCAACCGGAGCAAAATACATAGAATACATTTAAGAGGTTTTAAAAAAGATCACTATGGAAACAAAAATTGCGGAGCGAAAAAAACGCTGGATCCGTGCTTTATCTCCCGAAAACAGGAACAGCTATCTCTTTATGATCTCCATCGAAGGAGAAGAGGAGGAGCGTCCCGTTCTTCAGGCTGAAAAAAAGAGGGAGCGGATTGAGTGGGCATGGCGGAAGTACAAAACTGCCCTAAAGCGGATGAATCAAATCGATGACGACCGTCTCCCCTACCTGCATATAGCCACAGGCACCGAAATCTTCGCCCAAGCTTTCGGATGCGGAGTACATTATCCTGAAGACAGTAACCCCTTCGCCCTGCCCCTGGTAAGTACTGCCGCGGAAGCAGAAAAAATCACCGTCCCCTCGCTGGATGTTCCCTCACTGGCTCTTCTCTTCGAGATGGCGGATGAGTTAAAAAGACGGGCTGGAGAGGGTGTCCTGGTAAAGCTGCCGGACATTCAGAGTCCCATGGACATAGCAGCCCTTATTTGGGACAAAAACGATTTTTTCATCGCCATGATCGAGACACCGGATGCGGTGCGGGAATTGGCAGACAAGGTGTATTCCCTGCTGACTGCGTTTCTTGATGAATGGTTTAAACGGTACGGAACTGAATTTATTGCTCATTATCCTGATTATTATATGCCTGAAGGTATTACCCTGTCGGAAGATGAGGTTGGCGCGGTTAGTGAAGACCTTTTTCTGGACTTGTTCCGACCTGAACTGGCGGAACTGTCTGAACGATACGGCGGTATTGGAATCCACTGCTGCGCCGACGCCCGGCATCAGTGGGAAAACTTTCGTACTATACCGAATCTCAAGCTGCTCAACCTGGTAAACTCGTTCGACTACCTTACCGAAGCCTACTCGTTTTTCAAAGACACCGCGCTGCAGATGCACAGCCAGGCTGCTGAAGGGGACCCGTGGACCTGGCCGGAAAGACTTCCGCAAGGCGGACGGTATGTGTTTTCAGTTACCGCGCAAGACGAAGGCGAAGCTGCCGGGATAGCAGACAAAATGCGGGAAACGGCGGGGTATTAAAAAAGCCCCCTTCTCCGGGGCCTTTTGCTTACGATACCTTTACTTCTATTTGTTTCTTTTTCTTTGGTTCGACTTTCGGAAGCTTTAAGGACAGAACTCCATCCTTCATTTGGGCGTCAGCTTTATCTGGGTTTATTCCGTCGGGAAGTTGTATACTCCTCTGGAAGCTTCCGGACCAGCTTTCTTTCCGGTAGTAGTTGTCGTTCTTCTCTTCGTTTTCTCCCTCTTTCTCCCCTTTACTATAATCCGCTAATTCAATAGCATCTTTATCGATATGAGCTGTTTTCAGGATCTTTTTCTTCCTTTATAATTCGCGGAAAAAGACAAAGGAGTGAATATAATGGCTTGGAGTATTATAGATTGGGAAAAAGTAAAAAAGAAAATCAAAGATAATGATTGGGCGGAGGAGATATTCCGGAATATAAAAAATAATACCGGAAGCTGGATTGAAAAAACAAAACGGCAGCCTGAACGGAAAGAGTGGATCACCGGATGGTATCACAACTACTTTTGTCCTGATGATTCAACCCGGCTGGAATGGAATATCGACACACCCGAGGAACACCGCTGCCCGAAATGCGGCAAGGTCTACAGCGACCAAAAGCGGAAAGAAGCCTGGATTCAGTTCTACCGGAGCAGAAATGCGCAAATGATGAAAAACGCGGCAATCCTCTACCGGATAACCGGTGATGCCGCGTATCCGGAATGGGTAAGGAATCAGCTCGTTTTTTACCGGGAGCATTATCAATCCTACGAGCCCCATGGTGAATGGGTAGGCAAAACAAAACTCATGGGAGAGACCTTGAGCGAATCTCAATGGATGATTCATGTAATGGATACCCTCTCCATTTTGGGTGATGTTATCACAGATGAAGAAAAATCATCCCTCTACCGAAAAATTTTTAAGCCGGCGTCTGAGCTCCTCATTCCCCAGCGGAAAACCATTCCAAACATAAGAGCCACCATGAATACTGCCGTCTGTATGGCAGGACTTTACTTCCGGGACGACGCTCTCATAGAGTCCGCTATGGAAGATGAGCTGGGAATAAAGCCTCAAATCAGAGAGGCCGTTACTGAGGAAGGATTCTGGTATGAGTGCTCCGTTCAGTATCATTTCCTGGCAGCCCATAGCCTGCTCTCTATCTTCAGGTGGCTTGCCGCATACGATAAACTGGAACCTGAGTTAAAAACTGCCTACAGGAAGATGCTTCTCTTTCCCAGGGACATAGCATTTCCAGACGGGTCACTTCCCAATCCCCATGACGGTTTCACAAACCCGAACCTGTCAAAACTTAAACACATCCTGGAAGAAGCCCTTGCTATCTTTCAGGGAGACAGCGAACTCCTTGAGCTGTACGCTCTGCTCAAAGATAAATACCGGGACGCACGGGGACTGCACACCCTTCTCTTCGGTCGGGCCGCCGAAGGGGTCAAACCCTTCGATTTACACTCCCTTACATCACGGTCCTTCCCGGGATCAAGAATCTGTATGCTCCGGAATGAAAAGGCGGCGGTATTCTTTAAATACGGACACCATCTGCACGGACGGCCGAGTCATGCCCATCCCGACCAGATGACTGTTGAATATTACTTTATAGACGAACTTATTAGCCGGGACTTAGGAACCCCCGGCTACAGTTCTCCCCTGATGCTTAAATGGTTCCGCACCTCCCCTTCCCACAATACCGTTACCATGGACCAGCGTAACCAGGACTCCCTGGAACCCGGGACCATTACGGCATTTGATCCTCAGAATAACCGCACAGCAGCAAAGGCTGATCAGGTTTACCGGGAAGGGGTAACGTATCAGCGGGAACTCGAACTTGCCGAAAATACCCTGACCGATTGTTTTACCGTCACCGCCGGCGAAGATCACACCTTCGACTGGTTTACCCACATCCGAGGCACTCTCACGCGGGAGGATGACCTTGCCTGGGAGGATACGGTCCTTGAGCCTGAAGATGAGGGGAGCCCTTACCATCACCTGTACGATTTGCAAGGCGCGAAAACGGACCGGGATGTGGTTTTTGAATGGGACTTTCCCCAGAAAACTGTAACGGCAGAATTAAAGGGTGCACCCGGCACAGAGGTATTCCGGTTTAAATCCTACGATTTACCCGCCACGGAAAGAAGGGACGGGATAATGATCCGCAGAAAAGGCTCTCAAGCGGAGTTTAAAATCCTCTGGCGATTTACCGGGAAAAGAGGTATAGTCTGAATATAACGGAGGAAATAAAGGATGAAACAGAACAACCGCATAGTCTATGCCTTCTTCAATGCACTTTTCTATATTGGAACTGTAGGAATCGGTGTTTTAGCGAACTCTCTTCCCATTAATAATATAACCACCAAAGAGATATCCGACGCGTATCCCAATCTTTTTGTTCCCTCTTCCATAACTTTTGCGGTATGGGGCTTGATCTATCTATTGTTAGGAGTTTTTGTCATATATCAATTTGCAGCCCTCTTCAGTAAAAAAATCGGGAACTCCGCTTTTATCGAGAAAATAGGACCGTTTTTCATTCTCTCTTCCATAGCTAACATGGGATGGATATTCGCCTGGCATTATCAAATAATGTGGCTCTCCTTCGTTATCATCGCAGCCCTTCTTGTGTTCCTCATTATACTCTACACACGCCTTAGAATAGGAAAACCGGGATATACAAAACCGGAACGGGCCTTCATCCATCTCCCGGTAAGTGTGTACCTCGGGTGGATAACTGTGGCTGTTATCGCGAACGCCACCGCTCTCCTTGTGGATATAGGCTGGCGCGGCGGCGATGCGGGAGAAGAGTTTTGGACCGTTGTTATGATCGTGGTAGCGGGACTTCTTACCCTTTATATAGTGATGACCCGGAACGATGTACCCTACGGAATCACCGTGGCATGGGCGCTTTTGGGAATAATCATGAAGCGTTTCAGCGTGCCGGGTCCAACAGAGCTCAGTATCGTTATCGCTGCTTCCGTTATGATTTTTTTTATAATCGTACTTGCCTCTATAAAGGCAGCTAAAAAGAGAATTTACCGGTAAAAAAAATGAATCAGCAGAAAAAAAGCATAAATGGATTCCAAATACTAAAAAAACCCCATCCCCATGTGGATCCTACCTTTCCCGACGGAATAACCGCGGACACAAATCCGCCGGTGTTCGTTTGGAAACCTAAAATCATACAGGGGCCTTATGCGCTCCAGCTATATGATTCCCGGAGAAAGACCGTCCTAAAACAGGAGGGGCTTACAGAACCCATTTTTCTGCCTCATAAAAATCTCCCGCCCGGCAGCTATTCCTGGAAATGGTCCCGGGAAGGAGAAAGCAGAAATGGTTCTTTCACCGTACCTGAAGATGCAGTAACATTGGAGGTGCCGCCGGCGGAGGAACTCCTTAAGGCATTTCCCGCTGAACATCCCCGCATATTCCTGGATTCCGGAAAAGTTCCGGAGATACGTAAGGAATTTAAAGCAAACCCCTCATCCCGCTGGAAAGCGTGTGTCCGGTATGCCCGGGAAATATTAGCGAAGGACGGTTCTGATAACGGGTTTTCCGGACTCAGGCTTCCGGGACACAAAATGAAGGAACCCCCCTCTCTGCCGGACCGTAACTTAGATTATTCATCCTTTTTTAGCGTGTGGTACCCAATCATGTGGGACTCCCGCCTTTTCGTTTATCAAGCAAAGGTGATGGCCGCAGCGTACCTGGCGACGAGGGAAGAAGAATTTGCCCGGGCCGCGTGCTCCAGGATGGCATCGGTCTGCGGATGGGATCCTAAAGGATCCACCTCGGTTTTTGTAAACGATGAAGCCCATATGTCGGTAATCTGGCACGGCTCGGTCTGCTGCGACTGGATGTGGGAAGAGTTTAGTCCGGCTGAAAGAGAAACGGTCATCCAGGGACTAACCGGAAGAGGAGAAGAGACTTACCGTTTACTTACTCAGAAAGGAATCTACGGGCTTGAGAAATTCGATTCCCATTCGGGACGGGAAATCGTATTTCTTGCCTTCCTGGCGGTTCTTTTAAGGGACAAGGTACCCGCGGCACATGAGTGGTTCCGTTTGCTCCGCCCGATTCTCTGCGGGATCTGGCCGGTATGGGGCGAGCCCGATGGCAGCTGGGCGGAAGGACACTCCTACGCCCGTCCCTACGTTGCCATCATGAGTATGTTTGCCACAGCATTGAAAAAAGGAACCGGAGTAAACCTCTACCGGCGTCCCTTCTGGCGGAATCATTTAAAGTGGCATATGGACTGTTATGCTCCCTATACAGACTGGGGAGGGTTCGGCGACACCAATTATGTCAATAAGCGTAACCTTGAAACTGTCTCGGACCTGCTGGAACTCATATCGCGTCAAACTGAGAGTTATGAAGGAATCGCGGACTATCTTGCGGAATTAAAGGAGGCTGCGGATAAAGCGCCGGAAACGACCCCGGAACGCCGGGATTATCCCAGCGGAGCAAAGATGCAGCTGTTGTTTTTATCCCAGAAACCGCTTCCGGACATCAAAAGGGAAAAAAACCATCTCCTCTCCGTATATCCGGGGGCCGGTCACGCAGCCATCAGAACAAGCGGACCGGCAATACATGACCGGATAGATTTTTTCTTTAGGAGTTCTCCCTACGGGTCGGTCAGCCATTCCCATGCAAACAACAACGACTTCGTCCTGCTTTCCGGGGGAAACCCCCTCCTTGCTCCAAGCGGTTTTTATTGCGGTTACGGTTCCCCCCATCACGCCCACTGGGTTTGGCACACCAAGTCTCATAACTGCGTTACCCTTTCGGATGACGGACAGCTTATGCGGAATCACTACTCCAGGGGAGCTTTAAACGGCGCATACGAGGATGAAGAACTGACATATTTTTTGGGCATAGCCGACGAAAGTTACCGGCTTCGGGCGGAAGAGTTAAGGAGACACGTGATTTTTCATAAGGGGACCGGTAGTTTTATCCTTATCGATACATTTACCGCCGGAGCGGGGATTTTATCATCCCTTCAGTGGAATGCCCATTCCCCTCTGCCGTTTCAAATTAACCCTAAGGAAAAATCATTTTTTGCGGCGGATGATTATGCAGGACTCCGGGGATTTTTTCTGTATCAAGCGGAAAGTTTTTTTACCCTAACCGACAATTGGGAACCGGCTCCCGAGAAGGGGACGAAAATTATGCCTTATCCTCCGCAATACAATCTTCGGTTTACCCCGGCAACCTATTCCCAAAGAAGAGCAGTAGGAATTATTCTGATTCCGTCGGGAATAGTAAAGCCTGAAATTAAGATCACAACTGACCGAAGCAAAGGAATAGAAACAGGCATAATTGAGAAGGCGGAGGAGAAAGCAGTGGTTCATATAGATCCGGAGTACCCCCCGGGCGGGCATTTTATGAGTGTTACATGCCGCGGAAAAAATTATTATCTTGGTCCGGAGGGCATCGAACAGATAACATCCAGGTAACCTTCTAAAAAACCTTGAACCGGTTAAAGGGAAAAATCCGGACAACTGCTTGGCCTAAAATATATCTGTCAGGTATTGTATGGGGATCCCAGTTCACCGTTACTTCCTGAGAAAAAACTCCGCTGTCCCGGGGATTCAGGGAGACCCGTTTAGTTTCCCGGGAAAACCGGGAATCCATTGAATTGTGACGGTTATCCCCCATCAAAAAATACTCTTCCTTTTGGATATAATCATTAGCTCCTTCCGGAAAAGGAGGAAGATTGGCAGCAGAAAAAAAGGTTACGTATTCCCTCCCCTGCCGATATTGCTCAGGGATCTCAATACCTTCTACCGTGATATTTAGACCGTAAAGTGCTTCAGCTTCGGAAGACAGCAGGAGCTTATCGAAAAGCTCTTCGGAACCCATTCCGTTGCCTGCTGAATCCAGATAATTCCGGTACAGCCTAAGGAGCTGTATTTTATACCAGGCATTTAATTTCGCAGCGTAGATAGAGTATGGATCGTCTTTACCCGAAAGGGGAATACCGGCATTAATGGACTGCATATAATAACCAGGCTCAGTCCCCCTTTGCCGCATAAGTTGATAAAAAGCTTCAAGCTCGGAAAAAACAACAGGAATCCTATAACGTGCCAGGGTGGAACGGAATTCTTTCGTTATCTCCTCTTTTTCTTCCTCCCGGGCATTAATATTCCGGATCCTGCTGTAGTAATAGTATGTATAAAAAAGTCTTTCTGTAATAGCGGCGGATTGGATGCGGTTCTCCAGCAGAAAAACTGAAAACTCCTCCATGTCCTGTCTTTGAAATTCCCTAATTCCCTGTAGGAATAGTTCTTTTTCCCGGCTGAGTTGAGTTTCCAGCTCCTCAACCGTTATCGCCTGAACCGTGGAAGCTGTCAGATCTATTATATCGGCTATCTCTTCCGGAAGTCCTACGTATTCCATAGAAGGGATCTTTTCGGGACTTAATGCAGGTGCGCCGTATTCCTTCTGTCCCGGTATGTTTTCCATGGAAGTCCAGGAAGAATCAGCGCCTTTCTTGTAGACTGTGTTATTTACTATGCAGAGTTTATCACCTGGCTCACCGATAACCCGTTTCACCAGGAGAAACTCCTTCGGGAGTCCCTCCTCACTACGTTCTATATCTATCAGGGAAAAGGTGATCTTATAGATGAAGGGATGAAGCAGCCGGGTAAAGGGACTCCGATAAGAAACACCGGATCCCGGTTGATCCACCTTCGGATTTCGGAATGTTACAATATCACCGGTATCCGGTTCTTTAAGGGCGGGGAGTTTCCACTGGGACATCGGAAAATACGGCCCGTAGGAAAGCTGATTTACCACAAGACGGTCTCTTATGAGAAACGTGGGTACCATGGACTCACTGGGGATCTGAAAGAGCTGAAAGAAAAAGTTCTGGATTAAAAGGACGATGATTACCGCCTGGAAAAGCGGTTCAATCCACTCCTTTAAAACTGTCATAAGAATGTTCCGCTTTTTCCTCGCCTCCTTTTCGGCCTGTTTGCGCCGTTTACGGTCCTTCCGTATAAGAAGTACATCCTGGTATTCCTTTACCGTGTAGAATCCCCCGGAAACCTTGAACCTTCTCGTTTTAAGGAGGATGAAGAGCACCGCGGGAACAGCTGAGGTTATGAGGGTTATTATTACCTTTATTTTCATGGGATCGTAATCCGGTTCATAGAAGTTTTTAACTGTCACAGGCAGCATCAAAAGGATGTAGGTAAAAACAATACCGTAACCGGCAAGTTTTTTGATTAGCGTATGACTTCGAAGGTTCCTAAAGTCAGAGTTCAGAAGCTTAATGGCCGTATAAACTATACCCGCCGTCAACAGGATTCTTCCGAATAGGGAAACGATCATTAAGCTGCTTCCCATATACCACAATCCCTGAGCGGGTATCGACACAATTATAAAAAATGCCCATATTAATAGAAGAATTGTTGGAACTTTCTTTTCCATTACCTGGAGATACCTTAAATTGCGGGAAAAATCAACCAGGGAAGATATTTTTGCGGGGGTAATCATGAATATAGACAGTATTTTAAATGAGTATCTAATTCCTACCGCTATTCTTTTAGGAGCAATGACGGCGGCATTTTTTCTTTCCTTCATTCTGAGTGCCGTTATAAAGAAAATTATAAAACGTTCTGAAAACGACCTCGCGTTACAGCTTTTTAAAAAAGTCAAACTTCCTATACGTTATTTGATTGTTTTGGTAACAGGGATAGCGGTTTTCGCGTTTTTATCTTTTGAGGAGGGTCTCCGCTCCTTTATCAATCATACCGGAATCATTCTTTTGATAGTTGATTTTTCCTGGCTCCTCACACGGATAATGAACGTAATTGAAGGATACATCATTCAGAAAAACGATATTACCGCTGAAGACAACCTTCAGGCAAGGAAAATTCATACCCAGATTCGGTACCTTAAACGGTTCATACTGGTAGTCATTGTAGTAATTGCCTTCTCTTCCATTCTCATGACCTTTGAAAGGGTACGTAATTTCGGAACCACTATTCTGGCTTCCGCCGGTATAATCAGTGTCATACTGGGATTTGCGGCGCAGCGCACACTGGGCACTATTTTCGCGGGATTTCAGATAGCTATCACCCAGCCTATCCGTCTCGATGATGTTGTGATTGTGGAAGGTGAATGGGGACGTATTGAAGAAATAACCCTTACCTATGTGATTATCCGTATATGGGACCTCCGGCGGCTCGTTCTTCCCATTACCTATTTTATAGAAACCCCTTTCCAGAATTGGACTAGGATATCCGCGGATCTATTAGGCACCGTTTACATCTACACCGATTACTCTGTGGATATCGAAGCGGTACGGGAAGAGCTGGGGAGGCTTCTTCAGAATAATAAAAATTGGGACGGGAAGGTGAACATTCTCCAGGTAACTGATCTTAAAGAGCAGACGGTGGAACTCAGGGCACTTATAAGCGCGGAAAACGCCTCTATTCTATGGAGCCTTCGATGCGAAATACGGGAAGGTCTTATAACATTTTGCCGGGACCATCTTCCTGAGGCATTTCCGCGCACGAGAATTTTGATGGACAAGAGGAATACAGACAGCGCTACTTGATTATTTTTTCAAATTCCTTCCAGGCGGATTCCAGCTCTTTCTTGGTGTAACTTCTCTTTTTTACCTCCGTTTTCTTTTTCCCGGAGGCTGCGGAATTCACTTTTCCTGACTTGTCCCTCTTTGAAGCACGGTGTATACGCGGAGCCGCAACAGCAGGATAGTCCCCGTGTTTCTTAAGCCGCTCTACGGGTATTTTTTTCTTAGACCGCTGCGTATATTTTTCCCTTACGGTGTCATATTTCCCGGAAATTTTGATGAGGATCTGCCTCCAAACCGGTAGTCTAGCGAATGCTGAATCGAAGATTTCAAGGATGGCGAGTCCCAGTAATTCCGGATAGCCCCGAAACTCGATTGTACCGGGGAGAAAAAACTTTTCCATATGCCGTTTAATATCATCTTTGGACTTAATCTTTTTCTTTCCCATTACATCATGGATCAGCCCTTCCGCTGTTATGTCCGGACGCTTGAAAAGGGAACCTACAAACGGATCTAATACCGCGATTCTGCTTCCGATATCGGAAGAGAAGGCGTTATAGCTGTAAAACATTCCTTTACCTTCTCTATTGTTAGTCCGCAAAATCTTGTCCATGATGGAGATATATTCCCGTTTTAATTCTTCCCGCAGAGAATTAAGCCTGTTTTCAAAATAGGGAAAAAGATTGTCCCGGTGTATATACTGATGGTTTATTATAAGAATTACCGGTAATTTTCTACGTCCCTTAGAACTCGTATACCTAGTATGAAATTCAGAGATAAACGTCTGAAACTTATTTCCGTATGTTTTCCGTAATTCTTCGGTAAGTTTGCTAAAATCTAATGGTGTACACGGTTCAAGCCCTCTATTTTTGATGGACCCCGCCAACCCATCCATATCGCTATCGCGTTTTTTTTCCTCTTCTTCCCGCTTTTTGGTATCCTGCAATCGATTTTTTAGGACGAGTACACAGAGAGAAGCTGCCTGAAAGAAATCGACGCCGACATTGTATTTTTTTCTGGGATGGAACCGTTCGATATTTTTAAGGATGGTTTTGGCAATATCCAGCCATAGAATTTCATCCTTTTTACTTGTTCTTTTCCGGATGTCCAGAAGGCTTGTGTCCTTTAATTCAGCGATCAAACTTAACGTTTCCGGATTGGATAAAGCGTTTCTTATCTTATGTGATGCATAATTAAACATATTTACTAATACAGGACCGGATGCAATCACCCGCTTATCCTTTGCGGTGGTCACCTCATAAACGATTCCGGGATAGTTTTCCCCTTTAAGAATAGCAGAGAGACTCTTGTCGTCTAAGGGTGCAACATAGTGATCCGGAATAGGAATATATTTCTCTTCAAAATACTTGCGGCTGAGAAAAGGCTCTTCCGGATAAACTGATAGACGGTTGTATTCCTCAGTGATAAGCCCTGTGAAAAAATGGACATCCCGTTTGTCCGTCAAAACCACTGCCCCCGCCGAGCCATCGGTATGATCAACCCTGAGGAATCCGGCACCCTCTGAACAGAGCTTATTCATAAGGTTAATCAATTCCTGCTCAGCGTTTCTTATATTCAGTGCGTGGTTTGATATAAAAAGCTTGACAGGTATTTCTTCCCGGTAATTACGGCAAAGTTCGTGAAATAAATTTCTCTGGGAAGGACTGAACGTTCCAATCCGGGAGAGAAAACCCTCCCGTTCCTTATCATCCCATTGGATGTACTCCGGAGGGTTCCGCACCGATTTATCGGACATGGCAAACTCCAAAAAAAGCCGGCAATACTAAAAGGGAAGCTTTACTAGCATTGCTTTACTAAATAGAGTAGCTTTTGATCCGTAAAAAGTCAAATTCCTTTCATAACAAAAGAGGAACGAGGATTCCCCTTCTATAATTAGCAAGAAGGCGATTCTTGAATTGCGGATTAGAATTGCTGATCACTCCATACGCAGACGGAGCTGCCGGAAGTAATTCTTTACAATGTCCTCATCAATAATATCAATAAGCTTCCCGTAAATGATACAACACTATGGAGTTACGCGGTGTCTCTATGTCAGTCTCATTTCCAAGATATAAAAGTGTTTTTTCTTCTCCGGGGATCAGGGTTACATTGTTGTCACTAAAGCGGCTCGATAAACCGGGGACATCTAAATAGAGATGAAAAACCGGCCTGTCTGCCTGTAACACTACTCCCGGGTTTCCCTCAACCGAGGAAAAGGCAATATCAATTTCCGGTTTACTGAGCTTGCATGCCTTCGGCGGAGCAAAAAAAACTGTATTTTCGGCAGTTAAATCATTATCGGTATACCGAAGAAAACAGAAATGGTTTTCCGGCTTATCAGGAAGTTCTGTTTGGCTAAAAGACTTGATCATTGCGGAAGTTTCTCCCGTGAGTCTTACATTTTTCTCTTCCCGGGACAGCTCCTCTCCGGAAAAACTGAAAAATTTTATGGATAATTCTCCTTCCCTGGAATTGGGATAATCATTAATGATGTACACCTTAAACATTCCGTCCTTATCAACATAACCTGCCGGATGGAGGGGTTGGAAAAAATGTTTTGCCGCGTAATGAAGCAGTTTCCACTTTCCACTGTACTCTATGGATGCCCATGAACTTACCGGCCATATATCGTTAAGCTGCCAGTAGATTGCTCCCATACAGACGGGGCGCCGGGAACGCCAATATTCAACAGCCGTCTTTATGGCTTCGGCCTGCTGAACCTGGCTCAGATAGAGAGTACTGGGAAAATCTTTGGGAATACGGTAGTAGCGGCATATGGTTTCAAAGATGATGGTATTTCCCCTCCGGTGACGCTGATGATGCTCCATAACGGGAGCTGTGGGGTTGTTATCCTCCTCGGGTGCAAATGCAGCGACCGTTTCTAGGGACGGGTAGGACTGAAATCCGAATTCAGAACAGAAGCGGGGAATCACATCGTAATACGCCGCGAAATCCTTCCCCTCGTGCCAGACACTCCAATAGTGCATATCACCCCGTGTATCGTCATGCCAACCGTCGGAATAATCCCCCGGCCCGCCGGAAGGAGAACTGGGCCAGAAGGATCGGGATGGATCTTCCCGCCGCACGGTATTACCAACAACCCCTTCGTTTAACCGGTCGTAGTCCACCACGTATCGGTCCCTGTTCTTTCTGGATTCTTCAAACCAATTAAGGGCACCAAGATTTTCATTGTTTCCGCACCAAAGCACAATGGCCGGATGGGTTTTTAAACGGCGCACCTGATATTGTATCTCTTTTTCCACAGATTCAAAAAATGAATCATCCGTTGGATAGAGGGCACAGGCGAACATCATGTCGTGCCAAATCATTATACCAAGACGGTCGCAGAGCTCATAAAAAACATCCTGTTCGTACTGTCCGCCTCCCCAAACCCGGACCATATTCATATTGGCATCAGTCATGCTTTTTAGAAGATATTCATACCTATCCGGAGTCTGCCGGCCGGGCAATGCGTCTATCGGTATCCAATTCGCACCCTTACAAAACACATCCCTGCCGTTTATCCGGAAGATCATACTCAGCCCTGTGTCGTCTTCTCCGTTTGCAGCCTCCAGAGTCCGAAAACCCATATTTTTGACCTCCCGGTGAGATCCTACCATTACATTTACCGGATAGAGAGGCTGGGCTCCCTCGCCGGCGGGCCACCACCGGTCCACATCTTCAACGGTAAAAAATCCCTGAATCAGGTTATCACCCTTTGTAATATCAACCTGTCTGGAAAGTACTTCGGAACCTTCAAATTCAACCCGGAACGGCAGAGTATCATCCCGAAGAGCGGAATAATGAACGGAGACATCCACCCTCCATTTATCCTTCACAATTTCCGCAGGTACCGCGGAAACTGTTTCCACAATACCGTTTTCCGATGATTCAAGATAAGCATTTCCGTAGATTCCGGAAACCATCAGGCACGGTCCCCAATCCCATCCGGCATGGCACTGTACTTTTCTTAAGAGATTTCTATGGGGTGATTGTACCGGCTGCACAGTATGAGGAACAGGATACGGCAGACGGGAAGCCCGTTTATTCGCTTCCCTTTCGGGTGAATATATCCGTACCGAAATGGTATTCTCCCCGGCCTTCAGTAAACCCGTTATCCGCAGATCTAACGAAACAAACATGTTATCGGACGACCCGGCATTTTTTCCGTTTATAAACACTTCGCAGCATGTGTCGATGCATTCAAACCGTAGATAAACTTCACGGTCTTCAATAAAATCTTCCGGTATTTCCACCTTCCGGGTAAATTCCCAATCAGTCCGGCCGATCCACTGAAGCTCCAACTCCTCTTTTCCCCAGTATGGGTCTTTGATGATCCCTGCTTTATAGAGAATAGAATGGGTATCCCCGGGTATCTGAGCATCTACCGTTATCTTCCCATCTTCGGATTTCATCTTCCAGGTTCCGTCAATATTCATTTTTTTCATATCTAAGCTCTGCCTTCCTCTGGATATTCTAACTCTTAAAGGATACTATACATGACATAGTAACAGAAAAATGAAAAAAGAAGAAAGCAGTTTTCACAACCTTCAGGATATATACGACAACGCGGATTCATTCACCATAAATGAAACATCACGCTTCATTATTCTAAGCGACCTTCACCTTGGCAATGGAGGACGAACCGATGATTTCAAGCAGAACGGTGATATGATTATACGAATTCTCAAGTATTATTATTTACCCCGGGATTACACCCTCATTCTGAATGGCGATATTGAAGAATTACAGAAGTTCTCCCTCTCCGACATAAAAAAGCGCTGGTCCGGCTTCTACGAGGTTATAGATCTCTTTGAACGTGCCCGGCGTCTAGTCCGGATTGTAGGAAACCACGATCTTACCCTTCTTCTCGAACAGAAAGCA
Organism: uncultured Spirochaetales bacterium; assembly: GCA_964618265.1. GTDB lineage: Bacteria > Spirochaetota > Spirochaetia > CAYLLE01 > CAYLLE01 > CAYLLE01. The sequence continues at coordinate 109,400 of CAZUAE010000006.1, read as the reverse complement.
GGTTTTAAGGCACGACATTCCTTAAAACTGAATTTCAACGGGAATACCCTCTTTGTCTTTCACGGCCATCAAACGTCAGCATCATATGTAAAATACCACCGCTGGATCGGATTCATTTTAAAATATCTGGCTAATCCATTGAGAATAAGGAACTATTCGGTTTCTCATGACAGTAAGAAGAAGTTTAAAACGGAAGAACGGGTCTACAATTTTGCCGCCGCCAGAAAAATAATGGCCATCCTGGGTCATACCCATCGGCCTTTATTTGAATCCCTGTCTAAAGTTGATACACTCCGTTTCAAGATCGAGAAGTACTGCCGAAAATATCCCGAAGCCTCCGCGAAAAACAGACGCAAAATAGAAAATCTTATTAATCAGTATAAACAGGAACTTCACTTCATAGAAGAAAATAAGAGTGAACGGGATACCAAAAACAGTCTTTACAACAGCACACTCCTTGTACCCTGTGTATTCAATTCCGGCTGCGGAATTGGAAAAAGCGGTATCACCGCATTGGAAATAAAAAAAAGCACCATCGGTTTGGTGCACTGGTTCGACAGGAAGAGGAGTGAAAAATACCTTTCCTATAATGGATATAAAGTTAAACAGCTAAATGACACCGATTACTACAGAGTTCTTCTAAAACGGGACGCCCTGGAATATATCTTCTCGCGGATATATTTACTCACTTAGGAAACAAGAGCTGCTTCCTGCCGGAAATTGCTGCTTAAAAAGAGCGCAATTCTCATTCTATTCGATTGGTTTACGAATTTTCTTTTAAAATCATGCCTCTTTCTGTTGCCTAAAGGTATAAAATGAGAATTCCTCTTAAAAAGAACTTGGTTATTTCTAAGATTAGTATAATACTATACTATATGCTGGAGGTACGAAATGACAGGAAACAGAAAAGTTTTAATCGGTATTATCAGCGCGGCAGTAGTTGCCGCGGTAGTTGTCATCCTTGTCCTTGCACTCTCCGGAGGCGGCGAAACAGAAACAGCTTCCCGTGAACCGATTACAGTGGCGTCAAAGATTGACACCGAAGGAGCTCTTCTCGGACAGATGATTGTACTCATGTTCCGGGACAACGGCTACGAAGTTATTGATAAGACCGAATTCGGGACCACCGATGTTATTAGAAAAGCCATCATAAGCGGCGAAATCGATATTTACCCCGAATATACCGGGAACGGCGGCTATTTTTTTGATTCCGCGGAAAGTGACAGTTGGCATGATGCTCAGGAAGGTTATGAAACCGTAAAGGAACTTGACATGAAAAACAATAATATTGTTTGGTTACAACCGGCATCAGCAAACAACACCTGGGCTATCGCAACCCGGGAAGAAATTTCAGAAAGGGAAGGAATAGAAACGCTGGAAGATTTCGCAGACTACGTTAATAACGGCGGAAGAGTGAAACTCGCGGCTTCTGAAGAATTCGCCTCCCGTCCGGATGTTCTTCCGGCGTTTGAAGAGACCTACAGCTTTAACCTTTCGCGGGACCAGCTGCTTCTTCTTTCCGGAGGAAACACGGCTCAAACAGAAAAAGCCGCATCCCAGGGAACCGACAACGTAAACTTCGCCATGGCATACGGAACCGACGGCACCCTCTCCGCGCTGGATCTCGTTGTCCTGGAGGACACAAAGGGAGTTCAGCCCGTATACCAGCCGACACCAATTGTCCGGCAGGAAGTCCTGGAAGCCTATCCGAACATCGACAAAATTCTGAACCCGGTTTTCGAGTCTCTGGATTTGGAGACGCTGCAGCAGCTAAACGGAATGATCGTAGTTCAGGGAAGGGTCGCCTCAGAAGTAGCTGAGGAATATCTCCGGCAGGAAGGTTTCCTGGAATAGATTTTCTTTATATACTAATGCAGTGAATCGGAGAATAATAAAACAGGGGGCTGCCGGATCTATCGCGGCAGCCCTTTCCCTTATATTCCCTTTTTTTCTCATCAAGGAGAACAGAATAGCTCCGGGAGTCCCGAAACTTCTGTGGGAGATAACTTCCCCCATAGAAATTGCTGTCTTCTTCGTCCTAATCCTTCTTCCTGTTATATTTACCCTTCTTTTAAAAAAAGAAAAACATAAAGCTGTAACCATAGGAGTTGTCGGGGTAGTTCTTTTACTCCTGGTTTTTTATACAGGAGGATTGCTGCTCAGAAGGTTCGAGAATTCCGCTGGAGAGTACGGCAGAATATCGATGGGATTCGGTATGTGGTTTGCCGCTTTTGCGGGTTACTTATTAGTAACATCCTCTGTTAACCTTCTTGATTCAAAAATAATTTCATCACTTCTGATAGGGACCGCGTTAATCGGCATTCTTGCAATTCTTTTATCGGGGCATTTAAACGGTTTCTCAGTCCTAAAGGAGTTTCAATCCCGGAGCAACCGGTTCAGCCGGGAATTGGGGACGCATCTTTACCTCTCAGGAACTGCAGTGGGTACTGCCTGCCTCATCGGTATTCCCTTGGGGGTGTGGGCATACAGAAGCGGACGATCCGAAAAAGGAATTTTCATCTTTGTTAATTCAGTTCAAACGATTCCCAGCTTGGCCCTTTTCGGAATAATGGTGGCGCCCCTCTCCTTTTTATCGCAGAATGTTCCCTTCCTCAGGGAGTTGGGAATTCGGGGTATCGGCAACACCCCTGCATTGATCGCTTTGAGTCTTTATGCACTACTACCTGTTACCCGGAACACCTTTACGAGCCTGAAAGTTATTGATAAGAATATGCTGGATGCAGGACAGGGGATGGGAATGAATAAAGTCCAGCTATTGCAGCAGGTAGAGATTCCCCTTTCGGTTCCCGTGGTGCTGAATGGGATAAGAACAGCTTTGGTACAGGCTATTGGTAATACAACCGTTGCGGCATTGATAGGTGCCGGAGGATTCGGCGTCTTTGTCTTTCAGGGACTAGGTCAGTCCGTTCCGGATCTTATCCTTTTAGGAACCCTTCCGGTTATTTTTCTTGCAGTCTTTGCCGACCGGATAATGTCGGGATTGGTTGTTTTGGCAACCCCGAAGGGGATCCGGCTTAGAAGGGAGGACGAAAAATGATAACCCTTATAAACGTACGGAAGGAATACGACGGCTTTCCCGCTGTCCGGGATATATCTTTTACGGTAGATGAAGGTCAGGTCTGTGTAATGATCGGTCCTTCAGGATGCGGTAAATCCACTACTATGCGGTTAATAAACCGGATGATTGAACCCACCTCCGGAGAAATACGGGTTGAAGACAATAACGTTAAGCATTTTAATCTTCAACAGTTAAGGAGGATGATGGGGTATGTAATTCAGCAGGTGGGTCTTTTTCCTCATATGTCTGTAACAAGAAATGTTTCCGTGGTACCGAGACTCTTAGGATGGTCCCGGGAAAGAATATTAAAACGGGTGGACGAACTTTTAGACATGATCGGGCTTGAACCGGAACAGTACCGCTCGAAATACCCTCACCAGCTATCCGGCGGCGAGGCACAACGGGTAGGAGTGGCCCGGGCTTTGGCGGCGGATCCCCCTGTTCTTCTTATGGATGAACCCTTCGGTGCTGTGGATCCTCTAAACCGGATTGTTCTTCAAACAGAATTCTCCCGAATTCAGCGGGAGCTTAAGAAGACTGTTCTCTTTGTAACTCACGATCTCGATGAGGCTATAAAGCTGGGAGACAAAATTGTATTGATTAGAGAGGGCGAAGTGATACAGGAAGGTCCGCCCGAAAAGATCTTAGCAGAGCCGGCCGGGAAGTTCGTGCGGGACTTTGTCGGTACCGACCGTGCCTTAAAACGGCTTTCCCGCTTTAAAATCAGCCAATACATGCATCCGGTTGTATCGGTATCCATGAGCAGCCTTGAGGAAAACTCGCTGCCTGAAGAGAAGCCTCTGACCAATGAATGTGAAGAACGTTTTCTATGGGTCACAGGCAAAACCGGAACGGTAATCGGCTGGGTCAATAGGGACGTTCTCTCCAGAACAGGCAATCCTGAAGAAGCTTTCACCGAAATAAATTCCAACGATTACCCGCTGCGGGAATATGCCACCATGAGGGAAGCGTTAGCCCGTATCTTGGCGGAAAACAGTAACTGCCTCCCCGTGGTAAATAAAGAGGGGAAACTTACAGGAGAGCTCTGCCTCCAGGATGTGGAACAGCTTGCTATGGAGGAGGAATGAGGGACAATTCTAAAAATCTAAAACTTAAACGGGGATGGATTATCTTTGCGGCACTCCTTGGTGTGTTTATCCTGATTCTCTTTATTCCCGAGGCGTGGAGAGGCTTTCTCAGAATACTTTTTCCGGAAGAAAGGGAAGTGCTTTTCGGCAGGGCCTCCCTTCCGGTTCTGGTATTAGAACATCTTATCCTTGTCATCATATCAAGTTCCATCGCGGTCTCGTTGGGGATCATTGCAGGAATATCCGTTACCCGCCCCTGGGGCAGAGATTTTCTGGATATCGCCAACGATTTAAGTTCACTAGGGCAGACCATTCCCCCTGTCGCGGTCCTGGCATTGGCTGTTCCCCTCATCGGCTTCGGAACTAAACCCACCATAATTGCGCTGGTTCTCTACAGTATCCTTCCGGTTATCCGCAACACTATATCGGGAATAGATTCGGTAAACCCAATAGCTATAGATGCTGCTTACGGTATGGGCATGAAACGGCATCAGGTACTGTATAAAATTGAACTGCCCATAGCCATGCGGGTCATATTTGCCGGTATCAGGATCTCGGTGGTCATAAACATAGGGACCGCCACTATCGGAGCAACCGTCGGAGCAGGAGGGCTGGGTACTCCCATCGTTTCCGGACTTGTCAGGGAAAATCCCGCAATTGTTCTCCAGGGTGCCCTTACCTCGGCCCTTCTGGCACTTATAATTGACCGGTTTCTCGCGCTTCTGGAACAGTCATTTTTCCCGTCACCCTGGCGGGAGTGATCTATTTCACCTGCTCTTTCATGATGTCCCCCAGTCCGGTATGATATAACCAATTATCACCGCAATCACCAATACTAGTAAGGTGACCACGAGAAAAACATCAAAATCGGTTGCCGTTATGAACCTTTTATTCCGTTCTTTCATCTCCTCTTTCGGGTGGCTCCTGGGAAATAATCTTGGTCCCGCGGCGGCTAATATTAATCCCACCACTAAAGCCCCTATGAGAAAAGGAATCCAGTATACTCCGTAGAGGGACGGACCGAAAGGGATGAACCATAGCCCGGCGGCCCAGGAGGAGAGAAATACTATTAAAAAGAAAATGAATATTCCGCTCCAAGGACCTCTTCTTTTAAACCATCCTGCTATTATAATAGTAACCAGGAGTCCGAAAACTAAAGCAAACAATAAGTCTATAAAAATTATCAACCTACCCTCCTTTTAGATTAAATTAATACATAGGCTAGTAAAAAACATGCAAATATTATACCACCTGTACAATAATGGAAAGGCACTGATGGGTAAAAAAAACACACCGGACCCTGCTATATCGTCTCGGTGCGGTTTAACGCATCTCCTTACATGTATTTATTATTCTTTTCTTATCAATTATTTTATTTTTGTCCAAATACTCTACCAATAACTTGGCAAGGAAATTGCAATATAAAATAGGTGAGGAGGCTTTTGATGTTTATTAGTATAGAGAAGTTTACCCATTATAAGATAGATGCAACGGACGGAGAAATCGGCCGGATTAAGGACGTGTACTTCGATGAAGAACAAATTACTTCCCGATATCTAGTGGCAGACACAGGACCCTGGATTTTCGGCCGAAAAGTATTAATTTCTCCCCAATCAGTAACAGGATGGGAAGATGAAAAAATCAAGATGAATTTATCCCGGGAGCAGATTAAAAACGCGCCCAGTATCGACGCTGAAAAACCCATAAGCAGGGAAAAGGAAGAAGAGTACAGCAAATATTACTCATTACCGGTTTATTGGTCCGGTGCAGGATTGTGGGGAACAGCCATGTATCCCGGCACTCTGACTCATATGGGATACACTCCTCCCGGTCCGGTTCTGGGAAAAACCCTTCCCGAGTACGAATCGGTAAAAATGGAAACCGAAATGGACACCCACTTAAGGAGCTGCGAGGAGGTAAAAGGATACAACATAAACACCGCCGACGGAGAAATAGGATATCTTGCGGATTTTATTATGGAAAAGGAGAGTTGGAACCTCCGCTATTTTGTAGTGGATACCGGAGGATTTCTTTCTTCCGGCAAGAATGTGTTAATTTCAAATCTTTGGCTGCAGAGCATATCCTGGAACCAGAAAATGGTGGCGGTGGACCTTCCCGCAAAGAAAATAGAAGAAGCCCCTGAAATTGAATCATACGAAGACATCGATAGAGAGTATGAAGAGCGTCTTATTGCCCACTACGGCGGCAGAGGGAAATACTGGGAATAAGGAGGAAAATGGTGGCTTCAAACGAATGGAAAGAAATAGGTAACTTAGATGATTTCCCAAAGGATAAGCCCCGCAAAGTTACTATTGGAGAAGAAGAAATAGCGGTAGTCCGGAAAGATTCCGGTATTTGTGCCTGCGGAAACACCTGCACCCACTACGGCGGTCCCCTTTCTGACGGTGTTTATAAAGGAGGAAACATCGTCTGCCCCTGGCATCATGCCAGGTTTGATGTCGCGACAGGTAAACTCCAAGGAGCTCCCGCGCTTGATGATATTCCATTATACGAAGTCGATGTACGGGATAATACGGTTTTTGTTGGTAAAAAACAGGAACCTGAAATAAAAATGCCTTCCGGTTCCGATACCCGAAGATTTATCATCCTGGGGGGAGGAGCCGCTGCCGAAGGCGCTCTCGAAGAACTTCGCCGAAAAGGATTTGCCGGAACTATCGTCGTGGTTACACCGGAAAACGAGACCCCCTACGACAGAACAATTCTCTCTAAAGGTTTTGTCTCAGGAGAGATGAAAGAATCGTACCTTCCCCTTAGAAAAAAATCATTCTATGAGAAACTTAACATAGAATTTAAATTAGGAAGAAAAGCGGTTCAGCTGCATCCCGGGAAGAAGAGTGTTTCCCTGGATGACGGAAGCGAATTAGAAGGAGATGCCGTTCTCTTAGCCACGGGATCGGTACCTAAAGATCTGGAACTCCCCAGAAAAAAAGCCGAGAATTACTATCTCCTGCGGAGTGCCGAAAACGGACGAATCATTAAAGAGGCTGTTGCTCATTCTGACCGAATTCTACTGATAGGAGCCGGCTTTATAGCGATGGAACTTGCGGCGGATCTTGTGAGCCACGGCAAGGAAGTGCACATTGCCGCGCCGGAAACAATTCCAATGGCAGCCGTATTCGGTGAAAGAATAGGAAACAGAATCTTAAGGATGCATACCGAACAAGGAGTCCGCTTCCATCTTGGTGAAACCGTTAATGAGTTTTCCATCAAGGGACCCCGTCTTACCGGTGCGGACTTATCGGGAGGAGATCATATCGATATCGACATGGCGGTGACAGCGGCAGGCGTAAGCCCGGTTATAAATTACTTAGGGGGAACTCATATTCTAAAAATGGGTGCAGTCAAAGTAAACGAATATCTGGAAACCCCTGCCTCCGGTATTTTTGCCGCTGGAGATATCGCTTTGGTGCCTTTCAACGGATTACCTCATCCGGTGAGGATTGAGCACTGGGTAAACGCCGTAAATCAGGGACGTCACGCCGCTGATTCCATGCTTGGGGAAAAGAACCCATATCGAAGTGTACCTTTTTTCTGGACACGGCAATACGGCAAATCTATTAAATTTTCAGGCTACCCTCTTAAGTGGGAACAGATCGCCTACCGAGGTGATCCCGACGGAGGAAACTTTGTTGCAGGATTTTACCGCGGAAACAAACTCCGAGCTACCGCAGGAAGCGGCATGATGGAGGAAATGATTACCATGGAACAGATCATAGATGATAATCAGGATCTACCCTATGGAGACTTTGGGAAAAAGGAGCTGCCCATATGATGCTTTTTAACGCAGTATTCGACTGGAAATCGTATCTTCTTCGCGGCATCGCCGCGTTACTTTTCGGAATTTTTACCCTTATATGGCCATCGTTAACGGTATTTATCCTGGTCATTATTTTCGGTATCTACGTAGTGATTGACGGCATCTTCCTCCTTGCCGGAGGCTTCAGGTCTCCAAAAAAATACCGTCACCGATGGCTGGTAATTATTCAGGGATTCTTAGGAATAGTAATCGGTGTAGTCGCATTCATCTGGCCGGAAATAACCGCTGTAGCGCTTCTCTATATTATAGCAATTTGGGCTGTAGTAACGGGAATAGTCGAGGTTATCGCGGGCATAGGCATGAGAAAGGAAATCCAGGGAGAAGGCTGGATGATAGCAACTGGTGTCCTCTCGGCGGTTTTGGGTGTTCTATTAATGGTATGGCCCTTGGAGGGAATAATCGCCTTAGCCCTAATCATTGGAATCTATGCCCTAATCTATAGCGGATTTATGTTTTTTATGACCCACCGGGCCCGCAAGCGCGGCACGGTATGATATTTGAAAAAAATGGACGGATAACAGATTATCTGTCCCTTTAAAAAAATACTTTTAAGGAGGTTTATCATGAACAAACGCATGATAATACTTGTGTTGGTACTATTTTTCATCGCACTGCCTTTAGTTATGGCCGGCGGAGGAAAGGAGGAAGCCGAACCCACGGAAGAGGGAATGATCGGCGGAAGCGTGTCGGTAATCGCTACGTGGGGAGGCTCGGAAGAAGAGGTTTTCAAAAAAATGGTCGCGCCATTTGAGGAAGAAACTGGAGTTACGGTAAACTTTACCGGTACAAGGGATATGGATGCGATTCTTTCCACCCGTGTTGACGCAGGAAATCCGCCGGATGTAGCTGTCTTTGCTAATCCCGGTAAGCTGGCGGAATTTACCCGTCAGGGGGAAATGGTTGATCTAAGCAGCATACTGGATATGGATATGATCCGGGAAGAGTACTCCCAAAGCTGGATCGATCTCGGTACCATTGAAGGACAATACTTCGGACTTTTCACCAAAACTGCTGCGAAGGGGTTCATATGGTATGACCCGGAGACAAGGGAGATGTACGACGTACAAATTCCGGAAACTTGGTCTGACATGATTAGTCTTTCTAAGAATATAATTAACAACACGGAGATGGCCCCATGGGTCGTAGCCTTAGAGAGCGGTGCCGCTTCAGGATGGCCCGGAACCGACTGGCTGGAAAATATTTTCATCAAAATGCACGGGCCTGACCTTTACAATCAGTGGCACAGAGGAGAACTCGCATGGACATCCGAAGAGGTACGTGCTGTTTGGGAAGCTTGGGGAGAAATTGTAGCAAATCAGGATATGATGTACGGCGGAAAGCAGTACAGCTTAACAACCAACTTCAATCAGGCACATGTTCCCATCTATAAGGAAGATCCCAGTGCGGTATTTACTCATCAGGCAACATTTCTAAAGGGATTCATCACTGATCAGTATCCGAATCTGGAACCGGAAACCGGCTTTAACGTTTTCAGGTTCCCCAGCATAAATGATGAATACGCGGCGTCAGTGGTGATAGCAGGAGACGTCATAGGACTTTTTAATGACACTCCCCAATCCAGGGCATTTATTAAGTACTTTGCAACAGCGGAAGCTCAAGCATACTGGCTTGAAACAGGAGCAATCTCTCCAAACCAGGAAGTTGCCCTTTCGGAATACCAGGATCCGATAATCCGGGAAGCCGCCCGGACCATGCAGGAATCGGATATCGTAGTGTTTGACGCATCTGACCTTATGCCCTCTCAACTTAATCAGACATTCTTTTCAGCTATAATGGACTATGTCCAGAATCCCAATTCCTTAGACAGCGCTCTTAATGAACTTGAAAGGGTACGGCAGGAAGCTTACTAAAAACAAACTATTAAAACAGGCTGCCCTGCGGGGCAGCCTGAATTTATTAAAAAAAAAAGAAAGGTGTCTTTATGAGTATTTCAACAGTAATTATAACGGTAGTTTCTATTGTAGGAGTTCCCGCCGCACTGGTGGGGTACTCGTATTTATCGGAACTGATCGTAACCAAACTGCCGGGGAAAAAATACGAGGAACGGGTAAGACCCTGGCTATGGATGTTTCCCGCCCTCGTACTATTAGGTGTCTTTTTGGTGTTTCCGGTTATCCGGACTATAATTTTGAGCTTTCAAGGCCCCCGTTCAGAAATCTTTGTGGGTTTTAAAAACTACGAATTCGTATTTTCCAATCGGAACATGCTTATCGCCTTAAGGAATAACGGAATATGGCTAATCTTTTTTACGGTATTCACAGTCGGGGTGGGACTAATCATGGCACTGCTTACAGACAAAGTAAAATACGAAACCGCTGCGAAATCCCTTATGTTCATGCCCATGGCCATATCCTATGTAGCCGCCAGTGTCATTTGGCGATTCATGTATCAATATCAACCGGCAGGAGAGGTGCAGACGGGTACGCTGAATGCCCTTTTTACGCGGCTTATACCGGGGTTTGAGCCGATAGCCTGGACCGCAAATCCTCCGTTCAATAATCTTGCTCTTGTCGCGGTGGGTGTGTGGATCTGGACGGGTTTCTGTATGGTTATTTTATCTGCTTCCATTAAAGGAATTAATCAGGATTTGATCGACTGTGCTAAGGTGGACGGCGCAAATGGCTGGCGTGTATTTCGGCACATAATACTGCCGCTCATAAGCTCGACCGTAGTGGTGGTAATTACTACTATGATAATCAACGTGCTTAAGATATTTGATATTGTGTATGTAATGACTAATGGGCGACTTCAGACGGAGGTCATCGCAAACAGGATGTACAAAGAACTTTTTAACTATCAGGATTACGGACGAGCAAGCGCTATAGCCACAATTCTTTTCCTGGCTGTCCTTCCGGTTATCGCTTTGAATATTCGCAAATTTGTCCAGAAAAGTTAAGAAGGCGAGGAGCATACCATGCATTTACATAGATTTAAGAAAACCATCAGCGTTAAGGTTCAGGGGGAAACAAAAGAGTTAGAGGTTAACCGCCCTCCGGCAAAAACAGTAATCTCAAAATTTATAGGAAAACTTCCGGTACATATAACAGTAATAATAATATGTATTATATGGCTCTTACCGACAATTGGTCTGTTTGTGAGTTCATTCAGAACTCCATCCGCCATTGCCAGTTCAGGCTGGTGGGAGGCATTCATTCCTCCCTCCAGACTCACGTTTCAGAACTATGTCCATGTTCTTACCCAGCAGGGAATGTTTACAGCCTTCTTTAACAGTTTAACTATCGCGGTACCGGCAACGGTAATGCCTATTTTAGTTGCCGCCTTTGCCGGCTACTCATTAGCCAGACTTAAGTTTCCGGGTAAGAATGTAACATTCCTTATCATCGTAGGTCTTTTAGTGGTACCTCTGCAGATGACCCTGGTACCTATCTTACGTATTTTCAATGCTATCAATCTGACCGGAAAATTCCCCGCTTTATGGATAGCCCATTCGGCTTATGCCCTTTCATTTGCTGTTTATCTTTTAAGGAATTACATCGGAGATTTGCCAAAGGAGTTATTTGACATTGCGCGAATCGACGGAGCTGATAATTTTACCATTTTCTATCGATTGATTCTTCCGTTATCGGTACCGGCTATTGCTTCATTAGCTATTTTTCAGTTTATCTGGGCATGGAACGACTTACTTGTAGCATTGGTTTACCTAGGGGGAACACCCGATGTTGCACCCATTACGGTAGCCATCAGCCAATTGGTGGGTTCCCGGGGCAGGGGCTGGCATTACCTAACAGCTGCCGCGTTTGTATCTATGGCCCTTCCCGTAGCCATTTTCTTCTCGCTCCAGAAGTATTTCATCCGCGGCATTCTTGCAGGTTCGGTAAAAGGTTAATCCGGTTAAAAGGAGATTCTGATCCCTGCCTCGAGGAATATCTCGGAATAGCAGTTTACGGGGGTATTGGACAGATAGAACGTACCCCCTAAAACTGTTTCCAACCTTACCTTTTCTGAAAGGTCATACCAAACCGCTAATTCCGGGGAGATATCTGCATTTATTTCACCCGCGCCGGTATAGGTATCAGCATCCACGGCTTGATGGTCCATAAGATATATAGAGGCCGGGAGCGTCAGCCTGGATCTCAATTTCCTTCCAATGGCAATGTCCGCCGAAGCCTGGAAGGCAATTTTATGAAAAGAATCCACAGGAACGGAGGGCTCACCGTTTACGATAACTTCTTCATGATCAGATATCTTCCGATTCCAATGCAGGTTACCGTTTATTATCATCCTTGCTGAGGGATACAGGGAGATGCCTGCCTCAACCCCGTAAAAATATCCATTATATTCCTGAACTGTTTTGAAAAGCCCCCCGGAAACCGAAGCATCTAAAAGCATATACGGTGAAAGGGAAACCATGCCTTTAACTTCTGTACTCCCTTCTATCCCTACTGTGGTAGTTCCGCTCCGGCCCCAAAATCCTATTTTAGGATGTGCCGAAATGCTTGCGGAAAAACTATCGTAAGAAAACTCCGCGTCACCCTCGGCGGACCAGGAAATAGCCGGATCAATATTGGAGGCTAAAAACACTCCAAGAACCCCGAAACGGCTACGGAAATAATCCCGGATCCAGGAAAGATGAAGATCACCCAACACATTTCCCGACAAGACAGAATTGACCGGCTCATATGCAAAACTTCCCGCGGTATCGTAAGTTATTGCCAGACTTGGATTAAAAGGATGGTATCCCGTTGAGCTTGCGTCAATCCAGACCTCGGGTAATACCACGGGGGTACTAAGATCGGCGGTTATGTCTGTTCCTACCCCAACAGAAGTTTCTCCAAACCCTGACAAAGAAACAAAAACTAACTGAAGAATAATCAGATAGATTACCGAAGAGCGCTTCATCTGCGGGGGCTCCTTTCCTTTATTTTTCTGTTTATCTGTATCACTCCCCCTCCAGATTTCAAGGTATCTACAACAATATTCTTAATCTCATCCAAATGGAGTCCTGCATTTCTCCCTTGAAGAAAAACAGCAGGAATCGAATCGTAGTATCTTGGGGAAAGCCTGCTTTGGCGGAATGCCTCCAGTAATTCCAGCTGGCTTGCTGCATCAATTCTGTTTGCCTTTATAATTTTGGCTATACTGCCCAATGCCTTAAGAGCTTTATTGATATCCTCTGTCTCCCTAAAGGCTTCCGTTACTGTTTGCATATTCACTCCGATACTCAGATAAATTTCCAGCTTCCGAAATGTGTCTTCCATAAGTTCCGGATCTTTGTCAGACGGCATATGAGGCTCGAGGATATTTGACAGCACCGTTAATTCTGTCAGTTTTTTAAGTACGGCATTACGGAGAATTTCCGGAGGAGCCGACTTGGCTATTCCTTCTCTGAGAAGACCCGTCAATATTGAAATAGGTATGTTTTCATTTCCGGCTGACTCGATAAATCCGAGAATATCCGTCTCTACCGCGGTATATTTATCGGAAACCTTCCTGTCCAAAAGATCCGTTAATGAATCGTTGGGAAAAATTTTCAGGGTACTGAGAAAGATAAATAGAATAACAGCAAGAAACGGCTTTTTCATAATATTGTATTATTGTCCGGGATTTTCCGGAGGTCCCGGAGGATCAGGCAATCCCGGCAGTTCAGGATCAACAGCACCGCTTAGGGGGTACCCGTTTTCCGGATTCCTTCTGATTGCCTTAATTCTCTCCAGTGCCTTCTCCCTGTACTGAGCTCCTCCATTATTAAATCCCCCGGAAGTTATACCTTCCGTCCGGACAAGCTGTTTTATTTTTGCTGATACCTGAGGCAGTTTTTCTCCCCTTCTGACGGATTCGTCGGTTTCCCTTAATAGTATCCCGAAGGAATAGGCAGCTTCGGATGGGTTATCAGGCAGCTCCCGGGGAGTAATACTCCTTAATACTGCCCGCAGAGAAACAAGACTGACAGGATTTGCTGCGAACATTTCTTCGAATTCCTGTTTGAATTTTCGATTCCACTCCGAATCCTCTCCAAGCCATTCATCAGTATAATTCATTATAACTTCGATATAACTATCCTGTCCAACCGCTGAAAGCGAAACTCCCGTAAGTATTATGATAATTATAAACACTTTTGTTTTTTTCACACCGCGCCTCATTATATATTCTGCAATATAAAATTTGCAATTGAGAATTTTTCTTATAAGTTCAATACCGACTTTTCACCCCCGAAAGGATCATCGATATGAGATTCCGCCAGAGGATCGCTGATCCACTCCTCACCGTCAATCAAAAAATTGTAGGTATATGTCTTGTCGGGCTGAAGCTTCATTTCAATCTGCCAAACACCGTCGACATTTTTCATTTTATGACTGCCGGGGTCCCATTCATTGAAATCACCCACCAAAAATACCGATTCCGCCTCCGGAGCGGAAAGTTCGAATCTTAATACCACCATATTCATATCATCTATTCCAGTTCCGTTTGAAGGGTGGAAAAAATTCAACGCGAGAAGAAGCAGGAAAAATATAGCGGCTGACGCGGCAGCTCCCGTCAGGAAATAGAATACAGGCTTCTTTTTTCTACCGGAATCAATTTCATCCATTATCGATTCCGCAAGCCTATCTTTTTCTAAATCTTTTAATTCTTCTGCTTCGAGACAAGGCTTTCCGGAGAGATCTCTTTTCAAAAACGGAAGCAGTCTTTTATATTCCTCCTCCGTAGAAAGCGCTTTAAGTTCATCAAGTTCTTTCTGTGTTATTTTACCGGCTCTTTCCCATCTGCTTAGTATCTCAGCACGTGAATCCATAATACCCTCTGATATAAAATACTCTAAACCGTACAGTTAGGTTGCATCTTTAGTAAAAAATTCCCGTAATTTTTTCCTGCCTCTGTGAAGCCTGGATTTGACATTTTCTTTTCCGAGGCCCAGCGTGTCTCCAACCTCATCTACCGACAAACCTTCTAGATAATAGAGAACCATAACGCTGCGGATCGATTCAGGAAGCGCGTTAAGGGAACCTGTAATTTGCCGCTTTCTCTCTTCGTTTATCAACTCATCCAGAGGAGCAGGGGCCTTTTCCGCGGCAGGTTTTCCATCAAGAATTGTATCATCTACAGGGGACTCTTTAAACGATATTTTTCTCACCCTCTTAGTACTCGTTCGAATTTGGTTGACCGCGACCCGATAGAGCCAGGGTTTGAAGGGGTATCGCGGATTATATGACGAGAGCCTTCGGTATACCTTTATAAAGACATCCTGAACCGCGTCTTTTGCATCGCTTCGGTTTCCTAAAAAAGAATATGCGGTGCGGTAGATCATATCTTGATATCTATCTACTATTTCCCGGAAGGCTTCTTTCTCGCCGCGTATAACCCGGGCAACCGTCTTCCGCATCAATTCGTTTTCTCTGCTTTCATTTACGTCTGCCATATCTATCAAAATAATTCTAATACAAAAGGTGATAGAATTTCAGGATATCAAATGAAAAATGCGGAATTTTTTGAACTATTCTGATCTTTCGAAAAAAAATTACTTCCGATGCAACCACTATTCTTAAATACCAGTATATGTAGGTGAAACAAGATCAACATGGAGGTAAACATGAAGATAAGAATCATTATTACACTTATCACTATCTTGGCTTTAGGTTTTCTTTCCTGCTCTTTTGATTCGGAGACAGGAGTGATGAAGCTAAGCTTGACGGATGCGCCTACGGATGCAGAGAACATTACCGGGGTTTACATCACCATTGATGCCATTCAATACAACAAAAACCAGAATGGCAGCGAAGCATGGGAACCCATGGAAGAATTCCAGGGACCGCAAACGTATAATCTCCTGGAACTCCAGGACGGTGAATCAGCTCTTTTAGGAGAATTGGTTCTGGATGCTGGTCAGTACAACCAAATCAGGTTCATGCTGGATATACCTGAACAAAGTACAGGAACTCCATCTAACCCGGGCTGTTATCTCGAGTATGCTGATGAAACAACAGAACCATTGTTTGTTCCCAGCGGCGGTAACACGGGATACAAAACAGTAGGCGCTTTCCAGGTTCCTCAAAACGGAACGGTAGAACTGACCGCGGACTTTGATGTACGGAAAGCTGTTGTGGAAGCAGGAACAAGCGGAATCTATATTCTAAAGCCTACCATCAGATTAATTGCTGATACCCAGGCAGGTAAAATCGCCGGATCCCTTACCAATTACAGCGGTGACAGCGACATCATCATCTTTGCTTACGAATCTGGTAGTTACGAAGAGACAGAGGCAGCGGAACCGGAAGCAGGCGAAGCAAGATTTCCGAACGCAATAACCAGCGCTGAAGTTAAAGAGGACGGTTCCTATACGTTATGGTATTTAGCAGAAGGCACCTATGATTTGATCTGCGTAGAATATGCAGACGGTGCTTTTGTCGGAACAGCCGGTATCGTTTCAGAAGTGGCAGTTGAGTCAGAAAAAACTACCACCCAAAAAATAGACTTCTCCCTTTTTTAATTTAAAACACGTTTTCTCTTCCAAACTCCTTCCTGCACCCGGAAATCCTTTTCCGGGTGCTTTTTTTTTTGTAATAATCAAATTCCCCTCGATTACATTCACAAGCCGGGTTCAAGTTTTTGAAAAGCAGCACATAACACTCAGAAAATGAGGGGCGGGATAGAAAAGAGCGGCATCCCTATTGTCTTCTTCATCTATTCTGTTGTATCCTGTGTGATATGAAATACAGAAATCTGATTGATCCTATAGAAATTGACGGAAGAACAGTATCCAACCGAATGGTTCTTCCTCCCATGGTTATTTGGCAGTCCGATGAATCCGGCAAAGTAAATGAAACTCACCTCACCCACTACCGGGAATCCGCCGGACCGGGGATTCTGATCGTAGAAGCTACAGCGGTTTCAAAAGAGGGGAGACTAAGCGACCGGCAGCTGGGAATCTTCGATGATTCACAGATTCCCGGTCTCCGCGGCCTGGCCCAAACGATTCATGACACAGGAGCCCTGGCCGGAATCCAGATACATCATGCCGGTATGAAAGCCACCAAAAAAACAACATACGGTCTCGCTCCGGCAGCTCCATCCGTGGACGGTAAAGTTCATCCCGCAGACAAATCCTGCCGGGAGCTTACAGCGGACGAAATTAAAAGGATACAGGATGATTTTGCCAAAGGCGCGGTCAGAGCGGCGGATGCCGGTTTCGACATCATCGAACTTCACGGTGCCCACGGCTACCTCATAAATCAGTTTCTCTCCCCACTTTCTAATACCAGAAAAGACAGATACGGCGGTTCCAGGGAGAACCGGCAACGGTTTCTTATGGAAACATTCCGCAAATGTCTCAAGGTACTTAACGGTCGAGCACTTCTCTCCTGCAGACTGGGATTGGCAGACAAAAATTCTCCCGAAAGCCTGGAAGAGGGAATTAATACTGCTGAGCGTTTGCAGACAGAAGGGGCTCCGCTTCTTCATATATCACATGGGCACGGAATCTACCGGGGAATAAAAAACGAAGAAAGCCCCTTTTCCGACCTTATGCATCTTGCCGGGGCAGCTGGAGAAGCTGTCTCCGTTCCGGTTATCGGCGTCGGAAACATACTGGATCCGGAAACGGCTGATTCTGCTATAGAAAAAGGGATTGCCGATTTAGTTGCCGCGGGAAGGGCAATGCTGTCGGATCCCGAATGGGCAAAGAAAACACTGCGGGGAGAAGGAAACAAAATCAACCGCTGCATCGAGTGCTCTCCCTGTCACTGGTTTGAGGACCCATCTAAGTGTCCCGTCCGCATTAAGAACGGGCCCCCCGCGCCATCAAAGAGTTAATCCGGGGCAGTGATATACTTATTTATAAGCCTTTTCAGCTTCTCTGCTTTTACCGGTTTAGCAATGTAATCGTTCATTCCGGCTGCAATACACTCTTCCCGGTATCCGTCCAGGGCATGGGCAGTCATAGCGATTATCGGTATCTGCGGCTTCTTTTCCATTTTTTCTTTTTGTCTGATTTTTTTTGTGGCTTCGAACCCGTCCATCCCGGGCATCTGAATGTCCATGAGAACAAGCTGGTATGAATTTTTTTCCAAGGCTTCCAGCGCCTGGGCTCCATTGGACGCAACATCAGCCTTATACCCCAATTTCCGTAGTACATGGACCGACACCTTCTGGTTGATGGGGTTATCTTCGACTAAAAGGACTCGATTCTTGTATTCATTCTGCTCTGCAATGGTGTACTTTGTAATAAATTGCTGGTCCGGATCCTTTTCTGAATGGTGAAGGAGGCATTCCAGAAGAGCCTGTTTAAAAATCGATTCCTTAATCGGTTTAGTAAGGTATCCCCTAAAACCGATCTGTTTCATTTTTTTAGCTGCGCCCCGCTCTGCCATGGAAGTCATAAGAATAAGTTCTGTTTTGGAAATACCGGTCTGCCCTTTAATATTCCCTCCTAATTCAGCCCCGTCCATACCGGGCATCTGAAAATCGATAACGGCGATCCGATACGGGTCTCCGTCTTCTATACCCTGTCTTAGGGATTCTAACGCGTCATCACCATTCGTAACCGAAACCGGGTGACTGCCCCATTTCTTTAATTCTTTGGAGAGGATCTTTTGATTATTATCGTTATCATCAACTATAAGAACCCGGACTCCCTTAAGAACCAACTCATCCCGCGGCTCCCGCGCGGCGGGAGTTTTGCCCGATTTTTCTAAAGGCAGCGTAAATGAAAACTCCGTCCCCTTTCCGGGTTCGCTTTCCGCCTTTAACTCACCGCCCATCATACCGCAGAGTCTATAAGAAATTGTTAATCCTAATCCGGTACCGCCGTATTTTCTGGTTATGGAACTATCAGCTTGAGTGAAGGGTTTAAAAAGATGTTCCTGCTGTTCCTTAGTCATTCCGATTCCGGAATCTCTGACTGAAAATCTGACAAAACAGGTAGTATCAGTCTCCCCCTTTCCCTCTATATGAAGAGCAACCTCCCCATCCTTAGTAAACTTTATTGAATTACCGAGAAGGTTTATAAGAATCTGTCTTATTCTTCCAGGGTCGCCCCTTAAATAGCGGGGCACAGCTTGATCTATTATGCACAGATACTCCAGCCCCTTCTTATGAGCTTTCAGGGAGAGAAGATCGTTTACGGATTCCACGGTAGTCCGAAGGTCGAAATCGATTTTATCCAGCTCCAAACGGCCTGTTTCGATTTTTGAAAAATCCAATATGTCATCTATCACCGTAAGGAGAGCACCGGCGCTATTATAAATAATATCAGTATACTCACGCTGGTCTGTATCTAGGGGAGTATCCCGAAGCAGTTCGGTCATTCCCAGTACTCCATTCATGGGCGTTCGGATTTCATGACTCATATTAGCCAAAAACAGTGTCTTTGCCTGAGCAGCTGCTTCCGCTGCTATTTTAGCATCACGCAGCTCCTCTTCTATCTCTTTCTGCTCCGTTATATCGGTAATGACTCCCACGAGACCTGCTTGTTTCCCCGACGAATCCCTAAAAACGGCTTTATTGAAAATCACACTGCGGACATTAGCTTTTGTTTTCAGCTCGCATTGATATGCCTGGTTTCCACCCCCGCTAAACAGCTCCCGGTCTTTATTAGTATGAACCCGGTAATAATCCTCACCCATTATATCTCTGTCCGTCTTGCCGATAAGTTTCGCTTCCGGCAGATCCAGAAAATCCTCAAAAGCCCTGTTACATCCTATATATTTTCCATTACCACCTTTATAAAAAATTGGAGTTGATGCGGAATCTAACAACGATTTGATAAAAAGGGATTGATCAACCAATTTATTCTGCTGATCCTGAATGATTGCATCAGTCTTTTTCAGCAAACTTCGGAAGAATATATAAGCTAAAATAAGGATTACCAGGGTAACCGAACCGTTAATAAGAATGAATCGGGAGAAAATATCTTTCTCGTTGGAATAATCATGTAAAATTATTAGATCGCCCGTTACTCTTCCTGAAACATCCAAAAAAGGAACAGCGGCAAGATGGCTTGCCCTTCCTCTCATCTCAATGGAATGAAAATCTTCATACCGGTTATCGATCTGTTCCTCCAGAAATGACGCAAGTTCCTCCGGGTTGATTTCTTCGGAGTAGTAAATTAATACCTGGTCCTCCATTGCATCCCAATGGGTCTTCCGCTTCAGAAAGGACATTCCTGATTCCCATTGCTGCCGGCTCAGCAGTTCCTTCCGAATGATGACTGCCAATCCGATCTCCGGAGCCGAAGCTATAGTTCCGAGGACCTCTTCAATCTCTTTCCCTAACTCTATATAACCCGCGAGTTCTCCCTGATAATATACCGGTTTAACATAACGGAGCGTAAATGTTCCTAAAGGTCCCAGTTCAATCCCCCAGGATGCTTTCCGTGTTTCTTCCGCTTCCTTTGCTGTGAACCTATCGACAAGATCACCGTTCTTCTCAGGTTTATGAAGCCTTAATAAATTGACCCGTTCGGCATTGTGAAAATAGAAATGAGTGATGCCGAAATTGTTTTCAAAAATTTGATATAAGTAACGGTAGCGCGTTAGAAGGTAATCCGCATCCTCGTTATGCAAAGCTTCCCGCAGATTTTTCTGATAAACCAGTGTTTCTACTGTTCCGCCCAATCCTTTTGCCTGTTCATGTATAAGCCTGTTGATTCTTCCAGGGATTTCCTCGATATAACGCTCCATGGTTTTCTGGAGATACACCTGATAATGGTGAAACTGAATAATGAAGAGCCAGCACAGGAGGAAGAAAACCGCCATCATGACGGGGGAGATTAGCTTTCTGATTACCGGACGATTCATACACTGTTTTCCATGCACCATAATTCCTTTTATCTAAGGATCAGAAAAACGCATGAAGTATTGTTATAATTATGTTAGGCGCACAAAAAAGTATAGTACATTTCCGGGTAAATTAGAAATTTCCCCTCGCCTTTTTTTAGATACGGTTATGCCTACTTCATGTATAACCGGTATGCCGGGCTTACCGATTCAGCTTTGTTCTCCGAAAGGAAATATTCAGCTTCATCGACAGAGATTGGTTCAGTAGCACCGTTTTGTGCCGCAACTAAGGCTCCTAAAGCATTGGCAAAACGGAGAGATTCCCCGGCGTCCTGAGTCTGCAGATATTTATGAAGAAAACCGGCAGAAAAAGCGTCTCCGGCTCCGCAGGTATCTGCTACCCTCACCTTGAAACCGGGATAATAGTACGAACCTTCTTTTTTACTATAGAGATATCCGCCCTTGTCTCCTAAAGAAATTAAAAGAAGATCAATCTTATATGTATCACACATGACTTCAGCGAACTCATGGGGAATCCTGGATGACACCCCGGATATTTCTTCCAAGGCTCCCATTTCCTCTTCGCTGATTTTTACAATGTCCGATTGAAGGAGACTCTCTGAAACAGTCGCGGATGTATAGCACTCCTTTCTTAAGTTAATATCACAAAACCTGAGTACCTTTTTGCTTTTTTTCAACAAACGCAAAAAGACATTTCGGGATTGCTCATTCCGCTGAGCCAGCGTACCGAAACAGAACGCGTCAGCCTCTTCCATGACAGTAAAATACCGGTCCTGAAGCTGAACATAATCGTAGGCAACATCCTTATGAATGGTATAATCCGGAGCATCCGGTTTAGTCAAATCAACAGAAACGGTACCGGTATGCTTAACGGGATCCCGCTGCAGATAGTTAGTGTCCACACCGTCTTTGTTCATCCTGGAAAGTATTTTATCCCCCAGGTCATCAGATCCAATTCTACTGATGCAAATTCCGCGGTTTCCTAAAGAATCCATACGGTAAATGAAGTTATATGGAGCTCCGCCAAGCCGAGGACCGGAAGGAAGAAGGTCCCAGAGTATTTCCCCAAAGGCAACAATTTTCCGCTTACCAGTCATGCATTCCCCTAACACTTCTAACGATTGCTTTATGCGCCATTCAATGGTACTTTAATTTAATCCAGCTATTCTAAATTTGCAATTCAGAATAGCCTTTTTGCCTATGTAAAGCCTGTAATTCTCATTTTATTCAATTATTTTACGGCTTTTCTTGAGGATCATGCCTCGTTCTGTTGCCTAAAGGTATAAAATGAGAAATCTTCAATTTAATTAGTTTGACCAAGGAAGGATAATTTGCCGGTACAGGATAAACAAATACTAACAGATACAATCAAGGAATATGCCGAGGCAGCATTAGATCCGGTGCAGGAAAAGCGGCGGTCTCTTTGGCGGAATTTGAACAGCTTGGAAAGGGATAGAACCCCGGTATACCTCAGGGCTGTTGCGTGGAAAGAGCTCTCACCCCCTCGCCTTAAATGCACCGATCCGTTTTACCGTAATCATGAAAACATCCTCAAACAAAAACTTTTTATCCATAATCTAGGGGATGATTCAGTACTCGAGCCGTGGGTGGAACAACCCGCTGATAAATGTGTGGTTCCCGAAAAAAGATGGGGTCCTGAAATAAAGAAAATCCGTTCAGAACGACCCGGCGGCGCATGGAAATACGATCCGCCAATTAAGGCAGAATCGGATCTTAAGCAGCTTAAACTGCCTCATCACACTATTGATGAAGAGACCAGCCGAATCAACCTTTCGAAACTGGAGGAAGCAGCCAACGGTATTCTGCCGGTTTTTTTGGACCGGAAACCCTTCTACTGGGTTTTTTCCATGGATTTATCCACAGATTTGGCCTATCTCCGGGGGCTCGAACAAATGATGTGGGATATGGTGGAAAACCCGGATATTCTGCACCGTTTGGCTGGTCACCTTAGGGACGGAATCCTTCAGGTTCATCAGGAAGCGGAAGAGAAAAGAGACATAACCACAGCCGCTTCCTACAACCAGGCAATGGCTTACTCCAAGGAGCTTCCGCCTCCGGACTGCAGCGGAAAACCCGTTAAGCGGGATAAACTCTGGGGATTCTTTTCAGCACAGGAGTTTACCGGAGTCAGTCCGGAAATGCACGATGAGTTTCTTCTGCGGTATCAGCTCCCGATAATAGAAAAATTCGGCCTGGTTTCATACGGCTGCTGCGAAGAGCTTCACCGGAAAACCCGCGTGTTGCGTAAAATACCTAACCTTAGAAGAATCGCCCTGGCACCCAGAAGCGATGCGGCCGCGATGGCGGAAGCAATCGGGAATGAATACGTTTTATCCTACCGTCCTAATCCGGCCGATATTGGGGGCATAACATTCGATGCAGGTTCGTTCCGGGGAAAAATAAGGGAGGAACTTTCCATCCTCAAGAACAATGGCTGTTTTATCGACATTACCTTGAAGGATGTGGAAACAGTTCAGGGTAAGGCGGACCGGCTGCAAAGATGGTTACAAATAGTCCGAGAAGAGCTTGAACAATTTGATGGGTAGAAAAACGGGGAAGTAAGAACTTCCCCGATATTTGTATTTGCATTTACATGGAAATCCAGGAAGCTCCCTTATTACTTGAATCGACTGCCTTATAGATGAACTCCATTCCTCTAAAACCGTCATACACGGTCGGGAACTTGTATTCCTCCGTAGACATGGGGTTCCCTTCGATATATGCCCAAATTGCATCCGCGGTATCTGAATAGATGTTGGCAAAGGCTTCCAGATATCCTTCGGGATGCCCCGAGGGTATACGGGAAACTTCCTGAGACAATGTTCCCGTCCCGTTACCGTTCCGGGTATAAATTGCAACTGGTTCACCTGCGTACGCAACCTTAAGGTAGTTCGGATTTTCCTGCTCCCAGCAAACAGACCCTTTGGTTCCGTATATCTTTACCCTAAGGCCATTCTCTTCTCCAATGGCTACCTGACTCACAGCAAGGAGGCCTTTACCCCCTTTTTCAAACCTAAGGAGCATATTTACATCATCATCAAGTTTCCGGTCAGGACGGCTTGAGGACAATTCCGCGCAGAGTTCCGACACCTTTTCGCCCGTTACGTATTCGATCAAATTAAACACATGAATACCGATGTCTCCGATTGTTCCTCCTATGCCCGATTGTTCCGGATCGGTACGCCATACTGCCTGCTTCATCCCTTCTTTCTCTAACGGTTCGTTCAGGAATTCCTGGAGATACTCGCCAACTACCTTTCTAACCGTTCCCAGTTTCCCGGATGAAAAAAGCTCCTTAGCCTCTCTAACCATAGGATTTCCAGTGTAATTATGGGTCAGAGCAAAAACTAATCCGGTTTCCTCCACTAAAGACACTAAATTCCCGGCTTCTTCAATTGTAAAGGTCATGGGCTTATCACAAATTACATGAAATCCGCATTCTAAGAATTTTTTCGCGATGGAAAAATGACTTTTATTAGGTGTAACTATGGCAACCGCGTCGATACGTACGTCTTCAGGAAGATTCTTCTCTTTCTCTGCCATCTCTTCATAATCCGCGTAGAGCCGGGACTCATCCATGGCCAAGGATGAACCAGTCCGTTTTGTATTTTCATAATCCCGGGAAAAACATCCCGCGGTAAGTTCATAACGGTAATCCATAGCGGCAGCTATACGGTGAACTCCGCCGATAAAAGCGCCTTCTCCTCCGCCTACCATACCGAGCCGTAATTTTCGATTTTTATTCACTTTTTCCTCCTAAGCTAAACCCAGCATCCGCCGGTTTCTCTGAGTGTCTGTTTCCCCTCCGGCAAAATCATCGAATGCAACTTTAGTTACTTCAATTATGTGATCCTTGATGAAAGGCGCTCCTTCCCGGGCACCCTGTTCGGGACTCTTTATGCAGCATTCCCATTCCAAAATAGCCCATCCGCCGTAACCTGCCTCAGTTAGAAGAGTGAACACCCGCGGAAAGTTTACCTGACCGTCCCCTAAACTCCTGAATCTTCCCGCTCTTCCGCGCCAGTCTTCGTATCCTCCGTAGACACCAACCCTTCCGTCGGGATTGAACTCCGCGTCTTTAACATGAAACGCACGAATTCGTTCCCCGTATATTTTAATAAAGTCAAGATAGTCCAACTGCTGAAGAAGAAAATGGCTCGGGTCGTATGTGATGCACGCTGAAGGATGGTTGTCCGTTTTTTCCAGAAATATTTCATAGGTCGCGCCATCGTAGAGATCGGATCCCGGGTGAAGTTCGTACCCAAAGGTGATGCCTTTATCCCGGGCAAAATCCAGAATCGGAAGCCATCGTTTTGCCAATTCCTTAAAGGCTTCGTCCACCAGTCCCTTCGGACGCTGCGGCCACGGATAAATCATATGCCATAGAAAACCTCCGGACATGCACGAAATATTTGATGTGCCAAAATTAGCTGAAGCCTGAACCGATTTTTTGAGTTGATCCGCAGCCCACTCTGTAACCTGTTCTCCCTTTAATCCTTCAGGATGAAAGGACTCAAACCCGGCTGCATATGCGGGATGATAAGCCAGAACCTGACCTTGAAGATAAGAACCCAGTTCGATTATCTCAAGTCCCAATTCTTTTAATTTTCCCTTATACTCATCACAGTAATCTTTGGAGGAAGCTGCTTTATCCAAGTCGATAGCCCGTGAATCCCAGGTAGGGATTTGCACTCCTTTGTACCCCAGTCCGGCTGCCCATCTTCCAATACTTTCGATCGAATTATAGGGAGCTTCATCACGTAAAAATTGTGCCAGGAAGATACCTGGTCCTTTCATCGTTTTCATGTACACCTCCTTTACTTACCATATCTTTGCTAACTCAAGGCGTCAAGGTATTATATTTACTGGAAGAATGGTGCTTTTCACTTTTCCTCTTCGGTATACGAATGGTAAAGGTACTTCCCCTGCCCGGAGCACTATCAAGCTCAATTTTCCCTTTATGCAGTTGAACTACATGGTTAACTATGGACAATCCTAAACCGGTTCCTCCGAGATCCCGGCTCCTCGCTTTATCAACCCGGTAAAAACGCTCAAAAATCCTCTCCTGTTCCGCGAGGGGTATACCGCACCCCTCATCTTTAATGGATATCCAAACTTCAGAGTTTTCCTCCCCCGCTGAAATAAGTACCGTACTTCCCTCGTCCGAATATTTAAGACTGTTATCTAAAAGATTAATCACAGCTTGCTCAATTAATTGACGGTTAACAGTAACTTTTATACTCTTTTCCACCCGGAGAGCTACCATAATTCCCCGTTTCCGGGAAATGCTCCTGAGATTTCCCGAAGCTTGCATGAGAATAGGTTTTAGCGCTTCCGCGGTAAAATTCAAAATCTTTTCCTCACCGCTTTCCAATTTGGATAGACTCAAAAGGTCATCAATAATAGCAACAAGGCGATGGGTGTGTTTATCGATGATCTTTAAAAATTTTCCTAACTGCTCTGGCTCAACATCTTTGCTTTCCGAAAGAGTTTCTACAAAACCCTTGATAAGAGTAAGGGGGGTTTTTAATTCATGTGATACATTTGCAACAAAATCTTTTCTTACCCGTTCAAGCTGACGAATCTTAGTCAAATCATTGAAAACCAACAGAAGTTCAACACCTTCTCTGGTGGACCCGCCCTTCCGCGGGAGAGCCTTCGCGTATACATGGAGTATTATCTCCTCATTACGGTACATGACAATTTCATCTTCCAATTCTTTAGCTTCTATCAGGGCTTTTCGGACAAATTCATCCAAAGCAGTATTTCTGAAGACATCAATTACTGATTTACCCATAATCCGGGTTCTCCCGGGTTCCACAAGACGGAGCGCGGCGGGATTAATCCGCATAATTCTAAGCTTCGAGTCTACGAGAACCACCGGTTCCTGCATAGCATCCAGAACTGATTCAATTTCATTTCTCTCCTCAGTAAGATCCAACAGCTTTCTTCTTATTTCCGCTGCCATATGGGTCATCATATTCGCAAGAGATTCTAATTCCATGGGAGCTCGAATGGATATGGTATAGGTATAGTTGCCGATGGAATATTCCGAAGTTCCTTTGCGGATATTTTCCAGCGGACGCTTGACGGAACGGAAGAGGAAAAATAACGAACCAATGACAACTACTACCGACAGTGCTGCCTGAAGGATATGAATGAACGGCATTACTTTTGCCGATTCCTGAACCTGCATATAGGGCACCGCTACCCGTACTATTCCTTCCATTCCTTCAGAGGATATTACAGGGACAGCTGCATAGAACATTTTCTGCTGCATGGTATCGCTATAGCGTACCGAAATTCCGTCCCCATTATGAAATATCTCCCGTATTTCCGGCCGCCCCGCGTGGTTGTCCATAATAGAGGGATCCCGATGAGAATCTCCTAAAACATTTCCGTCTTTATCGATAATTGTGAACCTTGAATTCAGATCAGCAGCGGCTTCCTGAGCAAAATGATGGGCAGCACCAGGTTTTTCAAACATATCGGAAGGCCGCAGATTAATAATTACAGCAGCCATTCTCATCAAATTTTCTTTTGCAGTATTATTTATTCCCCGCTGAACGGCTCCGGCAGAACTGGCAGCGAGGAAAACTATAATTGCAAGAATAATAAAGGTAATCAGTAAATATTGATGAACAAGTCTCGGCCTCTTCATTGCGTTATACCGGCCTTGAAAATCTCACGCCATCCGTTCCAGCATAGACAGCGTTACGGCATATTTCAAATTCGTTCCCCGTATATATCTTACCAACTCTTCCGCCATATAATCCCCCATCCGCATAACTTCAGAACCTGTACTGCCGGCAATGTGGGGAGTTATGATTACATTGGGCATGCGGAGTAATTCACTATCCGCCGGTACGGGCTCTGGATCAGTCACATCCAGAATCGCCGTTCTTCCCGGTTCCTCCTTCAGTGCTTCCACTAAATCAGCTTCTACAACTTGAGCTCCTCTTCCGGTATTGATAAATGCCGCGGTTTCCGGCATCCGCTCAAAAAGAGTTTTATTCAGTATTCCTTTCGTGGCAGGAAGATTGGCAAGGTGATTGGATATTGTCTGGCAGGACGCGAATAACTCCTCTAAGGAAACTTTTTTAACACCTAAAGCCTCAGCATCAGCGTCAGGCAGATAGGGATCAAACACCATCAAATCTAAATCTGTTTTGTTTAAGAGTTTAATAACCAGAGAACCGATCATTCCCGCGCCGACGATACCGGTTTTTGTGCGGTAATTTCCGGGAAACCCCTCTGAAAGAGTTCTAGCTTCTCTGTGCCCGTTCGCTGTATAGGTATTTAAAACAGGAAAAAAACCTTTGTTAACTAAAAGAATCAGCGAAGCGGTATACTCAGCAACAGGTACTCCGTTTGCTCCCCAGGCGCTTACCACTGTTATACCCTGTTCCAAAAAAGGACGGGCAAACCGCTGAACACTCCCGGCACCGTAGAACAGTACTTTGAGCTTAGGGAAATATCTGCCGATCTCTTCAGCTGAGAAGACCGGCATACCCCAAGTAGAAAATGCCGCTTCGATTCCCTGCACATCATCTACCCGCTTTTGGATATTTTCCGTATTGATCACACCGGGGGTCATATCGACATGCTCCTGAATTATGCGCCGGCTTCTACGGGAATATACCCTGTTTATATTATTGCTGCCGGATTTTAAGAAAAAAGCTCCTTTAATCTTCATCGAACACTCCAATGTAGAATCAATCCTGTATTACACGACTTCATAGACCATTATCCGGGAATTTCTTGACTTGTCGTAAGAGGCTTTCCGCTCTTCCGGCAAATCACTTAAGTCGGCATTCTTAAAACCTAATCGGAAAAACCAATCGGAGGCGCGTGTGGTTAATAAAAAAATCCTCTGAATACCAATTTTTCTCGCCTTCTGTATAAGATAATTGACAATTCTGTTACCAATACCTAAATGGGCAAATGCTTTATCAACCGCGATCCCGGCAATTTCACCGGTGTTCCCGGAATACCGGTGCAGGGCTCCGCAGCCGTGGATAGTTCCATCCACTTCATATACCACAAAATCGTTCTGCAGACGGCTCAGATCCGATGCCGTTCGGTTCACCAGAATATTCTGCTCCGCGAAAGGTTTCATGATCCGCAATACCGGGGGTATATCATCCCGGTTCATGGGACGTAATACCTCATATTCGTTGGTATATATCATCGTACCGGAACCAAGATTGGAGAAGATCTCTTTGAGGATAACCCCGTCTTCAGTCCCGTCCACAATATGGGACCGTTTTACTCCTCCCCGGCAGGCCTCAACTCCATAACTTACCAGAGACAGAACAGGATCAGAAGAATCCGCGGCATCATTGACCTTTAAGAAATTCTCAGCCTCCTCCACACTCATCCGGGACACCACATCGGTTTCATCAAAAGGTATCGTTTCCGGAAGAGTAAACCTTTCTCTGGTAATTTTTCTCAGTCCCGTGATAAAAAAGGCCTTGTCCGCGCTCAATTCAACGGCCAGCCGGGCAGCCAATTCATTTGAAGAGATATTATACGGCGCTCCCATTTCGTTCCAGCCGATACAGGGGAATATGGGTATGAATCTCTCTTCTAAAAGCCGGTTTATTAATGTTAATTTTATCCGGTCTACACTCCCGGTATTCTGGTAATCGATCCCCTCTCTTACCCCGATGCTCCGGGCCCGTACCCAATTCCCAATGATAGCATTGATATTGTTTCCGCTCAGGTGGGTCATTACTTTATTTGCTGCATCAAAAGCGGCCATTTGAATAAAGGGCATGGCTTCAGGCGGAGATATCCTGGTATCACCCGACATAAGCCGGTCTATTCCGTAGCGGTCCAAAACGTCGTCTATCCGCTGCCTTGCTCCCGCTACTAAAACCAACCGAATGCCGTTCTGGTGTAATATCGCTAAATCTTTCATCACCGCCGGCAGTGAGGAATGATCAATAATATCATAATTTATTTTAATTACAAAAAGGTTCTCCTTAAAACGGT
Organism: uncultured Spirochaetales bacterium; assembly: GCA_964618265.1. GTDB lineage: Bacteria > Spirochaetota > Spirochaetia > CAYLLE01 > CAYLLE01 > CAYLLE01. The sequence goes on along the minus strand of CAZUAE010000006.1, from coordinate 79,607 downwards.
TGATATAGGCAAATACCTCCCGGATCAAGTTAACCTGTTCTTTTATGGCAATTCCGTCCATTACCGAACCATTATACTGTAAAAATACTTTTTTTCCAGTCATTGTTCCGGACCGTTTTTAGGTAACGTAAAGTTTCACTTCGCCGAGACGGAGATTTATCTTGTGCTTATCTTTCACCTCATCTTCTTCATCAAAGGCATCCCGCATCGGGACAGGAAGAGAAACCTTCCGTTCTCCTGATTCAGCGGCTATGACGCATACCGATGCATCGGTACCGAATACCGCGTCCTGTCTTGAACTCACCATGGCAACCCCCGCGGATTCTGAGAGTTTACGCAATATACCGGGAGGTACAGGAGCTGTCCCGGAGTAAATTGAGGTGAACCCGTTTGTTTCTTTCTTTGCGAAAGCAGTGCCGCCTCCGTCCGACCAGTTCCCAAGTACTTCCGCATCCTCATCGGTAACCCGCAACCGCGGCCGCATCTTCTCCGGGGCACCGAATTTACCGATATTATCCGCAAAATTGGTATCTATAAGAAATGAACCCTCTTCGAGGCTTCTTGAAAAACGGATCCCCGTAAGTTCTTCCATCCGTTCAAAAGAAAAATCTTTACGGGAGAGAATACCGGGAGCATAATACCAGAGAGCGGTTCCTCCGCTTCCCGCAAGTTGACATTTCAGTTCCGCAATCTGCTCTGAAGAAAGCAGAAATGCATTGGGAAACAGAACAAACTTATAAGATTTATCATGAAGCTTAATAAAATCCTCCAGGAAGTATTCATCCGCTGGTGCACCGATCCGGCAGATTCCTCTGCTCTGGACATCCAGGAACCAGTAGTTGAAGAAATCCTGGCTCCGGGTAAACCTGCATCCCGAATCTTTCCAATGACGGGTGGCGGTAAAAGATTCGGCGCTGTAAACAACGGCAATTTCCGCGAAAGATTTCCCCTCATTACCTCCGTTTTTCCGGTTCTCCCTCTTTTTGCCTAAGGACACATATTTCCTGATAAGATCGTGCATCGGTTCATCATCGTACCAGCCGCGGTTTGCTTTGAACCGTTGTTTCAGATGTCCAAAATCGTAGAACCAGCCGCCGATTCCCAAGGCAAATACCTTGGCCATGTCCCTCGCTAAAAGATCCAAGGTACCCTGAGGGGTTTGATGTCCGCTTCCGCCTTCCGTTGCCTTTACAGGCTCTAAATAGGTGGTAGGATCAAGTTCAGCAATGAAAAGCTTACCGTGTCTTTTGACCGATTCCAGAGGAATTCGGTAACCGCCGTCCCCCCCGGCTCCCCGTCCTCTTCCAATAAGATTTCCCGCGCCGTCGGTCACGTCGGTTTCCCATTTTTCCTTATCCGGAATATTTGTGGAAAGATAGGTATACGGGCAGGCTACATAATCGATGCAGGGACTCCTAAGCACGGTCATAGGAGAGAGATGACCGCACTCCTGAATATAAACATTTTCTGTAATGTAACAGTAAAAAGTACCGCAGAGCACCCGGTTATCTGTAACCTCTTTAACGCACTTAGCAAACCGAATAATTGTTTCCGCGGTATTCCGGTGATATTCCCGGTAGAAGTGCATCACCTGAGATTCCTGCTCTGGGTCCCGGAGGAGTCCTAAGGTACTTCCAATTCTTGATTGAGGATCCGGCACTTCTCCGCAGAATTCCCTCATGGGACCTGAATAGTCCGGAAGATATTCGCTTCCTGGGTAGTGCCATTCTCCGGTCATACCGCTTGTAACCTGATACCCCATCATCCGGGAAACCAGCGGTGAGTTTTCCATATGATTGATAAAATCTTTTAAGGTTTTTTCGGTATCCCTTTTCCAAATTTCCGAAGCAAAGGAAACATCGTACATATCGGAACCGGCATTCCAATTCAGCCCTCCTTCGCCTACCGATTCCTGCCGGCGAAACCGTTTTTCCGGAGCGGAAAGACCATAACAAATACATTCCTCTTTATGTGAATCTTTCCACCAAAGCGGAGCTGTTAAGGTTATACGGGGTAAAAAACAGGCGTTTTCATTCAGCTCCAAGAGCCGATAGAAGAAGTTGTCCAAAAAACTCCAATCATACTTCCCCGGACCCTGCCATCCAATATCCAAACCTATTATAGGAGCAAAAAAGTCAATACCCGATTTTGTGTATCCCTCGATGGTTTCATACATACCGACACTCAAGGCAAAAAAGGGATAGGTTTTCTTTCCATTCAGGAAAAATTTAGGAATTCCATCCACCAGTCTGATTTCGGACCCGGCCGGAGGTTCTTCTTTTAATATCTCAATAATATTCATGTTGATTTCCTTTTTTTAAGTTAATTAGTATAATCCATTATGCGAAAAGTATCAGCATACATACAATCAAAATGGGATTCGGCAGTACAGAGAACGGAAAAGGATGATCCTCCCAGGCTGTATCTCCCCTTCCCCTATACAACCCCCTGCGGGGAGGATCATTTTCAGGACCTTTACTATTGGGATACCTATTTTGCCTGCGTCGGACTCCTTATAGACGGCCGCCGCGACCTGGCAGCTTACGATATTAGAAACTTCATCTATGAAATTGAAACTTACGGGTTTATTCCGAACAGCAATGCCGCTTATCATTTGAACAGATCGCAGCCGCCGTACTTTGTACACCTTCTCAGAGATTACCTAACTAGCTCCGGGGACAAGGATCTTGTTAGACTGGGAGTTACCGCCGCAATCACGGAGTACGATTTTTGGATGACCGAACGCGTCTGTGACTCCGGGCTTAACCGGCACTACCACAGTGCGTCAGAGGATGAGCTTGATTCCTTCTATAATAAGGTGCTCCGTTCCCGGCTCGGATTTGTACCTCTCAGTCCGGAGGAGCGGATCGAAATCGGAAGACACTATACCGCCGAAGCTGAAACAGGCCGAGACTTTACTCCCCGCTTTCAAGGGAAATGCGCCGATTTTTCACCTGTAGAACTTAATGCCAATCTGTACTATTACGAGACAACCATCCCGGAACTGGGTAGAGAAACGGGAGTTCCCATAGATGACGCGGTATGGAAAAACCGGGCAGAAAAAAGGCTCGGTTTGATGAATAATCTACTCTGGGATGAAGAACGAGGAGCTTACTTAGATTACGGGGAGAAAACCGGAACGCGGACTCCGGTGCTTTCCACGGCAGCATTCTCGCCCTTAGCTGCGGGAGCAGCCGAACCGGAGCAGGCGGAACGTGTGCGTTTGACTCTTCCTCTATTGGAACGGGAATGGGGTATTGCCTCAACGGAACCGGTTTCCCGGTGGAATGGACCTAAGTTTATAGGTGAAAATCCGGTTCCGGATTTTCAATGGATGCATCCTAACGGCTGGCCGCCGGAACAGTGCATAGTGATACAGGGACTGCTCAATTACGGTTACCGGGCAGACGCAAAAAGAATTGCCTCGAAGTATTTAAAGACAGTGAACAAGCTGTTCGAAGAGACTGGAAGCTTGTGGGAGAAAATTAATGTTGAGACCGGCCGGATCGGTACTGGTGAGTACAAGGCTGCCAGAATGCAGGGTTGGAGTGCCGGGGTGTATCAGTTCTGCGCGAAGGTTTTGGCTGATTCTAAAACAATTTAGCGGTAAGAATTAGGATGCGGTTTAGCATCCTGTTCTTCAATATAAACTGCATTTTCCGGCTTCGGAAACGTTATGTAAAAGACGACAATTCCCTCTTCCTGCCGAATCTGAAAATTACCTTTTAGCTGTTCCGTCAGAGACTCGATGAGGGTCATGCCCAGTGAAACACCCTCTGAAGCTGCTTTAGCCCGAAAATCGAATGGAACCCCGTTGTTAGAAACGGAAAGCTGAATAGAGGAACCGTCAAGGGTAGGCTTAAGTTTTATCCAAATGTTTCCAGATTCTTCTGCAGGAAATGCGTATTTGAAGGCATTTGTAACCAGCTCACTGACGATCAAACCCAGATGTGTAGAATAGGAGCTGGGTAGGTATACTCCCTCAATCTCTTGGGTATGAACTAGGATGTTGCAATGTTCCGTCAACAGACTCTTGGTGATCCGGGAAACTAATGTTTTTAAATACGGGCGGGTATCCATGTCCAGGTCTTTAGAATTTTCCTGCAGCTGATTATGGAGCAGAGCTATTGTAACAATCTTGTTTTTTAATTCTAAAAATTTGTGCTGATACTCCTTATCGGACATAAACTGGCTCTGCAGTTCGATCAGCCCGGAAAGCATGTTAAGATTATTGGATATCCGATGGTTCATTTCCCGTACCATCATGTCTTTCTGGTGCAGCAGTTCCGTCAACTTTTCTTCGCTTTTCTCTTTCTGCCGGACCATACGGTGCAACTTTTTCTTAATTCTACTTATATACCCTACCACAGAAGAGGCAAATATAATGTTCAAATGACCCAAAACGAATCCAAACAACCCTTCCGGAAGGTATCCGGGAATGTTTATCAGCAGGTAAAAAAGATTTATCCCGGTAAAACTCAAAGAAGCAGCCAAAGCAGCCCAGGGACCTAGTAAAAACGCAATAATTATGGAAGGAAACAGAGCTGCTGGGTAAAGTATATTTACATAATTTGCGGGAATAATGAAAAGAACCGCTAAATATACTATAAATAGGAGGAGATTGGTGATATGCCTTTGTATATCAACTTTTTTCATAAAACCTTTTTCGATATATCGAAATTATTATATTATCATAAAGGATTCTAATATAAGGGTAAAGAAAAAACAAATGCTTAACTACCGGGCGCTTCTCATTGACCATGATGACACTGCAGTAAACAGCACCCCTCATATCCATTATCCTGCCCATATAGAACAGCTCCGCCGTCTCGGAAGAGAAGATATGACGGTCTCTCTGGAGGAATGGCTTTCCATAAACTATCATCCCGGCTTGGGGAGCTACTTAAACGACGTTCTGAAACTTTCGGAAGAAGACAAAGAGATGTTTTATCGGGTTTGGAGGGAGTTTACGGAAAACTCTTCTCCCCCGTTTTTTCCCGGACTTCTCCGCATACTTAAAAAATATCATGATTCCGGAGGTGTCATAATCGTTGTTTCCCATTCCGAGCCCGACATAATCCGATTACATTACGAAGCCCAAACAGAAATTCCAGGATTTGTACCGGACATGATTATCGGGTGGACAGGGGAGCCGGAAAAGCATAAACCGAATCCCTGGCCAATAGAAGAAGCAATTAGGCATTTCGGTGTATCGAAGCGTGAAATACTTGTTCTTGATGATTTAAAGCCCGGCATAACAATGGCTAAACGGGGAGGTGTAGATTCAGCAGGTGCCGGCTGGGGACACAGTATCCCTCATATCAGAAAGGAATTAAAAGTGTCTGCAACGTATTATCTGGAAAATGTAAGGGATCTGGAAAAGATACTTTTTAAGGAAACCAGTGACAGCAATTCCTAGGTACGGAAGGTCTCCACAAATTCCTTAAGATGATGCTGCAGTTCCTCGGCGGAACGGGATAGTTCATCTAGTTTACCCATACTCTCTTGTGCTTTGACGTTGGAAATCCGCATCTTCTCGGTTCTTTCCTTACTATCCGCCGCTGATTTCCCGAGTGTATCCAAGGTGTCTATCATCCCTTCAGTATGATTCAGAAGCTCTTTTGCTGCTTCCTCAAGACGGCGCGTATCAGCCCTGGTTTTACCCAGGGAGTCCTGAATAGTACCGGTAGTTTTGGATTGCCGACGCATATTCTCAGAGGCATCCTTCGCGGCAGTTTCCATCTCATTTATGGCATCCCGAATTTTGGAAAAGGTGTTCCCGGTATCCTGGGCAACCTTAAGAGCTGAATCTATCTCCTCTATTACCTTTTTTAGACTTCCGGCACTTTCTTTTGTTCTTGCGGCGGTATCTTCAGCTAGAGACCGGATCTCATCCGCTACCACACCGAACCCCTTACCTAAATCGCCCGCGTGAGCGGCTTCGATAGCTGCATTCATGGCCAGAAGGTTTGTCTGGGAAGCAATATTGGCTACCATGGAATTTATCTTCAACAGTTCATCTGAAAGACTGCTGATGGTGGAAACTGATGAGATTGTAGCTCCCAAGGCGTCTCTTCCCCGTTCCGATAATTCCGATAACCGGGTTCCCTGTTCGGAAACACCAACAATTTGTGCGGTAGCACGATCAACGGATTCAATAATCCCTTCGATTCCCTCCAAAGAAGTTCCAAGACTTGTATTCTGCTCCATAAAAACAGTGTTGAGCTCAGACACAATACGCTGAAACTCACCGCCCAGTTTTATGATTTCGCTGCTCTTTTCGTTCTGAGAATCCACATTCTCAGCGGATTCTGCAATATGCCGGTCCACTTCCTTTAGGATACCGCCGGTGGACTCGATCTTTTCAAATAGCTTAGCCTGTATTATATCCATAGTCTCAAAGGAACCCTTCAACTGGTTGATATTACTGTGAAGTGTACCGATAAAATTGTTTATTCCCCCGGCAATAGAGGCAATTTCATCTACAGATGTAATATACACTTCACCGGTTAAATCTTTATCCGCGGAATTAAGGGAATCGAGTCTGTTCAAAACATTACGGTAAAGAAGCCGTGTATTCCCTGCCCAAATGTAAACAAGACCAATTACTGCCGCTATGAAAAGACCTACCGGCAAAATTATTTTACCGAGAATGGCACCCACGACACCGGATCCTCCGGCGGCACTGAAAAGACTTGCCCGGTAAAGGCCTAAAACTGTCCAGGCAAAAACGGTAATTATCGTCATGATGATCATAAAAAGGGGAACGATGATAATCTTCTTATACTGCCTATCCTCCCGCAGGCTCTCTGGATACTGCGTTATCTTTCTATTATAAAGGGTAACTAAGAGCCGCTTGTCCAGAAGAACATAGGCAAACGCTCCATTAAGCATTGCGAAACCTAAAAGACCCAAACCGTAGAGATTTCCGCTGCTTTGCAGAAATACATTGGTAACAACAGAAATAACAAGGGAAATAACGATAAAGCTGATGGTGAAAACAATTATAATCAGAAAAGTTGAGATGGGAATCTGACCCAGTTTTACCAACCATTCTTCATGGGCTTCCGTACCCGAGGCCTCTACAGAGCCGAACAACCTTGCTTTTTTGGTTAAAGCAAGCTGCAGCAAAAGATAGAGTCCAAATCCGCTTAACGCGACCCAAAGGTAATACATTAAAGATATTTCACCTTGAGCAAAAAGGGGTACTCCTGCCATAAAGAGAACCATAAAGAGAACCCATGGAATGGTCACAATCAGCCGGAACCCGAGTTTTTCATTCATTCAACGCTCCCGAACAAGATAAGGAATTGGAATTTCCCTCAATATCATAGATTTACCTATTAATACAGTCTATATCAGCTAGTATCGGTCCAAAGCAACGATTTTTTTACACCAGAGTAGATACCTCTGTTTTAAATAGCTTTTCCGCAGCACAACTGGATAAAAAATTTTGCCGGGATACAACTTTTTTGTGTATCTTATTATTCGAGGAGGAAAAGATGAAGAAGACGATTCGCGACATTGATTTAACAAATAAACGGATAATAATGAGAGTGGATTTCAATGTTCCCATGAATGGCGGGAAAATCACTGACGATACCCGAATTCGGGCAGCCATGAAAACTATACAGTTTCTCCTGGATAAGAAAGTAAAACTCACCCTCTGTTCCCATTTGGGAAGACCGAAGGGAGAACGGAAGGATGAGTACAGCTTAAAACCTGCAGCACGGCACCTTGAGGAACTTCTGGGTAAAAAAGTGGAATTTGCCGACGACTGTGTCGGCAGTGAAGCGGAAAATGCATCTTCTAAGCTTGAGGGCGGGTCAGTTCTTCTATTAGAGAATACCCGTTTTCATCCGGAGGAAAAGAAAAATGACGCGGATTTCGCCAAAAAATTGGCAGCGCATGGAGAAATATATGTAAACGATGCTTTCGGCGCGGCTCACCGGGCTCACGCATCCACCGAAGGAATAACCAAACACCTTCCTTCCGTGATGGGACTACTTATGGAACGGGAAATAAAAGCCTTAGAAACAATTATTTCCAACCCGGTGCATCCTTCGGTAGCAATCATGGGAGGGGCTAAAATCTCTGATAAAATCGGAGTGATAAAGCGTTTGATAGAACTCACCGATACTATTTTAACCGGCGGGGGTATCGCGAATACTTTTTTAAAAGCAAAAGGAATAGCTGTAGGCAAATCTTTGGTGGATGAAGAAAGCGCAGATACCGCTTTAGATATCTTAAAAAGTGCCGGAGAAAATCTTATTTTACCGGAAGATGCCGCGGTAGCTCCTTCCCCGGATGAAGCTTCAAAAAAGCGGATCGTTCCTGCCGACGAAATACCCGAGGGCTGGATGATCCTGGATGTAGGTCCCAACACCCTGGAGCGTTTCCGGGAAATACTCCACAGCGCAAAGCGTATCGTGTGGAACGGTCCGTTAGGGTTATTCGAGAAAGACGCATTTGCCGAGGGAACTAACGGTATGGCAAAAATTCTTGCGGGTTTAGATGCAGAGGTGTATATCGGCGGCGGGGATTCAGCAGCAGCTGTGACCCAAGCGGGATACGAAGACAAGATGACCCATGTCTCCACCGGCGGCGGGGCCTTTTTAGAATACCTGGAGGGAAAGCAGCTACCAGGAATTGCCGCATTGGAGGATAAGTAAACAGCTATGTTTGGGAAAAAATATAAACTCTTCAAAATGCTGGGGTTCACGGTAAAGGTAGATCTGAGCTGGCTGATTATTGCCATACTTATCGTTTGGTCCCTGGCGACGGGAGTTTTTCCAAATTACTTCGAAGCCTTTGAACCTGCCGCCTATTGGATTTTAGGAGTTATAGGGGCGGTAGGATTATTTCTATTCATTATATTGCACGAACTGAGTCATTCACTGGCGGCCCGGAAATTCGGTATGGATATAAACGAAATCACCCTTTTCGTTTTCGGAGGGGTAGCAAACATAGAGGAGGAACCTCCGAGTCCTAAAGCCGAAGTACTCATGGCTTTAGCCGGTCCGGGCACCAGTATTGTCCTTGGAGGGATCTTTTGGGGACTCTACTCCCTCGCATTACAGGCAGAATGGCCTGCTGAGATCCAGGCGGTACTGAGTTATTTCTGGTCCATCAACTTTATCCTTGCCGGATTCAATCTTGTCCCGGCTTATCCATTGGACGGTGGACGTGTGCTGCGTGCTATCTTCTGGGGGACCGGTAAAGATATACGGAAGGCAACTAAATGGGCGTCCTACGCCGGGTCCGGATTCGGTTTTCTCCTTATATTCATCGGTTTTACCGGTATATTCGCGGGAGGATTTTTATCAGGTATCTGGTGGATTTTTATTGGGTTCTTCATTCATCAGTCCTCCAGAGCAAGTTATCAGCGTGTGCTTATTCAGCAGACCTTACGGGGCGAGAAGGTAAGACGCTTCATGAAAACCGAGGTGGTTACGGTGAGTCCCGCCGTTTCTATTGAACGGCTGGTGGAAGACTACGTCTACAAATACCACTATAAATTGTTTCCCATTGTTTCGGATGGAGAATTAGAGGGTTTTATCAGCACAAAGGATATAAAGAATTTACCAAGAGAAGAGTGGCCCAATACACCGGTTAGACAACTAAAGACTCAATGGACAGAGGAAAACACAATATCCCCAGATGATGATGCAACGGAAGCCATAAACAAAATGTATAAAAGCGGAAACAGCAGGCTGATGGTTGTGGAAGACAGTAAACTGGCGGGAATTCTTTCTATTAAGGACCTTTTGGAATTTCTTAATTTAAAAATAGACTTGGAAGGAAGCGGAATGACAAGAATGAAACGGAATATCGAAGAATAGTCATCTAGTCACTCAGTTTCCTCAGGATTTTCCGGTTCTTCTTCTACCAACGTAAAAGGTCTGACTTTAGGTTGAGCTGCTGGTTTTTCCTCGCTGTTTTCTTCGATAAGAGAGACAGACTGAAAGGGAATCATGAGGTGGTCCGTTTCTCCAAAAGCTTTCCGTATTTCATCCTCAGCGGGATCTATGATCAGTTTCTTTCCCTCCGGGAATACTAAATCTTTAATTGAAACAAAATAGGGATGGGTCAAATCGAGACTTCGTGCTCTTAAGATTACCTCTTTTTCTTTCCACTTAAAATGAACCTTGTAAATCGACAATGAATCCTCCTGCTGCCCTGGTAGTAACAATAGCATAATATTTTTTTCTGATATAGGAAAGGAAGCAGATAACCCCTTGTCCCTTACGTTTGACTGCCGTAGAATTAGAGAGATGATAAAAGAGGCTGATCTTTATTTACCCATAAAAACTTATCTGGAACATCAAGGCTATTCAGTAAGCGGTGAGGTAAATAACTGCGATATAGCAGCCCGGCGCGGAAATGAACTCGTTATAGTGGAGCTTAAAACGCGGATAAGTGTATCCCTTCTTATCCAAATTGCCAATCGTAAGGAAATTACTCCATCGGTATACGCGGCGGTTCCTGTTCCCCCGGGAAAACGTTCTTTACCGAATCAGCGGGGAGTCCTTAAGCTTCTCCGCAGGCTGGAAACAGGTCTTATCCTTGTTCGCTTTCTCAAGACAAAAACCCGTATAGATGTAGTACTTCATCCGGCGAATTATCCTGAGCGCAGAATGCATAAGAAACGGACAGCCATAATTCGGGAGATCAACGGACGGTACGGGGAGTTTACCCGCGGGGGCATTCCGGTAACTGAAGAACGGATCACCTCTTACAAACAGCAGGTCATCAAAGTTGCCTACTTCCTCAGAGAACAGGGACCATCCAGTCCTAAGATGCTGCGGGAACAAGGCTGCTCCGAAAAAACCCAGCCCATCCTTTCCAAAAACTTCTACGGATGGTTCGACCGCGTAGACCGCGGCATCTACCAGCTTAACCGGTATGGAGAAAAAGCCCTGAAGAACTACCGGAACGTTATCGAGAAGCTTGAATCAGGTTTTCCGTAAAACGTATGACTACCGGATTTTTACTACTTTGCCCGTTTTAGCGGAATCCTTAACGGCATCAAGCACCCTGGATAAAGAAAGGGCATCTTCTGAGGATATCGCAAAGGGAGTGCCCTTTTTGAAAGCCTCGGCAATTTCCTTGTATACGGTATCTGCTTTTCCTATGGTATCCGGTGTAAGGGTTTCCCTTTTTATGTCTTCACTTTCTGCCTTCATGGATGCGTATTTGGTGGGATCCGACGGTTTCCCGGGGGTTTGGCTGTGTATGCAGACTTCTTTACCCCGTACGGCTATTGTTCCCCGGTCTCCCTGGATAACCCAGTTTGGAAAGTCCTCGGTGGAAACAGTAAATTCCGCGGTAATTGTGAGTCCGTTTTTACAGGTTAATACAGAAAAAAAGTAATCCTCCGCGTCTCCCGGATTATTTACCTTGCCGGATCTCCCATAGGCGCTTATCACAGGACTTCCCGCCAGGAGGATCGGCGGATCCACGATATGTGGTCCCCAGTTAAGGATATATCCTCCGCCGTACTGCTTTTCTGTCTGCCAATCGTCCCGGACTCCGAAACTTACCACTGTTCTCCTGATTAGGAAGGGTCTTCCGATTACCCCTTCAGATACCAGCTCCCGGAGCCGTTTAAAGTCTGAGCCCCAACGAGCTTGAAGCCAGGGAAGAATCTTCTTACCACTTTCCGATTCTGCCTTAATCATGGCTTCTCCTTCTGCAGCATTAACCGCCCAGGGTTTAGTCACCAGAACATCGACCCCCGCCCGAAGACAATCACAGGTCATTTTACAGTGCTGATCACTCCTGGTCACCACACACACCAAGTCCAGGTTTTCCTTTTTGAGCATTTCATGGTAATCATCATACACAGGACATCCGAACCGTTCTTTCGCCTGCCGCTGCCTTTCCGGATCAATGTCACAAACAGCGGTCATCTCAAAGTCGGAACTCTTTTCGATCGCGCCGGCATGCATTGTACTGCCGCTTCTGCCGTACCCGAGTATTGCCGTTCGTATTGATTTATCCTGCATCATATTCTCCCTTCATCTCCGCATAAATATCTCCGGAGGCATCATCCTCCCCTAAACTATCGAGAAAACGGACAGCATCATCCGCGTTTCCCCAGCTATCCCAGAGAAAACGCATGGTTTCCCTGACGGAGATATTGTAACGGTAACATCCAAGTTTTTTCAACCGATAAATACACCTCCGTGCCGTCCCCGTTTCCATCGGCAGATACTCAAAGGAGAGGGCCGGTAATGCTTTTGTACACCCGGAAAGGATCCGGTCCTCCGAACCCTCCGCGTCAATTTTACAGAAGTCAGGAAGACCGTATTCCCGGATGAGATAATCCAAGGTTACCATAGGTACTTCTTCGGATAGGTTCCACCGAACCTTCCTGAAGGATCTGGTCTTTTTTACTAATTCCATCCACTCGGGCGAAACGGTAGAAAGGGTAGGATTTTTTGGATCGGTATAGATTGTTACGGTTCCGGACATACTCCCGACAGCTTTCTGAATACATGTGACTCTGCGGTTTTTACCGTAAACACGGTTAATAAAATGAAAAGTTTTTGAGGAAGGTTCCACCGCAACTACCCTGGCTCCCAGAGCTTTGAATGCCCGAATACGGTTTCCCAAATGGGAACCGATATCGAAAGCCAGTCCTCCTGGTTCCAGAAATCTGCTGTATAGTTTCTTCATTTTCTTCTTTCTCAAGGGTATTGCATAATAAATGAGGAAAGATTTAGTCAGCCCCGAAAAGATCCGCAAAGAATTATCCCTCTTTTATACATGAAGCCCATGCGTCGGGGGATTCCCAGATAGTCACCTTGATTCTAACGAATTTCCTTTTTTCACCTAGTTCTTCTAATCGAGAAAGCATCCGGGAAAGAATAAGTCTTGCCATATTTTCAACACTTGGCTGCTTGTCTCTAAAAAAGGGGATATCGTTTAAGAGCACCCCTTTTAGTTCACCCCTAATTTCATCAGCCGCGGTTTCGAGGAGCGAAATATCCGTAGAAAACCCGTTTTGATCTAAATCTTCTGCGGCACAGCTGAATTCAAACCTGTAATCGTGACGGTGGGGAATACTCTCATCCCCAAAATCGCCGTCCAGGAAATGGCTTGTATCCAGCTTCCTGCTTACGCCGGCTTCATAAATCATCACTCCTCCTTACGTCTATGGGTAAATCACCGTCTGAACACCGGTTTCCATTCCCGCTGCGATATTCCGAAAGGCTTCCTCCGCGCGTTCTAATGGGTATTCTCCTCCGATGTATTCGGCGGGTCCAATTTTTCGGATCATATCCATGACTACCTTCATCCTCCGTTCTTTTGTCCAGCGGCACAAGAGACGGGGTTCTAAAGAAGAAACCTGAACACTTTTTATAACGAGTCTATTTCTATGAAATTTCCCGCCCAAATATAGAGGAACGCTCATAGTACCATACCAGGAACCTTCTATTATAACCGCTCCGAAAGCAGAATTATCGATGCAGTACTGCAGCGCGTTTCCCGAAGCACTCACATTTACCGCCCAATCCAGTCCCCTTCCCTCAGATTTTTCTTTTACCGCGGCTGTCAGTTCCGGATCGTCCGGCGGAAATACTGCGACTCCCAATTTTTGAGCCCACACGCGGCGCTCGGGAACCGGATCAACGGCAAAAAGGGTACAAGCATCCCTTAGTACTGCCAACTCGGCGACGAGCAGTCCCACCGCCCCAAGGCCGAAGACAGCGCCCACACTTCCCGTTTCCGCCGGAAGCGCGTGATGGATAGCCACCGCGGTTTCCATTGCCGGGATAAAAACAGCATCCCTAAGGGAAATGTCTTCCGGGAGATAGATAAGATCCTTTGGATTGATATAAAACTTATCCTGATGCGGAAAGAAGGCGAACACCGGCCGATCATCCGGATCTAAACCGGTATTAATGTAGCCGTACTTTACGGGATACTCGAGCCCTCCTTTTAGTGCAGGAATTGACTCGTCCATAGTCATACCTTCCGGAATTTTTCCGCGGTAAAAGAGCATTTCGGTACCGGAACTGATCCCCATATATCGGGAAGTTATCAGGATCTGCTCCGGCTGTGCCTTTAAAGGTTCTTTTCTTATCTCTACGTTTTCTTTTCCCGTAAAGTACAGGCTTCTGCAGAACTCTTCAGACACCGTCAAAGCTCCAGATCCCAAACAAGGTCTTCTCCTACCTTCCGAGTTCTAACCCTTCTGGGGCGGATTGCCTCTCCCAAAGAACGGATGCCAAGATCTCCGATTCCCTCCAATCCTTTACCGAGAATGACCGGTGCGGTAACAATGATCATCCTGTCCACCAGTTTCTCCTTTAGAAAAGAGGTGATAAGGCTTGACCCTCCTTCAATATATATACTGCGGATGCCTCTTCCAACCAGATAATCCAGACTCTCCCGGAGAGACGGGCGTTTCCGCTTTGTCTTTACCGGAACGACCTCAACTCCCCTGTCCATAAGAGTTTTCGCGTTCTCGGGGTTACATTCATCGCACGTTATAACACAGACAGGATACTCACCGACGGTAGTAACCAGCTGACTCTCCATTGGAATCCGTAATGAGGAGTCATAGACAATCCGTACCGGACTGACGGGCGGATCGGTTATCCTGCAGGTAAGAAGCGGGTCATCCCTTAGCACGGTACCGATTCCCACCACCACCGCATCGTTATCTCTTCTGAGCGTATGGGCTAAATCCAGGGTTGCTTCTCCGGAAATCCACCGGGACTCACCGGCAGCGGTGGCTGTTCTACCGTCGATTGTTTGCGCGTAACTTACGGTGATGAAGGGTTTATTCATATTGTTTCCAAGTATACAATTACTTCCAGCAGGTGTCCATGCTGGAGAGGAATTCTCATTTTATACCTTTAGGCATCAACCTTTACCGCAGACATAAAACTGTGAGAAGATTGTATTATATGGAAATTATTCTGTTTACAAAATCAATATCAGGGATTCCCAGCGGGGGACATCTTTACAACAATCATCTGATCTCAGAGCTTAAGAAACATTGCTCTTTAAAAACTGTTAGAACAATCGATGCTGTGCCAAAAGACAGGAACCCGGACGGAATATTGGTGGATACCATCCTTCTTTTGGACCCGGTGTTTTTTGATCTGGTTATGGATACGTTTTCCAGCTGCAGCGCGTGTCTTCTGACTCACTGGCTGCCCTGGATGGAGAGGGAATACCTCCCGGAGGAAGGTCTCGACGGCTATTTGCCCTTTGGAAAACAGCAATCTGAGGAAAGCCTGCGAAGGGCCGAAAAATTTAATCATTTCATTGTACCCAGTGACTTTTGCGGTAATGCAATTCGTGAATTAAAAGGTGATGACGCAGAGATCTGCACAGCACCGCCCGGAATTGAATCTTACGCAGGGGTTACTATAAAGAAGCTGCAAAAAAAACAGCCTGTCCGGTTTGTATCAGCAGCCAACTGGATACCCGTTAAGGGTCTGCACAGACTTGTTCCCGTTTTAGAAGACCATCTGAAATTCCGGTGGGAATGGCATCTCATTGGGAACAAAATGACTAAAACTCCTTATGGAAAATATCTGGCCGAACTTTTCCGGCAAAGTCCCGTATCAGAACGCCTAATATTCCATAAACCGCTCCCTCACCGTGAATTTAAAGCGGTCATTCCGGAGTACACATGCGCTTTGGTTCCCTCCGTTCTAGAGACCTACGGGATATTTGCAGCGGAAGCATTAGCGTCGGGGATAGGGTTAATCGCCTCCGGTGCCGGCGGTCTTAGAGAAGCGGCAGGCTATTCAAATCGCGCCAGGCTGTGTAAAAATAATTCCGATTGGCATAAAGCAATAGACGAGGTTTTGCAAAATCCTCTTGAATTTCGTACATTAACCGGAGAAAAATACCCATCATGGAAAGAAACGATGGAGCGGATTATTCAGTTCCTAAAGACAATCTTTTAACTGTCCACGCATTACTACTGACCGCTGTCACTCCGATCCTCTTCAGCCGCTCAAATCTGATCATTGCCGGTGTTATCCTTTGGTCACTTGCTTTTTTTATAATCCTTTTTAATATGGCTTCCCGTCCTGTATTATTAGTGGCTAACGGGATAACTGTTCTCCGGGTACTGTTAGGGGCCGCCGCATTAACTCTCGGTGTTCTGCCCATTGAAGTCTCGGAATGGGTTATTTTCGGATTGTTCACAGCCGGTGCTTTGACGGACCTTGCAGACGGATTCGCGGCTCGAAGGAACGGCCCCACCCCTTTCGGCGGCCTTCTGGATGGAGAGACGGATGCGCTCTTTATCTGGTTTGTATCTGTGTATCTGTTCTATACCGGCAAAGCGCCATCCGCGGTACTCATCTGCGCTTTACTCCGTTACCTTTTCATCATTCCTTTCTCTTATGGGAGCGCGCAAAAACTACCTAAAAGTTTTAGCTGGTATGCAAAAACAGCATGCGCCTTCGCGCAGGGTTTCCTCGTTGCGGCAGCGGCGCCGACATCGATTCCGCCTGAAATTTTCTGGATATCCGCCCTTGTCCTCCTGGGAACATCCTTCCTGTGGGAGTGGGCTCTGCGGATGGGCAGCCCTCAAAGTACTCTTCCGAAATTTTCCGGCAACATAATTGTATCTACTTTTTCAATGATTCTTCTCCTCTTTCTTCCGGGATTTTATTTCTGGTTTCCGGAATATTCATTCATGAGACTAGGAATACCTGTATTGGAAGGGGCATTTTTTCTTCTCACCGCTTCTCTGCTCCCGAATACGAAAAGTAAATTGCGAAAAATATTGACTGTTCTCTTAGGTTCTCTCGCGGGTATCACAATTCTTTACTCCGGGATAGAAGGATTTCTTCTCCACATCTTCCGGCAATCCTTCAATCCGTGGTCTGATATTCCTTATATCAGCAATCTTTTCGGAATGGTGACGGGATGGATCCCCTCGAAGACCGTTATAATTCTCCTAATCATTTTTGTCCTTTGTATCGCCGCGCTTGCAGGCATCCTTCTCTATCGAGGTTCCTACCCTGGTATTATACGCCGTCCCAGGCTTGTAGGTATAATCGGGGCTGTGGTTTTTTCGGCCGCCGTTGGGTTCAGTCCCAACAAACCTCTTATCTTGAGGATGATTGGCTCGGTAACTCCTCCAAACATCAACCTTGAAAAACAGATTATAGAAAAACAAAACAGAGAAGAAACAGCCGCTCTAAGCCTGCCGGGACTTCAGGATGCTAATGCTCTTCTTTTTGTTGCGGAATCGTACGGCATGACTATCTTCACCCGGGAGGAGCATTTTTCCAGACTAAAGGAATCTTATACCCATTACCAAAATAGATTGAAGTCTGCAGGGATAGAAACGGTAAGCGGTAAATTGAAAAGCCCAATTACTGGAGGCCGGTCTTGGATTGCGGAGGCGGAACTCATGACGGGCATTCCTATAGATACTCAAGGCGCCTACGACAAACTTCTGGAAACCGATTCGTATTCAATACCTATGTTTTTTAATGATGCGGGTTATACCACCATATTCGCTGCTCCCGGAACAACATATACGACGGAAAACTGGAATACCATTTTCCCCTTCAAACACACCTTCATCAAAGGTGATTTTGGTTACGAAGGTCCCAGACTCTCCATGGGGGAGATGCCGGATCAGTATCTTGTCAATTTTATCCGATCACTACTCAATGAAGACTGGAATACACCTTTGTTCATAGAAACTATCCTTGTTTCCAGCCATACCCCCTTCGACATCGTACCTGCATATGTTACCGATTGGGACTCTCTAGGAAACGGTTCTATCTTCAAAGGTCTAAGCCACCGTTTTTTCGATAACGGCTGGTTAGCGGGAGGAGAATATCCGGAAGGCTACACTGCCTCCATCGATTACGTTCTTGGATGTATTACCCGTTTTGCCGAACTCACGGCAGGGAAATGGGGTCTAATGATCGTTTTAGGAGACCATCAGCCCAGGCTTCCCATCCGGGAGCGGTACTCCGGAACGGATGTACCCATCCACATCCTAAGCTCCCATCCGGAACTCCTGACATCCTGGAAAGAAGCGGGTTTTACTCCGGGACTTATCGTTGAGACGGAGGCAGAATCAATCGATATGTCTGACTTCTTTCCGCTCCTCAGGGAAACAGCACTATCGCCTCCTGGCCGCCACGAAAAAATAACCCAGGACGCCGGACTTTAAAAGGGACTGAAGGGCAGTCCCTCCAAGCAGGTTTTCCTGCCAGGGGAACGAACCGGGAATGATCTTAATAAGGGGAAGGAATAATCGGGTAAGCCGATCCCTGGGCCGAAATAGTTCCAGATATTCCGTCCAGTCCTCCTGCGTAACCACATCGAATCCTGCCGGAGATACCAGTTCCTTCAGGGAATCGGTTGCCGCAACCGTCCCGGCATGCCAATTACGTCTGAATTCCTTAAGGAGACGCTCTTCTCGATATGTGCATGGAGCACGTTTCAGGAAATCATCACAAATCACAAGACAGTCGCCGGCCTGACTGTATCTTTGCAGCAGAGAGAAAAGTTTACCTGTATCGGGGCAGTGAAGCAGGGATTCTATCATGAAGAATAAAGTCCGTGCGCCCGCAGTATGTTCCTGATAAAAACCCTCATCGAGATAACTGCCCTGAAAAATGTTCACTCGGGAATCCCTTTCTTTGATGAGCTGTCTCCCTATCTTCTTCTGAATTCCGCTTAGGGTTATTCCGATATACTCCGGCCGCGGATTTTCAGATTCCAGATACATGAGTGACTCGCCGACTCCGCAGCCGAGATCAATAACTTTCCGGAATTCCATCTCAGAAAATAGGCCTGCTATCCTCCCGTTTACATACTGAATTGCTTCGGTTCGGTCAGTTACCTCCGGAGCCCATACCGCCCTCCTGACCGCCTTAACCGTGCTTCCATGACCGAGGGATAGAAATCTTCGGGTATTGGCATCGTAGTATCGCCGTGTACTGCTTCTCATAAGGCAAATATAACTACAAATCCGACGTAACGTATTGAGCTTGAGCAAATATTTTTTATTTGACTGAAATTATAAATCATACGTATATTATTAAACTATGAACTGTAAAAAAGAAGCTGACAACCCGATTCCATCGGTTGTTGAGGAAGACGAATGTAAAGACTGGCAAGATGAATCCAAATTACCCAATGATATTGAAATAGTAGAGTTGGGCGGCTGTGCCGATCTACCCACAAAGGCAGGGGAATTCACTATCTATGGCTTTTACGACAAACAAAAAAAACTGGAGCATACAGCTTTAGTGCATGAGAAAATTGAAGGGGTTGAAGGATGTCCGGTACGGATTCATTCCCAATGCCATACCGGAGACGTTTTAGGTTCCCTGAGGTGTGACTGCAGAGAGCAGCTAGAACAGTCAATAGAGTATATTGGAAAACACGGTCCGGGACTCCTCATCTATTTGAAACAGGAAGGAAGGGGAATCGGCCTTATTAATAAAATACGGGCCTATCACATGCAGGATCTGGGTTTAGATACCGTAGAAGCAAATCATTACCTCGGTTTTCCCGCGGATGTCCGTGATTTTACTGTGGCTGCCGCCATTATTAGAAGATTCGGAATAACTTCTGTTTCCCTTATTACCAACAATCCTTTCAAAATGACAAGTCTGGAAGAGCAAGGAATCAAAATACAAAACAGGATACCTTTGAAAATCCCCCCTAACCCATATAACGCCAAATATCTGGACACTAAACGCAATAAGATGGGCCATCTTCTATAGATTTAAAAATAACCCGGTAAAAAACAAAAATAATCCGCCTTGTAATACCTCCTCTCCGTGCTATCATAAAACAAAAATTTAGCAGGAATGTTAAATCAAGGAGGTATTAGATGAAAAAAACATGTTTTTTTGTTCTTGGACTTCTTCTTTTGAGTTCTATGATCTGGGCAAAAGGAGATGCGGAGAAAAGCGGTGCAACGGGAGATGAACCTTTCATAGAGCTGACTAAGATTTTTTACTTCGGAGATTCTTCCGATGATCCGGACCTTAAAGAAGAGTACATCGACGAGTTTTATAATGAATTCGGTGTCAGACTCAAAGTAAACGCACTTCTTCGGAATAACTACATGGAGAAGGTCAATTTAATGATAACTTCCGGCGAATTGTCGGGAATGGTAGGGTTATTCACACCGGGAGACGTATTAAAGGCCATTGATGACGGAACCATTGAACCTTTGAATGATTACCTGGAGGGGAATCCCACCTGGAAAGCGTTACCTGATTACTTCAAATCGTTATATCAATACGGCGGAATCACCTACGCTGTTCCCTCCGGATGGAAAGGTGGAGCCTTTGCAAGAGCTATACGCAAAGACTGGCTCGACAACCTGGACATGGAACAGCCGGAAACCATCGATAAACTTACAAAAGTAATGAAGGCCTTTGTACAGAATGATCCTGACGGTAACGGAAAAGACGATACCTACGGCATGGTCTCCGCGGGAACTTGGAACCTTCAGGACATCTTCCAGACATTTGATGCCAGACTCAACAACTTCGGCGCAGATCCAATTGTATGGGACCCCAACGAAAATCAGTATATTGACAGCATGTTAAAACCCGAAATGCTGGAAGCTTTAGATTACATGCGGATGATTTACCGAGACGGCATCTTGGATCCGGAGGTGTTCACAAACAAGGGTAGTACCATGCGGGAAAAGTTCTGGTCAGGAAAGTACGGTTCAACCTTTTATTGGCTTAACTGGGGGCTGGGTGCAGGAACCACGGAACTCCAGAAAAATGTGTCCGATGCAGAAGTGGGTTTAATAATGGGGCTCAAAGGGAACAGAACAGAGAACATAAATCACGCGGTGACGGGTGGCGGTCCCTGGGTGCTCCTTTCATCAACCAAAAATCCTAAAGCGATGATAAACGATTATGTAACTACATTTTTTGGGGACGACAGAAGATTCAACTGGGGAGCTCACGGGATAGAAGGGAAAACCTTCAAAATTGATAACGGAATAATCATCACTCTCAAGGATCCTGATACGGGTAATCCCTATAATAAGCCGACAATGGTTTCTCGGCATCCGGACTGGAGCGAAGATGAATACCCGGAAATAGTTGAAGGTACCGAAAAAGAAATGGAACAAAGCCTTACCTTAGCGAAACAGCGCAACCAGATGATCGCGGAGGCAAAGGCTGCGGGTATCGTGTACGAATGTCCGGGAAAATACGATGTCGCAATTTCGCCCACCTATACCACCATTAAAGGGGTAGAAGAACGCGGTTACACAGTCTTAAGCACAAGTTAATCGTTCCCATTCTTTTTCTTTTTTTGACCTTTATCGCAATAACTATCATCGGTTACAGCATCACCTTCGGCATGATCACGTCTAAAGCAATCGATTCGACCCAAAACGGAGTAGAACTTACCAATTATTATCTGTCCTTCTTGTTTCAGCAGGTAAGGGAACTAACCCAGCTCCTCTCCACCAACGAAGAGTTGATCGGCATCACTAAAAATTACGGCAATACCTGCACCGGATCATACGAACAGGTAAAAAAAATAAATGACTTTGGCCTGGAGCTGATGTATCAGGCTGAGCTGAATTCGAAAATAGACTCAATTTATCTCTACATACCCGGCAAAACCCTTATGATCACCTCCGATCCTGATATATTTACGTATGGTTATTTTCCCCCAAATGATTGGGTCCAATTTGTCGAGAACTTGGATGAGGCTTACTGTTGGGTAGGGCATTTCTATGACAAAAACCTTAAAGAAAAAAATTACATCTCTCTAATGAGCAGATTAGACATCATAAACCGGGATCTTCCCGTTAAGGTCTACTTAAGTATCAATTTTTCAGAACGTTCTATTTATGACATCATAGATAGAATCAGGATTTACGCAGGGACTCATCTCTTTTTATTAGATCCTCAAAGAATAATTGTTGCTTCGGAAAACCCGGAAGATCTGGGTCATAATCTCCCAGAAGATCCGGAGAAACGTAAAGTAATGGGAGAAAGATTTTCAAAGGATTATCTGCTTATCCAATCGGAAAACGAAGAGAATCAGTTTTCTCTTATAGCCCTTATACCTATTCACGAGCTTCTTCGGGAGCAGCGGCTTTTTCTATCCATATTTGCCGGTGCAATTATAGGTATATCGATCTTCATCATCATACTTATTTCCAGAATTCTCATAAAAGGTGTAAACAGGCCCATCGGTATGCTGGAAGATTCACCTTTCGGATCAATGTTCCGGGAAAAATACAGGAAATGCGGATCCTTAACCTGATTCTTCAACCGGTTGTTGAAAACGCTGTGCTTCATGGAATAGGAGAAGGGATGGGACAAATCAGTATTAATGCAGCAGCGGAAAAAAATGAGATGCTTTTTATACTAGAAGATACCGGCTCAGGGATGGATCTGGAAAAACTGGAACTATTAAAAAGGAGTTGTGCCGCTCCCGGCGGATACGGAGCTCTTCCATAACTCTGAAAAAAAAGTTTTTAAGGAATTCTTCCAATTCTTTTACCAATTCTAAATGAAGCACTTCCAAACATCTACGCTCCAGGTCTTCTCCCCGGCAGTCTAATTTTAACTGCTGAACAACAACTATCTTATCCAAAATGATGATATCAGGTTTAATTTCCTGCATCACCTCAACAGCTCCCGCTGAACTCCTTGCGGTTACACACATCTCGATCCCGTAATCTTTCATGGAATAGTATCCCGTATTCCCTCTCTAATTTCCCGCTCATCGTCAACAACTAGTAAATTCACGGCCTCTCCTTTAACATAATGCATGGACACAGGCTTGATACTACTCTTCACTCTCTTCACTCATGCAGATGCTGGAGTATCCCTGCTCCAGTTTTTCCTGTTTGCCTTCTCCTTTAAAATGGTGTATAATATCTATACGTTTTCCTATCTTGAAGTACCCCATGTTATGAACATAATAGTTTTAACGGAAAAAGATGACAATAGGTGAGGTATTCTCATTTTATTCATTTAGGTTAAGTTGGGAGTATAATCAAAGAAGAAAAGGAAGTTTTTTGGACAGAAAAAAATGCAGAAAAAAAACGAGCCATCGGCTTTCCTACCAAAAGAAAAGGTGGGTAATATGCCTGATAACATAATTAAAACTGATTTAACCGCGGAAGACTCCATGAGGCAATTAACGGAAGCTTTGAAGCGGGAGGATTCCCTTAAGCAGGAACTCAAGCGAACAAAACTGTTTTTTAAAGAATTCCGGCATCGGGTAAACAACAATCTTCAGCTTCTCACCAGTATGCTTCAGATGAAAAGTATGGTCTCCAAAAACCGGGAAGTCAAAGAGATTCTGGAAAGCAACATCGGGCGGATACAGGCAATCATTCAAACTCAATCAATTTTGGGTCAGATCGATATGCCGGGTAAGGTCGGCATCGAAAATTATATGTATAGTTTTTTAGATTCCATTAAACATAATATAGCAGGAAGGCATAATTTTACCGCTGAGATTCCCCAATCGGAAACTCAGATAAAAAACTCCGACGCGGTACTCATTTTACTGGCAATAAACGAATTAGTGACTAACGCATTAGAGCATGCCTTTACTGATGATGAAAAAGGCACAGTGGCAATAACTGTCAGGATAATTGACAACAACCTGAGTATAATCATTTCCGATAATGGAAAGGGAATGAAGCTTCATGAAAACAAGGAGGACGGGATCGGACTCGGATTGGTAAAAACTATTGTCGAAGGTGAACTCAAAGGCACGTGGTCGCACACCCGCACTAACGGAACCACCCATACCGTTTTTATCCCGCTCGCGGTAAAATAGATCGTAAGAGGACCTGTTCAGTATGACGGAGCAAAGGAAAAGTCAGCTTAAATTGTCAACTCGCAGGGGTGATGACGGGACCTCCGGTCTGTTCGGAGGTGAGAGGTTTCCTAAGGACAATCCTATTTTCGATGCTCTCGGTGATCTGGATGAACTAACTTCGGTATTAGGAGTGTGCAGGGCAAACGCAGCATCCCGGGAGAACACTCTGTTGGAAGATATCCAAAAAGACTTAGGGACAATCAGCGCGCTGCTCTCAGGAGCTAAAGGTTCCTTCGGTTCCGAAAAAGTGTCCAGGATCGAAATTTTGATGGAGAAGACAAAACAACATTCCTCCCTTTCGGGAAAGTTTGTATTTCCCGGAAAAGATGTCCGTCAAGCAAATCTGCATCTATCCAGAGCAGTATGCAGAAGAGCGGAGCGTTCTGTAATCCGGGCACTCAGATCCGTCAGGGCAGAAATTTCAGCTTTCCTTACTATCTATCTTAACCGGCTTTCCGATTTTCTTTATATATTGGCAGAAACAGGTCCAGACGAGGTGCATGATTGACAGGAGTAACCTCGACCTGCGATGGGTTGAAAGCGTCGGGGAAATACCTCAGGCAAAATGGGACGCTCTAGCGGGAAAAGAGGTTTCTCCCTTTTTAGAATGGGGCTGGCTCAACCAGCTGGAAGTCTCCGGGAGTGTATCTCCCAATACGGGTTGGCTCCCTTTCCATCTTACCTTGTGGGATAGAGATGAGTTAGCTGCGGCTGCTCCTCTTTATGTGAAGGGAAGCAGCACTGGAGAATTCCTATGGGACTGGGGATGGGCTGATGCGGCGGCGGAGCTGGGTCTTCAATACTTTCCCAAAATGGTGGGTACAATTCCCGCAACACCTTCAGGCCGTTACCGTTTTCTTATCTCCCCAAAATATTCTCAAGCTGAAATCACTAGATTGCTCATCTCCATCACCGAAAAATTCTGCAAATCTCAAGGTATAGAGGGACTCCATCTCCTGTTTACCGATCCGGCATGGGATATAAACATACCCGGAAGCAGTTATCAGGAGTGGCGGCACCAAAGCTATCTCTGGAAAAACCCGGGTTATTCTTCCTTCGATGCGTATCTCTCTGCCTTTAATAAAAATCAGCGGAGAAATATCCGCAGAGAACTCCGCAGCATGAATGACCGGAAAATCAACTTAAAACCTCTCTTTGCTGATGACATTCCGGAATACTATTTTTCCATACTGTACGATTATTACGAAAAGACGAATGATCAGTTTGGTATTTGGGCCGCAAAATACTTAAACCGGGAGTTCTTTACAGGACTTTATGATTCCTTTCGCGGACGGATTCTCCTGGAAGCTGCTTTTCATGCTGAAGATCCGAATCCGGCGGCTCTCTCCTTTCTGGTGGTAAAAGATTCCGTCATGTGGGGACGCTACTGGGGGACCCGGGAGTATTATAAAGATCTGCACTTTAACACCTGTTATTATGCTCCCATCGAATGGGCAATAGACCGGGGCGTAACTGAGTTCGATCCCGGTGCCGGCAGCCCCCACAAACTGCGTCGCGGATTCCAGGCAGTTACCACTTCCAGTTATCACCGGTTTTTCGATCCCGCCATGCAAAAACTATTCTCCTTAAATATCGGGAGGATAAATAAAGAGGTAGCATGGCAGATAGAATCTATGAACCGGGAAATTCCCTGGAAAAAAAGTTAAAAATCAGCCCCATTCATCAGTATCGTACATGGCTACCATGTAAGGATGATGAGGGTCGTATTCTGTAAGTTTTTTAGGATTAGAAACCCTTCCCTGGGGTCTCCGGTTTTCCCCTTCCACACCCGTTGCACCGTCTCCAATGTCAATTCTGATCTTATCGCAGAGCTTTTTTAATTCGGTGACTTTTTCGGGATTTGAGGAAGAGACATCAGTTGTCTCACCGATATCAGTTTCCAAGTTGTAAAGCTCTTCCACCGGATCTCCGTTTCTGTAGACATGAAGCTTCCAATTACCGGAACGGACCGCTTCGAGCTTATCTCTGGAATAATAGTAAAAAGCTTCGTGAGGCGACGCGGTCCATTCATCACCTGTCATAAGGGGGAAAATGTCTTTTCCGTCTATTACCCTGTCTTGAGGAACTTCCGCGCCCGCCAGATTCGCTAAGGTCGGGTAGAGATCCATGGATGTGACCAGTTCCCGGCTTTCTTTACCGGACGGAACCGTTCCGGGCCAGCGGACAATACAGGGAAGTCTCATACCCCCTTCCCATGTTGAGCCCTTTCCTCCCCGAAGAGGGTTGTTGCTTCCTCCCAAAATAGCTTTGGAACCGTTATCGGAAGTAAAAATAACAATGGTGTTATCATCTAAGCCGAGACGGGAGATCTCATGCAGAAGTAGCCCAACGCTCCAGTCCACGTGTTCCACAGCTGCGCCGTAAGAGCCGTTTTGCGAAGCGGCAAGAAAATTACCCGGGACAAAAATCGGCAGATGCACATACATATGCGCGAAATAGAGGAAAAAAGGCGTCTCCTGTTTTTCTCTGATAAATTGGACCGCTTCTTCCGCGTATCGCTCTGTAAGGGAGGATTGGTCCGGCTGTTCCTGGATCACCTCTTCGTCTCTGATAAGAGGCAAGGGGGGATGACCCCGGTCCTCCAGTCCTCTTTGAATTCCCATGTCATTACTGTAGGGGAGACCGTAGTAGGAATCGAAGCCGTGCCGCGCGGGCAGAAATTCCGGCTGGTCTCCGCAGTGCCATTTACCCACCAGTTTTGTGGCATATCCCTGCTCTTTTAGAAGAGATGCGATTGTTTTCTCTTCCGGATTTAGACCGCATCCATGTCCCGGGAAAAGTACACCGGCACCATCGAAAAGATCAAAACCGATACGCCTAGGATAGCATCCTGTCAGCATGGCCCCCCGGGAGGGAGTGCAGACCGGCGCAGCCATATAGAAATCTGTAAACCGAACACCCTCCTTAGCCATGCGGTCCAGATGGGGGGTGCGATTCACCTTTGATCCGTAACAGCCAATATCTCCATAACCTAAATCGTCGCAATTGATAAGAATGATATTCGGTTTATCCTGTGATTGCCTCATTTTTTTCCTCCAATCATATGGTAACAGCATTTGATAAATTGTATCAAGAGTAATACAATTTCCAAGCTTTACATTAGTAAAAAAGGCAATTCTAAATTGTACATTTAGAATTGTGAATTTCCCATTGTCATACAGGTGACATTACCGTAAAATAGCCGAAAATACTGGAGAAATATTATGAAAAAAATCGCTTTTATCGGAGCAGGAAGTTTTGGTTTTACCCGCAAGCTTGTACGGGATATTCTCACCTTTCCTGCTTTTCAGGACGCCGAAATCGCATTGATGGATATAAATCCGGAACGGCTTGAAGCAAGCGAAAAAGCCTGTAACAAGATCGTCTCCGCCGGTAAATACCCCGCTAAAGTTACCGCCACGACAAACCGGACTCAAGCTCTGGAGGGCGCCGACGGTGTACTGATAACAATTCTGGCAGGTGGTGTACATGTCTGGAGATATGACATCGAGATACCGAAAGAGTACGGTGTAGATATAAACGTGGGAGATACGAGAGGACCCGCGGGAATCTTTCGCGCATTGAGGACTATGCCGGTCATGCTGGACATTGCTAAAGATATAGAAAAGCTGTGTCCAAATGCCGTTGTTCTAAATTATACCAATCCCATGGCCATGCTCTGCAGAGGAGTCCAGGGTGAAACGGATCTGAACTTTACAGGTCTTTGCCACAGTGTTCAGGGAACTGCTAAAATGCTTGCGAAATGGATTGAAGCTCCCGCGGAAGAGATAACCTTTACCTGTGCCGGAATCAATCACCAGGCGTGGTATCTGCAGTACCTCTGGAACGGAGAAGACGCATATCCTCTCATCCGGAAAGCAATGGAAAACCCGGATATCTACAACGAAGAACAGGTCCGAAACAACATGTTCATCCACTTAGATTACTACGTCACCGAAAGTTCCGGACACAACTCGGAATATGTCGCTTGGTACCGGAAGCGTCCCGATCTAATCGAAAAGTACTGTGCTGCCGGTACCGGCTGGAACCCGGGGCATTACGGTCACATTCTGGAAAAATATCTAACGCGGGAAGATACCTGGAAAAAAGATATCGAAGAGTGGCTTCAGGAGGACGAAGTAGACCTGGAGCGGGGTCATGAATACGCTGCCTCCATATTCAACGCCGTTTTCGGCGGCGGAGAGATGTACAAATTCAACGGAAACGTACGGAATTACGGCCTTATCGATAATCTCCCCGAAGGATGCTGCGTGGAAGTCCCGGTATTGGCTTCCAAGCGAGGCATCGAATCGATACATGTGGGACCGCTGCCTGACCACCTTGCAATAATTAACAACACCAGCGCCCGGTGCGAAGAGTTGGCGGTAGAAGGAGCCATAGAAGGAGATCCGAAAAAGGTATTTCATGCCGTATGCATGGATCCCTTGACTCAAGCGGTCTTAAGTCTTGACGAAATTAAGGAAATGACCCAGGTTATGTTCAAAAAGAACGAAGCCCATCTTCCCCAATTCAAGAGTGTGGAACTATAATGATCCCCTCCCTTTATACCGGAAATATAACGGTAGACCGGGCATTCCGGATTGCCGCGGGTGACATAATGGGGAACATCCAAAAGCGAAAAGGTTCGACACCTTTTCTGGATCCAGAATCCCCGGTACTCCTTGCCGGCTTAGATTACGACAAACCCTGGACCCGCGACGCTTCTTTCCATTCCTTCTTTGGTCTATCCTTATACCTTCCGGAAGTAGCGGAAGCTACCCTCCTCTCGGTGCTTTCCCGGGAAGAGGGGGGTTTAGTAATCGGCGGTCAGTATTGGGATGCGGTCATTTGGGTAACGGGTGCCTGGCGGCATTACCTTATCACCGGTAAAAAGGATTTTCTTAAAACAGCCCGGGAAGCTTCAGCTAATACCCTCCTGCAGAGGGAACGGGAGGAATACGACACTGATGGGCTTTTCCGGGGTCCGGCTCTTCTGGGCGATGGCATTTCCGCATATCCAGCAAAATACACGAATAACGGCACCTCCTCCTGCATTCTGGATTGGCCTAATTTCAATCCGGAAAAACGTCATCCTAAGGGTGTCGGGATACCTATGAAAGCCCTCTCCACTAACTGTCTCTATTACGGTGCATACCAGAATATTCAAAAGATGGAAAGGGAACTGGGTAAAAAGCCGGAGGAGCACTGGAATACTATGAGTACCCGGCTTCGCGATACAATTCATGGATCATTCTGGTCCGAAGAACTGGGCCGGTACGGATACCTGACCGACGATGAAGGATTTTGCGACTACCAGGAGTGTCTTGGTCATGCATTTGCCCTTCTTACCGGAATCGTTCCGGAGGATAAAGCCGTATCTCTCATCAAAAACACCTATATAACTCCCCACGGAATCCCCTGCGTATGGCCCTCGTTTCCCCGTTACCGCAATAAAGAGAAGGACACCTACGGCAGGCATTCCGGGACTGTTTGGCCTCATGGCCAGGCAGCCTGGGCCATCGCCGCAGCCTCTCACGGCGCCTACGGTCATCTTTCGAAGGAACTAAAACTGATGGCGGAACACGCCAGCAGGGATGAACAGTTTTTAGAGCTGTACCATCCTACCCAAGGTATTCGTTATGCCGGAGAGCAGGAATACACCAAGTGGAAATCGTGTTCCCGTCAAAGCTGGTGCGCCACCGGTTTTATCGGGACAATACTATTTGGTGTCTGCGGCATTGATTTAACCCCACCGGGAATTGCTTTCCAGCCGTTTCTCCCCGGATTTCTGAATGAACTTTACATTGAAGGGATTCACATACGGGGAAAGAGCATTTCCGTAACAATAAAAAGGCGCGCCGCGGATAACATCACCTCAGAACCGGAGTTTTTCGTAAATGGTCAGATTTCCGATCCTTTTATACGTTATGAAGATGCTTCTGAGTCTTTAAATATAGTTTGCCTTCTTTAATTTTATGATTAATTTGCAACCAAAACATTAGTTTCCCGTCTAATCTAGAAACGAATCATAAAAAGAGGAACAAACATGAAAAAGCAACACGTCCTTTTAGTATATCCTGAATTTCCGGAAACCTACTGGTCTTTTAAAAGCGCACTCTCCTTTGTGGGAAAGAAAGCATTGATGCCCCCCTTAGGACTTGCAACTGTAGCAGCACTGCTTCCGGAACATTATGAATGCAAACTGATAGACATGAATGTTGAAGAGATACATGACGAAGACATCCTGGAATCCGACTTAATTATGATCTCAGCTATGACGGTGCAGCGGGAATCCATGGAAAAGGTGATAAGCGACGGTAATCGATTAGAAAAACCGATCGCCCTCGGCGGACCTTATGCCACTTCATGCTGGAAAGACATAAGGGGAGTCGATTACTTTGTTCTCAATGAAGGTGAGGTAACTATGCCAAGTTTCATCGCCGATTGGGAAACAGGAAAACCGGAAAAAGTCTATTCAAGCCGGGAAAAACCGGATATAACAAAAACCCCGATTCCCCGTTTCGATCTTATCCGGCTGAAATATTACGATACCCTTCCCCTCCAGTATTCCAGGGGATGCCCCTTCAATTGTGAGTTTTGCGATATCGTTCATCTGTTTGGACATAAGCCCAGGACAAAAACACCGGAGCAATTCACCTCGGAATTGGAGAGTGCCCTCGCTGTGGGTTTTAAAGGGACCATTTTTATTGTGGATGATAACTTTATCGGAAATAAGAGGAAGGTAAAGCAACTTTTACGGGAAATTATATTATGGCAGGAGAAGAACGGTTTTCCATTTCGGTTCTGTACGGAGACAAGTATAGATCTCGCGGATGATGAGGAACTATTGGATCTAATGTCCAAGGCTCAGTTTTATATGACCTTTGTCGGATTAGAGACACCGAACGATGAATCACTTTGTGAGACGGGAAAAGTTCAAAACATGAAACGCAGTGTTTCTGAAAGTGTAAGAAAAATCCAAGAGCGGGGTATAGAAGTAACGGGGGGGTTCATTATTGGTTTTGATTCCGATGACGAGACTATCTTTGATCGGCAAATTGAATTTATCGAAGAATTGGCAATTCCTACTGCCATGATCGGTCTCCTTATGGCCCTTCCTAATACCCGATTATACAATCGGCTTCAAGAGGAAGGACGGATTATTTCGGAAAGTAACGGTAACAACACCCACGAAGTTGAACTTAACTTTCATACAAAACTTCCTAAAGAAATTTTACTGGATGGATATAGAAGAGTTTTATCGGAAGTCTACTCTCCCAAAATATATTTTAAACGATGCTTTGCCGTTCTTAAAAGGTACCGAGACGGAAGAAAAAAAGGGCTGATTCAGAATAATCGCTCCTCTAATAATGGAATACATCTCAGAGAATTAAAAGGCTTTTTCAGCTCTCTTATCCTTCAATCATTTTCAAAATATGGAATCCACTACCTTAGATACCTTATAAAGGCATTGCTTTTCGACCGGGAAAATATCGTAAGAATTGTAACATTTGCTATCCAGGGATACCACTTTTTCAAAATCACCAAGAAAACAACCGCCATGCTTCCGGCGAATGATTATCAAAAAGTATCATCCTATAAACACATTAAGGAACATGATATGATACCTAAAGTAAATGTGGAAAACACCTAGGAGGAGAATGAATGAGTACAGTTCCTAGTCAAGCCGCACAAGTACTGGTAACGGTAATTCCTATTGTGGGTATTGTAATCGGGGGTATCGTAATCTTTTTTTATCTTTTCTGGAATCACAAACAAAAGGTCTATATGATCCAGAAGGGGATGAGCCCCCAAAGCAACTTTGATATAGACACATTCAGTCTCCTGTCCGGACTCCTGACATTAGGAATAGGCTTTGTCCTTTCAATCTTCTTCTTGGCAATCGGGAATTCCGGTTACGACCTTTTAGGGGGATTAATTCCTCTGGCAATCGGTATTAGTTTTATATCATTTTTTATTATCAGAAGAAAAATATTTCGCAAGTGATGGAAGAACGGCATAACGAATTGACCGATCAAGAGATAGTTGACCTCGTAAAAAGGGGCGATACAGAATGTTTCAGCATTTTAGTTGATCGGCATAACAGGGGGATATTTTTTCTCGGTCTGAAATTTTTTCATAACCGGGAGGATGCGAAAGATTATACCCAGGATGTTTTTACTAAAGCATTCCGCAACATAGGATCTTTTAAAAAAAAATCCCGTTTTTTTACATGGCTTACAAAAATAGCTTATAATTATGGTATAGATAAGGCGGCAGGAGGAAAAAGGGATATAGAAACCGCTGAATACACTGAGGATGAAAGGAATTATTCTTTTAATAACCAAACGGCGGATTTACCGGAATCCCGGGAGGTTAACCGGGAGCTGAAAAATTGTCTTCATGCTGCACTTAAAAAGCTTCCAAAGAAATACTCTCTCTGCATAGATTTTTCTTTTTTCTTTGATTTTAGTTATAGAGAGATTTCTGAAATAACCGGAATTCCGGTAAATACGATAAAATCCAATATCCGAAGAGGGAAACGGATTTTAAGGGATTCCCTTGAGGAAAGAGGATGGAGGTATTAATGAATTGTAATGAGATTATTAAAAAGATAATGGAAGCGGATCCTAACCAACCTTTCAGTGAAGAAATTCAAGAACATATTATGAACTGTAATAAATGCGCGCAAACAGCTCGGGAAACGGAACGCGTTATCGCCTTGCTTCAAAGGAATAATACCGTTGATGTTCCGCCGAATCTCCCGGAAGAGATAATGAAATCGGTTTACTGTATCCAAGAGAAGGAGGGGATTGTTCCGGTAAAGGAACATAAAATGCCCCTTTTCAATTGGATTGGTGCCGGTTTTATAATTCTATGCAGTATTATGCTCCTCCAATTCAGCACAGCCTTTCGATGGGTAAAGGAAGCTTTTGGAGGAACCATAGAAATAGCCATCGGCATTCTTTTAGGTAGTGCCGTAACAATATATGCCTTAGTCTTTATTGCCACCCACGTAAAATCTATCTCCGATTTTTTTGGCGTTCGGGATAAAATCATCAACAAACGATAATTCAGGAATCCCCATTTTCATTCCCGCGCATTCCTACTCATGCAGATATACGCCGGGAATTTCTAACATTTGAGGCTGATTTATTTTCTTTTGTCATCCGCGAAGTTGAGCTGGAAAACGCAGTTTCATGACGGTATATTCTCCGGGTACACTTTCGATTTCCATTGCGCCTTTCATCTCTTTTAGAATTCCATTTACAATGGAAAGACCGAGTCCGGTACCCTCCTCAACACCCTTTGTGGTGTAAAAAGGATCGAATACTTTTTCCATGTCCTCCTTCTTGATACCAACACCGTTATCCCGGACATCTATACAGACCCATTTATCCTCATGATAGGTTTTTATAAAAATCCTTTTACTGTCCCCGTTATCTTCTCCCATTTCTTCTAAAGCATCCTTAGCATTTGAAAGAAGATTGATGATGACCTGTTCTAACCGGTATACATTGCCAATAATGGGAGAAATATTCATATCTAAATCCATATCCACATTAATTCCCAGTCTGCGGTATTGATTGCTTACCAGGGAACGTGAGTTTGTCACTGCCTCATTGACCGAAAAGGTTGTATCCGGGGAGGAAGTCTGCTCACGGGAGAACATCCGTACATGTTTTGTTATAGATTGAATACGGTCTATATATTGAAGAATTGTATACATTCTATCCTTCACATCTTCTTTATTTGACGGGTCATCGCTTGTGTAGATAAGATATTCCGCGGTCATGGATATTCCCGAAAGGGGCTGAGCTATTTCATGGGCAATTCCCGCGGCAAGTTGTCCGACAGATGCAAGCTTATCTGCTTGCAGAAGTTTCTGCTCCTTCAGCTTTTCTTCGCGTTGCGCCTTTTTACGCTCCCTGATATCCAAGAGGCTTAATCGAATGACAGTGCGCCCTCCCTCAATAAATTTCACCATCCTCAACTCACACTCTATCTCTTCTCCATGCCTGCTCCTTATCTTCACTTCTCCTAAATTGAGTTCGTCCTGAAGATCAACGGATTGTATTTTTTTCTTGGTATAAATTTTTATATCTGTTCTCCCTATTCCATCTATTGATGATAAAAAATCCCCTATGTAACATAGAGATAATTCTTCTTTGGTTATTCCAAATAGGGATAGGAGTTTTCTATTCCCCTCTAAGTAACGTCCGGTCCTATAATCCGCTAACGCAAGTCCATCAGGGGCAAATTCAAACAAGGTCTTAAACCGCTCGTTACTAGATTGGAGAGCTGATTCTATATGGTACCGGACAGTCTGATCTTTTATCACGATTACTATACCATTTGTGTCCCGTATAGGGGCAGCAGTTAGTGCACCGTAATGCTTTTTTCCTCTCGCGGACGTAAACAGGACATACCCTTCTTCTTCGTATATGCTGTCTGTACGTTTAACTTCCTCAATGGGATCGCAGGAGTTACCTCCACCTAAAATTATAAAAGAAAACACATCCCCGAAAAACCTTCCTAAGGCTTCCCTGTTAGAAAGACCGGCAATTTCCTGAGCAGCAGGATTTATTTTGCCGATAATTCCTTCCTCGTCCGTTACTACAACACCGTCACCAATACTCGTTAGGGTCGTTGCCAAGTTTTTATTACTCTCAAGGAGAGCTTCTTCTATTTTCTTCTGCGCCGTGATATCATAAATAAATCCCTCAATATAGCGTATTTTACCGTCTGCACTGCAAATCGGCTGTCCCTGCTCTAAAAACTTTTTTCTTTGACCGTCCTTTGTAATATAGGTATAATCTACGGTGAAATTTTTACCGCGGTTTACCGATTCCTCTATTTCTTCGACTAAAAGTTCCCATTCCTCCTGGGGAACTCTGCTTTTCCATGTTTCTCGTTTCAAATATATTAAGTCATCGGGTTCATAACCGGTGAGACCTCTTACTCCCGAACTTATATAGAGCAGATTCTGTTTTTCCACATCCAATGACCGGTAGATGATACCCGGAAGATTTCCAATAAGTGTTCTTAATGTTCGCTGGGTCTCCTTTAATCGCTCTACATCGCGTTTATGATCCCGGATCTCTTTCTCCAACCACCAGGCTGTATCATCCTCCTGTTCTTCTTTAATTTCACTGTATCCATTATGTATCTCATTGGAATACAGGAGCTGGTTTTTAAAAACAGGAGTACTGCCGCCTCCGCTCCTTATAAACACTGTTCCGGTCATTCCCAAAATAACAAAACAGATCCCGGAAAAAATACCGAAATATTGGTAATAGAGACTATTGATCTTTTCTAAGGATATATAAGAACCAAGATAGGTGTTTTCTTCAGTCAAGGGATGAAGGTAAACCAGACAATTCTGTGCCTTTCCGTCCGGTAATCTCAGAGATTCGGTAAACACCGCGGACCCGGATTTCTGATTGCTTGTAAGCTTATTAACGCGAACAATTTGATTCTTGTAGGTTTCCGTATTGTTTCTCCGGATAATAAAAAACCCCTGGTTACCGTTATCATATGATAAGGTTTCGGGAAGATGTGAAGTGAGGGTGTAATGAGAAGCAGCTATATTCCCCTGGTAGAGAAGCTGTTCTTTTAAAAAATCTCTTACTCCCTTTAAATGAAGAAAAGAAAATAATAGCAGAAAAAGAACGAAAGCGAGGAAAGCTGTGCTGAATATTAAAAAAACTTTTCTTCTATGGGACATTAGCGTCTCTTTCTAGTCATCCAATCTACAGCATAATCGACACAGAGTTTTGCGGGGAATAAATAACACGCTGCTTTGCCGATCTTGCCTGCCTTTATTTTCTGTTTATTATCCCTTAAAAACGAGCGTCCTAACTTTTCAAAATCACTGGAATCATAATTTATATCCTCATAACGTTTCCACCGCCTGTGTCCATCAATAAGAACAGGAGAACTGCAGGGAATTATCTCGCGTTTGGGATAATCACATCTGTATTCCGCAAGATGGAAAGAAGTATTCCGGTCAAACCCTACTCCTAACAACAGAACCCAGGCATCTAAAGTATACAGTTTACCCAGCGGGGAATTCTCCCCTAAAGAAAATTCCAGGGAATGATCGGCTGTGATATCAAACGCTTTTTCTCCCCAAGCGGCAAAGGAAACGACGGGGTGGTTGCTTCTAAGGACATCAAGCTGTCTCCTGAATGTTTCCGGGATGATCCCCATCCCCCTCGATGGAGTAAATTCCGGATCAAAGCAAGGCATTTCCTGCCGTATGGTCTCCCACCATTCTTCAGGAACAGGCGGATTGTTCCATCCGCTCGGGTCCGTTAAATCTCCGGAATGGGCAGGCATAACAAGGGTACCATATATTCTGAGAATCTCCTCTAAGGCGAGTATAACAGCAACCGGTCCCCCGCAAACCCACCCTATCGAACTTAACGAGGAGTGAACAATAACAACGGAACCGCGTTCTAATCCGAGTCCGGTAAAATCCTTAATAAGGCTGGATAAGGTAACAGGACATTCAGATTTTTCAATTACAGTACGCTCAGTCATATTTTTATCTTAGTTATCTTATAAAAACCAGTATCCGTTTTTGAGATATACAAAGGTCTGACTGTTACTATACCATTAATTTCTTAAATCCGAAAGAATTAAAAGAATCAAAATTCAGAATTGCCTTTTTACTAATGTAAACAAGGATAGGTTTTTTATAGACGGCTTTATTTCACCGCTTTGTATCTTATTTATGAGGTAAAACAGCTTACGATTAAAGGGGAGGGAAATATCCTGTGCTGCTCCTTGATCGAGTAAATACTGTTGAGTAATCTGAACAGAGGAAATATCAAGGGATGCTCTATATCTGTTAGTTTCCGCGAATTCAACAAGCACAGCATGACAAGTCAGGCGTCCCTTGATGGAGCTTCTATCCGCAAATACCGCAAAGTCCATGGCTCCAATTTTTGCTGGAGTAACATCTAGTCCATTGAGGATATCCAGCAATTCTCCCATCAGAATGACAGCTATTTCCCTCGCCTTCCTTGCCGTAAGTATTTCTCCAAGGGCGCAACCAAAGGCAACACCTAATCCATTTATTGCGGCATCAAAGATTAGTTTACTCCACCGATAGCCGTCAAAATCTTCCGCTATCTTCACCGGCGCAACTGAAGAAAGTATTTGACCCGTCATATTGAGGATAGCGGACATTACAGCTCTAGAAGGACCTAAATAGAAAGCGCCGTTCGATGTTATTGAATAACTCCCCCGCGCATTAATTCTGGAACTCCAATCAATTATTCCCGCCACTATTTTCCCTGCCGGAAGAGATTTTTTAAGAATTTCTTCCTGCATCATTGATTGAAAACAGACTAATACGGTTCCTTCAGAAACATACTCTATTAGTTGAAAATACTCTTCCTGTAAATCAGCAGGTTCTACACAGAGGAGTATAAGATCCGGAACAGCTTCCAGTTCTTCCAGTACCGTAACCGCTTTAATCCGGTTTCTGCCGGGATACCTGCTGTTCATTATTGTGATGCCCTGAAAATCGATGATTCTGGCCGCGTCAACACATCCTGTTACAATAGTGACATCATAACCCGCTTTAGTTAAATAGACAGATATGATTTTGCTGGTGCTTCCAGCCCCCAATACAGCTATTCGGATTTTTTTAAATACCTGCAGTGACATCTTCCTATTCATCCGGGTATCGTTTGGGTTGCCCGATAAAATAACCTTGTGAATACTCGATCCCGATTGAAGAGAGATACTCTTGTGCTTCCTTACTTTCTACAAACTCCGCTGTAACTTCCATAGAAGATTTTACAGCTAATTCCTTAATAATTTCTACCACAATACATGTATCCCGGTCTCCCGGCACATTTTGTATTAAGCTTCCATCAATTTTGACATAATGGGCCTTTAGATCAACTATTCTTCTAAAATTAGAGTATCCGCTGCCGAAGTCATCGATGGCAACCTTTACGCCGAACTTTTTTACCTCTTTAATGAATTCCCGTATCGCTTTATCGTGGGTTACACCTTCCTGCTCCACCATTTCAATAACAAGCCTTCCCCGTATCTCAGGATTTCTGTTCAAACATCCGTATAAAAACTCCCTAATATCAGGATTTTCAATATCTAAGACAGAAACATTAATTGAAACTGATTCACTTCGTCTTTTAAAAGTTTCCACAGCTTTAGAAATAACCGCTTTGGTAATATCCGGATAATACTTAGATTTTTTAGCTATTCCAAGAAAAACACCGGGAGAGTGTATGGTGCCGTCAGGACCTATCATCCGCACAAGGGCCTCATACTTTTCTATTTTTCCCGTTCTATTGTTCATAATGGGTTGAAAGAAGGGTATTATCCGATCATCTTCCACCGCTTCCCGGATCTCCTTTAACCAATGAATGTTTTGCTTGATTTCATCCGATATTTCTTCGATTACCTCATGGGTAAAAAGGATTTTTAGTTTCCGTTTAAGCGCTTGTTCCAGCACTAATTCAGCTGAAGGCAGCATATTCTCACGGTAATAGGTAACGGTAGTGGCAAAATCTATATCATATTCACCCTCGGATATCTCTTCCCGGAATTCTACCATCTTTTGGTGAAGGTGATCGTTCATCCGGATTAATTCAGTTTTGGATAAAGTTTCTTCGGCGGTATCAAATAAAAAGCCGAAAGTCCCGCGGTCAAAATGGTAAAGACGGCATTTGTCCCGGTGGTTTTCAGGGAAATGCCGATTGAGAAAACCTGCAAAGGACCGTTCTATCGCGGCACCGGTATCTTCGCCGTAAAACCTCGTTATAGTGTCAATGTCGTCCAACTTCATCAGACAGAGAACAACATTCTGCTCTTCCCGTATCTTTTCCCGAAACGCTGCCTTATTGGGCAAATCGGTTCTTGGGTTTATCGTGGATAGTATATACTTCTTGTTTAACAGCGAGAACTTTAAGTAGGAACTTACTATAGCAATAAGTTCAAACCGGTCAAAGGGTTTTGTTATAAAATCCATAGCGCCGCATTCAAAAGCCTTTATTCGGTCCTCCCGGTCGTTTAGAGCCGTTAGGGCGATAACGGGAATTCTCCCGGTTTTGCTATTTGCCTTGATTGCTTTTATTGCTTCGAGACCATCCATTTCCGGCATCATAATATCCATAAGTATCAGATCCGGTTCGTGCTCAATGGCAGACTGAACAGCCTCTTTTCCATTCACCGCCTCTATTATCTGATACTGGCTGTCTCTAAAATTGGCTTTTACTATTTTCCGGTTTAGGTCATTATCATCCGCAACCAGGATGATGGGGTTTTTCTTTGTCTTTTTCACAAATCTCTCATTCCTCCTGATACCATTGTAAGTTAAGGCGTGTCTGCTATCAAGATACAGAGACAGCAATTTTAAATTTGCGATTTATGTTTACCTTCTTACTCCCCGGGACTTTTAAAAGCTGCCCCAGGTTACACGAAATCCCGCTATAGGATGAAAGGGGTCAGAAGGGTTTGCAGGTTTAAAGGTGAAGAGTTTTCCCAGGGTCTGCCAGCCGGCGAATCCCGACACTTGCAGCCAGGAGAAGATCTTTACCCCCAGTTCCAGGTTACCTTCGTGCTGATAATCGTACAGGCTGAGCCCGAACCCGCCTACCCGGTGTCCGCCGGAAGCGACACCGTAACCGAAACCGCCTTTATACCGGATACCGGTAAAGTCGATTTCCGACGTGTCCCAGGAGAAACCGTAGATATACTCACCGACAAATGCCCCGCCGCCTCCGTAGGCAAAGAGAATTCCCGAGGGAACAGCTAGTAATACTATTATAATTGTTATTGCTTTTTTCATTTGGTGCCTCCTATGCACGTTTCTGTGTAATGAAACACCTAAAAACATGGAGGATGTCACTCAAAGCATAAAAAAAACACGCGTCACGGAATTTCCGTTATTTTACCCGCGGAATCTCAGCACCCCCTGCCGCTTTACAGGGAAACACGAGATGAGAAAGGTCTCCTATAACTCCCAGGTAACCCCGGTAATAGTCATCTTTCAATGACTCTATAAACTCCCTCATTTTGCCGGCAGGGACCAAATTGACAGTACAGCCGCCGAACCCTGCACCGCTTAGACGTGAACCTAAGGAACCTTTCTTTAAGGCCGTCTCCGTTAACACATCGAGTTCTTTACAGCTTATTTCAAAAAGGTCACGGCAGGAATAGTGGCTCGAGTTCATCAGTTTTCCGAACTCTTCTGCGTCTCCCCGCTCTAAAACTAACGCGGCTTTTTCAACCCGGTGCCACTCCTCGTAAACATGACGAAACCGTTTTAAGAGCGGAAATCCATGCGCAGGCTCTTGCATGAAAGTGCCGTCCTTACGCAGGAGATACCGGTCCCGGGCCTCTTGGATAGGTATCCTTAGAAAAGAGGCAGCTCTTTTCAAAGTCCAGCCTTCTTTCCCCAGTACTCCTTCGGCTTCCTTGCGGATTGCCGGTTCCGGCATGTTAGTTTTTTCCTCCGTCAAGTCACCGATAAGACTGATATCTTTTTTCTTTGTGCCCATTGAGACCAGATGACGGGAAATAATATCCGCCGCCATCCTGCAGGATGCGGAGCGGCTATTATAGCTGTCCATCACCAATTCGGTTTTCGGGGCCGAAACAGTACTGTGAGCTACCGCGAAGACATACCCTTCCGGCAAGGGCACCGGTCTGGTCCTTAGAGGATTAAAATCTATTTTAAGAGCGCAGCCTGAAACGGAAAGAAGGGAAGCCGCCTGATCCATGCCGCCCCCTTGAGTACCAACATATTTCTCCGCTCCGGCCATGATATCTGCCAGTTCCATTTTCGAAATCGGTAATTTATTTACATTTGTAAAAACCAAACCGCAAAGTACAACCAAAGCAGATGAGGAACTCAAGCCTCCCGCCGCGGGCAGGGTCGCGTCAATGGCCATGTCAAAACCGGTATAGGTCTCCCGCGGGAACGATTTGGTGAGTCCCTGGACGGCTGCCTTGGCATAATTACCCCAGTCTCCGGTTTGATAGGGGGGAATTTCAGATTCCGCTGAGAATTCCCGTTCTCCGTATTTTTCCCGGGCGTTACTTATAACAATTCGGGAATCTGTGCGGGGGTAAAAGAAAGCTGCTATATCCCGGTCCAAAGCCATGGGTAATACGGGGGCGCCGTTATAATCGGTATGTTCCCCCAATAGGTTCACCCGTCCCGGGGCACGGGCAATTCGCGCATGCGAACCGCCGAAACGGTTCCTGAAACAGCGGGACAGGGTACGGTACCGTGATTCCACAGCTTTAGAGTTCTTACGGTAGAAGTAGTGTTTTTCGTAGAAAGCATCTAAGACGCCGGGGTTCTGTTCAAAGGATGCAAGATCCATCATATTGCGGGACTGTTTTCCAGAAGATATTCCTCTGCTTCCCTGCACCACAGTCCATTGTTTTCCTTGACGATATCAGCTAATGCTTTAAACATAGGATCCTTTTTCCCCAAAGAAGCAAATTCGGAAATAGCTGTAAGGGGAATGTCTATGTTTGTGTAGATGAGTTTTTTTCCTCCCGGAATGTTAGGAAGATCCAATACGGTTTCTACAACACTTCCTAATCCTCCCACATGGGTTATCATGGCGGAAGGATTAATAGTTCCTGCCGCCATCATGTTAAGGGACTCCACCATATCGTCGGTATTTCCGCCGCTGGTTCCGACAATATGATGGGAAAGATAGTGGACATTATAAAAATTAAACTCCGCGGAAAAGTTCGGATTTGTCGGCCCCGCGAAAAAATTAAGACAGCCGTCTCGAGCGAGAATTCGGTCTCCCTGCTCTACCACCGGCTTTACCGGAGCAAAGACAAATACATCATCATATCCCTTACCGCCGTTAAGTGACAGGAGATGATCTTCGGGATTTGAAAGATCTTTAGTATTTATATATTTCAGGGTTACTCCCTGTTTTTTCGCTTCCTCCGGGGTGTATATGGAAGCTGCTCGGTCAAGCCGGTTTTGATCGATATCGGTAACGACAAGTAGAGAAGGTTTCCTCTCCCGATGGATAGCGTAATCTATCGCTCCCAATCCCATAGGTCCAACTCCGGCCAGAATGGCCATATCGCCTCCCTCCTTTATGTCCATATCGTGAACATAACGGCCTGTCCGGGTATGGTAGGTGGCATGAAAAGCTCCCACAATACATGACATAGGTTCCGCTAAAGAACCGTAAAAGAAGGCATCTCCCTGATAATCGAGAAGGCACCCCATCTCCATAACTTCTTTTGGGATAATGATGTAGGTAGCATCACCTCCAATATAAGGATAGGAGTACCCCGGTGCATATAAGCTTCCCTTATAATTTAACGCAGGCTGAATGGAGAATTTCTGTCCGGCTTTAAATTGGCCTTTCCACCTTCCTCCTACTTCCACTATCTCACCGCAAAACTCATGTCCCACTATAACGGGATTTTGAGCGACATCCTGAGGAACTCTTTTGTGATCCTCCCCTTGAATCGCCGCCTTGTAACTGGACATGCAAATACTATCTGATATGATATGAGCCAATATTTCATCTTCCGCTATGGCTGGTAAATCAAATTCATCTAAGCGCAGATCTTTTTTACCGTATAGCCGAACTGCTTTTGTTTTCATATTTCCCCCTGTGATTTTTTAAAAATAGCTTAATCGCGGAATCTGATCAAGCTTATTCGAGGCTTACCAACGGGCGGGTTACCAAAAGGATGCCGGCGTCGGGTATGCCGAGATAGATAATACCTCTTTTGGAATTCATATGGATAGTATATTCTTCAGTTTCCTCGGCTTCATCTGTTTCGCTGCTGGAATTTTGGTTTTCTGTAACTTCCTGTGTCAAATCCAGGAAAATGCTTGCATCGGAGAGAGAAATTTGCTGAGATTGCTTTTCGCTGACCGGTAAAGACTCATCTAAGACTTCAGAAAGGTTAAAAGAATGAGCTTGAGTGTCGCCTTTTACCTGTATAATAGTGTATATATGACCGACATAATCGCTTTGCTCTACAATAAATGCAAACTCTTCGCTGCCATCTTGGAATATTTCGCGGTATTCCCACAAACCTTCTTCATCCGAATGGATCCGATAGCTGCGGGTAAGTTCGGAACCTTCAAAAAAATCGACATAATAGGTATTGGATGAAGGAAGTATTTCCGACAGAAATGCCGCAAGGAAAAAGAAAACAGTCATGCGGAAATAGTATCTTAACGGTACAGGGAAGTCAATAATACCTAAGGAATTCTATAATACCTGAAAAAAAGAAACAAGAAGGGCTGCCGGATTTACGGCAGCCCAAAAAAGAGGCTAAAATTGATGGAGGATTGAAGGAATCATTAAGTATCTGCACCTACAGTATACACATACCTTACAATAAATGTCAACAATTTTTGAGCCATCTTTGCAAATTTTCTACGACAAAATTATCATCGTTAAGTTCAGGATATTCCTGATAGATCCGATCAATCTCTTCTTTTTGTCCCGGGGATAACTTTTCCTCCGGATTCAGACACCATATTCCTTCCATCAATCCCTGTCTTCTAAGCACCTCATGAATTCCAGGAAGTACTCCGGCAAATCCGTTCACCGCATCAAAGAAGGCTTTATTACAATCTGTAATCTTGACTCCCAAACTAAGTATTTCCGGAACTAACTCTTCGTTACCTTCCCTAATACTGTGTATCTGCTGCATTAGTTCTACAGCTTTTTTAGTCCAAACGCACCAATGTCCCAAGAGTCCCCCGGCAAATCTCCGTTTAACAATTCCTGATGGAGATTTTACAGGAAACTCCGTAAGCAGATCAGGAATAATGTTATCATCGTTGCCGGTGTAACAGGAAATCCTCCCTTCCGGATCTCCCTGGGCAACTCCTTGGAAAACCTCTAAGGTGTAATACCTGTTGAAGGGAGCAACCTTTATTCCTAATACGTTTTCGATGCGGGAAAACGCGGACCAGAAAGCTCGATCGAGAATCCGGCCTCCCACTGCTGGTTGAAGGTAAAAGCCGAAGATCGGCATTATCTCCGCGATTCTCCTGCAATGGGTTATTAGTTCCTCATGGGAAGCCCGCGGAAATGCTGACAGGCTCAGAAGACCGGCATGGTATCCTGTATCACGGGCGAATTCCGCTTCGCCAATTGCCTGGTTTGTTCTTCCGCAAATCCCCGCTATTTTTAACACGTTATCTCCGCCGCTGCAGGCGTCAATAAAACGGGAACACCGGGTGAGTACTGTTTCGAAAAGTCCATACTTTGGATCACGAATCTCGAATTGGGTAGAATGAACCCCTACAGCGATTCCTCCGGCCCCGGAGGCGGTATAATACCGCATGAGAGCTCTTTGATGTTCCAAGTCGAATGTCCGGTCCTTATGAAGTGCAAGGGGAGCTGCCGGGATTACCGTTCCCCTTTTCAGGGAATCCAGCAGATGACGGGGTATATCGGATATCATTCTAATACTCATCTAAAATTCTCCCTTCCGTTCATCAAAATGGGTAGGTTTCGACAGAGCGGGTTTCCCTTCTTTGATCCAGTGGGCAGTCCAGCGGATCATCCGGGAGACGG
The DNA here is from genome assembly GCA_964618265.1 of uncultured Spirochaetales bacterium. Taxonomy (GTDB): domain Bacteria; phylum Spirochaetota; class Spirochaetia; order CAYLLE01; family CAYLLE01; genus CAYLLE01. The sequence goes on along the minus strand of CAZUAE010000006.1, from coordinate 35,193 downwards.
AGACACGGGGATAACCGAATAATTCAAAAGATTTTGATGCGTTGCTTATCAATGCTGTTCTGCTTTCTTGACCGGTAAAGCGGGGTTTCTTCTTAAGGAAGGTACCGAACGTATCGGCAATAGAGCGTACCGAAAGTGTTTCCGGGCCGGTGACATTAAGAGGGTATGCCGGAACTTTGCAGTGCTCTAAGCAGAGGAGGGACCGTTCGACGGCATCTCCCTGCCAGATAATGTTTACAACGCCGGTAGTCAGATCGATGGGAATTCCCTGAAAAACCTTGCTGCCGATATCGTATAGTACTCCGTAGCGAAGATCGATGGAGTAATTCAGCCTAAAAAGGCAGACGGGAATATCATACTGCTCGGAAAAAAATTCAAAAGCCCGTTCTCTTGCTAAAGCGGTTTGCGCGTATTCCCCGACCGGATTAAGATCATCCTCTTCGTTGGATCCTCCCGAGGCGATATCTGCAAAATCATAAACGCATCCGGTGGAATAGGCAACAATTCTAGCATTACGGTATTTTTCACAAACAAATGCGGGCGTTATTCCGTTAACCGCCCATGTCAGCCCCTCTGAACCGGTGGTTCCGAACTTTCTCCCCACCATAAAAATGATATTTGCTGCCTCCGGGAGTGACTGCAAAGCTGAAAGATCCAAAAGGTCACACTTCAAGGTTTCTACACCCGAGGACTCGAGTTTTTCTCGCGCCTTTCTATCGGTAAAACGGGAAACTCCGATAATCCTCCGTTTTTCTTCCGCTTTATCCGCGGCTTTACGGGCCATCATACCGAGCTGCACACCCATTTTCCCGGAGGCACCTAATATCATGATATCTCCGGCAATTCTCCGCATCATCCCGATCAAGTTCGGAGATGGTTCCGACATTACGGCATCTAACTTTTCTTCCGTTTCGATTATTTCCGGGTATTCCATGAGGCTGATTATATCATATAGGGATAGCAGGGTACGCAAAAAAATAGTAGGATATAAGAAACAATGGATTAAACTTCGGAAAAGAAAGGAATGTAATGCCATGCGGTTTAGCAGAGACCAATATCTTGATTTGTTGACCTTTCGGAGCGCTGAACGTCAGATGTTCGTAGAACTATTCGGACCCCTGGTAGGACTCGAAGACGAATGGAAAGCGCAGGGTGCTCTCCAGGAAGAACTGGATATGACCGCCTTCGATTGGGACTACGTAGACCGCGCAAGCGCCGGCGGCAACACCGGACTTTTAGGCGGGTTCGAACCCAAAAAACTGGAAGAAACCGGCGAACACATAATAGAACGGGACTCTTTAGGCCGCACCATGAAACTGATCAAGAAATCAGCTACGGTCCCCCTTCCTCTGGATTTTCCCGTCAAAGATATGGAAAGCTGGGAAAAGGTTAAGCCTTTCTATACCTATAGTGACGAGAGAATCGATTGGGAGAAAGTAGAGGAGGCAAAAAAATTACAGAAAGAAGGGTATCTTGTCATAGCCAGTATCCCCGGAGGATACGACCTTCCCAGACAGCTTATGGGAGAAGAGGAGGCGTGCACCTCCTACTATCTGAAACCTGAGCTTATGAAGGATATCCTCAATACTGCAAAAGAAACCTCCCTGCGGGTGTTGGATACTATTACAAAACAACTCGTCATTGATCAAATATCAGTACACGAAGATTTAGCCGGGAAATCGGGCCCTTTGGTTGGGCCGGATCAAATTAGAGAATTCATCAAACCCTATTTTAAAGCGGTATGGGATCTCGTATCCTCCAGAGGAACCGGTCTGTTCCAGATGGATACCGACGGCAATGTAAACGCGGTAATTGAATCCTTTCTGGAGTGCGGTGTTAATGTCATTTTTCCCATGGAACCCGCGGCAGGTATGGATATTGTGGCATTACGGAAACAGTACGGTAAAAAATTAGGTATGCTGGGCGGTATAGACAAACACGTCCTGAGAAAAGATAAAGCTGCTATCAAAAGGGAACTGGAGTACAAGATGCAGCCCCTTATGCAGGAAGGGGGAATAGTCTTCGGAATTGATCACCGAATCCCTAACGGAACCCCCTTGGAGAACTACCGGTACTATGCACAGATGGGCCGGGAACTTTTGGGACTTCCACCGCTAACGCAAGATTCCAGGGGTTGGAAGAGAATGGCTTTTTAGGAGGACTCAAGTGGAGAAAATCGCGGGAACCGGGATAGGTGATGAAATCGCTCAGGCGAAGGATGAATTAGTCCGTCTCAGAAGGTATTTCCACAGCCATCCGGAAAAGGGATACCGCGAGATAGAAACATCAAGGAAAATAAAGGAATTTCTGGAAGCGATAGAAATTCCTGTAAAGACCGGTTTTGCAGAGACGGGTTTAACCGGTCTTATACGGGGTAAAAAGCCAGGTCCCGTCATCATGTACCGGGCCGATATGGACGCGCTTCCCATATCAGAAGAAAATCCTCAGATTGATTACCGTTCTCAAAACCAGGGAGTATCCCATGCCTGCGGTCATGACGCGCACATGGCTGTAGCATTACTGACAGCTAAAATAATTAAAAAGAATATTGCCGATCTTAGCGGTTCGGTCGTCTTCTTATTCCAGCCCTCAGAGGAACTTGCCCCCGGAGGTGCCCAAAAAATGATTCAAGATGGCGCGCTGGACGATCCAAAACCGGATGCTGTCTTAGGCCTTCATGTGTGGAATGATTTCAACATAGGGAAGGTGGGAATAACTCCGAAGGCTGTTTTTGCCTCTACCGATGAGTTTACAATCACCCTTACCGGTTCAGGCGGTCATGGGGCCCTCCCTCATCGAACGGTAGACACCATCTACTGCGCTTCCCAGATAGCTGTGGCGCTTCAGGAGCTAGCATCCCGGGAAATCGATCCGCTCTCCCCTTTTATCTTATCCCTCGGGCAGCTCCACGCCGGTTCTGCCTACAATATTATTCCTGGAAAAGCAGAAATTCAAGGAACCATTCGATGCTTCGACGGGGAGTTACGGAATTTCGCGAAACATAGAATACAGGAGATCTCAAAAGGGATTGCCGCTGCTCTGCGCTGCGGATGTGAAGTCTCTCTGTGGGACGGGTATCCCACACTCTGGAACGATCCTGTGATTACTAAAACAATAGAAAGTGCTGCCGCGAAATTTATACCGGGAGAAAACATACTTACCGATTACCGCACTATGGGAAGCGAGGATTTTTCTTATTACCTGGAAAAAGTTCCGGGTTGTTTCTTCATAGTAGGTTCTTCCAACCGGGAAAAGGGAATAACTGCTTCACACCATAGTCCGGATTTCAACATTGATGAAGATTCATTATTGATAGCACTTCAATTAGCGGTAGAAGGAATTCTGACTCTTACCCAATCAACTTTTTAACAACACTCATAAGCTTATCGGCATCAAAAGGTTTGACGATCCATCCCGTTGCTCCAGCCTCTTTACCTTCCTTCATCTTCGATTCCTGAGACTCGGTGGTTAGTACCACCACAGGAGTAAAACGGTAATTATCCTGCTGCCGTATTTGTCTTACAAATTCAATTCCGTCCATAACCGGCATATTCACATCGGTAATAATTAAGTCGAACTGTTCATCTCCGAGTTTCGATACACCGTCCTGACCGTTTTCTCCCTGAACTACCGAATACCCGGCTTGTTCAATAATAAAGGAAATACTCTGACGGATAGCAGCAGAATCATCAACAACCAATACTTTTTTACTCATCCTTCTCACCTTTTGCCTTTACTTCGGAAAGCTCCTCGAAAGAAAAAATCTTATCTATGTTCAAGATAATAATAAAATGGTCGTTTTGTTTACCTATCCCTTCAATAAACTCGGCATTTATCTTTGTTCCGATTTTAGGGGCCGGTTCTATGGATTCCTTGTTTAAATCGATAACTTCCTGAACTGAATCGGCAAGAACACCTAAGGTGACCATTTCTTCTTCCATCAGTATCTCCGTAACGATTATCGAAGTATCCACAGTCTTTTCAGTTTCCGACATATCGAACTTTAATCGTAAATCTACAACAGGAACCACATTTCCCCGAAGATTTATTACCCCCCTCATAAATTCTTGAGTCTTTGGAACTTTCGTAACATTGGTAAATTCAAGCACTTCCCTAACACGGGCTACCCGGACCGCGTACTGTTCATCCTCTAAGGTAAAAGTTAAATATTGATTTAAAGCTATTTCTGTATCACTCATTAGTTAAACTCCTTTCCGACCTAAAACAAAGGCAGGATTTTTTATTGGAAACCTGTTACTAGAAATTCTATGAATTTTTCAGGGGAATTCCAGCCTTCTGAAAGGTTTTTTTATGTACCTTGGATTATAATGGTTTCTGAAATAAATTTAAGGATTTTGGAATATTATCCTCCCCGTGAACTTTACAGAATTCTCTGCAGATAACTCCCATCAGCCTTTCCCGGTTGGATTCGTCAGTTCCCATGTAAAGATAGGCTCCATTAGGCAGCTCAGAAGCTATCCGGGGATAATGTATCGGCTGATGTATCTTGTCGTGCGTTCCGCTGACCACAAAGACCTTCTGGTCAATTCCCGAAAGATTACCGTACATTTCGAAGTCCTTGGTGTCCATGGCAGCCCGTTTCCACTTCCAGAGTTCCGCGTTATCTACAAATGCTTCTGTTCTGGCCCGCTGCACTTCCTCATTCATTCCCCGGAGGGCGACAGCTTTAATAATAGGCCGGACGAGATAAAGGAGAAACACCGGTGTTATCGGAGCAACCCACCGAAGTATCCATTTGGGGGCCCACAGCGTGTGCATAGGGTCAAAGAGAATCACCGCGGCGGAAGGAAAAAGGGTTTCCATCATCCCCCGGGTTACAATGGTGGCTCCCCAGCATGTTCCAAATAATAGGTAATCGGTACCGGTTAGTCCGAAATAATCGACGGCAGCCTTAACATCGTGAGCCTTGTCGGAGAGGGTAAAAGACGCTCTTTTTTCCATTTTACTGGAGTTCTTCTCCCTGGTTTCTACGAAATAGCAAGTTACCTCACCGTGGACAGCTTCATAAAAATCGTTAAACTCATCAGGACGTGTTCCCCATCCCGGCACAAAGACCAGCGGCCGCTTAGCGGACGGATTTTCCGGACTAATCTTTATTACCCGGATTTTTCCTCCCGCGACGTCGATCCAGTGCGTTTCTCCTGCTAATGAGAGATCAGGAACATCTTTTTTGGTCTCCTCCAGCATTGTATTCAGATATGAGGCTTTTTCATCTGTCATGGTAAAAAGATCAGTTTGACGGGTCTCCATTGAAGTACTCCTGATAATTTAATGCTGCCGCAGGGAAGCAATTATATTATAAACACGCCCTGTTTTTTGTCAAACCATAATTTCGGCGTCAGTAATTGCGGGTATTAACGACAAACAGCTGATTTTATGCTACATTGTTAATAACATTATGAAAGAGCGATTGTTTATAGCGATACCGCTTTCGGATGCTGTCCGGAAAACCCTCGAAGAGCTTCAAAATCAAATTGAGAAAGATTACGGGAATATCTTTAGAACACTTAAATCGGAAAACATGCATCTGACACTTCATTTTTTAGGGGATGTGGAATCTGATAATATCTCATCGTTAGTTAATAAGCTATCGGAAGTCATTCCGAAATATAATACTTTTTCGCTGACCCTCGGCAATATAGGGGCATTCCCGTCTATAAAAAAACCGAAAGTTGTGTGGATCGGCGCTGAGAGCAGCGGAGAGGAATTAACACTTATACACGGAGGTATAAAACCGGTACTGGAAAATGCTGAAATTGAAACCGACAGCCGGCCTTTCCGTGGTCACATAACCATCGCCTATGGGAGAAAGAATATTCCCTTTAAGCTTCTTAGAGAGGGAGGGAGGAAACTTGAGAACCTGAAGTGGGAAGGCGGTCACAAAATTTCCGTAAAGGAGATACTATTATACAAAAGCAATCTTACCCCCGCCGGAGCAATTCATACTCCTCTTCATACTTTTCAGCTCAAGCCGGAAGGTCATAATTAAAGATGGTGCAGCAGCTAATTGACACTATTATAAAAAATGATACGCAGGGTTTACGGACTCTACACATCACGAAAATCAACAGGAGCTTTTTCTTTTAACGGGATAGTCTTACGCTTCCACAGAACTATTTGAATCCATAAATTTCGCAATTAATCCGGGAGAAAAAATTGGCTTGATTGGACCGAACGGGTCGGGTAAGACTGCACTTATCAAGCTAGCCTCGGGATTAGAAGATCCCGAAAAGGGCGAAGTTATAACTCAAACCGGCACACGTATTTTCTACCTACCCCAGTATCACAATTATAAACCGGATAGACCAGTCTGTACCTTTTCGGGAGAGAGGATAATACTGTTGCCCTGGGCAGAGCAATAATTAGTAATCCCAATCTTCTGCTATTGGATGAGCCGGGTAATCATCTGGATTTTGTCGGATTACCTTTTCTTGAGGAGCTTATCAGATCCTTTACGGGGACCATTCTGATGATTTCCCATAACCAGTATTCTCCGCGTTCAGAAAACCGGCGGTTTTCGAACGAAATATCAAATAAGGAAAACACAAAGGCATAACAGTAAAACAGATAAGGAGATTAATGCAGAAAAAGAAATTGAAGAGAGGATTCAAAATTTAGAAAAAAAGAAAGGAATACTGGAAAAACGCATCATTATGAATTTTAAAAAAAACAATATAAAGGAAGCGAGAAAACTGGAGGAGAGTTTAAAATTAACAGAGGGCATTATAAATGAGCTGTACGAGGAATGGTTTTCCATGGGTATATGAACTATATTGCTTCTAATTCGGCTACTTCTTCGCTTCTCCGCAGCTGATACTCAAAAATACTGGCCCTAATACTCTTAAATATGAGAGGAAACACAACGTTATAGAAGTGAGCCCGGGCAATAACCACTTTTTTTAACCGCTTAAACCGCAGCTTGTAGTTTGTTTCCTCCTCACTCATACACTGATCATAATCTGAAAAAACAGGAACCTCAGGTTCCGAATCCCGTGCTTTTTTTACCACATCCTGATATTTACCTAATCGCTTTAGAAGATCGTAAAAGGAGTATTCCGAATCGATATGCCGGGAGAGAGTTTCTTTGTTCCCGTCAAATTCCTCAACCATTTGCCGGTATTTTGAGGGATACATAATCTGTAATAGGTGGTCTTTGCGGAGCTGTAAACCTAACCTGCTGAAAAGATCTTCTATCGCTTTTATTATATATTTATTTCCCCGGTAATACTGAAGCAGTTCTAAAATTTTTTCCGCTCCTGCCTCACTTTTGCTCAGGAGAAGCTCTACCTGTCCGACGATTGTTTCGGGTAACCCAGGATTTACCTGAATACTATAAGTTCTAAACTCGACATTTTTTTTATCTTTGAGGTAAACCCTGCTGAATTTATATAGATCTTCCTTGGTAATATCCTGGTAATAGCCGAAAAGTGCCTGGGCTTCGCGTTTAAATCGATTGAAGTAGGCATCGGCCACCCCTGTCTCTTCCAATAATCTGTAAAAATTTTCAGATATGCGTAATCCCCCGACAGGTGCTGTGGATTCCATCCTTTTTGCTTCAATTACAGGAAAACCAATTATATCCCATTGCCGGGCTCCTTCCGGACCAAAATTTCCCAATGTTACCATACCGACGTTGGCCCCAATCCGGATTCTTATCTGAAATAAGGCATTAAATGCGTTGGAGAGTTCGAAGTTATTACGCAGCGTGCTGATGATATCGAACGCTCGTTTCAGGGTTTCCCGGGCATTCTCATCCGCGCCTTCCTGAAGAAACTTATCATTCGCTTGGTTAAAAAGGGCGCAAACCCGCTGCATTTCCACACAGGTATAGAATAACTCTTTGGCAATATACCTCAATGAATCATGCTCATCGAGCCCCCGTATGTTGGGGTCAGTAATTCCTCCATAATGGAACATGAGACTGTCGCCTTCAATCTTATTGAGATAACCGCCGTGCCGCTTAAGCACCGAATTGAAAGCGGTATAAAGACCGTTGAGAACAGCCTGGTTTTCTTTGGGACTCAGGAATTTTGAAAGAAATGTATAATCAGCTACATCCATGAATCCTATTCCGATATTGGCCTCTACCGAGTCCTTGGGAACACCTCCGGTCTGATAGATGGCATTGATGAGCTGTTTGGGAAGATAAAACTCTTCAATTTCTTTTCTTATTTCAAGTTCGGACTTTTTTGACTCCACGTTGGAGTTTTCATCCGTTTCCTCAACATTTTTTAATTCCATTTAATAACAGCGCGCCTTTACAAAAAGATCTATTATATAGGATACTAGGTAATATAATAATGATCAAGCAAAGCTATTCTAAATTTGCAATTTAGAATAGCCTTTTTACCTATGTAAAGCCTGGAATTCTCATTTCATCTAATTATTTTACGGCTTTTCGGGATAATCATGCCTCCTTCTGCTGCCTAAAGGTATAAAATGAGAATTCCTCGATCAAGCAGTTTTTACAGCGGCTTGTAATACCGGTTTAGGTATCGGTACCTCTTTAAAATAGCCTGTTCTTAGACATACGTCAAAAAGGTGTCTTCCTATAAATTCCTGTTTCTCTTTTATGCGTTCATCCCGAATGCTTATGATGTTTACTTTATACCCGTCACCGCACTCCTCTATTATCTTTAGATATGTTTCGTGTCCATCTATTCCTTTAATCTTGTACTGCTTCATTTCTCCTCCGAGCCGGAAAATCGGCATACATAATCTTATCTATAATTATCGGAATGAATTTCAAGAACCTAACCCCCATTTAATAGCAATTCAAAAACATGCCGAGGCGTAAATTGATGTTTATTACTGGATTGCCTCATTACAAAAATATCATTACCTTATGTCGGTATTAAATAATCATAAAAGGAGTACTATGATGAAAAATATTGGAATACTATTATTCCTTGCTGCCGTTCTGGCATTTGTATTTATCGGCTGCGGCGGTGATGAAGCTGACGACACCGAAGGCGCGGATGCTGCTTCAAGACCGACCGAGACGGTGGTGACTGATACCGATAATCTGCAGGAAGCGTTAGGTCCTGACGGTCCATGGATTATCCTTTTCGAAGATAACGTAACGGCATCCGAAGAAATCACCATTTCCGGAGAGGTATACGAAGAAGAAGGCGCGGAGGCCCCGAGAAGGAAACTGGCCCTCTACACCCAGGATGAAGACCGGAACGTAACCGCCCGGTTTACCCTTACCGTACCACGGCTAATCGTTGAACATGAAAACACACGGATTCAGGCTGGTGAAGTGGCGGGTAATGTGTATGTGGATGCGGAAGGATTTGAGCTGACCAGCGGCGCCACCATCGACGGCGATCTTTACTTCGCCTCGGAAGAGTTCAGAGACAGCGCGGATATCAGTGACGATTCCACTGTAACAGGTGAAATCAAAATTGGTTCTGCTATGTAGCTCCAAGCCGAAAAAACCGATTTGATATGCCGGGCATCACTGCCCGGTTTTTTTTAAATTTAACCTGAAGAATTGAAGCCGGCGAAATAAATATTCATATCATTAATTACCTCTTATTAATGATTTTCCGATGTGTTCTTCTTGATTCTCATCGGATTCCATGCAAGAATGGGACATTCAAAAAAAGGATGGGGGACTCGATGGGTTACATTGAAGATATTTACGAAGGCGTATGCAAAAAAAATCCCGCGGAGCTGGAATTCCATCAAGCGGTGTATGAAGTTTTAGATTCACTAACACCGGTAATCGAATCTCATCCTGAATATCGTGAAGCAAAAATTCTGGAAAGAATCACCGAACCAGAACGGGTTGTCATATTTCGGGTTCCGTGGATGGACGACAGGGGAGAATACCAGGTAAACAGAGGCTATCGTATTCAATTCAGCAATACCCTGGGTCCTTATAAAGGGGGTCTCCGGTTCCATCCCACAGTAAACCTGGGAATCCTTAAATTTTTAGCCTTTGAACAAATATTTAAAAATTCTCTAACCACCTTGCCTATGGGCGGCGGAAAAGGAGGATCAGATTTCGATCCCAAAGGGAAAACCGATACTGAAGTAATGAACTTTTGTCAGTCCTTTATGACGGAGCTCTACCGCCATGTGGGTGAATTAACGGATGTTCCCGCAGGAGATATCGGAGTCGGCGGGAGGGAAATCGGATACCTCTATGGACAATACAAACGTATCGCGAACAGAGCAAGCGGTGTTTTAACTGGAAAGGGGCTTAAATGGGGCGGTTCGCTCGTACGGTCCGAAGCTACCGGATACGGAGCAGTCTACTTTGCTGAAGAAATGTTACAGACAAAAAATGATTCCCTTTCGGGTAAAACATGTGTAATTTCAGGATCGGGAAACGTTGCGCAGTTCACTGCAAAAAAACTCATCGAGTTAGGAGCAAAACCTGTTACCTTTTCAGATTCCAACGGTTTTATTCACGATCCCGACGGAATTAATATGGAAAAACTTGAGTTTGTGATGGAGCTTAAAAACATCAGAAGAGGACGAATCAAAGAATATACCGATAGGTATCCAGCAGCATACTATGAAAATCAAACCCCCTGGGATATCGAGTGCCAAGCTGCATTTCCCAGCGCGACTCAGAACGAGATTTCCGAAAAAAACGCCGGGACATTGGTAAAAAACGGATGCTACATAGTATCGGAAGGCGCTAATATGCCGACAACTCCCGGCGGTGCAGATGTATTTACCAAGGCAGGAATTCTTTATGGCCCCGGAAAGGCGGCTAATGCGGGGGGCGTTGCTACCTCAGGTTTGGAAATGAGTCAAAACGCTATGCGGATAAACTGGCCCTTTGAAGAAGTGGACCAGAAACTCAGAATAATTATGAAAAGTATTCATGATTCATGCCGGGAAGCTGCAGATGAATACGGCTATCCGGGAAATTACGTTGTAGGTGCCAATGTGGCGGGGTTTATCAAAGTAGCTGATGCGATGATAGACCAGGGCCTTGTCTAAGGCACAGGCTGTAGAGGAATTCTTATTTTATACCTTTAGGCAACAGAAAAATCCATGATTCTCAAAAAAAGCCGTAAAATAACTGGATAAAATGAGAATTCCAAGGATGCCATGAGTAAAAAGGCAATTCTAAGTTGCAAATTTAGAATTACAACTTAGCTGTAAGTATTGCGTTGACCTCAGAGGGTGTTTGATAGTAAATTTTAAAGGAAACATATGCTTTTAAAATTAAGACTACTCTTTTTAATTATTCCATATTTTTTTCTTGGCAGCTGGCTCATCTCGGAAGATTTGCCGGAGATTAAAGAACGGGGGGAATTAATAGCCGGAGTCCGGCCCGTGTCCACGTTGATTTACTCCCCGGATAATGAAACCATGCCGGGGCTCTGTTACGAGCTCGTTTTAAAGTTTGCGGAATCCCTCAATTTGGAGTTGGAAATCAAACCGATTGAATCTTTCCGGGAGTACTGGAAAAAAACCGATTCAGGAAATGAGTTAATCCTCATGAACACGGTGGACATCTACGCGGAGATACTGACCGTCACTCCGGAACGAAAAAAAATGCTCCATATGACGCCGTTTATTGAAAACTCCGAGGTTCTCGTAGGCGGTGCGGACAGTACTGCTCATACCTTCGAAGATTTACTGGGAAAACGTATTTCTGTGGTGAAAGGTATGTCATTCCAAAACATTTTGGAAAAGGCGCTGGGCACAAAAGACATACCATTTACCCGCATCCCCGCCGTACTCGAGAATGGAACAGTTATCCCGGCACCGGGTCATGCGGTGAAAATAAATAATGCTGTTGTAAATCTGCTTCTTTTACCCCCCGACACCCAGACTACAATCATGTTTTTTCCCGAACAGATATCAAAAGGCGCCGTCGATTTCTTCATCATCGACTCCCTTTCGTTCTTTCATCAGCTCAATACGAGCCAGACACTACGCCGCGCGGTGCGTCCGATTTTCCCGATTAATGATCATACGGGAAAGCTTGCATTTGCCGTAGACAAGGAAGCGGCCGCTTTGGCCTCAGCATTGGATGAATGGATGATTTCTTTTCAGGAAAGCCCCCGGTATGACCTCCTGCTTAAACACTACATTGGTCTCACCTATCAACAGTACAAAGAGTTTTTACGGGAACTACCCGAATGAAATTTTGGGTACGGCTTTTTCTCTTAATATTTATAATAAACGGTCTAACCGTCATTGTTTCTACCACGATTTTCCTGCGTTCCCGCCGGCAACAGGAGCTTTCGGACCAACAGAGAAACATGGAGCTTCTTGCCGAGGTTGCGGACACCAGATACGAAGATTACATAGACCGGGCCCGGGGAGTACTGAATACGGTGATCGCCGACTGGAACGTCCACAATTTTTTCGTAGAACACCCCATACTCCGCCATTACAACAGGCAGGACGCCGAGAGGAGGCTTTTAACACTCATAGAAGCAAATGACTGTGTAGGCGACATCATTTTGTACTCCGATAATGAGAGCTTTTCCCTGAAGGGCTGTAAGATTGTAAACCAGACGTACCTGCCGGGATTTGCTATCTCGTGTGACAAAACCAGGGCCTTTAAACGTCTTTCAGCAACCACAGTTTCCGGGGTGCGTATCGAGTTACTGGTAGATCTCGGCCGATTTGCTAATGAAGAACTGCAGTTATTGCTCGAGCGGGACGGAAGCCGAATGATACTTACGCACGACCAGGGCAGAGTTCTCGCGGTAACCGGCAAAACGCTGTCCGAAGGAAGACAATGGATTCGTGAACAGAGAATTCCGCTTTCGGAAATATCGAGGGAGATCAAACGCCGGGGAGAATTCTTTACGCTGCTTCATACCGGTAAGGAAATTCGCTTTTACTTGTTATCTTCTGTTTCTGATTACCAGGCACATCTTACAGGAACTAGAATGTGGGCGAATATCACCGGATTGTTTCTTATTCTCATTCCGGGCTTTATCGCTCTCATTTTTTCGCGATCCCTGAGCCGCCGTCTGCGTCAGCTCGCTCGAGCCAGCCGCCTTTTGGGAAGTCAGGAGGAGGTACCGATTAAGACGACCGGGAACGACGAAGTGGCGGAACTGTCACGGGCCTTCGAGGAGATGCGTTTACGGGTAAACAGGTCTACGGAAGAACTTGAACAACTCGTAAGCAAGCGTACGGCAATGATAGAACAACAGAAGTCGGAACTGATTACTCTCAACGAAAAGCTGAAAGAATTAGCATCGTATGACAGCCTTACCGGCCTTCACAACAGAAGATCTTTTGAAGAACAGGGGCAGAACTTTGTTGCAATCGCACGGAGAGAGAGGCTCTGGCTTGGAATTGCCATGATTGACATCGACAATTTTAAAGCGGTCAACGACAATTATGGCCACATAGCGGGAGATGACTGCCTCCGAATGTTAGGGGGTACTCTGAAGGACCACTTTCGAAGAGAATCTGACCTTATAGGCCGGTACGGCGGGGAAGAGTTTACAATCGTCACAAGCGCTCCGGGAGTGGAAAAAAATTTCGGCGGTATGCTGGAAGCACTTCGGCACAGCCTTGCACAGACTCAGGTACACCTGGGATCCACTGCTTTCAACATTACCATAAGCTGCGGGGCGGTGATGGTTGTTCCGGTAAAAAACGATACTCTAAGACATCTTCTTGACCGGGCGGACCAGGCGCTGTACATGGCAAAGCAATCGGGCCGGAACACAATAATCATCCACGATTAGCTTATATTCTTTACTCCGGCCTTAGTGAACCGAGCAGAAAATCAAGTTCGGTAATCACAATGGAATAACTCAAACCGCCTTTTGCAACAACGGCTTGCCATGGGTATACTGAGTATATGAACTTTACCCGTTATCCTTTTATAAGAAACTTAACTCAGGAAGATGAAGAACGGATAGGGAAATCTCCTCTTTTAAATATAGACACGTTTATCATTCCCTCTCCCTATATAACAGATGCTTCGTTGGAAAAGGATTATGACTTGAGTTTTGTTTGGGTAGAGGAAGAGGAACTTTTAGGTTATATTCTGGTATATTCCAACAGAGAATCAAATAGATATCACATCTACCGGCAAAGCACCAGTCCTTTCGCAAGAGGCAAGGGAATCGGTTCCGCCTTTATGGAGGCGTTAAGCGGCGTTTTGCCTTCTGATGCACTCCTCTACCTATATGTTTGGCAGAAGCAGCTGGATTCAATAAATTTTTTTAGAAGAGCAGGCTTTATCACCGGAAATCCTATTGCCTACCGCAAACTTATTTTCTATTACATGTCCGCCCATGCTGAGGATATCCTCAAGGCTTCTGAGGCTAAAACTGAAGACAAAAAAAACGGAAAAGAAGAGTTGGGAAAGATCCGCCACGATGCAGCAAAAAACGCAAAGCTTATTTTCGATATGGTCAATATGCTTTCAGCGGATAACTACAAGAAGGTAATCGAAGATATAAACCGGGAAACCACAGCCCTGATCAACATGCTTAACTCCTACAGAGATACCCTGGAATACATTCATGACATTGACATCCAGGAATTTATACTGGAACGCCTCGTTCCCTTTATTAAAGCTTCAAAGGTTCCTTGCAGAATCAATCTGTCCCTAAGAAGCGGCGTTACAGAAGTTTTGGCTAATTATGTGGAGGTAGGAAGAGCCCTGATAAATCTTTTAGCAAACTCTTTAGATGCCGTCAGGGAGGCAGGAAGAACCGGAGAGATCAGAATATCTCTGGATGAAGAGGAAGAGAGGATCATCCTGGGAATCCGGGATAATGGTATCGGGATTACACCGGACCGTCTGAAAACCGATCCAAAAGGGATTCCTCTGTTTGTCGGGAATACTACAAAAGAAAGGGACGGGTCCGGTATCGGTACCAGGCAGATCTTTTCCGCCTTCGGAAGTGAAAATATTAAAGTCTCGAGTGTTCGGGGAGTGTATACAGATTGGACCATATCACTGACAAAATCGGTAAGAGGTGATGTCAATTCCGAAACAGCTATGGAAGCAAAGTTCGCGGAAACCCTAAGAACCGCGGAACTGCCTTCGCCTGCCCTTTTTAGCGACAGGTCCGAAGTGGTGCGTTTTATCTGGCGGATGCGGCGGATGGAGCTCCTCAGCTACGAACTGATTCTGCGGTTCAGCAGCTTCAACAATATTCGGGAAATATACCGGTCAATTTTAGGGTACGTATACGGTCACGGCAGCTTCAGAAAGCTGCGGAAGTTTATAGAGAGTAAACGGATCGATAATGAAAAGACAAGGTACCGTCTCCTTACGGTTATACAAAAAATCAAACGGAGCAGGCAGTTTCTCTCTCTTCATACCAATCCTAGAGACTTTTTGGGTACTCTTCTGGGGAGTTACGGCTTGGCGGTGGACGTTACTATCATTTTTACCTTTAATCCGGTTACAGGTGATTTTTTCGCCACCGACCGGAAGCTGGCTGAGCATTTGGACTTTGTCCCATACCTCGGAGCGGACCGGGAAAAACTTCTCCGGGGAGAGTTTTGCGGAGACATGAAGGACCCGGGGAAACCCCTCTATCTGGGAGTGTGGTCTATATCGGGTAAAGATGATCTATATTACAAGCTTCAGCTCCTCCGGGAAGGAGCAAAAAAGCTCATCGATATAGGAATCTCTCCCCGGAAAAAATTAGGATTTTATCAGACCACCTATAACAATTATTCCCTTGAGCTGGATACTTATCGTACCGTCACTCTGGAGGAATTCGGTTCCATGGACACGGACCAATTAATGACTTTTACCGTAAAAAGCGATGAAGAGATGCAGGGAATACTCAGCGTAGATTAACCCCTTGTATCTTTGTTCTTCATGATGTATACATCAAGCTATGTCCTATGCACTAAAACCCGATTACGAAACAGTTTACAAACGATTTGATGCCTTCTGGAACCGTGATATTTTTGACCGCGCCCTGGTTAACATCATGCTTCCTAAGGATAATCCGAAACCGGTCCCGGAAAGGAACTATCCTAATTACGAATCCCGTTGGCTTGATGTGGACTTTCGGGCGGAACAAGGGGCGGTTGAGCTGGAAAACTTCCATTACCTGGGGGAAGCTCTGCCAATTGCATGGCCGAACCTAGGTCCCGAGATATTCAGCGCCTGGAGCGGATGCCCTTACCGTTTCGGAGAAACCACCACATGGTCTGAGCCCTGTATCACGGACTGGGAAGAGGACGGGGCTTCCGCAGTATTGGATATGGACCATCCCCTCTTAAAACTGACGGTTAAATTCACCCGGAATCTTTTAGACCTGGGCAAAGATCGGTTTATCGTGGGGTTTACCGATTTCCACCCCGGCGGCGACCACTTGGCAGCGTTAAGGGACCCTGAGGTACTGGCTATGGATCTGGTGGACCATCCGGAAGCGGTAAAAGACAAGCTTTCTGAATCGTACAGGGATTTCTTCAGGGCATTTGATTTCTTCTATAAAATTTTACACGCCGCTGACATGCCTTCTACCACCTGGACTCCTTATGTTCATGACGGTAAAGCTTATGTTCCATCAAACGATTTTTCCTGCATGGTAAGCCCGGGAATGTTCCGGGAGTTCTTCCTCCCGGGAATAATCGAGGAGTGCCGTTATTACGATCGTTCCATATACCACTTGGACGGACCCGGAGCTTTAAAACACCTAGATCCCCTCTTGGATATTCCTGAACTCGACGCGGTCCAGTGGGTCCCGGGAGCCGGAAATGAGGGATTCACAAAATGGATTCCCGTATATAAAAAAATCCGGGAAGCGGGAAAATCAATACAGATTACCCGTATTGATTTGAATGAACTCCCTATTCTCTTTGAAAATTTCAGCCCCGAAGGCATTTGGATCACCACGGTGCAAGGTATCGATTCCCGGGAAACCGCGGACGCGGTACTCAAACGTATTGAAGCATGGCAGTAACCGGCTTAAGCTGCCGGAACCAGCTTACAGTCTATTCTCCAACACTGGCAAGGAATACCGGACCAATCAGGTTCTCCACAGGTGCGTAGTCGTCCCGAAGCACTATGGCGCCGTTCCGTTTCTTAAGCTCCCGGAGAAGCCCCTTCTCCATTCGGTAGGCAATCGGTTCACCCGCTGCATTGAATAAGTTATCCGGTAATTCTGATGCACGATTTTTCGCTGCCGCGAATACAAAGGTCGTCCGGTATTCCGGGGTAAAGCCGGCGGGCACGTAGACCGCAACTTCCGGATAAACCGCCTTCATAGTTTGATGATACGCATTAAGAAATTTGCCGATTTTAAAAAAATCTATGGTATTAGCTAATACGATACCATCTTCGGAAAGATGATCAGCTACTTCTACCAGAAAATCCGCGGTAGTCAGATGGGCGGGTATAGAAAAGGAATTGAAAGCATCCAGATAGACAATACCGTACTGCTTACCGTCTTTCAAAGACCTTACATATCCCCGGCCGTCGTTTACAATCACCGTTATTCCGCTCTCTCGGATTCCGAAATACTTCCGGGCGGTACATGTTGTGAACCAGGCCGGCCATGATGAGGATCCGTTCCGATATTTTTTCATCTTCCGGTCTATCCAGAACGCGGACATGACTATACGGGGTATCATCCGAGTACTTAAGCACAGTACCCTCGGG
>CAZUAE010000006.1:0-17491 GCA_964618265.1 uncultured Spirochaetales bacterium | reverse complement strand
GGGAAACGGAAAAAATTATAGTCCTGACGCCGAAAAATGGTATGAGCAGGTAACCTGAAAGAAATGTGCCCACAATGCTGCCCGCGGAAGAAACCGCCCAGATGGATCCTACCGTCCCTCCTATCACGTTACTTCGGAGCAGTGCCAGTTTGGCCATGGCGGGAGAAATTGTTCCCAGGGAAGTTGCAGGAAGGAAGAAGAGGATTACCATCAGCAGAACAGAGCGGATTATTAGTGCGGCGCTTATGGTCCCGACCCCGGCGGCAGAAATCGAGTGCTCCAGGAGCATGTCCAGAAGCAGAATCAGAAATACTAAAAAAGATGAAATAAGCAGCAGCACGGAGATAAGCTTTTCCGGATCGTACCGGTCGGATAGTTTCCCGCCTATATAATTACCCAGGCTTATCCCGCCGAGGACCACACCGATGACACCGGTCCAGGTGTAAAGCGAGTTTCCGAAATACTTGGAGATGATTCTGCTGGCCACCAGTTCCACTATCATTATTCCCATGGCGCTGAGGAAAACGGTAAAATGGGGCAGGTATCGTTTGCTTGCTCTCATATCCAATGATACAGCTTAGAGCAATATGTGAGCCGGCACCGAATAATCTTCAGATAATCTCTATATTTGCTTCATACTTTGTTCACACCTTTCGTATACCTTCCATAGTGTACAGCGGAGGCTGTATTAGAAAACACTACGGAGGTTTTGAATGAAACGCATAGGATTTATCGTATTAATGATTGCAGTGACTTCCACGGGACTGCTATTCGCACGGGGAACTACGGAAACGGAACCCGCCACGATCTATTCCCAATGGGGTATAACCGAGGACACGGACACGACCCAGGTCACAGGAACACTTACAGTGGAGAACCGGATATTTCCCGAACTGAAAAGCGGAGGGAATACCTGGAAACTCATCTACCCCAGGCCCTTCAATTTCGAACTCGATGTCACGGACGGTCAGAGAATAACAGTAGAAGGGTATGAGACTGAAGATCCTCATCCCAGGATGGTTACAGGTAACGAAAACGATGTGTTTCTGCTGGTTACCAAAGCGGTTATCGACGGAGAGGAATACAGCCTGGATGACTTTGATGCTCCCCGCTCCGCAATGCTGAGAAGAACCGGACGCGGAGGTTCATTCAAGGGCAGAAATCCGGGCAGGGGAAACCAAAAATTCCAAAGAAACCGTTAATACCGTATTCAACTGCAATCGGTTTTCCTTCCGGCACCGGCTTAATCCGGTGCCGGATTTTTTTGCCCGCGAACAAAGGGTAAGGTATAAAATGAGAATTCCTCAGGGTGCGGTGTACGGGTGGCATATACGAGGATAAACTTCATATAATAGAAGATGATGGAAGAGAAAATACTCATCGTTGAGGATGAGAAAAAACTCAACACAATGATTGCCGACTATCTCGGAAGTTTAGATTACCAAACGGTATCTGTCTTTAACGGACGGGACGCCTTGTCGGCCTTTAGGGAAAAAACAATTGATCTTATACTATTGGACATCAGACTACCCGGTATCGACGGAATAGACGTTCTCCGCAGGATCCGGGAGCAATCATCGGTGCCGGTGATCATCTTAACCGCCAGGGTTACTGAAAATGACAAACTCCTGGGACTTGACCTGGGCGCGGATGATTATGTAAGTAAGCCCTTTTCTCTTAAAGAACTCGCCGCTAGAATGCGGTCGGTACTGCGAAGAACCCGGGTGAACAGCGGATTCCGAAACAATTCTGATAATGCAGGCAGAGAAGCTGCATCGGAATATAGAAACAGCGGAGAGATCATCAAGTACAAGGATTTAACTCTCGATACGGCATCGCGAACGATGAAACGGAAGGAGATCCCGGTGCAGCTTACATCAGCCCAATTCGAAATCATGCGGAAACTCATGGAGAATCCCGGCCGGGTTTTTACCAGGCTTGACCTTCTGGAAAGCTTTCAGGACACTGCCTATGAAGGCTACGAACGGACAATCGACGTTCATATTAAAAACATCCGCAAAGCATTAGAGATGGACCCGTCACACCCCGCCTACATTAAAACTGTTTGGGGGGTAGGATATAAATTGGAAATGGAATAATGATATCCAGCAGTATAAAATTCAAATTGATAGGCAGTTTCATTGCCGTAGTCATGATTTTCGGCTTTCTGATTATTGTGTCGGTAAGGTTTGCCGCAGAACGGAACTATAGACAGCATATAAACAGATCCGATATGACCAGAGCAGAAGAACTTGCAGATATTCTGGGTTCATACTATCAGCGTTACGGAAGCTGGAACCAAGTCCAGGAAGCCCTTGGAATAATACCCGTGCTGGCTGGATCGAATCAGCGGATGAACCCTTCCAAGCGCCCCCAGTTTGGATCCGAAACACTTAAGATAATACCCAGGAGAGAACGGGGCAGCACAATTATGCCGGGTATTATCCCCAGAATCGTCCTTACAGATGTCTCAGGAAAAGTAATCTTCGACAGCGCAGGTTTGGTCACATCCGAAAATTTCTCACAAGAGCGGCTTAAAAAAGCCGAGCCGGTCCGTGCAGACAATACAGTTGCAGGATTCCTCTTTCTGGGGAGCATGCTTGAATCGAAACTCGATTTTCTTCAGCGGGACTTTATCAGGAATCTTACGAACTGGCTCATCCTCCTGACCATCATTATCGCAGCCGCAGCGGTTCTCACCGGCAGTTTTATACTCAAACAGATCATCGATCCGTTAAACAACATCGGACGCGCCGCGGAGCTTTTGACCCATGGAGATCTCTCCGCGCGGGTAACCCTTCACCGGAAGGATGAGTTTGGCGCGTTGGCATCCCGATTCAACACCATGGCGGAGTCATTAGAAGCATCAGACAAATGGCGGAGACAGATTATCGACGATTCCGCCCATGAACTCAGAACCCCGGTGAGTCTTATCCAGAGCCGCCTCGAATTGATGCTGGAGGGGATATATCCCATAGATCGAAAACAAATCAAGGCCCTCTCGGAAGAGACAGCACAGTTAAATCATCTCGTGGAGGAACTCAAAACGCTGTCCGAGGCAGAGACCGCGGACGTCCTTCTGGAAAAAGAAGAAATCAATCCCAATGATCTATGCCGGAAAATTGCCGAAACATTTTCAGCCGATGCTGACCAAAAGAAAATTGAAATAGAATTATCTTTATTAAACAAGAAAACGTTACCGATCGACAGGAAGAAGATATATCAGGTTCTGGCAAACCTATTAAAAAACGCCCTCCGCTACTGTCCGGAGGACGGAAAGATACGTATTTCCACCTGGTCCGGCGGGTTCTCTCAATTAGATACCGCTTCCGGACATGAGGGAACCTCGCCAGAATCCGAAAGCAGTTTCATCGCGGTGGAGGACTCAGGTCCCGGAATACCCGAAGCTGAACGCGCGATAGTTTTCGAACGGTATTACCGGCTGGATAAAGCCCGGAACCGGGAAGGAGGCGGGCGGGGACTCGGACTTGCTATAGCCGCCGCGGTAACCAAAGCCCACGGTGGGAAAATACAGGTGGAAGAAAGCAAGCTCGGGGGTGCCCGGTTTGTGGTGCAGCTTCCTAATCCCTAACAACACTCATCCAGCAGACGAAAAGGGTTTTGTGTTTTGTCTAATAAATACCGGGATTTTATCGATGGGAGCAGAAACTTTCATGCTGATTCCTCCCTTGTATAGCTTTCCCTCATCCATCAGCTGCCACCCGGTGCCCTTAGGCAGATATACATCCCGCTCCTTCATGCCGGCTCCCGTAACGGGACAGACAATAAGATCCGGGCCAAATAAGAATTGGTCTTCGATTTCATACGTTTTAGGGTCCTCTGTGTAGTCAAAAAAGAGTGGCCGCATGGGGGGAAGTCCCGTTTCAGACGCATCCTTCATTATCCGCATAATGTACGGTCTCATCCGTTCCCGCAGAAACAGAAAGTCTTTTAGTATTTCATAATATTCATCACCGTAGGACCATACCTCGTTATCAGGCCCGGTTGAACCGATACCTCCGGTTCGCGGCTCGCGTACTCCATGAAGCCGAAAGAGCGGACAGAATGTTCCGTATTGAAACCAGCGAACCAGTAACTCCCGAAAATTCGGATCAGTAACATTACCTCCGTGGAATCCGCCGATATCTGTTGTCCACCACGGCACTCCGCTCATCATTATATTGAGACCGGCCTTGATTTGAGCCCGAAATGTCTCCCAATCCGAAGGAATATCGCCGGACCAAATTGCGGTACCGAAACGCTGTACACCCGCCCATCCGGAACGGGCAAGGTTGCAGATCTTGTTTTGCCCGGCAGCCTTCATTCCGTCATAAAAACCTTTGGCGTGCAGGAGGGGATAACTGTTCGCGACAGCAAGACCAGTCCCGGATTCAAAGCGTAAGTTTTCATGATCGTAGGGATTCATCTCCGGCTCGCAGGCATCAAGCCAAAACACACGGACTCCCGTATCGTAGTAATGTTCCTTAATCCGCTCCCAGAGAAAGATCCGGGCGGAAGGATTGGTGGCATCGTAGTAATGCAGGTACACCGGTCTTTCCTCATATGTGTCGACAAAGGAATGTACTACATCCAGGCCGTTGTTTGTATCAACAAGAAAACCTCTCCGCTTCATCTCCAAAGCATTCCCGGATTTCGGATTGACCGTCGGCCATACGGAGACCATCAACTTTACCCCCATCTTTTCGAGTTCCTCTACCATGGCGGCAGGATCCGGCCAGCATTCGAGATCCCATCGCCAATCTCCCTGTTTTGTCCAGTGGAAAAAATCTACAACAATTACCGAAAGAGGCAAGCCGCGACGTTTGTATTCCCGGGCTACCGAAAGCAGCTGTTCCTGGGTGGTATACCGCAGCTTGCACTGCCAGAAACCGGCTGCCCAATCGGGAAACTCAGACGCCCTCCCGGTAACAGCGGTGTACCGGTTTAAAATTTCCGCATAAGAGCTTCCCGCGATTACAATATAATCGATATAGGGTGACGCATAGGCGGTCCACCGGCTTTGGTTCGCAGCAAGTTCTACTCTGCCGATTCCGGGATTGTTCCATAAAAACCCGTAATGGCGGGAAGATACTAGAAAAGGAATACATACTTCAGCGTTCCGCTGCATAAGGTCGATTACTGCTCCCTTTTGATCGAGTAATCCGTGCCGGTGCTGACCCAGACCATAGAAGCGTTCGTCCATATGAGAAGTAAAGCGGCATTCAATTTGGTATAACCCGCCTTTTTTATATGTATATTCCCGCCCCCGCGGGTAGAGGGAAGATTGAATCGGCTTCCAATCCGGTTCTTCCAGAAAGGGGGTGTTTTCTCCAGACTTAAAAAAGCTGATCCTGCCGTAGTCACTCATTTCCGCCCGCAAGTTTCCGCGGGATAAAGACGCTTTCTCTGTTTTTATAACACATTCTCCCGGCATCCCCTTTTCCGTGAGGAGAGCCGAGGGGAGTCCGCTAAAATTAGAACTCAATCCAGCCTGCACTCGAACAATCCCTTCAGCCAGGGCGGATATTTTTACCGTTTGTTTTTTTTCCCTCCAGTAGAGTGCATCGTTTTCTTCAAAAAAAACCCCTTTCATATAAATCCTCTCCTTCTGTTTATAAAGCCGTCTTTAATTAAAAAAATGGGCTGTCCTGAGAATATCCCAGGCAGCCCTGTTTTATTGTCGCAAACTAAGACCTTAGAAGTAGTTGTTCCAATCGCGCTGAACACGTTTCGGCCGCAGGTCAAGCTTACTGTTGTATAGGTCGAGAATCCACTGGATATCACCATAGGAGTTAACTTCTTCTACAAACGAATCCCACGTATCAAAACTCCGGTCGCCTTTTACAAACTTATATACACTTTCTTCAACAAAGGTCCGTACCGGGTTCAAAATCTGACTAATCCTATCGGCTTCCGCTTCACTGACCGGCGGAGTTGCAGGATTGTAGAAGTTGATGTAGTCTTGCTGTCCACTAACAAAGCCTTCAACTACCGGGGTAATAATTTTCTTCTCAGCGGGAGAATAACTGCGAGCATATGCGGCATCAACCGATTTTAGTATTGTAAACTTTATCGGTCCGCCGTCTCCGAGTCCAAGATCCTGAGGAGACCTGTCGCCGTTCGGATACTTTCCACATTTTATGGTGGGAAGGTACTCTTTAGTACCATCGGCATTTACCTTGAAAGTGTCGCCCTCGATACCCCAGTTGAAGAGTTTTGTGCTCTCTTCAGACCAGTTATAATCTATCAATTTTGCAATCAATTCAGGATAATCTGCTTGCGCATTTGATACGACACCCCAGTAGGGGATTCCGTCCATGGTCTGCACGCCGCAGACAGATGCATCGCCATTCGGGCCAACCGGCACCGGCATGCCGACAATTTCGTACTCCTCACCCGGTTTTATCAGACCGTTGGCGGAAGGGGTAGCTGCACCGTTTACGTACCAGAAAGAAAAACCCCATTTTGCGTCCTGCATCGTCGCCTTGAACTGGTCCATTGTATGAACTTCCTGGTTCACATCGAAGAGACCTTTCTCATACATCTCGTTCAAGTACATGAGAGTCTCTTTGAAGTTGCCGCTCGGATCGGTTGGTCCGAAGACGAACTTCTTTGATTCCTGATCGAAACCTATGCTCATATTCCGGTAATTGCAGAACATGCCGACGAAGCCGCTGTACATAAGCATGTCGCTGTAACCCTTCCAGCCGTAGATAAACGGTGAAGAACCGTCCACTTCGGATTTGACCTTTTCCATTGCCGTCATCAGCTCATCCGAGGTTTCGGGTATTGAGATACCAAGCTCATCCAAAAGGGTTTTGTTTACCATCCAGGCCTCGCCGATAAAGTCCTTGTCCCAGTTTTGTCCCGGCATTGCATAACGATTGCCCTTACCGGTTATCAGATTATTGAGGCTGGGAATTGCCTTTGTCTTTGCGGTAAAGTTGGGCATATACTCGGCATACTTGTTAAAGTCGAGCAGCACACCGGTTCCGCCGAACTGGTCGGATGTCCGTTTTGCATGGCGTACACCCATGATGTCATGGAGATCACCGGAAGCTAACAGCAATTGACGCTGTTCGTCAAACTCTTCAATGGTCGGTTCGATGTAATTGATGGTAATATTACCGATTCTGTCTACAAACTCAGACCATACGAGCCGCTGCATTGCCTCTTCCGGTGTCCCGCCGCCGGGCATATACACGGTTATTTCAACCGGATCACCTTCATACGGAATTTTGATGTCTTCCATGTCGGTAATCGCCTGTTCTTTGTCCCCGGCCGCAAAGACCGAAAAGGCGCAAAAGAACACCAAAAACGCGATCATGAAAATCACTTTTGTTACTTGTTTCATCAAGCTCCTCCTTAATATTTTTTAATCAGCCCTTTATAGAGCCGATAAGAATACCTTTAGCAAAATATTTCTGCAAAAACGGATACACGCAGAGAATCGGTGCCGTGGCAATAATTATTGCAGCAGCCTTAACCGTTCTGCTCAAGTACACATTTTCGGCAGTAACCATATGATCAAGAGGCTCAAGCTGTATCGTCAATCTGCGGAGCAGCATCTGAATTGGATAAAGATCTCTGTCCCGCAGATAGATAATCGCATGAAACCAATCATTCCAGAAATATACCAGCATAAAGAGGGTGAAGGTTGCCAGAAGCGGTTTTGAAAGCGGTACGATGATCCGGAAAAGAACCGTCCGGTGTTTTGCCCCGTCCATAAAGGCTGAATCTTTAAGCGAATTCGGTATGGTCTGGAAAAAGGTTCGGAATATGATAACATTCCAGGGAATAATCGCCGGGGGTATAATGATCGCCCAAACCGTATCGATAAGACCAAGACTTCTTACCAGCAGATAGGTCGGGATCAACCCGCCGTAAAAGAACATGGTTATTACCAGCAGTATCGTTATTACTTTTCTGCCGGAAAAATCTCTAAAAGTAAGGGTGTATGCTATCATACTGGTCACCGTTAGATTAATAAGTGTACCCGCGACGGCGTAAAAAATTGTGTTCCGGTAATAGCGGAGAATGTCTCCGTTAAACAGGAGATACTCATACGCATCAACACTGAACCCTGTGGGGATCATCTTTGGCGGGTCCGCACCCAGAAGAATGGCATCACTAAGCGACTGTGATAAAACCAATACCATGGGATAAATAAAGGTAAAACTTAGAACTATCATCAGTGTGATGTTCGATATGTCAAAAACCCATGATCCTAAGGACCGTTTATATACTCTCATACCATTTCCTTACCACAAGTAGTATTCACTGACTGTTTTACTGATCCGGTTTGCTAACCATAGAAGAAGATAGGCAACAACCGCCCGGAATAAACCAACGGCAGTTGTATAACTCAAACTCCCCCCGAGTATACCCCGCCGGAAAATATAGGTGCCGATAGTATCCGCCACTTCGTAGGTACCGGGGTTATACATGAGGAGAATCTTTTGAAAATTGGTCGTCACTATATTACCGACTTGAAGAATAAATAGGATCGTAATAGTCGGCAATATACTGGCCACGGTAATGTGCCACATCTGCTGACGGCGGTTTGCCCCGTCGATAATTGCCGCTTCATATAATTGAGGATCTATCCCGGTAATCGCAGCTAAATAGATTATTGAACCCCAGCCGATCTGCTGCCATATGCCGGTAATAATATATAACGGTCTGAACCAAGCCGGATCTGCAAAGAATTGGATCCGCTGACCGCCGAAAAACTCGATGATCTGATTTATTTTACCGTCACGTAAATTGGTAAGATCAATGAATATACCGACAATAACTACAAGCGAGAGAAAGTGCGGCATGTAAGAGATTGTCTGTACGGTACGTTTAAATCTTTTGTTTCTCAGCTCGTTTAACAGCAATGCCAGGATAATGGGCGCGGGAAAGCTGAAGAGTACCTCAAGAAAACCGAGCAGGAGGGTATTCCTGACAATCCGGAAAAAGAAAGGATCATTAAAGAACCAAAAAAAGTGTTTTAGTCCTACCCATGGACTTCCCCAAATCCCTTCACTAATCGAAAACTGCCTAAAGGCGATCTGGGCGCCGTACATCGGAATGTATTTAAATATGATCAGGATAGTAAGAGCCGGCAACGCCAGCATATAAAGAGGAAAGTCCTTTCTCAGCCGGACACGGAATCTATACCAGAATGGCTTCTGATTCAACATTGGTGTAATAGTTTTTCCAAGTTCCGCTGTAGCTGTCTGTTTTCTTTTCATTTATTTCACCCATTTAGATCCTGTTGCAATCAATTTAGTTACTATTGTATCATCACTCTTGATATATTGTCAATACAATTGTACTTAATAAAATTATTATTGCGGCATATCCCGGTGCGGCCCGGTGTAAAAGAGAGAGGTGGATGCCGGTTCAAGAGATATATTGAACTCCCGAAGATCTGTTCCAATTTCCTTTTTCTCAAATAAATCATAAACAAGTGCCGCTTTCTGTTTTAATACAAAATTTCTTTTTCCGCCTGCTATAGTATGAACGGAAAAAAGGTTCGGGGCGGCGTAAAGAACGTCGCCGTCTTCTGAATACAGATGCACACCCGCATATTCGGCCATCCCTCTGAGCACCGGAGCCGGGATGTTCGGTACCGCACAGTAGATCGATTTCCAGCCGTCCATATCTTTCACCGCAAGCCCCGGATGGGCGCGGCCGCGGGAATACACCACTTGGCCGAGAACTTCCGCGTCGGGATCATTAAGATGGAAAAGCGGTCCAAGGGAGCTCGAATTGCCCCAGAAGAAATCGTAAGGAAGCCGTTTCGTTATCTCATGCTTAAAATTGAGAATTCCCATCGAAACGCCCCAGGGGAAATCTCCAATATCGAAGGAAAACCCCGTAAGCGCTTTCATACCTTCTAAACCGCCGCCGACATAGCCGGGAGCATAAACCCAGAGTGCAGTTGCTCCGCTTTTATTCAGCTTTTCGGTGATGCTTCGGCGCCGCTCATCATCAGCCCAAAAGGTATTTAAGAAAATAAAGAACTTATATGAGTTCAATTTGCCTTCGATAAAATCAGATAACAAAAAATAATCGGCCGGGGCACCAAGCCGCGGCAAACCCCAGAGACGCTGCAGGTAAATAAGCGGCATGTCTAAATTGTTATAGATACTCCGGTACATCGGGCTTTCATGATCCAGCAGAACTGCTATTTCGGCAGAACTGCTTCGATCGAGGGTAAGAGAAAACTCCCCGATATCGTGAAACTGCTTTAGAAGACCGCGAAACGCCGGCTCTTTAGACGGATCGATGTGGGCCGAATAGGAAGAACTTCCGGCCCACCATATACCCGCGGAACGGGTAAGGGTCTCGGAGAAATTCCGTTTGAGAACAGCCAGACTATCGTCTAGTGAAAAAACCATTCCATAATCCTTTTCTCCGTAGCGCAGATGGGTCCGCGAGTCATCCTCGACGATATAGAGCTTGCCGTGAGTCCTTAACGAGTCGGAAATAGTCACTGGAGCACCTTCACCGCCGATTGTCCTAAATCCATAAGCATAAGGACTTACCATAAAATCTACGTATGGGGAGTTCATGGCTTTTTCAACGCCCAGGTGACCGCTTCTCTGTTCGTATGAAAGGTTACTCGCTTCCTTTTCAACACCGTGGTAGCTCAAATTGGAACCCATGGCCAGCATATAACCGTAAAAGGCGCCGGCAAGGGCTTCTCCGTTTGTAGCCTCTTTTACGGTCTTATTAAAAGAAATGAGACAGTCGGCATGCCGTTCGGCAATACAATGATAGTAATCTACCACATTCATTTCCTGACGCGTGTCCCGAAAAGTGAAATCTTTGGCATTAAATTGTTCTTCCCCGGTGGGAACCTTAGCAGTATCGAATGTAACGGTTCCGTTGTTCCAACTCTTCCTTAGTTTATCCTCATCACTATCGTACCTGTTCCGGAGCCATGCCCTAAAATGGGTTCTCATCGGTTTAGAAAAGTCGCCGGTAAGCGTTCCCATGGTGGTTTCACCCTTGACCCACTCCCCGGTGGCGCCGGCACCTGTTTGATACGCAATAACCCGTTCATAGAGCCCTGCTTCTTTCAATGCATTAACCAGAGCCCGAAGGAATTCACATGCGGAAGTCCGCCATTTCTCCGAGGCCCATGATTGGTACCACCGCTTCCCTTTCGAGTCAATCTCGCACTCTTCCGGATACAAGTCGCACCACCATTGTACCATCTCAAGGTGAACACGGAGATGGAATTTTGCTTTAGGATCAATTGAAATGATGCGTTCAAATGACGGTTTCAGGTTGGAAAAATCAAAATGACCTTCCCGGCCTTCTCCAGGACCTATCCATTGCGCGCATTTCCCCTTTGTTCCGATATCAAACGTATAAAAATGTATTCCTGCTTCTGCATAATGGGGAGCAATATCTTCTGCTGCCCATTCTCCCGGTGAGGGCGGGACCGACCAGAGATAGTTGGGAAATACCGGTTTTCCGTTTACATAGAGGGCCGGCGCTCCATTGGTTGATTTAATTTCAGCTTTCATATCCACACCTTCTTTTAAAAATTTATTCAGTCAATTCGTTTATCATAATAAAACGTGATTGATTTAAAGTCAATAGTTAATTAGTCTTTTTATTACAGATAGGATACGCTATACGATTCTCATTTGCCAACATTATTGACCATTAATCAATATCGGCCTATGCTTTAAGTAATGGAACAGATATTTAAATCATGGTCACTCTCTAATGAATATACTGGGGAACAGGTTTTTCGTATTCCTGCTGGAAAAGCGCTGCCGAGAAATGGATACTGGAGATTAGAAGCGCCGGTGATATCGGTTTGCTTTATAGTGTCTATGATTTCTTGGAAAACATCTGCGGCTGCGGGTTCTTTGTCGATGGAGAACAGGTGCCAAAGTCGATGTGTTTTGATCCGAAAAAAGCAGCCGCGGATAAAGCCCCGGCTTTTAGAGACCGGTACTGGAATTCTGACTACGGCCACTGGTCACTAAAAAAACAGCAGTCGCTCTTTCTTGATTATTTTGCTGCATTAATCAACGAATACGGTACTGACCACCTCTACCACTGCTCAGCTTTCTGTGAAACGGAGGTGCACGATAATCCGGACAAAAGTTTCAGGATTAAGATGCGTATTACCGAAGATGTCGTTTCTCTTTTAAAAGAACTAGACCCGGATATGCGCTATGTTTATGATTCTTGGGATTATGCCTGTTTTCCGAACTCATCCTGGAAGAAGGAACACATAATTAAGCACCTCGATTCTCTCCCCGCGGGTACATACATCTATGAAACCGCATTTGATATGTGAAACGATTTTTATAAGAAAACAGATTATTACCGCGGTCATGAATGGGCACCGGGTTTTATGAATTCATTTTCTCGAAATGACGAACCTCATGGTGACCTGGGTGTATTGTACCGGAAGGTGAAAAAAGCAAGAAACGATCCGCGGTCGGACAAGCGGAAAGGGATCTTTCTGGTACCGGAACTCACCAATGTCAATGTCTTGTACTGGCATTTTGCTGCTGAAATTGCTTTTGAAGGCACAAATCTTACGCCGGAACGCTTTATGGAAGGATACGGATTGAAACGATATAACAGTAAAAAACAATGGCGGAATGCTCTTGTACACTTTATAGCAGCGGCACATACCGATTTTGACGTATCAGCCTATGAAAACGTGGTCGGCTATGAAGGCGGACGTCTCCCGGCAGTCCCGTATTTAAGCGGCTGGTATAATAAATATTACTATCAGGTAAAACGTCTTCTTCCGGCGGACAAGACGCAGAATGAAATCGGTATGCGAGATCAGTATTTCGATAAGGCAAAAAGCATGCACACAATGCTCAAGTTTGTCATCGATCCCGGCACTGAAGATATTAGCTCCATCGAGGAGAATGACCTGATAACGAGTCTGCGGTTTTTCTGCGGAATGGTTTCTAATGCGGCACTCTTCAACATGTATTTTGCCCGCAAGGCCGGCAAAACAGAAGATTTTGAAGACTCGGCATCCATGGTACTTACCGCAGTGGAGGGTGTGTACCGCATACTGTCTCATAGAGAAGAGTATTCGTTGGAGAAGATGATACGTGAGATTTTGTCGGTACCGGGGACAAACCCCTATTCTGTCGAAATGATTAAAGCAACCAGTATGAACATCGATTATAACGCAAATGAAGTATATGAACAGATAGTATTTTATTATTTACCCAGGCTTCACTGCTATATCGATTGGCTACGCGGTAAACTCAATACCGCTGGTTCCGTTGTGGACCTTACGGAACTTGAAACAGATGATATAAACGAATCTTGGATACGCCATCCGATTAATGTTCGGAATTCACCAGCTAAGTGCTGGGACTATTACCATGAATGCAAAGATGTCTTTAACATGATCACGGCGCTTTTGCCATTGCTCGGAAAGATCAGTTCGAAATACAGCAGAATAAAAGAAAATGAAGAAATGGGTTCCGGTGATAATCTGTGGGCCGGTACGGAATAAGGATGCGCAAAGCTATTAGCTAATCTGCAGGTCAGTAATAGGGTTGGAATACACACGGCTGCATTTTATCCGGTGTACGTATTAATTCAAAAAACCTATGATTCTGAAAGCCCCAGCCGTTCAAATTGTTCTTGAGGGGTATGGTTTTCCTTCATGAGAGACACAAGTAGCGATTCCATCCGCTTCTCAGCCTCCGCGCTCCGGATTGGATTCTCCTGTCCCGGGTCTGTCTGGAGATCATAGAGAAGAGTTCCGAAACGTAATTCTTTAGGAGCTCTATAGGCCGGTATTTTCATCACCTTAGCTCCTTTCATGAAGGGAAACGAATCAGAAAGTTCCATATCTCTGAGCCGTTCCGCAGAAAAGTAACCAATTCTCTTAGTCGGCATTAGTGTATACTCAAACAGCGGTCTGTTATCAGGATGCATGTTGCCCCGCATGTAGACATACCGGCCGTCGGTGCAGTTCACCTGTCCCCCGAACATCCCGTACAGTGCCGCTTCCCGCACAGGCTCATCATGTGCAATCACATCCTGAAGCGGCTTTCCCTGCATATCCTGAGGAATCTCCGTACCAAAAAAATTGAGCAGGGTCGGTGCAAGATCTATTGTCTGCACAAGACTCTGCCGCCGCTCCTTTTTCCTCCTACTCTCCGGATCCCAAATAAAAAGAGGAATATTGGCTGTCTCGTTGTACCAGGGCATACAGCATTTTGCAAAAAAATTGTGTTCACCCAGTAGGAATCCGTGGTCTGTATTAACAATAAGCATAGTGTCTTCCCAGAGACCGTAATGATCCATGACATCTAGAATACTTCCAAGTTTTGCATCGCACATCGATACAAGAGCCGAGTATTCGCAAAGGAGGTGTTCTTTTATATTTGGATCGATTGTACGCCAGTTTTCCGGCAGCCATTCACCTTTCGGCCAGTCGCAGTGAGGGCCTCTGTACGGGTCCTTGTACAACGATTTATACTTCTGCTGAGAAAAAAACGGTTCATGGGGATCAAATGTTTCGATATGGAGAAACCAGTTGTCCATCTTATGGTTTTTTTCTATAAAATCCAAACCTAAACGGAACGTAAGACTCTGCGGCTGTGCTTCCTCGGTTTGCATGTATTTTCTGTTCACCCAGTCATGCCGCCAACCGTTTCGGTCACTTTCCGCAGAACCTTCTGTATGCCGGAAGATATCGACATGCTCCGGCATCTCAGGATATTCTACTTCTCCTTTCCACAGATCTCCCTCCTGACCGCGGACCGCTTCCCAGGAATTGTACCGGTTGTGATACGTGGCTCCTCCGTCCTCCCAGTAGTGGTAATGATCACTCACGAGATGTGTGTATACGCCATTAGCCCGTAAAATAGCCGGCATGGAATCATCAAACGGCTCGAGCGGCCCCCATGAGCGGTGAAGAAAATTATAGCGTCCGGTGTGCAATTCCCGCCGGGCAGGCATGCAGGGCATACTGCCGACATAGCTGTTTTCGAACGTTACAGCACGTTCCGCAAGCTTTGTAAAATTCGGTGCAACTACCCGGGCACCCCCATAGGGCGGAAGCATATGCCGGTTGAGACTGTCAAACATCACCATAATCGCTTTCATATCGTTCATTCCTATTAGTGTTTTTACAGAGACATTATCATACTTATAACTATCGAATCGGTGTAAAATGAAGAGGTTAAAGTGAGAAAAATCAATCCCCCTTATTTTTTTTATCTCATTCGGATTCTGATGTCAAGAAATGGAATTGGAGTTGCAGTGCATCAGTTATCAGCTGCACGGATAAGAAGCCCCTCGTCCATGGGCAGGACTATTTTAATCATGGGGGGACGGATAGTGACAGTCTCGGTCCTTCTTTTTTAGTACCCTTTCCTGCTGATAAAAACAGTCAGCATATAGTAATCGAGTTTGGTACCTGGATAAGAGTGCCTGGGATTTCCTGCGGTAAGTCCGGATCATCACCGGAATTTTTGGCCGTACATTCCATGGCTTTCCCGGCTACATAGATATATAGTACATAGATAAGAGGTTATGATGGAACCAAAAAGAGTTGTAATCGGACCGGGAAGCTTCTTTTTCGGCCGTCCTGTTATGTGGAATATGGTAAACAGTCTGGTGCTGAATAACGGTACCCTTGCGCCGGTAGACATAAACCGGATATTTTAAAGACGATGACCGGAGGGATGTGCTGCGTGACGCCGATTTCGTAGTCCTAACTTTCACCGGCCGGAATGCCCATTTCCTGGGAATTAATATCGAAATTTCCGCTAAGTACGGAGTCAGGATGTGTTCATCAGGTGCCATCGCGATCTGTGACGGCCCTCATGGACCCCGTTACCGGCTCCGGGTGCTGAAAACTGCGGGTATTATGAGTGAAGATGCTGAAGCGTTTCCCCCGTTGGCGGAAGCAAAACTGACGCTCCGCATCACCGGTGGTTATCCCGACTGCATATCTGCGTTCAGCGTCTGACACGCTTATATTTTTTTTTAAAAAATCATAATGGTATCTGCTTCCTGTTTTGTCATTATCTCTGTTAGCATTTGCGGTTGTTCACGAGAAAACAAATATAAATGTAAATATGTATCGCTTATGAGAAAACATATATAGGAAATTTTCTTTGGCTCCTGAGCCTCATAAAAAATGGTTATTTTAGAAATTTCCATTCCGACTTGAACTTATTATATCTAAAGGACTTTGCACACTGAGCTTGTTGCGTGATGCAATATGGGTGTAGATCATGGTTGTTTTAACATTTGTATGACCCAGTAATTCCTGAATTGTCCGGATATCATACCCCGCTTCTATAAGGTGTGTAGCAAAACTATGGCGCAGTGTATGGACGGAAGCCCTTTTTACAATATTGGTTTTACCAAGAGCTGAATGGAACGCTTTTTGTACGGCTGAATCGTGCAGGTGATGCCTTCGTTGTATGCGTGAATAGGGATCAATAGATATTCTTTTTGAAGG
Organism: uncultured Spirochaetales bacterium; assembly: GCA_964618265.1. Lineage (GTDB taxonomy): Bacteria > Spirochaetota > Spirochaetia > CAYLLE01 > CAYLLE01 > CAYLLE01. The sequence continues at coordinate 1,011 of CAZUAE010000006.1, read as the reverse complement.
AAAAATCCAGAACCATGACCAGGATGCTCCCGCTTTCTGATACTTTTTACCAACAGCATTTGGCATGGCAACTCCGGGTAGTCCCTCGACTCTATCATCATCGTAGATTTTCCGGATATCGTTGATCTGATCTTTTAACATGGATACGGCTGATTCAGCAAGAATTGTCATCCTGTCTCTATCTCCCTTACCGCTTCTTACGGTTATAATCCGGTTTTCAAAGTCAATGTCTTTTATCCTCAGCGATAAGGCTTCGTTCAAACGCAATCCTCCTCCATATATAATCTTACATATCAGCAAGTACTCATCAGCAAGATGGGAGAAGATTGATTGGATCTCTTGTTTTTGCAATACGACTGGAAGCCGCTGCTTTTTCCTGGAACGGATAACATTATTCAAATCTTTTATGGGAACATTGAATATGTTTCTATAGAAAAAAAGCAAAGCATTAAATGCTTGTGTTTGAGTTGATGAGGAGACTTCTTCTTTTACTGCAAGATTGGTTAGATAGGATTTTAGGTTCGATTCCGTGATTGGCTGAGAGGTTACAGGTTTTATAAATACCAGGAATCTTTTTAACCACTGCAGGTAGGTTTTTTCAGTCCGATATGATAATCCATGCAGCCGGATTACCTCTCTTCCTTTTTTCAGAGTTACGCCGATATCCTGGCTGCTGGTAATTAGAGGTTTAGTCTTCTGTACGGTTCCTGCATCTTGATTATGTAAGTAGCTCTTGTACATTTGCACAGCTGTTAAAGCCTGTGAGACCTGCCAATCCTGATAGGTCTTCTTAATAAAGGCTAAAAAGAGATCCTGCTTCTCTCCATATCGCTTGAATATACATACCCAATTTATAAAATAAGGTATCTTCTTTTCCTGAATATGGCATTCATTGACCAAATATTCTCGAAATTCCATTAGACAACCCTCCCCTCTGTTATTGGTTTTCTACTATATATAACTATAGAAATGTGTTAGCTGATTCAAATATGCAGGTATTTTTTTTTATTA
>CAZUAE010000005.1:119609-166503 GCA_964618265.1 uncultured Spirochaetales bacterium | reverse complement strand
GGAGTATGGTATGATATCAATTTTTTCACAACCAGCCAACAAGGACAACCAGGCTGCGTGATTTGCATGAATGATAATCAGCCCATTATCGATAGTCTATCTTTGTGTACGGGGGAAAGAGGGGGCATACCGGAAACATACCGTTTTAATTCCTCAATACAGTATCTTCCCAACCGTTTGCAATCCGTACCGATTGCTCCCGCCATATGCGGTGTCAGTATTACATTGGAAAGATGGTAGAGCGGGCTGCCGGGTCCCGGCGGTTCCGGGTCTGTTACATCAAGACAGGCACTAATACGTCCTGTTTTAAGTTCCCGGATAAGGGCGTCTTCGTCAACCAAAGCCCCTCTTGCGGTGTTGATAAACCAAGAACCGTCTTTCATTTTCGCTAATAGTTCAGCATTTATCATCCCCTGGAGTTCCGGAAGATTCGGGGCATGCAGGGAAACAATATCAGATGTCCGAATAAGTTCTTCTAATTCACATTTTCTAGCGCCTAATGCTTCAATTTCTTTTTCTGAAACATAAGGATCGTATACAAGAACTTTGCAGGGGTAGAAGGAGAGAAGATTTATAACGGCTTTGCCTACCGAACTTGCCCCGATTATCCCTATTGCAGCTTCTAAAAATCCGCCAATACCCGGCCATGGCTTTTCCCGGCGAAAAAATACCGGTGTTTTTTCTTTGCCGCATACAAAAGTCCATGCGTTTTTAATGCAAAAAGTTATAAGAGCAAGAGTAAATTCCGCTACAATTCTTCCGTTAACACCTGCGGATGTAGTAACGGTTATGCCTCTATTAAATAGTTCATCCGTTACAAAAGACTTCACCGAGCTTGCTCCATATATAATTATTTTTAATTTCTCAGCCCCTTCCAAAATATCTTTTGACATTCTGGGCATACCCCAGGTAGAGAGGATTATTTCGGTTCCTTCAAGCATTTTTATAATCTCTTTGGTGTTGTTATCCGGAAGGTAAACGTGAGTTATATTGCATAATTCCTTAGCCTGAGCTATCAGTTCATCTCCAAAAACTTTTATTATATTTTCTTCGGGAGCTAAGAAAACCCCGTTTTTTTTACACGCCATCAGTTTAAAAACCTCCGCCGGCTGATAAACAATTTTTTACATAGGTAAGGTTTTTCATCATACCTTCAGAAGCTTCAGGAAGTGATTCGGGATGCCAGAATTTTTCATATTCATCACTCAATGTACCGGTGTATCCGGATTCCTTGAGGGCTTTAAAAAATTGGTTCCAGGGAATGTTCCCTTCTCCCATAAGGCGTGCTGTTGTAGAACCATCCGGTTCTATTTGCCAATCCTTATAATGGCAGTGCATTATATATGGCCTGCAAATTTCGACTGTCTCTTCCGGTCCTTCTTCTCCCTTCAGATGTACCCATGCGAAATCAAGAAGAATTCCGGCATTCGGGTGGTTTACATCTTTAACCATCTTTACCGCATCCATAGCTGAGTAGGTCAGGCTGCCGTTATGTGTTTCAATACAAAGTTTGACATCAGCATATTGTGCTTCAACCGCTAATTCTTTAATGCCTGTGACAGTACGATTCCAGGATTCTGAGACAGAATAACCGTCCGGAGGAGGATAAATGCCTCCATAAAGACGGACCAGCGGGGTATTAAGGGAACGGGCAATTACGATAACCTTTTTTAAATTATTAATTTCCGATTCCCTTTTATCTGTTATAAAATCCCGGTAATAGGATGTAAGACAGGTTACCGGCATGTTATAGAGATCACTCCAGTTTTTTATTTTTTCAATGTCAGCATCCTTAACCGTTTCTGTATCGATATGACCATTTTCAGCACACCTTATTTCGATTCCATCAAAACCAATATCTCTAAACAGTTTCATGGTTTCTTCGAGTTTTAGATTAGGTACTCCCATAGTATGACCGATAAAGTGCATTGATACCTCCTTGATTATCCTTTGATAGCACCAGCGGTTAATCCGCGAATTAATCCTTTCCCGTAGATGATAAAAAATATCAGCATGGGTATTTGGACTATAGTTGCAAGAGCCATCATCATTCCCCAGTCAATCATCATGTCTCCCATCATGAGGAGATAAAGTCCAGCTGATATAGTTTTCTTTAACTCGGAAGTGATAAAAACGAGAGCATAAAGGAATTCATTCCAAGCAGTAATGGAACTGAAAATTGCTACCGTGGCGATACCCGGCATGGAAAGGGGCAGGATGATCCGGAAATAGATGGTGGAATTTAAAGCTCCGTCCATCTTTCCTGATTCATCAAGTTCCTTTGGAATAGTTTCAAAATATGAAAGGAGCATCATCGTTGCGAAGGGGAGCGCAAATGTTGTGTAACTTAGAATGAGTCCTGTGTGGGTATCCAGTAATCCCATTCTGTAGATGATAAGGAATATTGGTACCACGAATAAAATCGGAGGGAACATATATACCAGGAGTACCGACCGGGTGATGAGCTTTTTCCCCGGGTAATTGAACCGGGACAAACTGTATGCGCCTAAAGATGCTATAAGGATAGAAAAAAATGTTGTAAGCAGGGTCACCTTAATACTGTTCCAGAAATAGACAAGAATATCGGTCTGTTCGAATGAGTTTGTGTAATTAATCAGGGTCCATTTTTCGGGGAGAAGAGTAAGCCCCCTGTAATATTCCGACTCGTGACGTAAAGAAGCAGAGATCTGCCAGAAAAGGGGTCCTGCAGCAAATAGGACAAAAATCATAATCAGCAGATATTTGATTATCCATGCCCCGGCATTCCGAAGCTTGTTTTCAGTAACTCTCATATGCTGACACTCTCCCTGATCCGGAGAACCCGGAAATAGATAAGAAGCAGGATTGCCAGGAAAATCGTCATCAGTACCGATAATGCTCCCGCCTTACCTAGAAGGTATTGTCCCCACGCGGTTTGATAAGCTAGAAGGGGAAGGGTTTCGGTGGAATTACCCGGTCCGCCTCCTGTGATGGCATAAATATTTCCAAAATTATTAAAGGTCCAGATAGTCCGGAGAACCGCCATCACACCAATTATCCCCCGCACGTTAGGGAAGATAACATACCTGACTGTCTGGAAAACGCCGGCACCTTCTATATAGGCTGAATCAAGCTGTCCCTGAGGGATAGACTGCATACCGGCAAGGATGGAAATCATCAACAGAGGAATGCCGAACCAGACAGTCCTGAGGATGACGGCGAACATTGCCAATCCTGGTTTTCCAAGCCAGGGGATAGAAGCTTCGATGATTCCTGCCGACATCAAAATCTGGTTCAAAAGGCCGGTTAGATCACTGTAGATCCACCGCCAGATGAAAACACTGGAAATGAAAGGGGTAGCCCAGGGGATAAGCAGCAAATTTCTGAATACCGCTTTCGGTTTGTCCTTCTGTATTTTAAAAATCAAAAGAGCACATATAAATCCTAAAACAACCTGTCCCGCTACGGTGAAGAACGAATAGACTACTCCATTTTTCAAGGCATTCCATGTTGCAGGGTCCTTGAGGATTCGTATGTAATTGTCAAACGCGATAAAATCTGTACTTTTCCGAATCATGCTGCGGTTGCTGAAGCTGAGAACAATATTTGATATGATTGGATAGCCGAATATCAGCAGAATACAGATGAGGGCGGGAATAACGGTGATTATTCCGAAGTGCCGGTCAACTGTTTCAATGGCATACCTTAATTTAGAACCGGAAAGCCCCTTTGAGGCTTTCCGGTCATTTATTTTATGATTCTGCTTTTGGGTCATTCCTGCTCCGCAATCATCTGTTCCAGTTCATCTGCTGTATCGGACAAAGCGTCCTTAATCGGCTTTCCATCGACGATTTCATAAAGCATATCTTTGATGACATTGGTACCTTTCAGGAGCCCGGCATGCGGATTTATTCCGTTGGCCATACCAACCGGTGTTCCCTTGGAATATCCTTCCAATGCTATCTCTATGTCATCGCGGGTTTCCTGGATGAATTCATTGTTCCAGAAGGCGTCGGAGTCCGCGGTTTCTTTGAGAACTGGGAGCATTCCGCCGGGAGCATGGTGGAGAAACCGGACATACTCTGTTTCGGCGTAAAAGTAGGGGATCAATTCCAGCCGTTTTGCTTCATATTCACTCCCCGAGCACATGACCATCACCAGGTGTTCCGACATCCAGCCGGGCTGTTTTTTTGCAGGAGGTTTTGCTACATCAAACTTAGGCCACAATTCCGGAGCTTTGTTTGCAATTTGGGACGAGGTAAAAAGCGGTTCAAAGGTCATTCCGCATCTGCCGCTGAATAAAAGATCATCTCTATCCCTTCTTGCATAACCGAGACTCCCTTCCGGAGAAGCGTTCTCGAGCAGATACAGGAGCATTTCCACCGCTTCCGCGTTTTCCTCGCTGTCTAAAATAACATTTCCTTCAGCATCAAAGAATGCACCGCCGTTTGCTCTCATAAATACATAGAGGAAATCAACCGCAAGAGTTTCGCCCTGCCCCATGGGGACGACAAACCCGTATCTATCCGGCGGATCGGTTGTGGCAGCCGCTGCTTCTTTCAGCTCTTCCCAGGTTTCCGGTACATCCAATCCCGCTTCGTTCAGCCAGTCTTCTCTGTAATAGAAAACTTTTGCATGACCGTAATGAGGAATGGCAATATACGTATTATCGTAATAGAGTGTTTGTAAAGGCTGGGATAAGAACGCGTCTTCTCCTCCCAGAACTTCGATGCCTTCTTCGGTACCAACGCTGGCGCCTGCGGAATACATGGCTAACGCATGGTCTAGAGTCGCACCGAATAAATCAGGCAGAGTTCCGGATGCGAGACCGGTTATCCATTTATTCCGCATATTATCACCCCATCCGATTTTCTCGAGCTTAACAGTCCATCCGGGATTGTCTTTCTCGAATTCCGCCGCCGCAGCCCCTAGGGAATCTATTCTTGATCCGCTGTAGGGATGCCAAAACGTAAGTTCCCCGCTTTCCGGTTCTGCTGCTGTTTCTTCTTTTTCTCCAGTCCCGAATACTATAAGAGCCGGGAAAAGAAGAACAATACACATGGCTAATAATTTTGTTTTCATAAAAAACCTCCTATTATGTAATTGAAATACGTAAAACGTTTACATTATTGTACCCCCTGTTTTTTGGTCTGTCAAGAAAAAAATGGTTACTTTCCGGTATTTAAGGTATAATTGACACAACAGCGATATGAATATAGAATATGTAAAGGTTTAACGTAAAAGGATATAATTTTGGCAAGCATGAAGGATGTGGCCCGGATAGCCGGTGTTAGTTTGGCAACTGTTTCACGTGTGCTTAATGACAAAAATGGTTCAATACCAATTAGTAATGAAACAAGAGAAAGAGTTCTTGCAGTTGTGGATCAAGTCGGGTATAAACCCAATTATGCCGCACAAAGGCTCCGATCCAGTAAACTGGATCATAGTATAGGGGTTTATATTCCCTGGGGTTGGGAACTCGGGGGATTTGCTTCATTCACCGGCCGTTTGCTGGAGAGTATAAGCAAATCGGTTCACGGTATGCCGTACAGTATAACGTTAATTTATTATGATATCGGTAAAATACATACCCATTATGAGGAACTCCAAAGGGTAAGGGCGCATCGGATAGACGGTATGCTCATTATGGGAGCAGGACCGAGGGATATTGAATACCTGGAATCCGCTTCCCAGAATAAGCATCCCCCGTTCATTGCCGTTCATCGGGAATTACGCCATGGAAATTTTGTAACATCCCGCAATAAAACGGGCGCGGCAAATATGATGAAAAACCTATTCGATCAAGGATATCATCGTGTTGCGTTTATCTCAACGCCGGTAAAGCATGGAAAATTTACAGATTATATTTATTCACAGAGATATGCGGGGTATAGGGAAGGATTTGCTCAAATTGGTGCGGAACCTGATGAATCCCTGCTTTATTTTACCCGAAAAGATGATCCCGATTCACTCAAAGACTTTATCAGAAAAATAATGGTGAATAATAAGACTCCCAAGGCTATTTTCGCAACCAGAGATTCCATAGCGGTATCGATTATACATGTTTTACGTTCGTTGAAAATCAAGATGCCTGATGATGTAAAATTAATAACTTTTACGGATAATCCTGAAGCCATACAACTCATAGAACCAAGTGTCTCTTGTATCATTGTTCCTGTAGAGGAGATGGGGTCTGCGGCGGTTTCCCGGCTCGCTACGATGCTGAATACGAATAAAAAACTTCCTCCTTTTCAGATTTTTCTGGATTGCAGGATAGCATGAATTCCCATGCCGTATTTACCTTCCCGTGATTCATTGCTACCTTATACCGGAAAGGGATGAAAAATATTATTTTTTCTGTTTGTTTTGTCAACTTTTACCATGGGATGCAGCGATACGGAAGAGAAAGTAGAGACAGCAGGATATATCAGCGCGGCTGAGCTGAGTGACAGTGAGGAGACCCTCCTCATGGCAGTGACCGGAAGCGACTATTTTGTCTACGATATCAATATTTTGGATGATACCATCGGATGGGTTGAATACTGGATCGAGCACTATCAGTATCTCTTCCGGCAGTTTTACTAATGAAGAAGCGTTGAATGATTTGATAGCCGCTAATCAGCATGTCTACCTAATAAAATGCACATTCGAAAAGCCGAAATAACAACTCCTGGTAGAACAATCGGAATATCCGGGAATTGCTTCGGCCTGGTCTGCTCCATTGCCTAAATTATGCTGGACTGATAGGCTGGAGACAAACCATAATTGGAGACTTCAATGAGTAAACGACCAAACATACTTTTTATCATGACCGACGACCACGCAGCCCATGCCATGAGCTGCTACGGGTCCCGAATCAACAAGACACCCAATTTAGACAGAATTGCCGAAGAAGGAGTCCGCTTTGACCACTGCTATGTGACAAACTCTATCTGTACACCCAGCAGAGCGGCTATCCTGACTGGAACCTACAACCATGTAAACAGGGTTACCACTTTAAGGACCCATATAGACAACCGTCTTCCTCATGTTGCCAAGCACCTTAACCAGGGAGGATACCAGACCGCTATCTTTGGAAAGTGGCACTTGGGCCAGGGGCCCGAGCATGAGCCGACCGGATTTGATTCCTGGGCCGTTCTACCTGGACAGGGGCTATATCACGATCCTGAGTTTATTTATCCCGACGGTAAACGTAAAGAGAGCGGTTATACGACTGACATTATTACGGATAAGTGCCTCGATTGGCTGGATGAACGGGACACAGAACAGCCCTTCTTCCTTATGTGCCACCATAAAGCACCGCATCGCCGCTGGGAGCCTGATGAGAAACATGCTCATATGTATGAAGACGAAGATATTCCTGTTCCTGAAACCTTCGACGACGATTACGCAACCAGAGCGAAGGCGGCGAAAGTTTCAAAAAATACCATGTTCGATCTAAAAGATGTGGACTTGAAATTCCCCGTTCCGGAGGGACTCAGTAAAGAAGAAGAGAAACAATGGCGGTACCAGCGCTACATCAAAGATTACCTGCGCTGTATTGCTTCGGTGGATGATAACGTAGGACGTCTTTTGGACTATATCGATAAAGACCCGGAACTCAAGAAAAACACTGTGGTTATCTACACCTCGGATCAGGGGTTTTTCCTCGGGGACCATGGGTGGTTCGATAAGCGGTTCATGTACGAGGAGTCCCTTAAGATGCCCTTCCTGGTACGATATCCCGCAATGGCAAAAGAAAACACAGTATGTGATGATATAATCACTAATGTTGATTTTGCTCAAACCTTCCTGGACCTTGCGGGATTGCCCGAACCTAACTACATGCAGGGAAGAAGCTTTGTCCCTCTCCTTAAGGGAGAAACACCAGCGGATTGGACTGAAGTTGCCTATCACCGGTACTGGATGAATCAGGATGCTTCCCACAACATTTATGCCCATTACGGGATCCGGACGAAAAAGTATAAGCTCATCTATTATTACAATAGGGACTGCGGTGAAGACGGGGCAAACCCCGGTACCGACGAACCGGAATGGGAACTCTTTGACTGTCATAAAGACCCGCTGGAGCTTGTAAATTTATATAATGATAATGATTACCGGGAAGTTGTGAAGGAACTGACTCAGAAATTGGAAGAAGAGATGATCCGTATTGGTGATACTCCGATGCATTAGGCGCATCAGGGTCTCATCTCCATTCCAGTTAGATCCCGGGTTTTAAAAAGGCTTTCCGTTAATATATTCGTATGCTGAGCTGTTCTTTGTTCCGCTTAGATTTCTGCATCAGGATCGGCGATGTAACGTTCCGGTATTTCCCAAATAACAACAGCAGGATCCAGATCGTCCCGTGACTCGAGTTCCTCCAAGAAATCCTTCATGGGAATAAAGGGACCTTCACCTTCAGAGGAAAGATTGAGCACCTCCACGTCTAATTCAGCTTCAAGGGCTCCTGAAAAGTCCCATATCTCTCCGGCACTGTAGCTTGTTCCCACAAGAACAACGGGGGCCTGTATGGTACCGAAGAGATTTTGTGCGGGTCCTTCCTTTTTTACCGTTTCCGTTTTTGTAACTGTGTCGGGAGGAGGACCGATGCGGTTGTGAACCGCGCCTATGGGGAGAAAGTTAAACAGATCACCCCGATGCTTTATCTCTTCGGTTTCCTTCCGGACGTAATCACCTCTGGAAACTGACGCGGCATTCAGCATAGGGTTCACTACGTCCGATAGTTCCAGAGCAGCTGCTGAAGCGCCCAGAGGAGTCCAGTGAGTATCGGTTCTCAGAAACACGTTTCCTGTTTTCTTTGCCCCCTTTAAGGCGGCGGAAAGGTCTGGAGTCGGAATGTTATACCCGCGGACATCCTGCAGAAAACGGTCATACCGTCCCCTGATTTCTTCCGGAATCCTGTATCTTCCCAGTTTTTCCGGATATATCCTGGCTTTTGCCGGAACAATGGCTGCCGCCAGATCAATTCCCCGGTCTGCCAAAATTGAATCAACATGCCGGATGTATTCAATCCGCCGTTCCCGGCGCTTTTCCCGGTCGGGATACACGGTAAACTCTTCACTGGTAAAGAGCCAATGTTCACTACCGATCAGAATGCCGTTTTCCCCCTCTTGGAATAGGGAATACCTGATGAATCCCCAGGTATTTCTGGCGAATGAACGGATGGGCATCTGTGATTCGTATTTGTTTTGGTATTCCGTGGTCCAATCTCCGGTAAGAAGCGGTTCAAGGGAGGTTTCCGGGGGATGTAGAAACCCGGGATTAAGAAAAGTTAGAACAATACCAAGAGAAAGCACGGTAACCATAAAAACAATAGGAATCACCTTTGCCAATTCAGACGTACCATACTTATTCAGGAGAGGTGCTTCTATTATCTTTTTCTTCTCCATATCCATTACCTTAAAACTGAAAATAAAGAAAAGGGGAATAGCTGTCCGCAATTACCTTGAGGATACTCATCCCGAATAGGGGAATGATGAAGTACTGAATCGAAGCTATTCGTCCCGGCATGGTTCCTTCCGCATCTTTAAGTTTTATTCTCAAGTACGGCATACTAAAGATCAGGATAAAGGCTGAGGCCAATGCGGTGAGGGAAATCCCTTTAAGCTGCCAGAGAGTAGTGTCGGCTATTCCGATTCCGTTAAATCCGATCATCCCCTTGTACATAGTTGCGGCATCCGAAAAGGAACCTGCCCGGAACATCACCCAGCCGAGGACCACTAAAAGCATGGTCCTGCCCACCGCCAACGGTTCAGGTAACCGAACATGGTACCCCCTGTCGGAGAACAAACGTTCCAGTGCCAGGAGTACTCCGTGAAAACCGCCCCACAGCACAAAAGTCCACGCGGCACCGTGCCAGAGCCCTCCTAAAAGCATTACGACCATCAAATTCACATAGGTCCGAACATACCCCTTCCTGTTTCCACCCAGAGAAATATAGAGATAATCCCTGAGCCAGGAGGAGAGACTTATATGCCATCTACGCCAAAACTCGGTGATGTTCCGGGATATGTAGGGGTGGTTAAAGTTTTCAATAAACCGGAACCCCATCATCAGACCCAGCCCGATGGCCATGTCGGAGTAAGCGGAAAAATCAAAGTAAAGCTGAGCTGTATAGGCCAGGGCTCCCAGCCAGGATTCCGCGAGGGTAGGGGTAGCAAGGGAGAATACCTGATTAGCAATCACCCCAACGGTATCGGCAATGAGGACCTTTTTACAGAACCCCGTCATGAACCGGAAAGAGCCCTTTGCGAATGTATCCCAGGTATGGGTTCGGGATTCGATTTGCCTATTTATGTCTTTATACCGAATTATGGGACCTGCTATTAATTGAGGAAACAGAGATATGTAGGCGGCAAGATCGATGTAACGCTGTGCCGGGGGAACGTCTTCACGGTAAACATCCACGACATAGCTGGTTGCCTGAAAAAGATAAAAAGAAATACCGATGGGAAGGATGACTCTCCAAGGGGAGATTGGAGTGAACCCTGCGGATTTTAGAAAAAAGTTGATGGTATCCACTCCGAAATTAAAATATTTAAAATAAGCCAGAACCCCCAGATTCAGCACCACTCCCAGAACTACCAGGACGTTTCTTCTTTTTCCGCCTGCAGTATCAGATTTTACCATCCACCGGCCGATTACAAAGGTCCAGACAGTAACAAGAATCATCAATCCGAGAAAATCGACCCTCCACCATCCATAGAAGATCCAGCTTCCTAAAACAATCCATGCGGACCGGAACTTAAAAGGCAGGAGATAATATCCTGTTAGAAAAAAGGGAAGAAAGGCAAACAGAAAAATGGTGGTGCTGAAAATCATCTTTTTTTATTCCGTTTGAATTTCCGCCTGTTTTATTAAGTGAAAAACATCATCATCTTTTTGCAGTACGAAAATGCTGTAGGATTGTCCGGATTGCAGATTTATGCTGCCCACATCGGATATTTTTTCTTCCTCCGAAAATACCGCGAGGTTGACATCTACAGGATTCACCGTGACAACCCTGGAATTATAAGGTTCTACCACGGAGATTACTGTGGTGACTTTATCGGAAGTTTTTAATGATATCGAGCTTGTTTCGGACACATTGTACAGCACCAGCTGAGAGTCTACGTTATCATCGTGTCTTTCATCCTGTAATAAGGTCAATGAATCATTGGAAATAATGATTGTAAAAAATTGTCCCGTTTGCGGAATAAGTTCTGTCTCACCGTTTTGGTATTTCAATAGGTAGATTCCCGGTGAAATGGGACGGTAAACGGATATTTCATCGGTAGAAATGTTTTTAAACAATAGAGTACCTACAGATATTTCAGGGATTTTGGTACCGGTATTATTAAAAACACGGACAAAGGCTTTATCCTCCGGCGCTTTTGATCCGTAGAGTCCGTTTTCCTGGGGAAAAACGGAAAAACCCAAGAGGGAGATGGAAAAAAAAATCAGAAAGTATTTTTTCAGTTTCACAGTCCTGTCTCCTTTACTGTATTACAGAGCAGTTTAATGAGCAAATCTAAATTAGCAATTTGGAATTGCCTTGTTACCCATGTCATGCTTGGAATTTTCATTTTATTCGATTTTTTTTCAGCATTTTTTAGAAATCACGACTCTTTCTGTTACCCAAGGTATAAAATGAGAATTCCCCCAGTTTAACCTGTATGCTTGACATTTTATATACCGGACAGGTAAGTTTACTCCGTGACTCATAAGGCGTCAATTATAATTTATATATTGTTATATTTAGTAATTACCCCGTTAGCTGTGCAATCGGAAGAAAAATATGAGATAGCTACCGGTGCTGTATTTGATATCCAATTCGATGCAACTTTTGAGCCTGACCAGATAGATGAGCAGGCGGTAAAACATTTCAAGTCGGGAGGCAGACCTACAGCCCGATACACCGTAGATGTATATATGATTCAGTTTACCAGTACATATCTGGACGGAACCGAAGCACGGATAAAAGCCCAGCTCTTTATTCCCCGGTTCCGGGAGAAAACAGAGCGGCCGGTCTATATTTTCGCACCCGGATCAACCGGTTTAATGGACGCATGCAGACCCTCCCGGGCGCATATTGCCGGGATCAATTGGGGGGAGTACCGTATTCATGTCCTGAGCTTTGCAGGAAAGGGCATGATAGGACTGCTTCCCGATTACACTGGTTTTGGTGATCCGGAAAAGTTGCAGCCCTACTATGTTGCGGAAGCTGAAGCCATGATGCTTCTGGATGCAGTAAGGGCGGTACGGAACTTTTTTTCCGGGAAGGATTATCCGGTCCGGCCCCATCCCGCGGCCTTTCTTGCAGGTTATTCCCAGGGCGGGCATGCTGTTTTCGCCGCGGCGGATTACCGGGACGAGTATGCTCCCGATGTGGAAATCGGCGGTTTAATCGGATATGGAGCTGCCAGGAGTGTTGAAGCGCTTTTCAGAGAATTTACTGTTTCTGCTCCTTTGGTTATCTATACCTACTCAAGAATCTACGGCGAGGACCGTTTTAATCCTGCATTGATGCTTCAGGATTACTGGTTAGAACGGCTCGAAAAGGATGTCACCAGGCTTTGTATCGGCGGAATACAAGATTATTACCCCTGGGTTGCATCCAAATTATACCGGCCGGAGTTCAATACGGCCCTTCACAATGGGACTCTTTCGGAGCAGTATTCTGATATCGCACAAATAATGGAAATGAATTCCACTGGTCTGTCCGGACACGGTATCCCCGCGTTTATACTTCAAGGTACGGATGATGTGGTGGTGCACCCGCAGACCCAAACAGATTTTGTTATAGAACTCCGGAAAATGGGGAGTGATGTCCTCTATTATGTTTATGACGGCTCCAGACACGACACCAGGGCAATTTCCTTTGATGCAGTTGTGGAGTGGATGGAGAAAGGTATAACAGGCGGATAATGTATGAAGACGCGCCAAGATTTTCAGCACAAAATCGTTTTTATTTTAGTGATACTCGGTGTCCTTTTTCCTGTCTTTGCTGATGACCGAGAAAAAGTGGATCCCGGCTCGTTATTGGAAATTTCCTTTACCGGAATTGTAAAAAAGGATAATGTCCGGCTTGAAGGGTTTCCCTTTTTCAAAAATTATATCATTCCCACGGCCCATTACGATGTTGAAGCCTATAAAATTGTGTACAAAAGTACTGATGTGGACGGGTCTTCTGCGGAAATAACCGCCCAGCTCTTCGTCCCGGTTTACGAGGAGGAAACGGAACGGCCTGTTTATGTTTTCGGTTCCGGAACCACAGGGGTTGCTGATCAGTGCGCGCCATCTCTGGAACAGCCGGAGATTCGGGTCCTGGGTCACTACCGGGGTTACACCATGTCATTTGCCGGATTGGGATATATCTCCCTTATCCCCGATTATTTAGGATTCAATGACCCGGACCGGCCGCAGCGGTACTTTAGCAAGGTTGCGGAAGCCCACGTAATGCTGGATGCTGTTCGGGCCGTATATAATTTTTTTAAAACGGAAGAGATCTGCTCAAGGTCAGACAGTCTATACCCCTCAAGAGTTAAGCCGTCGCGGGATGTATTTCTTTCCGGTTATTCCCAGGGAGGACATGCGGCATTCGCCGCTGCGGATCTAAGGAATAGGTACGCTCCAGAGGTTCCTATTACGGGAGTTATCGGTTACGGATCGACAACAAATGTAGCCACACTCTTCAAGGAAGGTCCGCGCTTTGCCCCTCATGTTCTCTATAGCTACAGTAAAATTTATGAAGATATCAATCCTGCCGATTACCTTCAGGACTGTTGGGCGGAAACCCTTGCTGAGGATACTGCCACCATGTGTGTGGATGATTTCCTGCAGTATTATCCCAGGGATGCTGCAGAACTCTACCGTCCCGATTTTTACTACGCCCTTTATAACAATCTATTAGCGGAACAGTATCCGGAACTTCACCGCCGGTTGGAACAGAACAACAGCGGACTCAGCGGACATGGTATTCCGGCTCTCCTTGTACAGGGAGCACTGGACTCAATAATACACACTCCCTCACAATCCGAGTTTGCTTTAAAACTCTGCGAAAGGGGAAGCTCTGTCCGTTTTATTACCTTTGACGATGTCTATCATAGGTATACCAGAGCTGCCGGTTTTCAAGCCGCAGTCCTCTGGATGAACCGGCTTTCCCGCAGAGAAGAAGCGGAATCGGACTGCAGCTTACTGCAGTAATTCTAAATTGTAAATTTAGAATTGCCTTCTTACTAAAATAGAAGGGGGAATTCTCATTTTATTCGATTGTTTTACAGCTTTTCTTTTAAAATTATTCCTCTTTCTGTTTCCTAAAGGTATAAAATGAGAATTCCTCAGCTTACTGCAGCAGCGATTGAACAGCCCAGGTATAACTGATACTCTGCAGGTTATGAAAGTGGTTATTGCGGGGGCTGGGAATGTTGGTCTACAGATTGCCAAACAGCTTATCGACGAGAATAAAAATGTCGTATTGATCGACCAGAACCCCGATAGATCAAGAATCGCGGCAAACAATTTAGACTGCATGGTCATTACCGGTGAAGCAAATAACAGGGACGTACTTATGCAGGCGGGGATAGCAACGGCCGATTTTTTTATAGCCGTTACAAAGTTTGATGAATTAAATATGATAACCTGCCTTTTAGTAAAGAGTGAGTTCACCTTGCCTTCCACCATTGCAAGGGTGAGAAGCACCAACTACACATCTTCTAAGATATCGGATCAACCCTCTCTGGGAATAGACTATATTGTTGATCCCGACTTGGAAGCCGCAAGAACAATTATCCGTTCCGTAGAGCACGGGGCTACCTCGGATGTGATGTTTTTCGAGGATAGTTCATTTCAAATGCGCACCTTGGCTGCTTCAGCCAATTCCTTTTTCACCGGACGTTCCTTAAAGGACGTCAAACAGAGTATTAATCTGGAGTTTATAATTGCTGTTATCCTTAGAGACCAGGATTATATCATCCCCTCAGGTTCTACCGTTGTGGAGCAGGGGGATACCCTCTATATCATCGGCGATACAGAAACCTTGGAAGCCATCTTTTCCTGGGACGGGAAGCACCGTGTTAATCTTAAGCGTATAGTTGTTGTCGGAGGCGGAAGAATCGGCAGGGAAGTAATCCGTGAACTCCTTAATAAGAGAACAACCGAAAGCAGCTCAATCCTCAGAAAGATATTCAAACCTCTCCAAGATAAGATAAACAAGCGTAACATTGTTGTTATCGAGAAGGATTATCGGAAATGCAAGATGCTTTCAGACCAATTTCCGGAAGCCCTTGTGGTCCATACCGATATTTCGGAAGAGGAGCCGTTGGAAGAAGAAGATTATTCCAGGTATGATCTGATAATTGCCGTCACAGAAAATCAGGAACTGAATCTAATTACATCTCTCTACGCAAAGTCTCTAGGGATTACCCGTACCGTCGCGCTGGTAAATAAAATTAACTTTATGAGAATGGCTTCCCATTTGAATGTTGATACCACGGTGAGTCTCAATAACACCATGGTAAATACCATACTGAAATTTATCAGGCGCGGTAATATAAAGAATATACACGCCATCTCCGGCGGAAATCTTGAAATAATAGAGATATCCTGTGAAGCTGGATGCGCTTTGGTGGGAAAAGCTATAAAGGATCTTAAGCTTCCCCCTTACACTCTCATTCTGTTTATATCGCATGGTGACGAAAACTTAATTCCCCGTGGAGAGTATACCATCCAATTCGGTGATCATATTGTGTTTATCACCAGAAAAGAATCCATAAGAAAACTTGAAAGAGTAATCGAATACCGGGCATGAGATTCAACGCTGTATTACGGGTATTTTCAATATTCCTCCTTCTTCTCTCATTCTTTATGCTCACTCCACTCCTCTTTGCGTGGTATTATGGAGAAACAGAACTTTTCACCTCCTTTCTGATTCCAGCAGGGATCAATATTGTGATATTCGGCGTACTGTTTCTTTTGGTCAACCGGAAAGAACATACCACGCTGTCCCCCCGGGACGGGTTTCTCTTTGTAACCTTAGCTTGGTTCGGTGCTTCGGCTTCCGGAGCGCTGCCGTTTTATCTTTCCGGTGCTATACCCCGGTATACCGATTGTTTCTTTGAAACAATGTCGGGTTTTACTACCACAGGGTCCTCGATTCTGACGGAAATTCAAAGTCTTCCAAAATCGCTCCTCTTCTGGCGCTCATTAACTCATTGGCTCGGTGGAATGGGTATTGTCGTTTTGGTTGTAGCCGTTTTACCGCTTCTTAGAAGCGGCGGTTTTCAACTGGTAAAGGCGGAGGCGCCCGGACCATCTGTGGATAAGGTTGCTCCTAAAATCACTCAAACGGCTAAGATTCTTTGGTTCCTTTATATCATACTTTCCGTGGTGGAAACGGTGCTTTTATTATTCGGCGGGATGAATCTGTTTGAAGCGTTAACGCATACCTTCGGTACCATGGCAACCGGAGGTTTTTCTCCAATGAATGCCAGTATTGGGCATTACTCCAGCGCCTTCATCCATATTGTTATCACCGTTTTCATGCTGTTAGCCGGAGTGAATTTTGTGATGTATCATAAGATGCTCACCGGAAAGTTCAGAGATATTAAAAGAAACTCAGAACTCAAAGCCTATGTTGGAATATTTATCGCCTCTATGCTGATCATTGCCCTGGACCTGTACCGGTCCGGGGAATACGCGACATTTGGGGAGAGTCTCCGTTATGCCGGTTTTCAATCAGCATCTATTTTAACCACCACCGGATATGCCACCGCTGATTTTGCGGTCTGGCCTTCGGTAGCAAAAATCGTTTTGTTTCTACTGATGTTTGTGGGAGGTTCCACCGGTTCTACCGGAGGAGGTATAAAAGTCGGCCGGTTTGTCGCTCTATTTAAACTTGGGGCGAATGAACTTAAACACCTTATCCATCCGAGGGGGGTTTTTAATATCAAGGTCAATAAAATAACGGTAAAGAAGGACATTATCTACATTATTTCCGGGTTCTTCTTTCTCTATATCAACATACTGCTGATTACCGCTTTAGTTGTTGCTACCGCCGGATGTGATATTGTCACCTCCTTTTCTACCGCTTTGGTTACCCTGGGGAACATCGGTCCCGGATTCGGAAACATCGGTCCTGCGTTGAATTACTCATTTTATCCCCCCTATGTTAAATGGTTCCTGAGCTTCATCATGGCCCTCGGCCGGTTGGAGATTTACACTATATTGGTTCTATTCACACCGAGATTTTGGAAACTTTAGAATTGTATAAAATAAATATCTTTGGTAAAACTGGAGTATGGATAAAAAAGAATCAGATTTAACTGCTGCAATTGAACGGGAAGTTTCTCACCGGAAGAAAAAATTCACCTTAGATGAACTCATTGATTTATGCGGTTTGAAAATACCAGCTGATAAGGTGTTCGAAATACTTGTCTCCAATGATTTAGCTATGAGCTCCGATGCCGTTTCCTTTATCCCGACACATTGGTTTTTCCGCAAAGGAAAAGTGATAATTCAGCCTGCTCCTGAGGAGATTGAACAGGGTATACTCATACCCGGAGACCAATTTGTCCCTATGTATAATTTACAACGCACGCCCGTCGATTTAATTCTCCGCTTCGAAGGAAAGGATATTCCGCGTAAAACCATAATCAGGAGGATACAGGACGCTATAAAGTATTATCGGTTATTCGGACCGGGAAATTTTTCTAATCTTTTGGAAATAGAAGATGAGGAAAATTACACAGTAATGCAGCAGAATTCTGAAAAAATCGAAAATATGGTGCGTATGCAGGCGCTGGATGTATCGAATTTTTACCAGCTGCACAATTTTTCCGCAGGAGATTTTATAGAATGTACGGTCGACGATTTTCACCAGGGAATTTTTGATTGTAGGTATCTTTCAAAGAAAGAAATCTCCAGTGAAAAAAAGGAGGATTGGTTCCAAAGGCTGGATAATGGCTTTAAGAAATGTTTCCGGATGTTTAACCAGCCTATAGACATAATTCCTACTATCCTTTACGGGTATTTTTTCGCAGGTCGTAAAGCTGTAACCCAGCCCGGCTTCCATCTTAAAGGTTTTTTCCGGGAAAGTAATTCAGTCGAAATAGTACAGCCGAGCCATGACAGTCTTTCTCTCTGGAAAAAGGGGGCGGCAATGCCGGATGCTCTAGATGTTCCAAACTTTTCCGATGAAATTGAAGATTCCCTTAATTCGTTATTAGATGAGCTTGAAGCGCCGATTTTCGACAGTCAGCTTGTGAAAGCCTATTTTCTAGATAGTCTCTATCATGAAGATGATTATTTCTTTGCTCTGCAAAGGTTACTATATAAACAAGAATTAGCTGTAATGTCCTTTGAGCAGGAAAATTCTTTTTTTGACCTAATGCTGGATTTTTGGAATTCCGTCGCGATAAATTATTCTAGAGAAGAAGATAAAAAATCAGGAGAACTGCGGGAATATGTCCTTTTTGTTTACCATGCCGACGAAATATTTATTAAAAAACTTTTTCAGGCGGGAGGTGCTTTTCCTGATACCTTAGGGGAATTAATATCCCGTCTGAATGAAATTCAGGAAGAGCTGGAAACAGTTTTAATAACGCTGAATAACGGGAATTACTGCTCTGTCACAGAATCCGAAGTAACCATCGATTCAATGAAAACGGTTGAAAAAACATGCAGTATTCTTAAAGATGAAATCCAGCGGCAAGCCGGTGTGGATGTGGGCTGGAAAAAATCAGACCAATACTACGAATTGCATGTTCAGCTTGACCATATTGATCCTGTCATTTACCGCAATGTTAGGGTTCCCGGAAAAACCGATCTAGAACAGTTGCATTCTATTATTCAAATTGCCATGGGATGGAAAAATTATCATCTCCATTCATTTTTTATCGATGGAAGAGAATATACAAATCTTGCTGCTGTAGATGAAAGAATGGAAACAAACCCGTTGGATGAAAGTGAGTATACGCTGCCGGATTTTAATTTTAAGGAAGGCAGCACCTTTAAATATACCTATGATTTCGGGGATAATTGGGAACATACTATCACTGTGGAAAAGATAAGACCTTGCGATTCGGTAATTCCGGAAGAGCAATCCTTGCCGGTACTCCGGTTTGGGTCAAGGGTTGCGCCTCCGGAAGATTGCGGCGGTATCGCAGGATATATGAAGCTTCTCGAGGTGACAGGCAAACCGGCCCATGCCCTGGATGAAGATGAGAAACAGTTGCTCGCCTGGGCTGAAGATTATGACCCCAACGTTTTCGACACGGAGAAAATTAACAGTCAAATGAAACGCTTTTTATCAACCTGACTCATCTTCTGTCTTAAAACCCCGATAAAGTTAAAGCCGGGATCCGCTTTTGCCAGTCCCACATCCCCATGACTATTGTTTACCAGGAGGATTCCGCCTTTTTTCAGGTACCGGGAACAATAATCACTTACATATCCTGCGTACTGGGAGATGAGCAGGTCTGCCGATTCAAAAGCTATAGGTATGAATGCGCGGTAGTCCTGATAGTAAAAATTCATAAGGGAATCTTCTTTGTAAATTTTTTCTTTTTGTACCATTAAGGAAACAGCCCGGCTTGTAAAAAACCGTTTTGCCTTTAAGTCCGAATCTACATAGATCATCCCCGGAATGTAAAAGGAAGGGGTAATAAGCACAAAGCATCCGGGGTATAATCCTGTCCTGCATTTGTATTCATCGCGTAAAAGAAAGAACAGCTCTCTCCGCTCGTCCCCGCAGTTAAGATGGTATCTGTTATAAAGATCTTCGGACATTTATTCCTCATCACTCCGGCAATGATACAAACAGTATACATAAATTATGGTACACTTAAAATATACTAACTAACACTTGGAAGCAGGAGCACCTTATGAATAGTATGCCTAATCTTATTTATATTCTCGCAGACGACATGGGTTACGGTGACATTTCATGTCTTAATGAGAATTCCGCTTTACACACTGCCCATACCGATAAGCTTGCCCGGGGAGGAATCCGCTTTACCGATGCCCATGCTTCATCCGCAGTCTGCACCCCTTCCCGTTACAGCATTCTTACCGGACGGTACAATTGGCGCTCCGCGTTAAAGCGTGGTGTATTATGGGGGTACTCTCCTTCCCTCATCGAAGAGGGAAGGCTGACGGCGGCTTTGATGCTGAAACAGGCTGGTTACCGGACCGCCTGTATCGGAAAATGGCATCTGGGAATTGATTGGGCATCGCCTCCGGGAGGGGAAGCGGAAGTGGATTTCTCCTGTCCCATTACAAAGGGGCCCTTGGATTTCGGATTCGATTACTTCTATGGTATAAGCGCTTCTTTGGACATGCCTCCCTATGTGTACATCGAGAACGACTGTGTTACCGCCGTTCCGGACCGGGTTACCAAGAACGAAAAAGTCGGAGACTCCCAGGACTGGTGGCGGGAGGGACCGACAGGTTCCGATTTTAAACATATCGAAGTACTACCGAACCTGACGGAGAAGGTCCTTGATACAATCGATGAGTACAAAGATTCACCCTTCTTCATCTACTTCCCCATGTCCGCTCCTCATACTCCCATTCTTCCGACGGAAGAGTTTTCGGGAAAATCGGGCACTAATCCTTACGGAGATTTTGTCCTAATGTGTGATGATGCAGTCGGCAGAATCATGAATAAGCTGGAAGATGCTGGCGTCTCGGATAATACAATTGTCATCTTTACCAGTGACAACGGCTGTTCTCCCCAGGCAAACTACAAAGAATTAGCCCGGTTCGGACATAATCCCAGTTACGTATTCCGCGGTCACAAAGCTGATATCTACGAAGGCGGTCACCGGATTCCCCTGATCGTGCGGTGGCCGGAGCGGATTAAGGGCGGAACTGTCTCATCGGAACCGGTTTGTCTCTCCGATTTGATGCGGACCATGGCGGATATCACGGGATTTGAGCTTCCCGGCAGCGCTGGAGAGGACAGCGTGAGCAATCTGCCCGTTTGGCTTGGAGAGGAGTATAGGAGACCTTTGCGGGAGGCGGCGGTTCACCATTCCGTGGACGGTTCGTTTTCCATCCGGAAGGGGAAATGGAAACTGGAACTCTGCCCCGGTTCCGGAGGGTGGAGTGACCCCAAGCCCGGAGAAGAACCGCCCGGTGCTCCTCCGGTTCAGCTTTACGACCTGGATCAGGATATCGGGGAGAGGGTAAATCTCTGTGATAAACACCCTGAAGTGGTTGAAGATCTCCGGTTACTGCTTAAAACATATGTGGAAACGGGACGAAGCACCCCTGGAGAGCCTCAGCCAAACACCGGACCTGTGCGGTGGGCTGAATAATTGTTTTAACCGCTCTCTGAACTGCCCGGACAGCTCAGGGAATACCCCTTTCTTTCAAGAAAAGTTCCCATTATCTCTGAGACGAGAATGATGAGCGGTATAGAGACCGCATACCGAATCACCGTAAAGGGAAGGCCCATGAAGGATATCTCGAAAAAGGTCATGGGGATTCTCGCGATACCGGAAAGACCCACATAGGTAAATATGAGTCCGAGCCGGGTTCCTTTGTTCCAAAGGGTCCAGGCTACCGGGAAGGCCACATACATTCCGCCGACGGTGGTACCGGCCAGAAGGACCATCCATAGATAAGATTTCAGTCTTCCGGAATTTTTTCCAAGATGTTTTGTGACAGTCCTTTTAGGTATCCAGACATCCGCTAGTCCGATAATGATAAACGCTCCAGGCAAAATTGTAATCATTTCCCTTCCGAAGATGAGAAAATTTTCCACGGCCCTTTTCCCGAGAGGATAGTCCAAAATAAAAGATAAACCGGTTCCCGCCGGTCAACGCCTTCATTATTGTTTCTTCGGATATCAGTGCCAGGATGATGGATACCGCGGCCAGCATGGTGAGAAAAGAAGGGAGAACCGCTAAAAAACGCTTTACGGCGGTTTTAAGACCCGTCCATGTTTTTTCCCGATCCGCGGCCAGGGAAATGATGACGGCAGTTCCGGCAATAATGGGTACGATTACGGCAGCCATACTTCCTCCTCCTATAGTCAGAACAGACTGCATCATAACACCCGGGGAGTCAAGGAATCGCCGGGAACAGCAGCTCCGGGTGCACTGTTATCTATGGTAAATTCATGATAAACTGCGCGGAATAAGGAGTTTGCCTGCATGAAACCAACAGGACTGCTGGCTGTTACACCCATGAAGGTTGGTGTTAACGAAGATATATCAATTAAAGTAAAGGTCTTAGGCGAGGTACGGAAGATCCCCTCGATGAATTACCGGGGAAGCAGCGCGATAATAAAGCCCGGGCTTACGGGACCTTTTAATTTGAACGTAGAAAGGGGTTCAAACTATTTGGACAACGTTCTTCCTGAATGGAAAGGGCGGTTGACTGTAGAAGGCGGACATGCGCTGGATGGTCCCGGGGAAATAGATTTCGACGGTGAAAACCAAGGGGTTTTCCCCGGTGATTCCCGTCCGATAAAACACTGCACGGGATGGAGATGGACACAGCCCGGTATCTATTGGATCACCCTGACCGAACCCGAGACAGGTATCGAAGTGCTTACTAATCCTGTAATAGTGGAAGAAAAACCTGAAAAAAGGGTCTACTGGGGGGACATTCACTGGCAGACGTTTTTTACCGACGGTCTTCGAATCCCTGAGGAACTATACGCTTTTGCCCGGGACGAAGCGTTTTTAGATTTCGGAGCATTGACCGACCATGCCAACAGAATAACCGATTTTCACTGGCGGTATTTTCAGGATGTAACAAACGCTTACAATCAGCCGGATGTGTTTGCCACGCTGGTGGGATACGAGTGGACTTCCATGAAGTGGGGACACCGGAACATCTATTTCCCCGGGGAGACCGGACCGATCCTTCGGAGTGATCTTGACGCAAAAACCCTTCCGGAACTCTGGGAAAAACTGGACACCCTTGACGCGCTGGCTATTCCGCACCACTCCTCCAACACTGTCATGGGCGTTGATTGGGAAAACGGCTGGAACCCGGTTTATGAAAAAGCGGTGGAGATCCACTCGGTGTGGGGAAACAGTGAAAGACACGCCGATGAAGGGAATCCCATGCCGAACAGAACCAACAAGGGGGAAAAGAAGGGGCAGCACGTGGTGGATGCTCTGAACCGGGACTACCGTTTCGGATTTGTCGGGGGCGGTGATATCCACGACGGCAGACCTGGAGACGAATTGGACGTTTATCAGGAGAACCCGCCTCAGTACCGGCTCCATGCTCCTCAGGGATTTACCGCTGTAATAGCTGGTTCCTTAAACCGGAAAAATGTGTATAACTCCATCAAAACCCGCTCGACCTATGCAACGACAAAATCCCGAATCTACCTAAATGTACGCTTTGATAACACAGAGATGGGAGGTATCCTCTCAATCGGAAACTCAGCGAGCCGAAAAGTTGATTTGAATATCACCTGCGCGGCGCCCGAGAAGATAAAAAAGGCGGTACTTGTACACAATGGTAAAGACAAGTTTGATATAAAACCCGGGGATAACAGTATGCTGATTCAGCAGAAGCTTAAAATTGAGACCCCGGCACCGGGGGATTACTGCTACGTCCGTATTACAACGGAAAAAGGCAATTTGGCCTGGTCCAGTCCGGTGTGGGTGGAAAAGTAGGTGCAGCTATCTGTTTTGTGGGTTTGTCAGTATCTTTTTGCTTGACTCTCCCCATGGGGTGTCGTATCATGAAAAAACAGTATAAAGACTTCTTTGTACTTTCGTTTAGCCTCTATCCTGCCTTTTAAAAACCTGCTTACATTTTGATAAGAGGTTAAAGTAAATCAGCAATAGATCCTGTTTTGTTGACGGTCTTACAGCTTTGATTTACTAAAACTCCCGTCAATCAATAGAATTCCTTCCGGATAATAATCCGGTAGGAAGAATATTCAAAAGGGGGGCAGTATGTATAAAAAAGTGATTATTTTACTGACAGCCCTTGTTCTTGCCCTATCAATTATCTCATGCAATACCAATGTAATTCCGGTTACTAGTGTTTCGCTCAGTACAAACACAGCTTCGTTGGTGGCCGGCAATACAGAACAGCTAACAGTTACCGTAGAACCTGAAAATGCAACTGTAAAGAATGTGACCTGGCAGAGTGAAGATAACACAATTGCATTTGTAGATTCCCAGGGAACGATTTTAGGCATACAAACGGGAAATACGGTAATAACGGTGACTACCGTTGAAGGCGGATTGACCGACACGTGTGAGGTGACAGTTACATCTGATGCAATTCCGGTTACCGGCGTTTCACTGAATAAGGATAGCACGGAAATGACCGCCGGAAGCACCGAACAGTTGACAGCTGCTATTGAACCTGCGGATGCAACCGAAAGTGATGTAATTTGGGAAAGCGGTGACGAAAGCGTGGTAACGGTGAGTGTCAATGGACTGGTTACAGCCGTCGGAGAGGGTACGGCTGATATAACCGCAACGACTGTGGACGGAGGGTTTTCCGACGCATGCGGAGTAACAGTAGCTAGCGATATAATACCGGTGACCGGCGTTTCTTTAAATGCAGGTGCCATGCGCATTGGTCCCGGCAAAACGAAGCGTTTGATTGCCGCTGTTGAGCCCGCGGATGCGACAAATAAACAGGTTGCATGGGAAAGTGACAACACTAACGTAGCGTTTATGGATTCCGATGGTCTTGTATTGGGGATAACGGAAGGAGAAGCTACGGTAACTGTAACAACTGATGACGGCAGTTTCTCCGAAACCTGTGATGTTACCGTAGAAATATGGAATATAGTACAATCCGGAACAACAGATACCGTAGACAGTGAAATAACGTATACAAATAATGTGGAGGAGTTTTTCTTCAGGCTCAAGTCCTGTCCGGGCGGGACCTTTCCCATGGGGTTAGATAATGAAGATGACGGAACGGCGGATCCTTTTTGGATTGGAGATACGGAAGTTACCAATCAATTAGTGACATTGGTGTATCAGTGGGCATATGATGACGGACTGCTGCAATCCGGGACGGTCAATCAGCAAGAAGTTTCTCTATATGGAGAAGTACTTCTTGATCTTGCAAATAATAGTCAGATTAGTTTTATAGAAGCTGAAGAAAATTTTGAGACAGACCCCGGGTATGAAAACTATCCCTGTATTAATATATCATGGTATGGAGCTATTCTTTTTTGTAATTGGTTAACGGAGATCCTATACGGTGAATCCGAATTGGTTTATGGCGGAATGGGACCGGGCTGGGAGGATGATGACACCGAGCAAGATACTTCTAAAACGGGATTCCGTTTGGCTACGGAGAATGAACAGCAGTGTGCCGGGAGGTATATCGGACCGGTCAATCCGGGATACGGTATAGAACGCGGAGGACTGTACTGGACTCCGGGCACGTATGCAAGTGGAGCAGCAGCTGATTATAATAATGTCCCAGAAACGGGAAAAGTATCATGGCATTCAGAAAACAGTCACATAGATCCCCATAGTGATTTTATAGAAATTGAACCGGAGGTTTGGATTGGCACCCATCCGGTTGGTACGGCGGGAAACAGTGACGGGGAAGGAGAACCGTATTCAGGAAATGCTAATCAGTTAGGTGTCTATGATATGAGCGGAAACGTTTGGGAATGGCTTTTTACCGGGGGAGGTGAACATCGTTATTTTAGTTCGGGATGTTTTATTTTTGATACGCGGGGTCAGCAAATCGGCGGCTGGGGAAGTGTTTCACCGGATTATTTTGCTGAATACCTTGGTTTCCGTATCGTCAGGGATCCGTGAGCCGGTGTAACTATAGTTCTCTTTTTTGTAACTTTTGTTACATACAAGTTTTGGTAGATATTTTGATATACCGCTTCTAACCGTTATAAAAGACCAAAAGATAAGGTAATACCGCATACTACACCGTGAAGTTTAATCCTGGCATGCTCTTTGCTATCCTGGAACGGAGGATAGAATGTTAAGAGCAACAAAAATCTTTCTAAATGCCCTGTTTTTTCTCTTTTCCATATCAGGCTTTGTGGTAATATTTTTCTCCGGAAAGTGGGAAAATGAATATACCATTATTATCCCGATTCTTCTTGTATCGCTCTATGGGTTGATTTCTGGTAAGGCGCTCAGAGATTGTTATGAAAATGATACAGCTGATCACTATCTCGATTCCATATATCTTTTGGGATTCATGTATACACTAATAGCGTTGGTTTCCTTATTTCTTCGGCTATATAAAGGTATGAATGATGGAGGAGAAGGTGAAATACTCCAAAGCTCAATTTTTTATTTAGGAATATCGGTTACTACATCGGTCGCCGGTGTTTTTTTTCGTAATGTTGTACGGGGTGCTTATCTGAAAAATCATCCATCCCGACCGGATGATTTAGAAAAAACTTATGAATTACTTCAGTCCATCGCCCAAAATTTTTCTGAAAACTATCAGAATACTTTTCAGCAGATCCAAATATTTTTAGAAGAACGGGCCAGAAGTACCAAAACATTAGCAGAGAATGAAAAAAAATACGCGGAATCATTGAAGCGGTTTTCGGAAGGTACCGAACGATTCGGTGCTGGTTTAAAGGAAGACCAGACACAACTTAGAGAATCGCTTTCTGAACTTAGCGAAACATTATCTGGGCATAACGAAACGGTAAACAGAATTAAAAATTTGACAGAAGAATTTGCAGAGGCTGCGCGTAAAATAAGATATGAAGCAGCGGAAGCACCTTTGGAAAAGGTTAATCTTGAACTTAGTAATTTCAAACGAGGAGTAGAAGAGTTAAATCTTGTCCTGGACGGTATCATCTCAGTTGTCGAAAAAAAGGTTAAGCAAATATGATTCAAAGAAAGAGGAAAAATTCTGAAATGCTGTTTTACAGTTTGTCGGAGTTTGCGTACTTACTGCTTTTCATCAGCATTGGTACAGGAGTAGCATTGACTACAGCCTATTTGAATTCCCAAATGGTCATTAACGAAAAGGAGAAAGAAATACAAATCCTGAATGAACTTTTAGCTGATAAGAAGTATGGAGTAGTTCCATGCTGGAAAAGACCGGAAGAAAAGGTACCGGAAATCGCCGGAACCCTGACAATACACAACAAAAGAAAAATGACTCTAACCCATCATTCGGGAATATCCGAAGAGATCCTGTTATCCGGGGAATCTGTGGAAGAACCGCTTGCCGCCTCTGTTTCCAGGCTTTTTTATGAGGATCATAAATACTCTCTGGAAAAAAACTGCTATCTTCGATTTTCCATTATCAACGAAACGAATAGTTATGCTCTTTTTCAGAAAGTTTCCAGCGGGCTTGCTGCATTAGGGATGGTGGTGGTTGATGAATAACATAAGACAGAAGTATTTCTGGAAAATTACATCAGCTTTTATTTATATCTTGGCATATCAAATCCGGACTGCTGCGGCGATAACCGGCTTTCTCATTTCGCGGATGGGAGTTCTAATTTGGTCTGTCAATCCTAAAGCAGCGGATGCCGCTAATCTGATAGCAAAAAAACATTTCCCCCGGGGAAGGTGCAGGTACATCCTGAATATTACAGGATCAGAATCCGGCAACGGCTCAACACCTGCCGGTCATTGTTCCCTTCGCGTATCAGCCCATACCAGTCCAGTGATCCTTCGGGATAAAAGAGTGCAGAACCTTCAGAAGACTGTCGTAAAGGTTATGCTGGAGCGCAATTTTCATATTGTTCCTACGGCGACAGAATTAGAGATTCTAAAACGGTTTTCCTCTGCTGGATGGATTTTGAGTAATCTTTTGCAAGCTGCGGGTTGCGGAAAGGTAAGGAGACTGAATAGAGAAAAATTCTATCGAATCAAAGTCGTTTATCCCGTGTTTATCAATATTCTACACTTACATTTTTCCTATTTAGAAGAAAATGATGCAGATAGTTTAAAATGCCTGTTTAAAACTGCCGGCCTTTCTTCAAAAAAGATAGAAAAGTTTCTTGACGGGTGCATTTCTCAATCCGTCTTTCCCGAATCAATTTCAAGAAAAAGGCTCAAGGCAAAACGGGAGGAGATAGATGAACGGGTCCGGCTGCAGCTGCGGCTGCATAAAATAGAAGGAGAATTAGCCTTCTTTAAATTATTTCTGGATCTAATTGAGTTGCTTAATACAGGTGTCAACATAAGGGAAGAAAAAGCGAATAAATTATTGAAATATATAAAACCAAAGAATATTTAGGAGGATTGTAATGAATACATGGACAGGAAGTGAAAGCAGCGAAGGCAGCAGCCGGGATATTTCCCGGTACGTTCCGAAGGACCTGACTAACTCTGCTGATTTCACCAGAGAACTTAATGCTATTGACAGTAACCAGACTATGACTCCCATGGACAAATACCGCTACAAGAAGCAGCTTATGCGGGCTGTGTCTACGGCTAAGCAGAAAGAGATTAACCATCACCTGGAATCTTTTGAATACTATTTGATGGCCCGGAAGGATGTGGAAGCAAAATCGATTACCCTGGAAGCTCAAAAAGCCATAATGGCCCTGGAGAAAGATCAGTTACAAATGATGAAAGAAATAGGCCTTTCCCATTCAGATGAAATATCTACCACCCTTATCAAGGCGGGAAACATGCTGACATCCAAGCTTCATGAGATTGAAGAGAGCACAATGCTCCCGGAAATAAAAAAAACCACATTGGAAAATGTACGAAAAGTATGGGAGAAAACCAACAAACGGATCATGGAAAGTGTGGATACATACATAGATGAACTGTATGAAAAGGAGCAGCGGAGATTTAAGTGATTGATTGCAGTAGTGATATGGTATAATAAAAACCATAAGGAGACTAAATGGCATACCTTGCCGGCATTGCTATCGGAACATCAGGACTTAAAACCATACTCATGACAGAAGACGGAAACATAACAGCTGAATTTGCGGACATTTCCGCTGTTGGTGTTTCCGGACAGATGCACAGTGTTGTGCTTTTAGACCGTCAGGGCCAGGTGATCCGGCCATGCATCACCTGGCGTGATACCCGGGCAAAGGAGAACGAACCGGAGAATTATGATGATACTGTCGTTTTTATGATGGTCAAGGACTACATTAGGTATCGGTTAACCGGAGAGATAGGTACTGAGACAACCGATGCATCGGGAACCATGGCACCTGGAATATAATGGGAGCCACTCTGAGTGCCGGATTATCCTTAAAGTGGCTGAACGAATCAATTCTAAAAAGAGACTCCTTCGAAGATCTCACTTCAGAAACTGAGGATTTAGAACCTGGAAGCGGAGGACTTATCTACTTACCCTATCTTACTGGAGAGCGTACTCCTCATATGGACCCTGAAGCACGGGGTGTATTTTTCGGTTTGTCGCTGCATCATAAGGCGGCTAATCTGGTACGTGCGGTTATGGAAGGGGTGGCATATTCCCTCCGGGAATCGTTAGATATTTTTCACGAACTGGGAATTAAAACAGGACGGATCATCGCTTCCGGAGGCGGAGCGAGAAGCCACCTTTGGCGGCGGATTCTGTCGGATGTTTTCGGAGAACCGGTATCAGTCCTGATGACGGGCCGTTGCGGAAACCCGTCTCCTTCAAAGCCCCGGTACTCCTGCTACAAGTCCTCCAGGGAATCAAACTCCACCGTTTTTTCCTCAAGTTCCATTACCACTACACTGTCAAGTGGATCCGGTTGGGTTTCGGGAACCTTAATACTGATACGGTGCTGGTTCAGGGAGGATATCTTGTACTGATTAAAATCGAGTTCATTCTCCGGTTCTTTGAGCAGATACACCTTCTTTACTCTGCTCCGCAAAGTCTGCAGATGGATATAATCCCCGGGCCACTTGAAAACATGGATAAAGAGTTTTCCCGGTTTATAGGTAAAGACCGCCCAGTCGGAATAGTCGTAGGGGAAGATGGGAGCAGCCTTGGTGGCATAGATAGAAGAACGGTTTTTTTTCATCCAGGTTCCGATGGTGCTAAGGATGTCCACACTGGGTTCGGGGATGATACCTTCCGGGGTGGGACCGACATTCAGAAGATAGTTGCCGCCTCTGCTGTTGATCTTTATCAGTAACCGGAGAAGTTTTTCCGGGTCCTTCCAGTTATTATCGAAATACTTGTACCCCCAGGTGTCGTTCAGGGTAGCAGGAACTTCCCAATCCCGATCTATAGGAAGACTGGGGATCATGTTGTCTCCCGTGGAAATGTAGTCACCCAGCTGGTTTCCTATGCGTCCGCTTACAAGGCATTCTGGCTGCAGGTTCTTTACGTAGTCGTATAATTCCTGACTGTATTTTTTCTCCACCTCCATCGGAGTATCGAACCAGATAAGACCAATATCACCGTACTGGGTAAGGAGTTCCCTAAGCTGGGGCTTGCATTTGCTCTCTATATAATTCCTAAAATTTTTTTCGTTTTCATCCGGCCAATCCCAAGAGTTCCCTACAGCATCTTTTTCGTGCCAATCCTGCACCTGAGAATAGTAGAAACAGAGTTTTATGCCGGCCTTTCTGCACTCCTCTGCCAGGTCAGCCATGGGATCTTTTCCGAAGGGAGTGGAATCCACGATGTTATACGATGAGCATTGGCTCTTATACATGGCAAACCCATCGTGATGCTTTGATGTAATGGTAAGGTATTTCATCCCGGTTTTTTTTGCCAAATTTACCCACTGCCGGGCATCGAACTTCACCGGATTGAATTGTTCGGTAAGCTGCTCGTATTCGTTAACGGGAATTTGGAATGTGTGCATGATCCATTCTGCGATGTTTTTTGTTTTTTCCCCTTTCCATTCGCCGGCCAATATTGAATAGAGACCCCAATGGATAAACATCCCGAATTTGGAATCCCGCCACCACTTAATTGCTGCTTCATCTACAGGCATTTCTGCGCTCCTTTTCTTCTATATAATTGGCTGCCAGTTTAACAGCTATTAGGTGATGTAACAATGATGGAAGATCATCACAGAGCTGCGCCGCGAATCCGTCCCCTACATTTGGATTTGCTTCGTAGGCTTCCACAATGGCGGCTGTATTGCCTGCATCTTCTCCTGCCACATAACCGTCATTACACCATACCGCGCTGTCCCATTCCGTATTATCCGGGGCAACTTCAAAATATGTCCAAGTATGTGCATCATTCCGATCGATATAAAAGATATAGCCTCCTGCTGGACCTGTATCGCCAATACTGAACTCATATTGTTCATCATCCGTGTCAATCCGCTATTTTGACATTCCGTATATGACTGAGCAGGTCCACGCTGTAACAGTGTTTTCCGGCGGCATCCCCGTCATGATACCGCTGGACCACCAGGAAATCTGAGCTTGGCGGGATTTGGATCAGCTCACCTGATGAATGTTTCTTAAAAAGTTTCCGTTTCTTCATTACCGATTCGAGAGTGTAGGTTTTTCCGGTACCGACTTCATAATAGGCATGCTGATGTGGATTTGGTTTGATATCAATTATTTTCCAGCGGACCCGAACAGGTTTTCCCGGTTCATTGGAAGCCGCATCGTTAAACTCCTCCACTTCCAATGTCATTCCGGGTTTAATTTTGATGTCCTTCCAAAAAAGCTCCATGGTCCAATCTTTTATATATCCAGAATAAACTGCACTTCCAATGCTCCGCCGGCAACCGTTCCTACAGGCCGGTCCGGTGAAAACAGTGGAGCATAAAAAATCTTAGCTCCGGTGATGATTCGTCCGTCCCACAGAGCAAGCCCTGCAGAACCGGAAACCAGGGGACCGACTGCAAAAAAAGCAGATCCGGGTGCTTCCGGGGACGAGTTGTAATCCGGTCCGTAGTGAAATACTGCACCGGCCCCCCAGGCTACTACGGGCCGAATCCCGCCGCCGGTTCCTAAATAGTATTCGAGGGTAACCTGAGGCTCTAACTGAAGCATGTCAAAGGCAAACGCAAAGTAGACGGGACGGAATAACGGAAGGTTTACGATAAATGTCTTGTTTTTACCCGATGGGAACCTTAGATCCACGTAAAACTCTCCAATGGGACCCCCCGGAACACCGGAAGGGGAGCCGACACACATCCTCACATTATCGTACCGCGCACCTCCAAGGCCATGTAAGCCTATGGTAAAACTATTTTCTTCGGCTAATAGAGGCATGCCGAGAAACATTCCGAATAAAATCAAGCAGGGTAGAAATTTCTTCATAAAAAACTCCTTGTTACCGGATCGTAGCGCCTAAAGTTAAACTCAAGGTTGCAAGGTAGTTAGCCGTTGCATCGGTGATGCTGTCGGTCCAGTTTTTATCGGGATATTCACTCACTCCGGCGGCGCTGCCCCCGAGAAACCGCAGATTGATGAATGCATCAATTTGGGGTTTTAATGTATATCCTACCCTGAGGGAAGCATCTAAAATAGAACCTTCAAATTCAAAATCTGCCCCATTGATTATTGCCGATGATGCATAAAGACCGGTGATGTCCGTGAGAAAGTAAAGGCCGCTTTTCAGGGCGTATCTGCCGAAGATGTAAACAGCGGGAACAGGGCCAAGATTTTGGCTCACCGTAAGATCATCCTGGGGTCCGGTGCCGTCGGAAACACCGATCTCTTTAAAAACGATCGACGCGTTCCGCATTTGAAGGGCAGCCCCGATTCCCAAATCAACCTTCTCCTGTTTAAAGAAATCATATCCATAGGTAAAACGGTAGAAGGGGAAACCGTAAGAGATCTCCATGGCCGTTCCATTTTCAAAGGTTGTTCCGTCAATGGTAACATCATCTTGGAATTTTACTTCTGTTACAATATTTAAGGGTTGATACAGAAAGGAAAACTTATGCCGGCCCACCAGGATAAATCCCGCACTGAATCTTTTAAAGGGGAAAAGGATTTCCTGGCCCCCCTGCCGTATGAAATTGAAGTTGGTAGCAGTACCCTCTGGTCCTATCCGCAGAGTATGGTTGAGCAGCTTGACCGTTCCGAATTCCGCCTCCAGAAAAACCTGCAAGGAGGCATCTTGGCGGTTCAGCATTGATTCTTCCGCTGAAATAATAAGGGCAGGTAATACCAAAAATAAAACAAGCAAACTTTTTTTCATGGGTACAATATCCTTTTTATTACATTGATAAGGAAAAAATAGGAAAAAAATCATCTTCCGGCAAGTAAAATACGGTAAGGTTTAAGCGGTTATTTTCAGATACATCCGGGGAAGAACATCCGGCAAGCGGCTGATATCCGGAAGGATTGCAAAACGCTTATGGGGAAACATTATCTCCATGTCTGCCAGGGAGTTCTCCACAGTGGTGATGGCAAAAGTGGCAATGGACTGTTTTTCGTTTTCTTCACAGGCCATCCGTACATCGTGTTGGGCGTACCGGCTTTCAGGATCATATCCTGCATCCATAGGTTTCCCGTCGGTGACCAGAAGAATCAGACGCTGTTTTGCTTCAACCTTTGAGAGCAGGTAGCCGGAATGTCTTAGAGCCGCTCCCATCCGGGTGGAATTCCGGGGATAGGCTCCCATTATATTCGAGCGGGTATCATCATTCCAGGAATCGGAGAAATCCTTGAACAGATAATATTCGCACTGTTCACGTCCGTTGGAACTAAATCCCCCGACAGCAAACCGGTCCCCTAAAACGGAAAGACCCTGTCCCAGAATTAAAGCTGCATGTTTTTCTATCTCCAGCACTTTCTCTTTACCGGTAGTCTCACTGGTGGAACCGCTTACATCCATCAGAATCAGTACCGCAAGATCCCGTCTGGTTATAAGAGGTTTTTCATAAAAATCGATCCGGGGGTCCGCGTCAATCCGCGAGTTGACTCGGTAGTCTATGAGCCGTTCCATGTTGATGTAGTCTCCCGTTTCGAGCCGCCGTTCATTACGGGTTAAATCCGGCTTTAGGCGTTCGAACACCCGCCGTACCCTTTTAGCGGTTTCACTTAATCTCGAAGGAATCTCACCTCCGCCCCGGGTTCCGGCGGTCATGGGGGCCACACCGCACCAGTTTTCATAGTATTCCCCCTCCATTTGATTCCACTCAGGATACCAGAACCGGGCAGGCACAGCATCCGCTTCTTCCTCTTCCCCCGTTTCACCGGTATCTGCTCCGGCAGGGGAAGCAGCTTCTTCCTCTTCACTCTCTTTCCCCTCCCGTTTGCTCTTTGAATCGGCCTGTTCCTTCATATCGGCAATCATGCTGCCCGGGGGAGGATTGTGAACTCTGCCTGGGAAGAGAAGATCCGGAAGAAAGGAGTACGGCCTCATCAAGTTTTTTCCGAGTTCCGGAAAATCGCTTAATAATCTCTTACCCTCAGGAGAATCCAGGAATCTTACGGTATCGAAGACGTTTATAAGGGAATCGGAGGCTTCAGCCAAACGTCTTCCTGCTTTGGTTTGCGGTTCTTCCCGGGCGGCATCCTCAAAAAAAGATTCCGATGCTGATTCGGGGGGGCGGACACTGAACTCAGTTTCAAGCCCCAGGGTGATAAGACGGCGGGAGCCGGGCCACCTTCTCCGGGCGCATCGGAGACCGCGAAGATATTCCAGTATACAAAAGAGGGTTACCCTGGCTGGGTCATCCCCTGCGAGGTCCCGGCCGGTTTCGTATTCCGGATGACCGTGAACAGAAGCAAAGGTTCCTTCCGCCAGCATAGAAGCAGCTGCGACTACACAGAGACGGTACCAATCCCGGTTGCGTTCTGAAGTAGAGAAATGCCGGAAACGAGCGGGAAGGTAGAGCCATCGGTACATTGTTATCATCCGGGAACCGTATTCGATAAGGTCGTCGGAATCCAGTTTGCTGAAGTCGTCAATTTCCACATCCACAGAAGTTAAGGCGTGTATTAAATTAGTAAGAGATTCCTTCTCATCCTGAAGGCGGCACTCCTGGGTCAGCATACGGATTATGTTCTCCGCAGCCTTGCTCTCGGCAGCCATGAACTTATAGCCGCCGCTGTGGTTACCCGTATATATCCGCAGACCCTCTTCGATAAAGCGTTCTATTTCGTCCGGTTTCAGTCTGTCCGTTAAAGCGCGGAAGCCACGGAGGAAAGCATAGGCCAATTCCCCGTCAATTTCTAACAGCCTTCTTGCAATGGTAAGGGCGTGACGTATTTTTGCGGGAGTATCACCCAGTCTCTCTTCTCCGAAAAGACGGAAATACCCAATGCCGAAGTAGAGTTTAGCTTCCGCGAAAAGGCGTCCCGTTTCCACAACGTCAGTGAAAATCCCCGGAAGATCCAGGAGCCACCGGGTTCGGGGTGTAATGGCGCAGAGGAACTCTTTAAGGACATGATCATAACAATGCTGATCGGCATTTTTCAGGAAACCGAAAAATCTCTGTGTAACTTCCTGACGTTCTTCCCCGAGTAATCCCTGATCGAAAAGTCCTTCGATGGTTTTCTGAAATATATCACGGTATCCCCAGCAGACGCTTTTTAAGTTAAAACCCCGGTATGGGTCTTTTGGTGTTGGTTCAGAGTTATTCATTTTCCTTTGTGTCTTCGCTCATTAGGTCTCCGAAGTAGAGCCTGACAATATTGTTAATAGATTCACGAATTTCGGTTTCATCCGCTAATGTCTGCGTGATTGCCGTGTTGCTTGCTTCCAGCGGGGTAAGCCCTTCCTTCATAAGGCGTCCCACATAAACCAAAAGGCGTGAACTGGCCCCTTCTTCGATGCTGTACCCCTTGAGTTCCCTGATTTTTTGGCCCATTTCAGCCAGGCGGTGACTCATTTCTACATCCAATCCGCTTTCGGAAGCTATGATTTCAGCTTCCGTTTCAATAGAAGGATGGTCAAAGATGATAGAGGCGAAACGCTGTTTTGTGGATTCTTTTAAGTCTTTGATGATGCTCTGGTATCCCGGATTGTAGGAGAGTACCATCATAAACTTAGGATGGGCCTGAATAACTTCACCTGTCTTGTCCAGGTAGAGAAGCCTTCGGTCATCCGTTAAGGAGTGAATGATAACGGTTGTATCTTTTCTGGCTTCCACTATTTCGTCTAAATAGCAGATGCCGCCGTACCGAACAGCCAACGTAAGGGAGCCGTCCTGCCAGACCGTCTCGTCGTTTTTTAGGAGAAACCTTCCCACCAAATCCGCCGCGGTCAAGTCCTCATGGCAGGAAACAGTTACCAGAGGAATATCCAGTTCCCAGGCCATATGCTCCACGAAGCGGGTTTTTCCGCACCCCGTCGGGCCCTTAAGGATCATAGGAATTTGGCTGTTGAAGGCGGCTCGGAAAATCGCTTCCTCGTTTCCCTGGGGGATATAGTTAGGACGGGTTTTTATTCTAAACTGGTCCGTCATATCTGATGTGTTCATTATTTTGGTACCTCAAATACTTGTTGTTTCTATTTATTCCATGATCGCAGATATTAGCAAGAGCTTCAAGGCAGGGAGAAAGAAGCCCGAGCAATATATAATGGTGGAAACTGTTAGTATAAGAGTTAAGGAGCTGCATAACATTGGAAAAAAACCATTATAATCCCAAAGCCGGCTGAGCGGCAAAATATGGCTCATGAAAACCGGAGTCTTCCGAAAGAGGAGTGGAGTGTTGATCGGGAAGCTAAATAAACTTGACAACAGCTGATATTCGTATAGTATTTTAAACATCATTTTAAAAAATTTTAAGGAGTAGCTCCATGCTTGGCAAGGAAGATTTCAATATTATCAAAGAGATTCCGGCTAAAAAGGCGGAAATTAAGGATTTGCAGGAAAGATCAGCGAAATTGGAAAGTACAAAAGAATCGCTTTCTCCGGATACTTATAATCAATTAGCGGAGAAATACAGAAATGATTTATCCCGTTTTGAAGAGGAACTGAAGGCCGCTCAGCAGAAGGCTGAACAAATTTCCGTAGAAATAGGTTTCGATATCGATAAAGCCGAGGAAAAGATGCAGAAAGCGGCTGATGGACTTTCTGAACTTGATACACTGGAATCTTCCGGAGCCATCAGCGCGGAAGACGCTAAGGCAAACCGGAAAAGCTTAGAGACCCAAAAACGGCAGGCGGAGCGGGAAGCCGCGAAAAACCGTAAGGACCGGGATTTAGTACAGCAGTACCTGACAGCTGAATCCCCAGAGGATATAAAAACATCCGGCGCTGCCGGCGGTGGGGCCGGCGGGGCCGGCGGGGATTTTATGGACAAGGTAAAAACGGTTCCGAAAAAGGTTTATATTGCCGCTGGAGCCGGCTTGGCGGGTATTGCCGTGATAATTGTACTCCTGTTAGTTTTAACGGGAGGCGGAAAAAAAGGTATCGTGGGTGATTTTCTCTCATATGTTCCCTCAGAGGCTATAAAGGATTCCAGTATTGAGCTTTATCACATCGATATCGACGCATTAGATTCCTCTTCCGCTACGGAGGCTCTTTTCGGTTCCGATCCTATAGATATTGTTAATGACGAGGTTACCTATCGTCTGGAGGATGATTATTTTTTCGAAGACTTCAATCCCCGTACCGTTAGTTCTTTAGCTGTACTATACAGTAGTGAATTGGATGATGATATCTGCTATGTCTACGCAAAATACGACCGGGAACGGTTCATTGAAAAGCTGGAAGATGAAGAGTTTGTACGGGAAGATTACGAAAACATCGAATTTTATACCGACGGATATGAAGCTGTTATCCCTTTAAAAAACGGTTTTTTGCTTTGTGATGATGATGACATCATGGTATTACTCGAGACAAAGACCGGTAAAAAAGAGTCTATTTTAGATTCCGGAATGGAGGAAAAAGAGTTTAGTCTGAAATACAGTGATTCCCATCTTGGATTCATGATAGCCGGAGGTTATTATGATAACCTTGTAAGCGGCGGGGTATGGCAGATGGGAAAGAAACTCAAAATGAGAATGCTCGCGGGGTATCCCGATAAAGACCAGGCAGATCAATTTGCAAAAAGCTTCGAAGAACTCATGAAGGGGCAGAAGGAAGGCGGCGGTCTCGGATCATTCGATATTTCACGGGTGAATGATCGTACTCTGCAGATAACGATCTCCGGTATTGTTGATCAGGAAGTTATGGAAATGTTTTTTTAATTGTTCACTAGTCAGCAATGCTTTGATGCTAATGCTGGAAGTGCGATAATCAACTTATAACTAAATTGGACTTCACCGTCATCTGTACAATGGGATGGTCGGGATCCTGTATTGAACGCATCAAAAGGGTTGCGGCTTCCCAGCCGATACGGTATGTCTGCTGAATAACGGAGAACAGTTTAAAGGGGAAACTGAAGTTTTCAGTCGGCTGAAAGTCGTAGGTCCCTATAACTAATTCTTTCAGCAGACCGGGATCCTTCCCTGCCAGATAACCGTTCAAAAGTTCAAAGGAAGTGTGATTCAGACAGAAACATCCGTCAAATTCCGGTATGCTGTCCATGAAGGTCCGCAATTCACGCTGCAGTATTGAACGGCTGCCGGAATTAGATATGTAACTCAAATCATTTACTGTGTATACTAAGCGGTCATCCAAGGGGATACCGGCATCCCCCAAAGCATCCTGATAACCGCGCCAGCGTGCGTTGGTGCTGGAACAATCAACCCCTTTAAAGAGTATGATCCGTTTTTTACCTTGAGAAATCATGCGGTTTGTCAATTCATATGAAATCTGGTAATTATCCGATGATACAGCGGATAAATTTATGTCTTCAATATAACGGTCAACAAAGACAATAGGCAGGTTCCTGTTACGGATAGGG
Source organism: uncultured Spirochaetales bacterium (assembly GCA_964618265.1). Lineage (GTDB taxonomy): Bacteria > Spirochaetota > Spirochaetia > CAYLLE01 > CAYLLE01 > CAYLLE01. Next base: position 127,909 of record CAZUAE010000005.1, on the reverse strand, counting down.
ACGATAAGTTCCTTATTCTTTTCCTGATAATTATTGCCGATGATGGGGGTATAAATAAACCCGTCTACCCCGCGGTTCTGAACTGATTCGATAAATGACCGGACACCGGCAGTGTCGTAGTTTCCGCTGCAGATAATGGTATGGAGATTGTTTTCCCGGAGCTTGTCCTCTATTCCTTTTAATATACCGGCTGCAAAGGGTATGCTGATATCATCAATAGTAACACCGATGAGCCCCGTTCTCGGGCTTGAAAACGGGCTGGCCGCGATAAAATGACCTTTTCTTCCGGGACTCGTTTCTAAGTATCCTTCCGAGACAAGTTCGTCCTTCGCCCTCCGTATAGTGATCCTGCTGACATCGAAAGTATCGCAGAAATAGGATTCAGCCGGAAGACGTTCACCCGGCCCCCAGGTTAAATCGCGGATATGGTTTATGATAATTTGTTTCAGTTCTTCGTATTTATTCATCCCTCACCATTGTAATATATTATTTTTGTATTGATATAACAATAAAAGGATAATAAACTAAATTGTTCAGAAATCCAAGTCATTTTATAAAAAATTTGTATTTATACCTGGAAATAACTTGACAATTCAGAAAACTGCGTCTAATCTGATTAAGAAAATGATATAGCAAAAATTTTTTATTGTTATATCAAAAAAGACAAGGAGCAGGCATTGAATGAGATGACTTCCCGGGAACGGGTGCGGTTAAGTTTGAATCACCGGGAACCGGATATGGTGCCTATTGATTTCGGAGCCATGCGCTCTGCCGGAATCAATGCTGTTGCCTACTATAACTTAAAGAAACATCTCAACATCAATTATGGTGAAACTGAAGTATACGATATTTTTCAGCAGCTGGCGGAACCGGAAAAAGAGATAGCCGGCCTTTTTGGAGCTGATGTTGTGCAGCTCCACCGATACGAACCTGCCTTTGGAATTAACATTTCCTGCTGGAAGGACGGGGAGCTTTTTGACCGGATCACAAAGCAGTATATAGAAGATTTAGAAAAGTACCTCGATGCAGTTGCACCGTTTATCGATATCATTCAGATGGTAGATGACCTGGGAACTCAGGAAAATCTTCAGATCTCGGTAAAAATGTACCGGGATATGATAAAACCCTATCATACACGGCTCTGCCGGTATGTCCGGGATAACTATCCCGATGTCAAAGTGTTTCTCCACTCCTGCGGTGCTGTTAGCGAACTGATAGACGATCTCATAGAAGCCGGGATTGAGATATTAAATCCGGTTCAGATTTCCGATAGAGGTATGGACCCGGACCGGCTTAAAAAACGTTACGGAAACCATATAACTTTCCGGGGCGGTGGAGTCGATACCCAGACCACTCTTACAAACGGGTCGCTTGAAGACATTAGACGGGAAGTTAAAGAAATGATGCGGATTTTTTCTCCCGGGGGCGGGTATGTATTTACTCAGGTACACAATATTCAGCCCAATATATCCCCGGAAAAGATTGTTATGGTCTATAAAACCGCACAAAAGTATCGAAATTATTAGGCGGGTTAAATGGTAGCTGGAAGGAAAAACAGAACAATAATCAGGCATATCATTACACATATTGTCTTGATAGGTCTGGGAATCATATTTCTTCTGCCGTTTATCTGGATGCTGTCTACATCCCTTAAACCTGATGAAGAAGTATTTGATCTGCCCCCTAAATGGATTCCGCAACCGGTTATGTGGAGTAACTATCCAGATGCCATCGGGACGATTCCTTTTATGCGGTATGCCTTTAATACAATTTTTATCACGGTAATGTGTGTAGTAGGAACACTTATTGCTACTTCTCTTGTGGGTTATAGTTTTGCCCGCTTAAAGTGGCGGGGGCGTAGTTTCTTCTTTGCCGTGATGCTGGCAACCATGATGCTTCCGAATCAGGTTACTCTCATACCCCTTTTTGTAATGTATAAGCACTTCGGATGGCTTGATAGTTTTAAACCTCTCATTGTTCCTTACTTCTTTGGAGTGACCGGCGCCTTTTATATTTTTCTACTCCGGCAGTTCTTCAGGGCAATCCCCAATGAACTGGCCGAATCAGCTAAGATGGACGGGGCTTCTCACTTAAAAATATTCAGCCGGATTGTCCTGCCGTTATCAAAACCTGCCTTGGCAACGGTAGGGATGTTCACCTTCATGGCTGTGTGGAATGATTTTTTAGGACCCCTGATTTTCCTTAATGACCGCGCAAAACTTACCTTAGCGCTGGGATTACGGGTTTTCCAGCAGCAGTATACAGCTCAATGGAATTTGATGATGGCTGTTTCCATTGTAGTAATTCTTCCCACATTAATCATTTTCTTTGTGGGACAGCGGTATTTTATCGAGGGGATCACCTTCGCGGGACTAAAGGGGTGACGGCAAATTAATGAAAAGAAAAGATGCGGAGCATGGCTCCGAAAAACAATACATCTTTTTAAAGAAATAATCTGATAAGGAGGATTATTATGAAAAAAACGGTTTTAATGCTCACGCTGATCCTGGTCCTGCTTTCAGCCCAGGGGCTGTGGGCGAAAGGAACCAGCGAAGAGGTCCCGGAGACAACTGCTCCGGAACCTGCTGTTGAGATCAGCTTTTGGCATATATTCCCCGAAGGGGACCAGACGTTTGATCTGTTCGATACCATGGTGAAGACTTTTAACGCTTCCCAGCCGGAAGTAAAGGTAGAACACATGGGAATCTCCTTTTGGGATTACTGGACCAAATTAACCACGAGCATTGCCGGTGGTACGGGCCCGGATATCTACCTTAATACTGCCGAAAATGTGCAGGCAAGAATCAATGCCGAGACGATCGTTAACCTTACCCCATATTTTGAAAATGACGGAATATCAATGGATCGGTATATTCAGAATCAAATAGATTACATGTCCGATGAGAACGGTAACTTATATGCCTTTCCATATGGTACTCCGGTCCGGGTACTCTATTATGACAAGGACATGTTCAGAGAAGCCGGTCTTGATCCTGAGAAACCTCCGATGGATTGGGAGGAACTGGAGGAGTACGCGGAAAAGCTGACGGTATTCAAGGACGAGGGAAAGCAGCTGATCGATACCATCGGATTCGATCCCGCCATGGGAAATTACTACTTCTGGACTATCGCCTGGACTAACGGAGGAAGATTTTTCGATGATGATCTGAATCCAACCATTAACAGCCCGGAAAATCTCGAAGCATTAGAGTGGATGGTAGAGATGCACCGGAAATACGGTACTAAAGCCATGCAGGCCTTTGAATCACAAACCTCAGCTTTAAAGGTGGATCCCTTTATTGCCGGAAAGGCAGCTATGGAAGTGCATAACGAAAGCCTTTATGCCCAGGTTAAACAGTACGCTCCGGAAAAAAATATCGGTGTAAGCACCATCCCGTATCCCGAGGAAAGGGCTAACTGGTCAAGCGGATTTACCCTTGAAATGGCGGATAAAGGAGATAAAGAACGGGCGGATGCCGCCTGGGAATTTTTCTGGACACTTATCAGTCCTGAGGGTGAGAAAGCTTTCTTTAACAGCACGGGCTGGATCATGTCGGATAAGTCTCTCTTGGAAGATCCTGAAGTGAAGAATGATCCTATTTTTGCAGCTATTTTAGCAGAAGTACCCTATGCCCGAAACCGGGTGTACGTGGAGGAAGCACAGAATTGGCATGTACTGATTACCCCCTCCATAGAAGCCGCGCTGATCGGAAACATGTCGCCGAAGGACGCGTTGGATCAGGCGCAGAAAGCTGTAGTGGATGCGATAGCTAATTATAAAAAGACCAACAAATAGATGAAGCTTGCCGGCGGGGATTACCCCGCCGGTTTTTTATAGAGGGACAGCATGAAGTTGAGAACCAGAAGAAAACTTAGCAGGATGCAGCGCAAGGAAGAATGGGCGGGAATTTTGTTTGCATCCCCCTGGCTTGTGGGATTTCTGCTTTTTATGGCATTTCCGATTTTCGCGTCTCTCTATATGAGCTTTACCAGCTACGATATGATTACCGCGCCGGAATGGATAGGTATTGCCAATTACGAAGTACTGTTCACTTCGGACCCTATATTCTGGAAAAGCCTTTGGAATACAATTTATTACGTCATTTTTACGGTACCGCTGAATTTAGTTATCGGTATTCTTATTGCCATGCTTATGAATCAAAAAGTTTTAGGTATGAGGTTTTATCGGACGATTTTTTATCTGCCCAATGTAGTCTCTATTGTAGCGGTCGCTCTTTTATGGTCGTGGATTCTGGACCCGACCTTCGGGCTCATTAACCTCTTTTTGGAGAAGTTTGGAATCGAAGGTCCAGGCTGGCTCTACGATCCGAAATGGTCAAAACCGGCAATTATTTTAATGGGAATGTGGAATGTCGGAGGAGCTATGGTCATTTACCTGGCGGCTCTACAGGACATCCCGAACTATCTTTATGAATCCGCCTCTATCGACGGTGCCGGAGTATTCAGGAAATTTTTCCGGATAACACTACCGCTGCTTACCCCGTCCATTTTTTTCAACGTTGTTATAGGGGTGATTCTGTCTTTTCAGGTATTTACCCAGGCCTTTATCATGACGGGAGGCGGGCCGATACAGTCTTCTTACTTTTATGCCTATTATCTGTACGATAAAGCCTTTACCGATTCAGCTATGGGGATGGCTTCCTCCATGGCATGGGTTTTACTGGTTATCACATTACTTTTAACCCTGGTTATACTGCGGAGCAGCAACCGCTGGGTATATTATCAGAGCGGAAACGAAGATAAAGGATGACAAAAAATGAGAACATATCCAAAGCCTTGTGATTACAAACCCGGGACTGTACTGCCGGCGGAGGCTTCCTCGCCCTATAACGCGGAAGGTTTTCTTCCGGTAAACCTTGTAAACGATTACGGGTTCGGACCGGAAGATGACAGCTTTCATGATAATCATCCCGAAGGAAAGACCATGTGGCTGGGGTACTGTGAACCCAAATCCACTCCGTATATTCAGTTTGAATTTCCCGTTCCTGTACCTTTGGGAATCATGGAGATTTGGAATTACAATCAGGCGGGAAAGACTCAATACGGGATCCGGGAAGCCGCGGTCCTGTATTCTGTGGACTGCAGACACTGGTACACTCAGGGCGGAACCGGTCATGTTATCCTTTTTAAAAAAGCTTCAGGCACACCGGAGCTGCCGCCCACTAATCAATTAGAACTAGATGAGGAACCTGTTGATTTTGGAGGAGTTACGGCTAAATATGTCCTTATTTGCCCGGTACCGGTAACAGGCCGGGGTAATTGGGGCGGTGATGATGGCAGGGGACATATGCTTTTCGGCTTAAGCGAAGTCCGGTTTTACGCGGGAGAAGGATATGTTGTATATCCGGAAGAGGAATGGACTGGTCTCTTAAGGCGGTATGAGGGGTGGACCGGCGCGGACGGTATTTTTTCTATTCCCTTTTCCGGAGATGAACGTCCGGCCCCTGAGAAAAAGGGAAACACCAAAACTCTATTTCTCTTTAGTGACACTTTTGTGGGAAAAGTGGATCCGGAAACTTACAAGAGAACCTGCGCAATGCTTAACAACACCGTCGGGGTTCTGGCAGGAACGCATCCTGAAAAGAAGATGATGGATTTCCAGTACCGTATAACCAGCAGCGGAAACCCCGGATCAATATTCGATCCTCCCGGACAAGATCACTTTGCCCTTAAATACAATCACTACTACTGGCTGCAGGACGGTATAATCAGAGACAATACCCTCTATCTAACAGCTTTGAATGTGTATCATGCCCCGGAGAAACCGGAAGGAATGCGGTTTAGAGTGGGTTCTGTTTCGTTTATCACTGCTCCTTTAAACGCAAAACCGCCTTATGTGGATGGATATTCTGTAGACGATGATGTGCCTTTAGCGCACGATTACCCGGACGGAAGCAGAGGATTTGTCGGGTGCGGCATTCTTCCCAACACGCATGACGCGGGAAGCCCTGTTCCGGACGGCTATATCTATATCTACGGATATAAAAATAAATCAGGTCACAGTCATCTGATTGCCGGCCGCGTTCACGAAGAAGTATTTCCGGATATATCAAAGATAGAATACTTTTCCAAAAGCGGCTGGTCTGAAGACTTGGGTACGGCAGATATTATTGCCGAAGATGTAAGTCATGAACTCAGCGTGTCTCCCGTATACGCGGGACCCGACAGGGGAAAATATATTCTTGTGTATCAGAAAGAGATAGCAGGACATCTTACATCATACAGAATTGGCGAAACACCTTACGGTCCATTCAGCGAAGCCGCGGATTTGTATCATACCGATGAGTGGCTGTCGGGTTCAGGAATCACTACCTATAACGCCAAGGCACATCCGCATCTTTCCAACCCGGGAGAACTGCTCATCAGTTATAATGTGAATACCACGAGTGACGCTACCCACTTGAGGAATGGTGATATCTACCGTCCCCGGTTTATCGTTGCCAAGCGGCTTTGGAGGTGACGCGTTTGTCAAAAAATATCTGGCTGGTATTAATCAGTTCTGTTTTGTTCCTGATAAGCTGCGCAGGAAACAGAAAAGCTGAAATTTCCGTGGTCCCCCCGGATACGCACGCGTTGAAACCGGGCAGCACGGTTCCGGTTTCGGTAACAGCGAGCAGTACCGATTATGGGATATTCAAAGTGTGTAATATCGGAAACGGTGCCGGTCTTTTTCTGAATAATGACGGAGAGCTTACCCACGGAACTGCTGTCCGGCAAACCATGTGGCGGACACCCCGGGGGGTTACCGGAAAAATCTCCCTGCAGTTTGATCTTGGAACTTCCCTTCCTGTCGGTAAAATGGAGGTGTGGAACTACAACCCAGCAGGTGCCAATTCCGAGGATACCGGCACCGGGATTAAGAGCATACGGATTTTCTACTCCTTGGACGGGATTTCCTGGGAAGAACTTACAGGTCCCGGGTATCCCTACCAGTTAGAAAAAGCTTCCGGAATAAATAACCTAACGGCGACTAATCTCGTCGGAACAAATGAACCTGTTGACTTTAATAATATCAACGCACAGTACATAAAACTTGTTGTTCCCACCGAACCGGAGGTAGGGAATTGGGGAGGCGACGGAAAGAGTAAACGGGTATTCGGGTTAAGCGAAGTCCGTTTCTCATTAGGAGAAGGATTCGCCGTCCTTCCAGCTGATGAGTGGACCGGCCTTTTTAAACGGTACAACGGCTGGGCCGGCGCGGACGGTATTTTTTCCATACCGTTAAGCGGCGGAAAAGAATTTTCCCGGGGGATTGAAGAGAGAACCCTTTTTCTTTTCAGCGATACCTTTATTGGACACGTGAACCCCGCTCTGGATACCAGGCAGGGGAATCATATGGTTAACAATACCTTAGCGCTCCTTGAAGATGAGACTCCTCTTCCCCGGAATATCGAGTTTATTTGGGGGCAAGCAGGCGATTACTCTCTGGAATCAGTTTTTTCGCCACGGATACCGATTGAAGATTCTCCTGTGGGTTCAGCAGCAGTTAACCTTACAAACGACTCGGGTATGTCCGGCAGATCAGCGAAAACCGATATCCACGAAAATGATTCCTCTGAATCGATGTGGCTTTCCGCGCGGAATCCGGAGGGAGAGATCTCCCTGGAATTTGATTTCAGCGGTTCCTATCCTTTGGGTGAGATGTGGGTCTGGAACTATAACGAACACCTGGATTATCGGGATGGACTGCACCGGTGGGGTCTTAAAGATACCAGGATTTATTATTCAGACGGGGGTGACAAGTGGACGGAACTAAAGGGAAACGGATACCCCTATCAACTGGCTGAAGCTGACGGAAGCGGTGAACTTCCGGCTACGAATTTAAATGACGGTAATAACAGTCCCGTTTCTTTTGACGGGATAAAAACCCGGTATGTTAAGATAGTCTTTTCAGCTGAACCCGGCGTCGGCAACTGGGGGGGAGTTCCGGGTGAGGAAGACCGTTACGGTTTGAGTGAAGTCCGGTTCTATACCCCTGAAGGTAGGAAGCTTTTTTCTCAAACCACCGCCGGCAGTACGGATCACAGCCTAAGCCACCGGGCCGAAAGTTCCCGTTATTGGCTTCAGGACGGAACAGTGATAGACGGAATGCTCTATCTGTTTCCGCTTCTGGTCCAAGACAGTATAACCGAAGCCGGTGGAATGGGGTTTGCGGTGAAGGACGTCCATATGATTCAAGTGCCGGTCTCCGGCGGAGAATTAATGCTGGATGAATCAAAACGGTATGACACACCCCTGTCGTTTACTGAAGAATCGACTGGAAAGGAGTTTTTCTTCGG
>CAZUAE010000005.1:0-119509 GCA_964618265.1 uncultured Spirochaetales bacterium | reverse complement strand
ATGACACACCCCTGTCGTTTACTGAAGAATCGACTGGAAAGGAGTTTTTCTTCGGGTGCGGCGTTATGGATAACCGGCGGGGTAACGGAGGATTCGATCCGGATGGGTACATCTACATATACGGATATACAAATCAAGGCGCCCATAAAAATCTTATTGCCGCCAGGACACTGCCGGAAAATATGGCTGATTTTAATACCTGGAATTTTTGGAACGGGTCAAATTGGACGCTGGACATGGAGGATGCTGCAGCAATCGCGGCGGGGGTCTCCGCGGAATTAAGTGTCGCCCCTCAAACAGACGGATTGTTTAAAGACAGGTACCTTCTCATCTATATGAAAGACACCATCAGCGGCATAATCTGTTACCGTACCGCACCGAGTCCGGAGGGACCCTTTAGTGAACCCCGGGAAATATACTTCGCCCCGGAATCATTACAGGGAACAACCGTGTTTACTTATAACGCAAAGGCCCATCCCCATCTTTCAAAGAAAGGCGGGGTGCTTGTTAGTTATAATGTTAACTCTACCGATACGGCTGCTTTTAATGACGCCGATATATACAGGCCTCGGTTTATCCGTCTTATCGATACATCTCTGCAAAAATAAAGGAGCGGCGGCATATGGCTACGGTTAAATATAATTTTGATGATATGAATCTCGATATAAACTACCGCTGGCTTCAACCGCCACAGATCGCCTACTTTGTGACAACCCGGGATAAGCGGGGTAACGTCAATGCAACTCCCGTTACGCTGGGAACATTAGTTGCAGCTTCGCTTCCCCGGAATGGAAAACCTGCGGAATTTTTTTTTACCTTTGCTCTAGGCAGTACGGATCTCCATGATCCGGGAAACGAAATCGAATCTCGGCACGCCTTTCATAATCTCGAAGAAACGGGGGAATGTGTGATTAGTTATATAGGGGCTGAATTGGCCTTTGCCAGCACTGTTGCCGGACTGCCGGTTCCCCGTAGTATCAGTGAGATTGATGTTGCCGGACTGACCGAATTGCCCTCGCTTAAGGTTGGTCCGCCGGGAATTTCGGAATGTCCGGTAAATATGGAAGCGGTAATCCGTTCTTCCCAGCCGCTTGGAAGTTACTACAGGCTGTATCTGGCCGAGATCGTGGCGGCACAGATTGATGAAAAGTTTGTTAAGGAAGACGATGGAATCGGAGTACTGGCAATCGATCCGTTATTCGAAGCGCTGATTGACCGTTCGGATGAACCGGACGGTAATATTCGTTTATCCTATGCCAGAATCGATTCGGATTCCCTTACCCGGATGGGAGTAGGGCTGGGATGCCGGGAGGATTGGATTGGAACCTTCCCTAAATGGATAGAAGGAGAAGTCGCCCGTGGAAAAATCAGCAGAGAGGAAGGGGAGAGCATATTAGAGACGGGACGTCTGTGGAAGGCGAATCCGGATCCTATAGGGAACAGTTTGATAAAAAAGCAGCTTACTGAAATGCTCCGGCGGCTCTGTACCCGGAAAGAAGAAGGAACCTCCCATGGAAAGACCGGCTAAAATGACCAAAACTGCTTCGATTCAGGATTTCTTCAAGAAATGTATCTCAACGGCCGGTTCTTACCGCAGTAGTCTTACATGGGAATTGTCTCGGAGCCGTTCTTCGGGATTCGAGCCGGTTACGACTCCCTTTCCATTTCCCGAACGGGGCGAGTACTGGTTCCGTTCTTTTTTCCAGGTTCCTGAAACAATCCGGCAGATACCTGTTACGGATTCGGCATTTCGTCTCCGATGTTTTATGACCCTCCCGACCCAGGTGTATATTGACGGTGAAAAGGTATTTGATGAAAAATACTGGACCGATTTCCAAATGCCGGAAGTGACGGTTACCGAAAAGGCGGAATTGGGAAAATCCTACGAGATTCTTGTACGGGTAATTTGTAACGATTCTTTAGAAGCTACGGGAGAAAAGATGGAGATCACCCTCTTTTCTGAAGTCATCGAGGGCCTGATCTTTGAAATTGAATCTTTTATCGGGGAATTACAATTTATCAGATACCTTCCCGAACTGACCAAAACCAAAGATCGTGTGGAATCCTTCCTTACCGGGAAGATCAGCCCACCTCCGGCTTTCGAAGATCTTCCGGATTTGATTTCCCGGGCGCGTACATTTTTGGAACAAGCGAGTCCGGTGACTAAATCTTATACTAGCCATTTAATCGGGCATGCCCATATGGATATCAATTGGCTTTGGCCCCAGGAAGAAACCGAACGGATGGTACAACGGGATTTTTCTACTATTGATAAATTGATGGGAAAATACCCCGACTTTAATTTGACACAAAGTCAGGCGGAACTGCTGGAGATTGCCAGAGAAAAATACCCCGGTCTTTTTAAAAAAATTCAAAAAAGAGTCGCGGAGAACAGAATCGAACTCGCCGATTCGTCGTGGGTTGAAGGTGATCTGAATATGGCGGACGGTGAGGCTGTCAGCCGGCATATCAAGTACAGCAGGCAGTTCAACAGGGACCACTTTGGAAAGGCCGGTTGTCTTCTCTGGGAACCTGATACCTTTGGGCATCCCGCTGCAATTCCGGAAATTATGAGAAAAAGCGGACTTTGCTATTACTATCATTACCGGCTTGGTCCTAAGACGCCTCTCTACCGATGGCGGAAAAATGGAAGTGTAGTCACTGCTTATTCAAGCATCTATATAAATCCGGTGGACCCGGTAAAAATAATCGATTCGGTGTGCAAAATTTTCTCCGACACCGGGAGCAGTCACAGCGTTTTTGTGTTCGGAGTAGGGGACCATGGCGGCGGACCTACCGCCAGAGATATAGAACGGGCCAGGTATCTCGATAATCTTCCCGGAATGCCGAGAATCGTTTTCAGCAAAATGTCCGATTTTTTTAAGGCCGCTGAAGAAACCGCCGTATCGATTCCGGAAGTGTCGGGAGAACACAATCCCATTTTTTCGGGATGTTATACAACCCATGCCCGTACAAAAGTTCTGAACCGTCGGGCTGAGTCACTCCTGCAGCTTTTAGAACGGGCTTTCGTACTGAGGCAGCAGACAGATCCTTTCCTCTTTCCTCAGTGGCGCAAGGTGATGGTAAATCAGTTCCACGATATAATTTGCGGCTGCGGTATCGCAGAGACGTATCGTCAAACCGACCGGGAACTGGAGGATCTTTGCCGCGGGAGTGTGGATGTGCTGGATACGCTGCTGGGAAATGATGCGGACGGCACGTTAGGCCCTGCGGTTTGGAACTTAGAGAGATTTTACCGGAAAGATGCAGTTTCCATTCCTTCTTCCCGGATATATTCCGGTCCCGCAGGACAGATATACAACAAAAGAGAGTACTTCTGCTGCGAATCCCGGCCGTTCTCCTTCTGCAGGTTATCAGAAACAAGGGGGGATGATGCTGAAAATTTTGTTTCAATAGAAGAAAAACCGGAACACATCACACTAAGGTCTAAGTATTTCAAAATGATGGTTCATAAGGAGTCCGGAACTATTCATGAACTTGTGGGTTTACAGGAAAATATCTCTTATATCGCACCCGTACTATGGCGCGATCTTCGTTACAATATGTGGAACAACTGCTTCCAGCTGGATTATGAAGCCCCCCATCCCATGTCGGCTTGGATAATCGGCCGGGTGGAATCCACGGATTACTTAATCAGCGGAGCGGAGGTAAATGTTGTCAGCTCCGGTAAGGTAATGACTGTATTGGAGATCAAACATTCCTTCGGTGTTTCCGAACTCCGGGAAGAAATATTTTTTTATAATGATCTGCCCTGGATCGATTTCAACATTCATGTTGATTGGAAAGAATTGGGGGGTCCTGATAAACCGGCCCCGATGCTCCGGCTTAATTTTATGCCGGAATTAGACACTAACGGGAAAGGAACCTGGGAAATACCTTTCGGGTGGATTGTAAGAAGAACAGACGGAACCGATTTTCCCGCCCTCCGCTGGATTGACGTAAGCGATCATGAGAAAGGGTTTACCTTGGTGAACAACGGAACATACGGGTACAACATCCAGGGAAACACTATCCGGGCGAATCTTATCCGGAGCAGTTACGGCCCCGATCCTGATCCCGACCGGGGCACTCACTCTTTCGGTTTCAGACTGATACCGCATGCCGGACCTTTGGACCCCCCAGCGGCTTACCGGCATGGGATAGCCTTCAACCGCCCATTAATACCGGTAAATGATTCCCGTGATATCAAAGGCAGTCAAAAACCCATAGCAGCAATCGATAACGACGGAATGGTCTTAAGCAGTTTCCATCCGGATGATTCCCATGACCATGCCGGCATTATCCGTATTGTAGAGTATCGCGGATCCGATCAAGACTTTACAGTTTTTTTTGGTAAGACCGTCTCAGAAGTCCAGGAGATTTCCATTGGGGAAGATATCCTCTTCCGGGACTTAGCAAAAGACAATTCTATGTTCAGGGATACCGCAGGTCCGTTCGAGATTAAAACGTACCGGGTTATATGGAAGGACTAAAAGACTCACCCAACCTCCGGTCCGGCGATGATCCATTCCCGGTTCCCGGGTCCGATTTGCTCCGGATCGCCTAAAACCATCCGGGTAAACTCCCGGCTTCGGCGGAATCCGGTTTCACGAAGTGAATCCTCCCACCGGTTACGCCCCTCCGGTACATCCAGAAATACCCGCTCCGATGGTATAGTTTTTAGGATCGATGAAAGGAGGAGAAGTGCTGTCTCCTCATCCTGGGCATTGAGGGGTCCGATCTGCCAAGCGGCAGTTCCGGGACGGATAAAGCAGAACCCGCTAATTTCTCCTGATTTGTCCAGGGCTATCAGGTTTTTTCCCGGTGTCAGGTCATACCAGTTCCGGAGGAGTATGGTCCGGTTAAAACCGAATCCCAGCCGGTCTACCGGTTCGAGCCTTTCTATGTCTTGCGGACGCATAGGTTTTAAGACAGTTCCGGATCGCTGAAGATCCGGGGTATCCGGGATAACTTCGCTTTTAAGCGAAACTTCCATCCGGAAGATTCTACCGCAGGGAACAAATCCCATCTTTTCATACAGAGGAGAACCTTGGGGAGTGGCATCCAGTCCGATGGCGGAGAAATCTTTAAGCAGGTCTGCGGCATACCGGAGAAGACGTGTCGCAATCCCCCGTTTCCGGTACTCGGGATCAACGAGCACCATTCCAATCCAGGCTGCATCATCCGCGTATTCTACTGCTGTAACCGTTCCCCTCACGTTACCATTGTAAACGGCAGCATGCGCAACCCGCCGAGCCGAACCGAGGAGGACCTTCCAATCCTTATTCGTCTGATTCCAGCCTGCTGCATCTTTGAGTTCCATGCATCGGGAAATATCAGCGGGTGTCAGTCTTCGGAGGGTAATACCGCCTGATCCCTGATAAAACGGTTGTTCCTGAAGCATCCCGAGTCTATCACGGAGCCAGGGCAGGAGGCCCGCGGTGATTTCCTGTTCCAGCTCCCGTCCGAGTTGGCTGCTTGTTTTCTCCGGATATCCCACCGCACCTTTTTCTGCGATTCTTCCGATGCCGAAGGTGTTTAAGTCCTCAGGGGTGATTTTGTTTCCTCGCCATGCCGCGCAGTTTGCGTCGTACCGCTTTTCTCCTATTACATCCGGGAAAAGATGGGCCATTAATGAAGATTCAATCTCTCCCGCATGAAGTTCTCCGGTTTTCCGGCGGCAGAATGTGTATGGTGCGGCCAAAATTATTTTTACAGGCCGGTTAAGAGAATTGATTTCCCGGATTACCGGCCCCAGGATAAAATTTCCGCCGTGGTAATTAACTATAATGATCCTGTTGAAATGCTGACGTTCAGCATCATCGGTAATATCTCTGATTATTCCGGCTACTGTTTCCGGCCGGAAAGAGAAGCTTCCCCGGAAGCCCCGGTGCTCATAACTGGTGCAGATGCTTACAGGTGGAAGCATAGCCGCGGAAAATTCCGCTGCGGCTTTCCGGGCAAAGTGTTCCGCCAGGAATGTATCGGTTCCAATGGGAAGGTGATAGGAGTGCTGCTCCAGCGACCCCACCGGCACCACTAGAATGCCTGAACTGTTTTGGTTCCATTCGGGAAATGCGGAGCGGTAATCGACATACCTAGAATAAACCTCCATGCTCTTTTTCCTTTCTCATTTATTGTTTTGATATTTTAGTTTATCATTTTTTTCCAGTAAGTGCTGCCGCATTGGGTCATCGGTGCTCATAAAAATGTAAGTGACTGCGGCAGTTGACACCCATCTGCTGTCGAAAGATAATGAACCAATGGATCAAACACAACTTGATTCCTTAAAAAACATTATTCTTCCGGCATTTCCGCAAACCGAAGCATTGTACCTATTCGGTTCAGCGGTAAAAATTGAACCACCGCAAATAGGTGATATCGACATTGCGGTGCTGCTGCCCCCGGAAGAAGCGGAAAACGTAGGTTTTTTTTCTCTCTCCGACGCAAGGGTAATGCTGGAGAAACGGTTTTCTATCCCGGTGGATTTGGTAAACTTACGGAAGGTATCGGTTGTTTTCAGGAAAGAAATAATATCTACTGGAGAACGTTTTTTTACCGCTGATGAAACAGTTGCCGATACCTTCGAGATGCTCACTATCTCATTTTATCAGAAGCTGAACGAAGAGAGGAGAGAAATTTTAGATGATTTTTTCGCTACAAAGAGGGCGTATAATGTATGAATGATGTTATAATCAATAAGACAGAAAGCATCCAGCGCTGCATTAAAAGGGCCCGGGAAGAGTGTAAAAAAGCGGGTAAGAATTTTAATGAGGACTATACCAGACAGGATGCAGCAATCCTCAATATTACCAGGGCGTGTGAACAGACTATCGATCTGGCAAATCACCTCCTTAAAAAAAAGAAACTAGGAATACCGGATTCTTCCGTTAAGAGTTTTGACCTTTTAGCGGAGAACGGGATAATAACCGCGTCACTCGCAGAAAGCCTAAAAAAGATGGTCGGTTTTAGAAATATTGCCGTTCATGAATACACAGACATCAATATAAATATTGTAAAAGTTATCATAGAAGAAAAATTAATGGATCTGCTTAAGTTCTCGGAAGCGATGCTGCCCTTTGCTGAAGAATAGTTATTTAATGTTAGAAAACGTTTTAGCCGCCTTCTTCCAGCATGATTAGGTAATTTTTTAGCGGAACATAATTGGAGATGGAGTTTCCGCTTCCCAGCATATACCTGCCGCCGGGAGCACAAATCTCAAGTATTCGTTTTACGTAATTTCGAAGCTCCTGCTCCGGAAATCGGCATAATTTGTCCATATCCACCCCTCCAAGGATTGTGATCTTATCACCGTACTTCTTTTTGACTTCCGTCACCGGCATGATGTTGTCCTCGAAGGAATGTTTTGCATCGATCCCGACATCTTTTATAAGGTCCTCCATGATCAGGTCAATATTACCGCAGGAATGAAGGATGTAATACAAGCCGCTTTCATGTGCTAAATCGGCGAGTTTTTTATGCCAGGGAAGGCACAGCTTCCTGATGGCATCGGGAGATATGATGGTAGAGGTGTTGAATCCCATGTCATCGGTAATGAGGAAGCCTTCTAAACTGGGAAGCCCCAAAAGGTCTTGGTAGGATTCAAGAAGTATTTCTCCGGTCCGCTGAAATACCGCTTCCACTAGATCCGGCTGATCGTACAGCAGGAGCGAAAGACCCTGAAACCCCAGCAGGGTAAGGGGGATTTCGAAAAAACCCGTTTGAGCGGGGATCATCCCCATTCCTTCGGGCAGTTTTTCCGAAAGATACTCGAAACGCCACTGTTTAAAGTCGGTGAGTTCCGGCCATGGATACGCATCAAAATCTTCCCACGAGGCGATGGGACCGCTTCCCTCCTGTGCCCATTCCCGGTTCCCTTTGGAAAAGTCCGCGGCTGTGTCCGGAGCTGTAAGTTTTTCCACAGGGAAACTGATTCCGCAGGATAGACTTACGTAGTCATATCCTAAACGCAGGTTGGTTTCTATAAAGTTATCAATGTATTTTTGTCCTTGTTCTCCCTGAATATTGGTATAAGGGACCCATTTGCGGTGGAGGTACTCCTCTAAGATGTTCGCACGGATTTCCCTAGAAACAGCAATTTCGAAAAATAATGTTTTATCGGGTATGCGTTGACCTAAGATTACCTCTCGGAATAATTTCCTGTCGGGTCTATGTTTTTTTACAGGTAATTCCATTGATGCTCCCTATTAGGTGGTTGTCTTTGGTTTATTTCTGTAATCGTTAGGGGTCATACCGTATCGTTCTTTAAAAATGCTTATAAAATGACTGGTATTGTAGTACCCAATATGATTTGCGATTTCATAGACGGGAAGACCGTTTTCCCGAATCAGCATGTTCTTAGCTTTTTCCAGTTTCAGTTCGGTTATAAAATCTTTAAAACTTGTGTGATGATATTTTTTAAAGATGTGACTTAAGTAATTAGGATTTAGAGAAAAGGTGTCACTTACCGTTTTTAACGCAACGTTCTCCGGATTGTGCTCAATCTCCCCTTTTATATATCCAGAAATCTTTTTGATCATCCGATAACTTTTACTTTTCTGCAGGTTATTTTGCATTACATCAATCTGACGGCAGATATCTTTAATATATTCCAGGTACCTGTTGATATTTTCAAAACTCCGCCAGGGTTTTATGCCAAATTCTACATATTTATCGGTTTTTTCCAGGAGGAACGCTTCAAGATAATCCATTAGTTTTTTCATGGAGGATAGTTCAAAAGGTGAATCTTCTATTTTGTCGAATGCTGCTTTGATTTCCCTGAAAACAGAATCTGTATTCTCGAAATTGTTTAAACAGTCTGTAGAATCTAATAATGGAACCAAATCGGTATCATTATTACTAATTATAGGTTTAAGCTCTTCCGTTCCCAGTATTTTTTTATGAGGAAGAAAAAAGAGATATTCCCCGTTTGCCTTTGCTTTTAAATAGGATACATGACAATGTTCGATTTTTTTCTCCCGGGAACCTATTACAAATGCCACATCCAGATGCAGCCTGCTGACAGCATGTTGACGGATATTAGAACACAGCCGTTTTACCTGTTCCTCGCTGTCTGAATTGACGATCATGCATCCCAGTCCCTCGAAAACATCTGCAGCTATCTTAACGCAAAGAGCGTTGTGAATATTTTCAATAAAATAAATTAGATTGAATCTTAGGGAATCCATTTCGTGTTTTGAACGGTCTTTATCGTTACCGGAACACAGTTTTATGCACCAGAAAAAGCGAAACGGCATCTCCATGTTTAGTCTGCTCATATATTCTGAAAGTTTTTCCGACGTTCCGATGGAGTTGTGGATCAATTTACGGACAAAGGCGTTTCTCAGTTCCGGTTCGTCAAAAGTAATGTCTGTTTCCAGTTCTCTGATTTTGTTTACCAATTGAGTCAAGGTTCTGTTTAAGAGTTTATCCTCGTTAGGCTCATCAATATCACCACCTAGAATCTGCTGATTTATAGTATGACTTTGGGTAAGAATTTTTTTGATAGGCTGATAAAGCCATTTCTCAAAAAATATGGATATGAAAATAAGAATAAAAATAATGATAATAAAGAATATACCGATGTTCTTGTTTATCATTACCGAGATAATATCGGAATTGTTAAACTCGATCTCGGCGGTATAATAGATCGGAGCATAGGCTGATTTTGCATAACAGATTCGTCTGCTTGGATCATCCGGAAATTCGAGCCAGCCTGCTTCTGAAGCGGGTTGGGAAAAAGATTCCGCAATGGATTCATTGATATATGAAGATCCGAAAAAAGTACCCGTTTGCTGGTTGTATACATTGATATCTTCAAAGTAGTTAACACCTAAATTTTTAATCGTTCTAAGCATCTTGCCGGCGTTCAGGCAGACGATATAACAGCCGCGAAAATGATTTAAATCCCGTGCGGAAATGGGATAGGATTTTTTGAGCATAAAAACATTCACGTCTTCAGGGTAGTTTACTTCATTAAGGAAATTTTCGATGTAGTACCATCGGTTATTCTCAGGCTGCATTAGCCAGGGAAGGTTATAAAACTTTTCATTTTTACTATGAGGAAAGATTGCTCCTAGGTCGCTCAGGATAAGTTGGTTGGTACTAAAATAGATAAATATACTGTGGATAATGTCTCGGCTCGAGACAATTCTACTCAAAGTATCGTATGCCCTGCTGATGGTGACACTGTCGTTTTCCAGATCTGCTACAAATAATTTTCTTATTTCCGGATCGGTGTTTAAGGTATATACAATTTCATCTTCAGCTAATTTTACGATAAAATTATCCGCCGACTCTTTAAGATGGGACATCCGGGTAATGGTGCTTTCTATAAAGTTCTGCCGGATGTGATCCTTCATCTGGATGTAATAGAGAACCAGAAAACCGGTCAGCAGTACCAGGCTGATGACGGCAAAAGAGTAAAATATTTTCTTGTAAAGGGGCAATCCCTTTGTCTTAAATGTTTTTACATTAGCGATTCTCCTGCCGATAAAACCTGTAATATCCAACAGCATCCTCCTACATGTGCACCGATTGTTTATAGAATTGGGGGAGATACTGACGGTGAGCGTTCAGGATATCTTCCAGTAAGGGTACTGCCGTCTCCCAATCCTTTACCAAGGGATGTGCCATCAGAGCCAATAGAGCTTTTTCTCTGTCCCCTTCTACCGCAGCTTCCACGGTAAGCTGTTCGTAGTTTTTAACCGCAGCTACAAGTCCCCACACCGTGCTGGGTATTTCTTCCGTAACCAGGGGATGAACTCCGGATCTGTTTACCAGGCAAGGCACCTCTATAACCGCATCGTCTGGAAGCAGCTTCACCGATCCGCGGTTAGGGGTGTTGACGATGATCCTTTTGGTTTTGTTGTTCCAAACGGCATCGATAAATCCGAAGGCGATATCTGAGTAACCACCGCCGCCCCTTTTGGATAGCACCTTTGGTCTGGAGGTCACATGAGGATCGCTATACAGAGAAAAAAGCTCCTCCTCAAGCTCCAGGATCTCTTCTCCCCGGGTTTTAGGTTTGTTTTTAAGGGCTTCTACCTTCTTCCGTGTATGAAAATAGTACTGGAGGTAGGTGATGGGTATGATTCCCAAAGTGCGTACTAAATCGTGGTCCACCGATTTAAGGCGGTGTAGTATGGTTTCAAACTGTTCTTCCGTAACGGGTTTTCCGTTTATTTTGATATTGTATGCAAAGTTAAGGTGGTTAAGTCCGAAGTAATCGTAGTAGACCGTGTCTTCCACGGTTTTCAGTTCCTCTGAAACCAATTTAGCGGTCTGCAGTGCTCCTGCGCAGAGTCCGACTATGTTTGCGTCGGTGTATTTCCGAACCGCTTCGGTTACCAGTCCGGTGGGGTTTGTATAATTTACAATCCATGCTTCCGGCGCCAGTGATTCAACTTCTCTACCGATTTCCGTCATCACTGGGAGGGTTCTGAGGGCGTTGGCAAACCCGCCTGCACCGGTTGTTTCCTGACCAACGCATCCGTATTTTAGTGGAATTTTAGCATCCAGTGATCTTGCTGCATTACCGCCTACACGGATCTGGGTAATGATAAAATCGGCCCTGCGGATGCATTCCCTGCGGTCCGTTGTGGCTGTAACAGCTATGCTTATCTCCTTAGCTGCGGCAGCCCGTCTAAAATATTCGGCTATGATATTGAGTCGTTTTTGATCGATATCCATTAAAGATACTGTAGAAATCTTTAATTCATCATTCATAAACAGCAGTTTCTCGATAAGCTCGGGAGTATAGGAACTGCCTGCGCCGATTATGCCGAGTTTCATTCGTCCACCTCCGCCTGTCAAGTTAGTTAACCGGTAAACCTGACTTTCAGTATACCACGGTTTAGTTAATTGTCAACGGAGTTTCTCACTTTTTTCATAACTTCGTTGGCAGTTTTAAGGCCGGGGACATCGGTAACATCGTATAACGTATTTCCCGGCAGAGATTTGTCATCCAGTCTGAGTATAAATTCAGAAAACGGAATAGAGATGACCATCGGGACTGTTTTGCATCCCGCATGGAGCTCATCGATTTTTTTATAACAAGGTTCTGCAAAATCTTCATCTAAAAAAACTATGGATTTTAATCCCCGCATACTCCTTAACGACGGCAGAAGATGGTGGCCGTTAGTATGCAGATGGATGATGCCGCCGTCAAAGCGGTCAAATAAATTCTGTACCACTCCGCGTCCCCACTCCTCAAATACGGCTGGGGAGGTAAGGTGGAAGGCATCCACACTTTCGGAAACGATTTTGCCGGGAATCCATTGCCCCACATTACTTACGGTACCTCCCTGATAGAGACCTACAGTTTTAAAATAATCCTCCTGGATAGAAATACAGAGGCCGATCGAGAAGTCGAGGATTTTTTTCACTTTACGGGGATAATCCATAAGGTCGTAGTAGGACTGAGTAGCCCCCCTTAGCTCGTAGAGAAAGTTCACTCCGTCCAAACAGATAAAATGGCTAATCCCGAATTTATCCTGTGCCTGCTTCTTAAAGATCTCCATTTGCCTGATATAATCCCGGTATACCGGATTGTCCGGATCGAAGGCGAGATTTTCTGCATCATGGATGTTATCTATAAACGGCTTTACCATGGATGAGATCCAGCCGCTTGCGGCATGGCGAATGTAGTGTATCTCTGCGCCTAATAGTCCTGCATACAAACCTTGGTCTAATTCAGACAGGTAACAGCTGGGGATCGAATCATCCTCCAGATCGGTGTAAACTGATAGGACTTGGTCCCAAAAAATTGCACGTTCTGTAAAATCGGGTTTTGTCACCGGACCATCCGTGTTTTTTTTTGCGTACCGGTCCAAATAGGGGTTAGGGATGTTCATCCGGGCAAAAATCCGGTGTCGTCCCTTTCCGCTGTAGAGGTCTATTAATCGGGACACCGCTTCCCGGAAGTTTTTTTTGTACCGCATCAATCACCTCCTGTACCAAGCAAAAGGGTCAGATTTAATTTTCAGTTCCGGTGTGTCGGAAATTTTTATTCTGCATATCTTCCCGGAGTTCATCATAAAGAGCAAAGAACAGATTAGACTTTATTTCCACAATGTCCTTTGGCATTTTGCTAGAAAGTACTCCGGAAATCTTTACCCGGAGCTCTTTTAAGAGATTATCCAGATAATCAATCTTCTCTTCCAAGTTATCATCGGGGTGTCTTGCGGCTTCGGCGTAGCAGCGGGTTACTTCAAACCAGAACCATTTTACCTGAGCGCCCAGCTCCCACTCTTTCAAATTGTAGCGGTTCCACCGGACTTTTTCTGCCGCTGCTTGATAAGCTTCCGCGGCTCCCAGGATATTTTTTTTCATGTCCGGATTATCCGCGGTGTCGAAGACGGTTTTGGTAACCCGTCCGTAATTTTCGAGCTTATACACCATGGGGAATTTTTTTTCTACAATAGAGAAGGGGCGGCTGATACGGTACTGCCAATCCGCCAGGTCTGCATCATCTATCCCAAAAAAAAGCTTAACGAACCTTTTATTGAAATCATCAACCGGGATATCCGAGCTGGACCAGCACTGTTCGGCTCCGTAGATGATGCCGTAGTAGGTTAGTTCAAAGAGAAACCGTTCCCAGGCGGTATTGATGATTCCCAAACCGCCGTACCGCTTTAGGTTCCGGCAGTAGGCTTTTATGTTCGGTATATGTACATCGTACTGGGGAACCCAGTAGCAATCCGGACCTACCGATGCGGTAGAACAGATGCCGATTACCGTAAACCCGTTTTCTATAAGGTATTTTGTATAGGGGAACGGGATCATTTTCCCTTCATTATCCAGAGCGGTTTCGGTGATGAACCGCCGCATTTCCGGAGAAGCCTCCTCCCATTCTTCTCTATTTACCGCTTTTAGGGTATTCCAGTTCATCACTTTTACCGGTTCATCATCGCAGGTCCAGTAGTCCCAGTCAAAAACGGTGTAGTTTTTATTCAGAAGATCCAGCGTATACGGGTAGGCCATCAGTTTATCCGAACAGGTGGAAGTAGATATGCCCATGCCGGCGGCTATTTTATACAATTCGTTTACATAGTAAATGTAGAGTCCCCCCTTGCCGTACTTGGCTGCATAATCGGAACAGCGGGCACATTTCCCCAAATGATACGGTTCGTCTCCGCCGATGCTGATATGCTGAGAATAACGGTGAAGCCGTGCTATCTGCTGCAGAAGATCGCCGGTTACTTTGAGGGAGTCGGGATGCAACGGGCATATTTGGGAATCGTACTGGTCCACTTCCCGGAGATACCGGTACTTTTCGGACCGGAGAATGTACTCCATGTGGGAAAAGGACTGCAGAAATGGAATAATCTCTATAAAATGATCATGACAGTACTGGACGATTTTTTTTACATCCGTTTCGCTAAAGCAGTTTTTATTCCGGATAACCTCATACTCCCCCGTGTAGGGAAACTTATCGCTGTACTCGATTACCAGCGTGTTTATCTTGTAGTGGGCTAAGGTCCGGATGAACCGGAGAATGTAGTCCATGGAATAGGTCTGCATCCGCAAGTCCAGCATCATCCCCCGGAGCTTCAGTTCCGGTTCGTCTGTAATAAGTACCGCGGATAACGGGCGCCGACCGCTCTGTTTGCATATTTGGGTAAGGGTCTGCAGCCCGTAATACAGTCCACGGCATGAGCCGGATTGTACCGTAATTACTGACGGCTTTATATCCAAAATGTAACCTTCCGGTCCGATTCCTGCCGCATCGTTTAGGAATAAATTGACGTGACCGTCCACCGGTTTAGCCTTTACCAACCCCCGGGCTTCTACTCCGCAGAACTCCTCAAGATCCTTTACGAAATCTTCTAACCCGGGACGAAGCTCCTGCACGACTGCAGGAGAAGCGGCAACAAAAAGTTTTTTTTCCGGCAGCGTATATTTTCCTCGGCCGTATTCTATCTTTTTCGGTTTCGGCAGCAGGCAGTACTCCATGGATTCCTCCCGGGAAAAAATTATTGATGTTTTCGTTGACACCTCCAATTAAATGTGATAATTAGAAGTCAACCGGTTAACTAACAGTAATACACAAATCGGAAAAGATCGCAAGAGTATATGGAAAGAAGAACGGCTGAAAGAACTTATATCCTCGGAATTGATCAGGGGGGAAGCAAGACCCGGGCTATTGTTGCGGATGATACCGCTTTGATCCGCGGGTACGCGGAAGGTCCGGGGGGTTACTACGGACACGTTGGACTCGATACAGCTGCGGTCAGAATAAAAAACGTGTGTGAAAAGGTTATAGATATAGCTGAAGTCCCGAAATCCATGATCAAAAAGGTGGTGGCCGGTATGACCGGTGCGGATTGGGGCTACGAATACCCGTTATTACAAGAGGCGCTCCAACGGGTTTTGAAAATTGATGATGTAACTGTTTTAAATGATTGTATTGCAGCTTTTCATGCAGGAACTGAAAAGGAATGGGGAGTTGTACTCTGTTCGGGGACCGGTTTTAACGCTGCAGTTATTTCTCCTGAAGGAAGGGAGTTTATCTTCGGTTTTTACGCCAAAGGATGCCCCTGCGGAGGAAAAAGTCTGGGCAACAGTATTATCCGGGCTGTGACCCATTCACACATTGGACTAAAACACGAAACAGTATTAAAGAAACAGGTCCTCTCTTGTTTTGGGATTGATTCGGTGGATGAGCTTTTGTACCGTTTTGAAAATAACCTGCTGGACCGTAAGAAGATTCATGCTCTTGTCAAACCTGCTTTTAACGCAGCTTCCGGCGGTGATCCTGTAGCGGGAGAAATCATCGATACATTCTGCCGGGATATGGCCAATTATGCTGTTACCGGTATGAAGAAATTCGATATGCTTAACCTTCCTGTACCGGTCGTTCTTGCGGGAGGGGTTTTCAAAGCGGCGGGAAGCAGCATATTAGAACGGATTACATCATTAATTCGAGACAATGTTCCAAAGGCTTTGGTCTGCACGGCAAAATATGAACCGGTTATCGGAACGGTAAAAAAGGCGTTTGCCCTTAAGCCGACGGATACAGATAAATATCATAACTTAGAGCAATCCGCCCGAAGGTACAATCTTGAAAATGAAATACTAGGTGATGAAGAAGGGGAGCGGAGAAGATGAGTACACGGGTTACTATGGATGAGGTGGCGAGACGGGCTGAAGTATCCAAAACCATCGTCTCCAGAGTCATCAATAATAAAAAAGGGGTAGGGGAAAAGACCAGGGAAAAAATTTGTCGCATAATAGAGGAACTCGGCTACAAGAAAAATGAGCTTGCCTTTTCTCTTTCTGTACAAAAAACAGATACCATCGGCATCATTCTTAACAATCTTTATTCTCCCTTTCTGTTTGATATGATTAAAGGATTGGAAGATGCGGGTTTGAAAGAGGGTTACAATGTGCTCTTCTGCAGCGGAAAAAATGATATCGAGATAAAGAGCCGGTATATCGATTTTTTCTCCCGTGGAAGGGCGGACGGTATTATCATTTACGGGAGTGCCTTCAGCGATGACGCTTTGGTTGCATCCCTTCATAATTCCGGATATCCCTTAGTTTTGATCGAAAATTATTTCGAAAACATGGATGTAAGCAGTATAGTGATAGACAACTACGACGGAAGCTATAAAGCGGTGGAATACCTTATTTCTCTGGGCCATCGGAAGATCGCCCATATAAAGGGAAATATCCGCACCAAAGCAGGTATCAACCGGTTAGAAGGATGTGTTTCCTCACTCAAGGATAACGGAGTAGCGATACAGGATGACTGGTTTGTGGATGCTTCTTTTTCCCGAAGTGAAGGATACCGTGCCATGAAACAAATTTTCGCAGCGACAGAATATCCCACTGCTGTCTTCTGCGGTTCCGATGAACAGGCATACGGCGCTGCCAAAGCGATTTTAGAACGGGGTCTAAGGATTCCTGAGGATATATCCCTGATGGGTTTCGACGATGATGTTTCTTTTGAAGCAGATGACGAGGTGTATCCGAAACTCACCACTATGAAACAACCGATGTACCGGATAGGGGAGGAGGCAGCAAAACTGCTGATCCGGAAGATAAAAGAACCTGAGATTGGAAATAGAAGGATATATATGTACACCGAAATGGTGATTCGGGAAAGCTGCGCGCCCCCGAAGGTATGAGACAACAATCCGATGGAGGAGAAAAAATGCGGAGTAAAATGCTCGAGGAAATTTGGGGTCAAGTTGAGGTGACTAAGAACATACTCGCCCGGGATAATGCAGCCATAGAACATTTTAGCCGCCGAATTTTTCGTTCCGGTAATGTGGTTCTTCTTGGCACCGGGGCCTCTCTCAACGCCTGTCTTGCTGCCAAGTATGCGTTTATGCGGTATTCCCATATCATCCCCTGGGTGATAGAAGCATCAATGATATCCGCCGCCGTAAAATCCATTCCTCCCGGTACACCGGCGGTCATCATCTCCCAATCCGGAAACAGCTTAGAGACCCGGTACGCTCTGGACGCCTGCAACGCCAATGGGGTAGCAGTGACGGGTATAACCAACAATCCGGAATCCTACCTGGCGGAACACGCTGAAAATACAATCCTTTTTCAAGCCGGCGAAGAGATCAGTTCTGCTACGAAAACGTACAGTGCTTCTATACTTATTCTGTACCTTGCTGCCTGCATTAATAATCAGGCTGCAATGACGGACTTAACAAAGATCCCAGGAACTCTTAAAAGCTGTTTGGAGAAGAGTACCCAGCAAATCGAAAAGTTAGCTGAGCAATTAAAAAACTGCCGCTCTATCTATATAGGAGGTATGGGCCTGTATGAAAATACCGCCCGGCAGGGAGGACTTCTTATAAAAGAAAAAGATTTTATTCATGCAGAAGGATTGTCTATATCCGAACTACGGCATGGAACTATTGAGAGTATCGATAAAACCACGCCGGTCATTATCATTTGTCATGAGACCCAATACGGTAAAGCTCACGAACATGGCAGATACCTCAGGAAAACCACAGGGGCACACGTATACATTCTAGTTAACGGAGAAAATCTGAGGGACTTCACGAACTGTTCGGACGAGGGCATTGTCCGTATACCAAACACAGGAAACGAAACGTTAGGGCACCTATGCGCCGCGGTACCTCTCCAGCTCCTTTCGGAAGAAATCGCCTTTCAGATGGGATATGACATTGACGGATTCAGGTACATTCGGAAGGTGATCGATACCTATCGATAGAAAAAACAAAAATTTATGCTACTGCCTAATGTTTCCGGTATCTAGAATCGTTTAAAAACTTAAGTTTCCGGTATTTTAAAAGGAAATAATCATTTTAATCACGAATTCGCCATGATAGCATGGTTCCAACAAAGAATGAAAAATAACTGATGCAAACACCAGCAATTTTTGCATCACGAGTCTTGGAGCACAGCTGAATGGCAGGACAACCGACACTAATCAACAAGCCCTGGGAAAAAATTACCAGAGATATAAGACGCATCATAAAGTTCCGGCATCTTTTCTATCTTATGCTGCCGGCGATTATCTATTTTATTTTATTCCGGTACCGGCCTCTCTACGGTGTTATCATCGCCTTTAAAGATTATAAAGTAAAGCTGGGAATTTTAGATAGTCCTTGGGTGGGGCTTGCTAATTTTAAACGGGTTTTTTCCGGTACCACATTTTTCGAGGTGTTTAGGAACACAGTGATACTAAGTTTCTACAAACTTGTCTTCGGATTCCCCGCACCCATCATCCTCGCCCTCATGCTGAATGAAATTAGAAACGTTAAATATAAGAAAATAATACAGACCTTAACCTATATGCCCCACTTTTTATCATGGGTGGTGATCGCGGGAATGTTTGTAATGCTCTTGTCCCCCAGTACAGGAATTGTCTCCCACATTTTCCGGTTTTTCGGTCTAGAGCCTATCTACTTTTTGGGAAACCCCAATTGGTTCAGGCCGACCCTGGTTTTTACCCATGTGTGGCAGACTGCCGGCTACAACTGTATTATCTTTCTGGCCGCCATAACGGGAATAAATCCCAGCCTTTACGAGTCAGCCATGATGGACGGCGCAAGCAGGATGCAGCGGATTCGTCACATCACACTTCCGTGTATTAAAAATGTTGTAGTTATTCTTTTGATCCTTCGGTCCGGAGAGCTTATCTATGACGATTTTGAACAGGTCTACAATTTTCTAAACGATGCGGTGCTTTCCAAGGGTGATGTAATAAGTACTTATGTATACCGGGTCGGTTTGGAGAAAATGAAATACAGCTATGCCGCAACGGTGGATTTTTTCAGGAATGTTATAGCCCTGGCGCTAGTAATGTCCACCAATTTTGTCGCAAAAAAGTTCGGGGAAGAGGGGATATGGTAAAGCTAATACACCGGAAAACCGGCAGCAAGTATTTCCAGGTATCCCGGGGTGAAAAAGTAGGGGATGTAATAAACGTCCTTCTTTTAGGGTTTGTCGCCGCTACCATGGTCTATCCTGTAATAAACGTCCTCTCCCTCTCTTTAAGTTCTTCCGAGACGGTAAATATTCCGGGATTCCGCCTGATTCCGAAGGAAATTTCCTTTAAGGGGTATGAAGTAGTTCTGAGTTCCCGCTATATTTGGAGCGGTTACTTCAATACTATTTTGCGGACCGTGGGAAACACCGTATTGGGGTTGATGGCGACTATTGGCATAGCCTATCCCTTGTCGAAAAAAAAGCTTCCCCACCGGAGACTCCTTACGGTGTTTATTATTGTACCCATGCTCATAGACGGAGGAATAATTCCCCGGTACCTGAATGTACGGGCATTAGGTCTTCTGGACACCCGGTGGGCACTGATTCTCCCCTGGCTTGTGAGACCTTTCTACGTGATTGTTATGCGGAACTTTTTTGCGAGTATTTCCGAATCTTTGGAAGAATCAGCACAAATGGAAGGGGCAAATCCGCTTCAAATTCTTATTAGGATAATAATTCCCGTATCTACTCCTATAATTGCTACTGTTGTGCTGTGGAACATGGTTTCTAATTGGAATAAATGGCTGGACTGTCTTATCTATATTCGGGATACCAATAAGTATGTGCTCCAGATCGTACTCAGACGGATTCTCTTTGAGAGTTCCACGGAAATGATGGAAACCAGAAACGCCACCGATTCCATTGTGGCCCAAAACGTTATCAAGAACGCAACGATAATCGTGGCAATTGTACCGATTATCTGCGTGTATCCCTTTATCCAGAAGTACTTTGTAAAGGGGATCATGCTGGGTTCGGTAAAGGGATAACGGGCTTCGAGAAGTAATTATTGACCCGCGGCAATGCTGCTGGTTAGTAAAATATATTTTACAAATGGAGGTATTACTACATGAAAGCAAAAAAACTGATTGCTTTGTCTGTAGCGCTTTTCCTGTGTGCCGGGCTGTTGTTCGCCGGAGGAAAAGCGGAGACTGAAGGGGACACAACCGGTGCGGCGGAACAGGCACAAAGTTTGGGCCCCGTTGAAATGTACAAACCGGATCATAACAAAACTTACGAGATTGAATGGCTTGGATCTCACAGTAATTCACCGGTACCCCAGGACGCTGAAACGGTTTTATACCTGGAAGGCAAGTACAATGTGGATTTTAACATGTGGTACGTGGAGCGGTCTAAGTGGAACGAGATCCTGAATGTGCGGATCGCTGGGGGAGATTTTCCCGACATCGTAACGGTGGAAAGCCCCAGCATCATGGCTGAGTATGTAAACCAGGGATTGATAACGGAAGTTCCTATTCCGGTCATCGAAGAATACGCGCCGAGAATTTATAATAATATAGAAAAGATCGGACAAGACACCGGAATCAGCCCGTGGGTTGTGACAAAGCTGGAAGGTACGAACTACGGTATTCCCAAGTTTAATGAAAACGGGAAGTACCATATGACTTCCGTCTGGCGGAATGATTGGCTCGAAAACGTCGGAATCGAAAAAGTTCCCGAGACGCTGCAGGAATTCGAGGACGCCTTCTATAAATTCGTAGAGAACGATCCTGATCAAAACGGCAGAGACGACACCTACGGCCTTTCCTGCGGCTACAGAAGCCGGGGCAACTTTACCGCTATATTCGGCGCTTTCGGATATCTGCCCCGCTACTGGGAACTCACCGACGACGATAGAATAGTCTACGGTGCAGTTCAGCCTGAAATGAAACAGGCTCTTGGGCTTCTCGCAAAATGGTACAATGACGGAATCATCAATCCTGAGTTTATAACCGGAGAGAACCGTGGAGGACACTGGAGCATCTCTCATGATTTTCTGGAAAGCAAAATCGGATACACCAATACGCCTCCTTATTACCACATAGCTCCTCCCGGGGTTTACACCGACATCGGAGGAAAGTTCTATCGGACCATACCCAGAGCATTAGGCGATCCTGATGAAGTGTTGGCCTACGGCCGGCCCCCGATCGGACCGAACGGCGAGAGCGGTGATGTAAAGTGGGACATAATAATTAAGCAGATGCTGGTATTCAACAAAGACCTGGAAGAGAGCCCGGATAAATTGGGTAAACTGCTCTATATTGTTGATGATATCTGCGCGGACTTTGAAAACTACGTACGGGTATACTTTGGTGAAGAAGGAAAACACTACGAAATAACCGACAGCGGAGAATACGTAGTTTCCCTCCCGGAGGGAACTCAGCCGGAGGACTACGGACTGGGAATGCCATTTATCGCCTGGGGCGGCGATCTCGGAATTAATCAGCGTACATCACCCAAACTGATCGAGTTTGCTGAAACCCATGCCAACTACACCCAAGGATACACCAACAAGCTTTACACCTCCCTGCCGTCCTACGATCTCTACTGGGATGAAATAGATAAACTCCAGCGGGAAACCTACATGCAGATCATCACCGGTGAGAAAGATGTAGATGCCTTTGACGACTTTGTCGAACAGTGGATGAAACGGGGCGGCGAGCAGCTGACCAAAGAAGCCAACGACTGGTACGACTCGGTAAAATAGAACTTAAGGAGAAGCAGATTATTATAGGAGGAGACGGTTTCGGCCGTCTCCTTAAAATTAGAGCAATTCTAAATTGCAATTCAGAATTGCCTTTTTACTAATGTAATGCTTGGAATGCTCGTTTTGTTCGATTATTTTACGGCATTTTTTAAAAATCACGCCTCTTTCTGTTACCTAAAGGTATAAAATAAGACTTCTTCTTAATATTACTGTCCGCATTGCATAAAATAAAAAAATCATAATAGTATACTCCATGAATATATCACCATTCATCATCCTATCCGGTAAGTTTCTTACCGGCAAAAAAATATCTCAGGCAAATATTGATGTTTCCATTAAATCGGAACAGAAACGGAGGGTCAGAATCCGGAATCCGGCAGGTTTCACCGGAGTGATTTGCAGACGGTGGTGTGGGACCAAAAATCCGGATGCGCTTTTTTTGCCGGTTTTTTGAGTCAGCGGAAGGGGGAAAACAAGATTGATATCAGGACCGGGGCAGACGGTGTAAGTATATCCCGGATAGACGCGTGGCAGGGGATAAACACCGAGGCAGCCCCGGGCAGGACCTTTGTTCTCGACCCCCTCCTTACCGCGGAAGGAAAAGACCCGTACATTATGCTGGAGAAGTACGGTGATGAGGTGTCCCGGCACATCCGCCGCCGTTTTGATGAACCCCCAGTGGTAGGTATGATGACCTGGTACGGCTATAGGGCTTCCATAACGGAGGAAATTGTTTTAAAGAACGCAGAAATAATCCGGGATGTTTTCGGCGGTTATCCCCAAAAGATGCAGATATATATGCTTTTGGACCATGGCTGGCAGTACGAAACGGAATGGGGAAGTATGAACCACAATACAGAACAATTTACCCACGGTATACCTTGGCTTGCTTCAAAAATTAAGTCCCTGGGATTGAAATTTGGACTCTGGCATACTCCCTTCTGCATAACCCAGTATGCCGGAAATAGAAAAGAACTGGAGCCTTTGACTGTTACCGCTACGGTCATTCCACCGTTGCGGCGCTATGGTTCAAGAACCGGAAATTCTGGGTCAATGATTCCGATTCGGTTCAGGTGGGAAACGGCTGTTCCCTTGGGGAAGCCAGGATACGGACCACCACTGCTGCATTGAGCGGAGGACATCTTATGGCGGGTGATGATCTTAGGCGAATCTCCCCGGAACGGCTTGAACTGATTAAGCGGGTCCTTCCCATGATCACCAACGCTGCCCGCCCCCTTAACTTGTTTGAAAACCCTTTCCCCGAAGGATACCCCTCTATCTGGAGCCTGGAGGCGGCATGGCCTTACGGTCCAAGAAAAATCCTTGCAATTTTCAATCTTACAGACCGGTTCCAAAGATACTGGGTAGAGCCGGAATGGCTGGGAATCCCACAGGATAAAGAATACACCGTGCTGGAGTGGTGGCAGTATCGAAGACTGGGCTGTCTTTCCGGAGCATTAAAATTAGAAGTGCCCCCTGAAGATGCCGCTGTACTACATGCAGCACCCGTACTGGATGTCCCCCGTGTTGTCTCCGTAGGCCATCATATAACCGGAGGATACATCCTGGACAATGTTGCTTTTGATGAGGATTCCGGAGAATTGTCCGGTGAGTTGGTTACCAAACCCGGATTACGGACTGTTTTGTTCGGCCATACACCGACGGACTGGGAGCTTGTTCCAGCCAAAACTTTTCATACCTCCTGCAGCAGTAGCGGGGAATGGCAGTACGAAATTATAACGACGGGAACACGGACCGGTTTTAGGCTGCCTTTTAGGAGAAGAGGAGGATAAAACTAACACACCACTCCCTGTAATTATTCATAATAATAATCGAATAAAATGAGAATCCCCCTCGTATCTTAGGAAGCCTGGAACCACCGGAAATAGGGGATATAGATATTGCTGTGCTGCTTCCCCCGAAAGAAGCCGAAAATGCGACATTCCTTACTTTTTCAGATGTACGGGTGATGCTGGAGAAACAGTTTTCTCTTCCTGTGGATTTGGTAAACATACGGAAAGTATCCAGCGCTGCATGAGAAGGTTCCGGGAAGAGTTAGAAAAAGCGGAGCGGGAGACGTTTTCTGCCTTCTCCTTTACCCTGAAATCATGAAATAAAACTCCACCCCATCCCCGGTATTTTGGGCACCGTAATCCGCGCCGTGGAGCTTCAGAATCCGGGCGGTAATGGCTAATCCCAATCACGCCATCAGTTCTTTTACAGAGATGATACGATCACTTCCATTAAAACCGCCCAGGGCTATAACCGGTATTCCGGTACTGAGCATCAACTCCAATCCCAGGGTCATTGCGTTTGGCCCCGCAGCGAGAAATCCGTTTCCGGTATAGTTAGCACTAAGAAGATTTGTTAGTTCCGTGAGCTGATTTTCCATATCTGTTCCAGCCGCCGTATTCCCGGCATCAAACACGGTCGAGATGCTCCAGCTAAGCGGGCAATTGAAAGGGCGGCGAAGCCCAGGAGAATACCGACACATGTTTCTTCTACAGCTCTGTGAACAGCGGCTGAATAGTTGCTACATTTTTTCCCGGAACAACTGTTTTCGGTACTCTCTTGGATTTACTCCAAACGTCTTCCGGAACATACGGCTAAAATAAGCAGGATCGCGGAATCCCGATTTTTCCGCGATCCTTCCGATTGAAATATCGGTTGTCCGCATGTAAAAGATGCTTTCCCGGAGCCGGCGTTCATTCAGCAAGGGAGAAAAACCTTTGCCGACAATTTCTTTAAGGAGATGGGCTGTCCGGGATTGAGAAAGGTTAAGGAAATTACTCAGGTCGGTTAATGCTATCTCATTTTTGAAATTCTGATCGATATAACTTATTACCGTGTTGTACCTGTCTCCGGATAAAGTGGTATTGTTGTTATGAAGCTGGATGAACAGCCGGCCAATTTGTAATGCGGTGCCCCGGAGAAGAACCAGGAGTTTAGCGGAAGGTGAATCAAAGCCTCTTTTTCGACCGGCGAAAAGTACGCCCGCGGGTTGGTTCTCTATGAAAAAAGGAATCTGAAGCTCGACAAGCGAAAAGGGACAGGTAACGCTCCTCCCTTCAGGAAACTGATGAATTTCCCTGCTTGTCTTATATTGACAGAAATCCCGGCACAATTCGAAATTCCGGCTCTTATGTTCCAGACATGGCTGGGTTACATGGGTCCGCCATTCCGGAGGCAGTTCGGCCATACAATGCCAATCATGAACGCAGAGTTTTATAGCAAGGAGTTCGGAAACAGAAGAAAGCAGGCAGATAATTTGGGTACGAATATTTTCTTTGTTATGCATTTGTACAATATATAGCATGAATGTCCAAAAAGATAGCATGGAGCTGCTACTATCACCCAACCGCGTATTTTACTATGTAGTGAAGGAGGGTATTGTGAAGAAAGAATTTCGGAAAATGATTGAGTTGGATGATTCCTGGGATGTGGTTGTAGCCGGCGGGGGACCGGCCGGCTGCGCTGCCGCGATCAGCGCGGCAGAGGCTGGGTGCAGAACATTGCTGCTGGAAAGTACGGGAATCCTCGGCGGAATGGGAACTAGCGGTTTAGTGCCCGGATGGGCACCGTATTACCGTGCCGGCAACACTTCTATCTACGGCGGTCTGAGCTGGAGGATTTTTGACGAAAGCCGAAAGGGACAGTCTCATGTTAAAAATGATGATTATGATTGGGTTTCTATCGATCATGAGAAACTGAAGGTTGTATACGATACCCGGGTCGCAGCTTCGGGGGCAAAAATACTGTTTAACACCCTTGTAACCGATGCGGTTACTGTAAACAATGAGTCAGAATCCGGTATGATTACGGTTGATTATATTATCATTTCCAATAAAAACGGCATCCGCGGTATCAAAGGAAAAGTATTTGTTGATGCCACTGGTGATGGAGATATAGCAGTGTGGGCTGGAGCGCCGTTCGAAAAAGGCGGTCTAAAGAATGATCTTCAACCTGCAACTCATTGTTTTACCCTAAGTAATGTCGATACTTTTGCCTATCAGACAGGAGATGAACCGAATCATACAAACATACATGGCCGGGTTTACAAGATAGCGAAAGATCCAAAGTACCCTTTGGCAAAGGACGGACATTTCTGTAATAATCTTTTAGGTCCGGGATCGGTAGGTTTCAACGCAGGGCACATCTGGGGTGTCGATAACACCGATCCGGAAAGTGTTTCAGACGCGCTCCGGAAGGGAAGACTGATTGCGCGGGAGCTGACGGAAGCATTAAAGGATTACTATCCTAAGGCTTTTGGAAACTCTTTTCTTTCAGCTACGGCACCGATGCTGGGAGTACGGGAAACCAGGCGAATAACCGGCAATTATATAATTACTATAGATGACTTTCTGGAACGGAAGAAATTTGACGATGATATCGGAAGAAACGCCTATCCGGTTGATATTCATACCGCGGCGGATGAAATAGAGGACAGTATAAAGGGAAAAGTTCAGGGCATTTTCCGGTATGAGCATTATCAGCCCGGTGAAACCCACGGGATACCTTACCGATCCCTTGTTCCCAAAAATCTTTCCAATGTACTTATCTCCGGACGGTGTATTTCTACAGACCGGCACGTGAACGGGTCGGTAAGAGTAATGCCTGTTGCCCTGGTTACCGGAGAAGCCGCGGGGACCGCCGCGGCAATGGCGGCGGGAGGTACCGGTGCTGTCCGAAGCATCAATGTTGGAGTTTTACAGGATAAGCTGAGGAAAAGGGGAGCATATCTGCCGGATTCAGCCGGGTTGACCGGGAATTGCTCTGACTGATTGATTTTTATTGCAAATTTGCTGTCAAACTGGTATTCTTGATCTCATAGTATTTCATGAAATTGTCAAAAGAATTCCGGAAATTATTCATCCCCATATTTTTAAGCTTTTTCATTATTGTGATGGCAATGAGCAGTTTTTTTGTTCTCTATATGAACAGGAAAATCGTCGGCACTGTATATAACACAGAAGTCAGGAATCTCAGAAAGGCAGGTGAGGTTACAAAACTCCTCATCGATCAGGCTTCCACCCTTGCGCAGCAAATTCACAACGATTATCAGCTAAAGAAGTTATTATTTTTTGATGAGCTTGAAACGATCGAAAAAATCATATGTATCGAACAATTTAAAACTTATTCATATGTTATTCCTAATCTCCATTCGATCTATCTGTACAATATGAAACAGGATTTGTTTTTTATCGTTACGGCCGAAAAGATTCAGCTTATCCAGCCGCCGGAGGATTTTTTTGATCAGCCCGCCTTATCCATGCTTACGGATGAAGCTTCGCTGAATACGGGACGGCCTATGTACCGGAAAATACCCTCGAACGGTTCAGCGGTATATTCCTTTTTCTTCCATTTTTTAGGTAAATTCGCCGATCTTCCGGTGAGTACGGTGATAATCAATTTCTCCGAGCCGTGGCTTCAGCAACAGATACGGCTTTTTTCATTCAACGATAAACAGGAAACCGTTGCCATAGATACTAAAGGAAATATACTGATGGGTGCCGGAAAGAAATCTAAGTTCCTCAGTGATGATTGGGATAGTCTGATACGTGCTGTCCTTGACGGTGTAACGGGGGAAGAGAATGGAGAAACCGAAGGTTATTTTCTGCGAAATACTCCACGGAAAACACTATTTACGTATCATTTCCGCGAAGATCTAGGCTGGATTTATATTAGGAAAACACCGTATGAGGATTTATTAAAACCCCTTGCCGTTATCCGAACTGTCGCCCTCGCGGTTTCAGCTCTTTTCCTTCTGGCAACAATAATTGTATCGTTTTTGCTTTCCCGCCGGGTTTACATCCCCTTGCGGCAGGCTTTTTTCCGGAACAGCGAACTGGAGCGGGAGCGGGGCGAAGCGTCTGTTCTGATCAACAGGGAAATGCTTCAGTCTTTTTTTATGGAACCCGATCCTGTAACTCATTCTTCTGTCCTTCGGAGTTTGGAAGATATCGATCTAAAAATTGATATTCACCGTCCTGTATACTGTATTATTCTTTCTCTGGACCCGCATGTACACCGGCAGGATGATAATAAACGTTTGAAAGATGAGATCTGTCTCAATAAGGAATTAGATAAAATAAGAGAAATATGGGAAACCGAATACCCTTCGGAAACGTTCCTCTTTAAAGGAGGATTAATACTAACGATCCTGAACGATCCGGAGAATAAAAATGTTTCCGAAAAAGATCTGAGACTTAAGACAACTGATCTTATAAGCCTGCTCGCCCGGGATCTCAACACCTCCTTTTCCGCGGTGTTTGATCCTGTTTCGCAGACCTTATCCGAAGCCGCGGTGAACTTGGCTGATTTAGAGGACGCGGCGGAATACCGTCTGATATTCGGGCCGGGATCATGTATTAACATGCAGACAATTCGTAAAAGAAAAAGCCTTCAATTTGAAATTACAAAACAGGAAGGAGACAAACTAGCTGCCGCGTTAAACCGAAAGGAATTTGAGGAAGCAGGTCTCGTATGTTTCCAGGTACTGAACAGAGCTGCGGAGTGCACTCACCGGTCTGTACGGAACGCGTCGATTCAGCTGATATCGGTGATAAACGATGCCATGAATCGGTTCACCTCATATACACCGTCAAGAACTTCGGTGCCTTTCTCCGTTCTGCTTCGGGATGCTCACAGCTGTACCAGTGTAAGAGAATTAAAAGATTTTTTTGTGTCTTTTTTAGATACCATTCAGCGCAGTCTAAATACCGGTCTTGATAATCGGAGAAACGAGATTGTACTCGCGATAAAACGGATAATCAAAAATAAATACAATGATCCAAACCTGTCATCAGTATTGATTTCGGAGGAGCTGGGACTCTCTGCGCCTTACGCTGGAAGGGTATTTAAGGAAGCAACCGGAAGTTCTCTTCCCGATTTTATAAACGAATTTCGGACGGAACGAGCTAAGGAGTTGCTGCTCACCACGGACTTATCGATACAAACTATTCTGGAAAAAACCGGATATAACAGTACTTCACATTTCTATTCCGTGTTTCGTAAGTTAAATGGATTAACTCCGACAGCTTACCGCTGGAAGCAAAAATCAAAAACTGCGGCATCTCCTCAAGAGCTATCTCCGGCTAATCACCAAAACGCGGAAGGATAACAAAAAACCATATACCTCTTTCTGTCTATAGTGAACAAATCGCAAAAAATCACAATTGACCGCATGTAATTTCTCCCTTTACCATCGGAAACGGTTAATCAAATTTTTCTGTTATTTCAGGAGCACTTCATTGATGACGAAATTTCAAAGGAAAATAAAAAGTCAGTATGTTCTTCTAATAATGCTGATTCCCGGAGTAATCTATTTTGTGGTATTCCAATACATTCCTATGGCCGGAATACTTTTGGCGTTTAAAAGCTATTCTATAAGGGGTGGATTTTTCGGAAGCCCCTGGGTAGGATTAGACAATTTTAGATTTCTCTGGCTGTCGGGTAAATTATGGACAGTTACTAGAAATACAATCCTTTACAACATTGTATTTATGTTTACCACCCATTTAGCCGCGATTTTTGTCGCTGTTTTTATCAGTGAGCTTAAAGGTAAACGGGTCAAAAAAGTATTTCATTCTATCTTGTTTCTGCCGTACTTTATTTCCTACGTAATTCTGGGCGTATTTGTTTACAATATTTTGAGTTATGAATTCGGATCTCTGAATACTTTTCTGCGGGCTGTCGGACAATCGCCAGTCAATGTGTATGAACAGAAATGGATGTGGCCCGGCATATTGGCATTTTTCAATCTCTGGAAATGGATTGGGTACAGCAGCATTATCTATCTTGCTGTGGCCGTTACAATAGACAAACAGCTGTATGAATCAGCTACCCTGGAGGGAGCTTCAATCTGGCAGCGGACATGGTATATCACTTTTCCGAACCTTCTGCCGACATTCGTAGTAATCTTTCTACTGCAGCTGGGAAGAATAATGCGGGGACAGTTCGATTTATTTTACAACATCATAGGCAATAACAGTCAGCTTTTTGAAATAACCGATGTGGTAGACACATTTGTTTTCCGATCCCTGGTCTATAACTTTGATATTGGAATGAGCACCGCGGCCGGTTTATATCAATCGGTTTTCGGACTCTGTATAATCTTGTTCGTGAACTGGCTTTTCCGGAAGCTTAGGCCGGATATGGCATTGTTTTAAGGCAGCGGGGGTTAACCAATGAAAAAAATACAAACGGATATTTTATCCTTCAATGTCACCGGTTATATGTTCCTTTTCATATTCGCCGCAATATCGTTATTGCCCTTTCTGCTGGTTCTTTCCGGCTCCCTGACCCAGGAGAGCGAGATTTACAATACCGGATACAAGTTATTGCCTGACAATATAAGTACCGACGCGTACAAAATTCTGCTCCGGTCGCCGGATACTATCGGAAGGGCATATATAGTTTCCATGGGTGTTACATTATTCGGTACTATCACGAGCTTGCTGGTAACATCGCTTACATCGTATGTACTTTATAGAAAAGACTTTGCCTATCGCCACATTTTTGCAATGTTTATTTATTTTACCAGCATATTTACCGGTGGTCTCGTTCCAACCTACATATGGATGGTCAACTTCCTGCATCTTAAAAATACATACCTGGCTATAATTATGCCGACTTTTCTTACTTCGTGGAATGTTCTTCTTCTAAGAAATTTTATGCGGTCCATCCCTGATGAGGTTGTGGAATCGGCAAAAATTGATGGCGCAAATGATTTTACTATTTTCATCCGTCTTATTCTCCCGCTGGCCATTCCGGGTCTTGTTACCATCGGTCTGTTCATAAGTCTTCACTACTGGAATGACTGGGCTCAGGCGAGACTATATATTGAAGAACCGCGTATGTTTACTCTGCCGTTTCTGCTTTATAACACCATAAATAGAATGGAAGCGCTCTCTAGAACAGTTTCCGGGTCGGGGATCCCTCTTCCGGATATGCCGACTCAAAGTTTAAAACTAGCAATCGCGATTATTTCTATCGGCCCGATAGTGTTTCTGTTTCCTGCGATGCAGAAATATTTTATCAAAGGATTAACTGTCGGGGCTGTTAAAGGCTAATTATCCGGCGTTGCCGGAGAAAAATATTTTTTAAGGGGGTAAGGGAGATGAAGAAAATACCTTTACTAATTATCGTTCTATTTATAACCGCGTTAGCTGTTTTTGGGTCCGGGGAAAAGGAGGCTGGAACTAAGCCTGACCAGACGGAGAAGGTCGAGCTGGTGATGTATCTTCTTGGAGATTCTCAGCCCGATTATGACCGGATGCTGTCTATCGTCAACACAAAGCTTGAAGAAGATATAAACGCTACGCTGAAAGTGAATTTTACTACATGGTCAGGCTGGGATACAAAGTATAATCTACTCTTAAGCGCCGGAGAGGACTTCGACTTGATTTTCGCGGCACAGTGGACAAAGTATCAGGAATTTGCCAGGAAAGGCGCCTACCTTGAACTGGATGAACTCATCCCGCAGTACGCGCCGCGGACCTGGGAGAATATCCCTGAGGATGGTTGGCAGCAAACCAAGGTTGACGGCAGTATTTACATGGTGCCCATGAATGCCCTTGAATTCCAGACACATGGGCTTCTCTACAGACTAGATTTAGCAAAAAAGTACGGTATGGGTCCGATTGAAAATATCGAGGACATGGAGAAATACTTCTATGCCGTGAAAGAGAATGAGCAGGGAATGCTGCCTTTGAACTCGGGACCCATGGGTCCGGGGAATGAAATAATCCATCTGTTAGTCGCGGAGGATGACATAAAACCTTATCCCTGGGATGAAACTGTAAATAAACTTTTCCGCAGATACTTGGATGAAGATGAATGGTTTATCCCGATAGAACGGTACGGCACTAAATTCTGGGAGCGTATGAGGGAATGGTACCAGGCAGGATTTTGGCCAAAGAATATTCTTTCGAGTCAACTGTCCGCCAGGGACAACCTGAAAAACGGTACAAGTGCTTCCGCTATTCTTAATACGCCGAACGCGAACGATGACGCAAAACAGATTATGGCATCCCATCCCGACTGGGAACTGGACTGGTTCAATTTTGAGCATAAATTTCCAGTTAACAAGCGAAGAGCTCTAATCGGTAACGGAATGTCCATTAATGATAACGCGAAAAATCCGGAACGGGCTCTGATGTTCCTGGACTTGGTTCATAACAATTTCGATTATTACATGCTCATGACCAACGGTATCAAAGGAGAGCACTGGGAACTGAATGATCAGGGTAATATGGTAATGCCGGAGGGTGTAAATCCCTCGGAAACCGGATTCGCTTGGGATGCTCCCTGCCCATGGGGCTGGAGAGAAGAAAAATTTCACCTTGGCGGAATTCTCCAGAATCCAAACACGCTGCCGGTGATTAAGCAATGGTGGGCAACTTGGGCTGACAACTCGATTTTTAACACCGCGATTGATTTCGCGTTTGATCCTACCCCGGTAACCACTGAACTTGCCGCTCTGTCCAATGTTCAGTCAACATACGATAATGTGTTTAAGTGGGGTGTAATCGACATCCAGGAAAATTTGGAAAAATACAGAAACGAATTAAAGCAGGCTGGGATCGAAAAGGTACGAGCCGAGCTCAGCAGTCAGTGGAATGAATACCAGGACAATAAATAAAGACGGAAAGAGCAAAACTCTTTCCGCCTAATCAGTTGTGTCCGGCGGATTTTCCGCCGGACTTTTTATTATACACCGCATGATACAACCATTCCAGATATTCCAGATCGCCCGCTTGCCTTAAATTCCAGGCATAGGTATGATTCACCCTGAAGGATGGTATCACCATGAGCACAGAACTGGAACTCTTTAAAGCAACCGTGAATCATGAACCTCATGATGGATTTTTATACAAAGCAGGATTTACCCCGGACCTGCACCGGCGGTTATTGACGCGCCTGAACATCAGGGAGGAAGAACTGGCGGATCACTTAGGGTTTTTCTCACCCGTCAACGTACAGCCGACTCCTCTCCGGGAAATTCGGGAACAGGATGTGGCGCCCTTTTATGATGATATGGAAATCCCCGAGGGATCATTCTTTAATTCATTTGGTGTGCTGAAAGTGCCCGGGAGTATGTATCATTTTACCCGGTTTGTAAGTCCCCTTAGAAACAGGACAACCCTAAAAGAAGTTGAAGCGTTTCCGTTTCTGAGCCCGGAGGACTACAGCGAAGAAGGTATTGCTGAACTGGCGCGGAAAGCACACCGGCAGGGAAAGGCGGCCATGTGCTTTTGCGGGCACCTGTACGAAACCGCCTGGCAGATCCGGGGGTATGAACAGTTTCTTATGGACATGGCGGTCAACCCGGAAATATGCGAATATATCTTTGACCGGATTTTCGAGAAAAATTTGAAAATTGCCGCCGCCGCGGCCCGGGCCGGCGTCGATATGCTTTCCACCGGTGACGATGTGGCCAACCAGAATGCCCTGATGTTCGCCCCGGAAATGTGGCGGAAGTATATCAAATTCCGGTGGGCCAAGGTGTACGAGGCGGTCCGGAGTATTAAACCGGATATTCAGATTTGGTACCACAGCGACGGGAATATAACGGACATCATCCCCGAACTCATCGATATCGGCGTGACGATTCTGAATCCCCTTCAGCCGGAATGTTTGGATATCTACCGGCTAAAAAAGGAGTACGGAAAACATCTGGTGTTCGACGGAACCGTGGGAACCCAGACCACCATGCCCTTCGGTACTCCCGAAGACGTTCGGCGGGTGATCCGGGACCGGAAGGAAAAACTCGGCCGGGACGGCGCGCTCATCCTGTCGCCCACCCACGTCCTTGAACCGGAGGTGCCTATCGAGAATATTATTGCGTTTGTGGACGCCTGCCGGGAAGGGTAGGGGAATACCCCTTTATTTGCAAATGGAGAATGTGTGTATTAGAATTTAACCGTCTTAAATAATTAAAAAAGTAGGCGGCTTTCTTATTGGCGGAATTATTGCATTGGCTCTACACGATCTCCTCGTCATTATCCTCTTATCATTCCAAGGAGCCTTGGTAATGACAATCGCGTACAATATCCAGGAGTGGAGTACTCTGTTTAAAAACATTTCCCGGTATGGTTTTGAGGATTTTGATTATCTAATAAATTCACTTTCATTCATAATCGTTCCCGTATTGATAACATCCGTTATTTACACAGTATTCAGCTGGATTCTCCAAAAGAGATATGGATTTAAAAAGAAAGACACCACAAAAGAACGCCGTACTAAAGAGGGATTCCAGTTCACAGTTTCGACCGGGTCTGTCCGGGATGTAAAAGACCTATATAAGATTTTTGCCGGAAATTGCGGGCCGTCGAATTGCTGTGTTGTGTTATTCTCTCGTATAGTATAAAATTAATTGCACGAACATGAAGAATAAACCTGCCCGTGTAAGTGTCTTTTATAAGATCTTTTTATATTTTCTGATCCCTGTCGTATTTATCACAATGGTTAGCATCGGTACATATATGTACTATTCCAGATGGTTTGAAAAAGAAACAATCCAGGCTTACCTGCAGGGACTTACGACTGTTAAACATAGTATAGAAGAGATTTTCTCTGAGATTTACCGAAACAGTGTAATGCTTTCCTCATCTAGAGGAATCAGGTACGTCATGAACTCCAGAAGCAGTGTGCTGAAGGACAAAAATCTATATATTCGTGAATGCATCGCGTTTCTGCATACATTCAGGGCATCAAAAAACATTATTCATAATGCCTTTGTCTTTCACAGACCTTCCGATACCGTGATCAGTACAAGCGGAACATTCGAAGCAGAGTTCTATTTTTCAAATTACCATGTGTTCGATGATATAACCTATGAAACATGGAAAAATATCACTATACCCGGTAATGATTTTGTCATAATGGAGCCGGTACTACTGCGTTCCGGTTCAAAGGAAATCCCGGTCATCAGAACTATACAGGAAGGGCTTGGTGAGCAGCTTTCCAGAAATCTATTCGTTACAGAAATAAAAGTGTCAACTTTATCGAAAATAATGGAAAGATTTTTATTTACACCCGGCAGCACAATTTTTTTGTCGGACCTTCAAGGTAATATGTATGCCTA
Source organism: uncultured Spirochaetales bacterium (assembly GCA_964618265.1). Lineage (GTDB taxonomy): Bacteria > Spirochaetota > Spirochaetia > CAYLLE01 > CAYLLE01 > CAYLLE01. Next base: position 84,458 of record CAZUAE010000005.1, on the reverse strand, counting down.
TACCGGAGGTGAAGCAGAATACGGTCTGCTCGATTCAATGCTTCCGGAAGTACAAACGTTTCTCGCTTCAGAAAATCAGGTGGATCATATTACTGTCAATCAGGAACAGATACTTGGTATAAAGGTTACCCCTGATCCGTCTTTTCCATATACCCCCTTCATCTATTCAGCTTTTATTCCATTCAGCGACATTGTGAAAAAAAGCTCGATTATTAGGACTTCGGTCTTATTAATTATCTTGATAGGACTAATTGTCTCGGGAATCATCGCATATCTTATGACAAAAGGAGTTTATAAACCTATTAGGGGCATCGTAAGTACCCTGAGCAGAATGAGCGAAGTTTCCAATAATCCAACAAGGCCGGAAAATGAATTTGATTTCATGGTTAGGCGAATTGAGGAGATAATTTCTTCACAGCACCGGCTGACCAGGAATCTATCAGCTGCTTTCCCTTTGGCTCAGGAACAGTGCTTGCTAAAGATTCTGCACAAGGAAGATCCTGCTGAGAAAGATGTACAGAGCATACTTAATCAGCAGGAGGGTCTATTTCCAAATCCTGATTATTGTATTGCCGCGGTAAAAATATCATTTTCTGAACTGTTCACCAAAAAATTCACAGGTAATGAGAAAAGTCATCTTCTGAATAATCTTGCAAAGATGAGCGGTACACTTTTTCCGGCCGATTACACGGTTTATACATTATATCCTGATACAAATCTTATTTGTCTGGTACTGAATGTCCCCATCCATATAAATGAAGATACAATAAAAACGCATATCGAAAAACTTGATCATTTCCTTTCAAAAGATAGAGAGCTCATAAACATATCTATTGGTATTGGACGGATTACTGGAAATCTTGCAGGGATCGCCGATTCTTTCGAAGAAGCCCGGAAAGCATTGTCACAGATTCTTTATATGAGCAATGAGCGCTGTTTAGTATATGATGCCGGTAGAAATAAAAAAGGATATGAATATTCGATTTCCGAGGAGAACAAATTGATTAATCTGCTCATTGCGGCAGAAAAAGAAGAATCTGAACAGTTTGTTCAGGGAATAAAACATCGGAACGAAGAAATTGGGATAGCCGACGAACATATGAGAGCTTTGCTTCTTCATTTGTACAACACAGGGATCCGTGTTCTTACCCGGCAGAAAAAAGAATTATCCGATGTCATTGAATCTGATGATGTTCTTGATATTACCTCTTTGTATGAAAAATTATCAACGGCACAGCTGGAACAGTATGTCTCCCTTTTGTATACCGGAATTATTAGCCACACCACCACCAGGTCCAGGAAGGTGGATCCATTAGAAATTGTTGAATACATAAAGACTCACTATACCAGCGAAATCTATCTGGATTCAATCGCGGATAGGTTCGGAACATCTGCCAAATACCTTTCGCAGATCATTAAAAGCAGCCTTGGGGTAGCATTTAAAGATTATTTGGCTAGACTCCGTATAAATTATGCAAAAGAACAGCTTCTTAAAACTAAAAAAACAACCGACAAAATCGCGGAAGAAACCGGCTTTGGGAGTAAAAATTCATTTTACAGAGTGTTCAAGGCTGTTGAGGGTCTGAGCCCTACAAAGTACCGCATACTGTATAAAGACAGGAATTCTACAAGCAAAAAGGAATTTTGATACTGTTTTAGAAAAAAATCTTTCCAGTTTTTTACTCTTGATACTTGAATTCCGGCACTAATCTGGAATTCTGGAACTTTACAGCCATAAAGCCCGGGCTTATCGTTACATACACTTTAATTTCAGGGATGTTTCATGTATCCAAGAACACGTTCGATTAAGAACAACATATACTATTTTGGAATGCTGGCTATTCCAATTGTGTATTTCATTATCTTTAAATACGGGCCTATGTCAGGTGCAATTTTGGCATTCAAAAGATTTGTAAACGGACAGGGTCTGTGGGGAGGATCCTGGGTTGGTTTAAAATACTTCAGGTTATTCATGAATGATCAGGCATTCTGGAGGGCTTTCAAGAATAATCTGGTGCTGAGTTCACTGTCTATTCTCATAGCATTTCCTATTCCAGTTATCTTCGCGCTGCTGTTGAACGAAGTAAATAATGCACCATTCAAAAAGCTTATACAGACAGTCTCGTATTTACCGCATTTTATTTCTGTTGTAGTAGTCGCAGGAATGATAAAGGAGCTGCTCTCTCCGTCAACAGGAATAGTGAATACCATTATCACCGGACTGGGATTCCCTTCTGTTTTTTTTCTAAACATACCTGAACTGTTCAAAGGAATATATATAAGTTCCGACATCTGGCAGCATATGGGCTGGAGCGCCATTATTTATCTTGCCGCTCTCTCCAATATTGATCCTCAGCTTTATGAAGCAGCCAAAATCGACGGCGCGAACAGATTGAAACAAACATGGGCTGTAACACTGCCGGGAATAATGCCAGCGATTATAATCACACTCATACTCTCTATCGGCAGGATGCTTTTCATAGGATTCGAGAAGATACTGCTGCTTTATAATCCCATCACCAGAGAAACAGCGGATATACTTTCCACATATGTGTACAGAATGGGACTCGAACAAGGTAATTTCAGTTACGGAACAGCAGTAGGATTATTCAATGCTGTTATCGGTTTAATTCTGGTGGGCAGCGCAAATATGTTTGCCCGAAAATTTTCTGATACGAGTCTCTGGTAGAAGGATACTGATGATGAGAAAAACCATTACACCATTCAAAATATTTAACACAATTCTCATGCTGCTTATATTATGTGTAACACTATTCCCATTTCTGAATATATTTGCAGTTTCTTTCAGCGGCGCGGACGCGGTTCTTTCCGGTGAAGTAACTCTTATCCCTAAATCGGGCAGTTTGGCAGCTTACAAAAATATTCTCCAACATCCGAATTTTTGGAAAGGTTATAGAAATACTATCTTTTACACGATAGCAGGGACTGGATTTGCCATGGTACTCACGATTCTCTGCGCCTATCCTCTCTCCAAAAAGGATCTTCCCGGCAGGCCGTTTATAATGGGGTTTATTGTATTCACTATGTTATTTAACGGCGGATTGATTCCCAACTTTCTGCTTATACGGAATATCGGATTTATTAACACAGTATGGGCAATCATTATTCCTATGGGAATTAATGTTTGGAACATGATCATCATGCGGACGTTTTTTATGGCGCTTCCGGAAAGCCTTGAAGAAGCAGCGGAGATCGATGGCTTGAACCCCTTGGGTATTCTGTTACGGATAACATTACCTCTCTCAAAGCCGATTCTTGCAACGATAGGGTTGTTTTACGCGGTGTGGTTCTGGAACGACTGGTTCAGAGCGCTAATATTTCTGAATACCAAAGAGTTGCATCCAATAACACTTTTTCTTAGAAATATTGTGATGGGCGCTCAGCTTGCCGCGGAACAGGGTCTGCTGACTCAGAGTGATACGGAGAACGTATCCACAACAATTAAAGCAGCATCAATCATTCTTGTAACGACACCTATACTCCTGGTGTATCCGTTCATCCAGAGATATTTTGTGAAAGGAATCATGATTGGATCTGTTAAGGGATGATTCCACAGATGAAACTATATTGGCAGAAGCCTTCCGCAGAAGGTTAAAATATGCATACTTTTTAGAAGGAGGACATAAAATGTCTCGAAAATTATTTGTAATTGGATGTGTTCTGTTTGCAGTTTCAGCTATGCTGTTTGCATCAGGACAGAATGAAGGTGCCGCGAATTCTGAAGAACCGGTAACGATTACCGCACTTTACAGTGAAAATTCAACGTACCCATTTAGTGAAAACTGGCTTGTGGTAACTGAGCTGGAGAAAAGAGGGAATTTTAAACTTGAAATTCAGGCAGTTCCTCAATCTGACTACGACACAAAGAAGCAGCTCATTTTCGCATCAGGTGATGTTCCCGATATTGTCATGAAAACTGAGCTCAGTGAGATTGATAACTTTGCAGCAGACGGAGTTATCCTTCCGGTAAGTGGTTACTATGAATATCTTTCAAACTTCAAAGCATCGATAGAAGAGTGGAACTTTGAGTCCGAAATAAGAGATCTGTCTTACACTGATGGAAAACTCTATTACCTTCCTTCCATGCAGGAGCGGCCGTTATCGGATATTGGCTGGATGGTGCGGGCGGACAAACTGAAAAAGTATGGACTCGATGCGCCGGAAACTCTGGATGAATTCTATTCAGTTCTAAAAGAAGTGCAGAAACAAGAGCCAGAAAGTAAAGGGTTTTCCAATAAATTCAAAGACCTCCTTATGTTTTACGGCTTCGGACCGCTTTTCGATACCCGAGCGGGCTGGGGAGGGGGACCTTTCATATATGAAGAAGAAAGCGATTCATGGATTTTTGCTCCAGCGGAAGATAATTACCGGGAAATGCTCAGTTTCTTAAATAAGATGATGGAAAACGGGGTGATGGATCCGGAGAATTTTACCGCGGATAAGGAACAGATCAATCAGCGTCACGCAAAAGGTCTTGCTGCCATCACATTTGACTGGATTGCGGCAATAGACAGCAAAAACAAGGATGCTCGGAATTTTAATCCTGACGCGGAGTGGAAAGCCATACCTCCGTTCAGCGGAGGCCCCGGCGGAGCCAGAGTGCAGGGAAGAGCGAGATACATGTACGGTAATTCAATTTCAGCGGATCTTGTTGATGACCCGCGGTTTGAAGAGAAGATGAAAATCATTGACTGGATGTTCTATTCCGATGAAGGAAGTCTTCTGACCGTATACGGAGTTGAAGGCACAACATATGAAAACAAAAACGGTGTACACGAATTTATTCCTCCCTACAAAAACGAAAAGGGAATACTTGACGTAATAACACTCCGTAAAAATACCGGTTGTTCTTCTGAAGGGTTCGATCTGAAGAAAGACTGGAATTTCCTGTCCGCTGTATTTGATGAAGAAACGAATGCCTACTACGACATCTTGAACGCGAACAACATGTATGCACCGGTAACACCGAGAGTAAAATTCACCTCGGAAGAACTTGAAGATAAAAATCTTTTAGAAACTCCTCTCAACGATTACGTAAACGAAATGAATCTGAAGTTTATCTACGGAGAAGCTTCTCTGGATTCAGACTGGGACGCGTTCCTTGCTGAATGCCGGAAAAAGAATCAGGAAAAACTTGAAACACTGTATAATACCGCGTGGAAACGTTGATAGGTAAAGATTAATAATGAACAGAAAAAAGCTGTCCTGGCAACGGGGCAGCTTTTTTTCGGGATGAAATTATATCCGGCTTTTTAGACACCGTACTGCCTCAACGTACGGTTTAACCGCTCCTTGATCATTTCCACCAGTTCCGGCGGGTTTTCTACAATTATATGTTCTCCCCATGCAAGTACAAAGTACATCACTTCTTCTATCTGGTTTGTGGGAAAGCTCAGCCGGAGTCTGCCGTCTGAAAGCTGCTCTAACTGCTGTTTTTCGTGCCACTGCCGTTCGGTGAAAAAACCGCCTACCTCAGCAGCTATGAGAAGCTCAACCTGGTATATTTTGTCGTTCATGAATACACCGATGTTTGGATCAATATAATCCTTTATTGAAAAATCATCCGGGATAACGCATTTCCGGCTCTGGATCTCTGGAGCGGACATTCGGGAAAGTGCGAAGATCCGCACCTCAGATCTGTAGGTATCGTGTCCTAAAAGATACCATTGACCGCGGTGACTCACGGCATGATACGGCGCAACAGTTCGGCCCACCCGTTTCTGATGATTCGGCGATTTGTATTTGAACCGAAGCATCCGTTCTTCCCGCAGTGCTTGTATGGTCAGGCTCCAGACATTTTCTTCAATTTCCGGAATAGGAATTTCACAGATGGTAAACCGGGAATCGACCCAGTCAATTTCCATGGTGATCTTATCTGGAACCAGGGACGCGAGCTTTTCAAACACCATTTTAAGTTTATTGTATAAAGGCGTATTCCGGTACTGCCGCAAGACATGCTCTGCTACGGCAGTGTAAAAGAGATCGCTGCTGGAAAGGCTTATGGCCGGAAGGCGGTAATTCGGTTCGGTATAGTGGTAACCGCGGTTTTCGGGAGAGTAGGCAATGGGGGCATCATGAAAATCCCTAAGCCACTCGATATCCCGTTTAATTGTCCGCGAAGATACTCCTTCGTATTCCCGGGCCAGAGTCACCGCGTTAGGATACCGGCCTTCCTTGATTTTCCGGTCGATGAAACATATTCTGTTGAACTTTGGTTTAAATTTCGATCGGTCCATTTATTTATAATTATTATAAATGATAAATTTAGAGTTGTCGACACAAATATCAGTTTCTGAGTGAATAAAAAAAAGCTGCCCAATATAGAATCGGACAGCTTATTAACTAAATCATTTTATCTATTTTTTTGACGCAATTGAACGCTGTATTTCCACAGATCGTTCCCGAGTCTTTAACGTGATTGTAGTTTCATCCTCTAGGGTTAGGATAAGGTTATCACCTTCGGTGGTGTAGCTGACGGTTTGGCTCCAGGTGGACTCGGTCCAGGTATAGATAGATCCGTTTTGGGACCCGTCTTTGTTGCGAACCTTAATTGTAACGGTATCTCCTGGCTCAATCCAAGCAAAGGTAGTCCGTTACCAGCAATTCCCGGTCAACACCTTGTGTTATTTTGGAGCGGCCATAATTGCATATAATATATAAATTTAGAACGGGTTGACCGGGAATTGCTGGTCCGTCACTAATAGAATCAGTATACAGGGAAGAGTCAATATTCGGATCCTGCGTGGAGTCCCAGAAAACGACATGAATGAGGGTCAATGATGTATCATTCGTAAGGGTGATCTCAGCATATTCGACGTCGTCAACGGTTGAGCCGCTTCCAAAAGAAATCGTTGGAAAATACCCTGCCTCCGATCGAGGCATGGGCTGAAAGTTCAATTAAAAAAATGAATACTCGGCAGTCTCGATAAACGCCATCTCTCTATTCTTCAGCAGGATCTGCTCAAAATACTCCTGACTTATGTATTGCGGCGAATAGGTGAGATTCAACCGTTCCAGCTGAGATACGAATGATCGGAGGTGATTCCGGGAACCTTTCATCAGGTTCTGAAATACAATACCGATATCCTGATTGTCGGACTCTTCAAGGGCAGCTTGAAGGTCAGCAATATCAAGATCTTCAATGGTCGCTCCCGTTGTTAACGCGGCTGCGAAAGACTCTGAACCCTGTTCGATTAATTCACCGTATAGTTTCTGAAGCTCCGCTGACTGGAACACTCCGGGGTCGTCTTCGCCTACCGGATCAGAGATATTATACCGATCGAGGAGGATCCCAACCGATTCCATGTGCTGTGCTTCGCTTTCTCCTATGTTACGGAAAATCGGGTAGTTCCATAGCTCGTAGAGTTTCAGGTAAACGTCTCTGGCCAGCTTTTCTTCTTCCCGTAAAAGGAGGAGAGCAGCTTTTTCTGCCGCGTTCAGTTCCTCAGGTTTTATTGTCTCAATAAAGACCGAAATGTCCTCCGAAAACCGGTCCTCTCCGTAATTACCTGCCTGGGCACTGTCTGCTAATCTGCCCCGGCCGCCGCCGGCACCCGACCCTCGACCGTAACCCTGTCCGGATTCATATGATTCTCCGCTTCCCGCGGCGAATAATGTCCCTGTTAAAAGGATTGCAAAAATAATCGCTAATAATTTTTTCATCTGTTACTCCTTCAAATAGTTTTATTCAAATCTATAAGTTCATTATGGAGATTAGGTGAAGAGGAGATGGAAATTTTGTGTGATGTTATCTTCACCTAATCTTCACAGATATCCCACATTTTCTCCCGATTTGTCGTCTAAACTTGGGTGCATATACAGTACAGGAGGTATTCAGATGAATACTAAACGCGGGAAATCCCGAAGTAAAGTCAGGTTAGCTGTTCAGATTGTTTTTTTAGTTTTGATCGCTGCAATAGCGGTAAACCACAGTCTTGAGGAAGAAGGCAGAAATATCGAGTTTTTGTCCACAGCGTCTCTTCACGCTGTCTGCCCGTTCGGCGGAGTTGTTTCGATTTATCAGTACGCGTCTACAGGGACATTCGTGAAAAAAGTTCATGAATCATCATTTGTACTCATGATTATTGTTTTTGCCATGGCCCTGTTTTTCGGACCTGTTTTTTGCGGATGGATCTGCCCCTTCGGCAGTGTTCAGGAATGGTTCGGCAAAATCGGAAAAAAGGTATTTAAAAAAAGGTATAACAAATTCATTCCGTATAAATTCGATAAATATCTGCGGTTTCTGCGGTACGGAGTTCTGGCCTGGGTGCTCTATATGACAATCATGACCGGGAAACTGATATTTGCCGATGTGGATCCCTATTTCGCGCTGTTTAATTTCTGGACTGGTGAAGTTGCCATCGCCGGACTCATCATCCTGGGAATTGTAATGGTTCTCTCGCTGTTTGTGGAATGTCCATTCTGTAAATACGCCTGCCCGTACGGAGCGGCACTCGGAATGTTCAACATGTTCCGGGTCTTTAAGATCAAACGGAACACTGCAACCTGTATAAACTGCAAAGCTTGTGATAAAGCGTGTCCCATGAACATACCGGTATCAAAATCAGGGACGGTATTTAATCATCAGTGCATCAGCTGCCTTGAATGCACCAGCGAAAACGCCTGCCCTGTGGCTGAAACGGTGGAATTAACGGCGGGAAAGTTGAACCAAAAACAGTTAGCGGAGGTAAAATAATGAAAATCAGATCTACTCTATTGGCAATTTTGGTTTTAGGATTATTCATATCAGGAATTCTATTGTCTATGGCGTTAAACGCGTGGAAAACAAAATCAACCAAAATCCCGGTTCGTTATGCGTCCGGAGAGTTTGAAGGAGTTTCTAATCCAGCGGACATCAGAGGATCCTATACCTTAGATGATATAACCCGTAATTTTGATGTTCCCCATACAGTCCTGATTCAGGCATTTGCCCTGGCGGCGGAGACAGATTCCGAGGAATTCAGGATAAATGCCTTTGAAGAAATGTATCTCCCGTCAGCGGACGGCGGTGAAGTGGGAACAGATTCAGTCAGGCTGTTTGTTGCCAGGTATTTAGGACTCCCGTATACTCCGGAAGACACCACCCGGCTGCCGGCACCTGCAGCGGCCCTTTTAAAAGAAAAGCTGGCGGCTGCCGACTTTGAACAAATCAAGAGCATATTGGTGAGTCCGGGAGAGCTTCTTGTCCGCGAAAAAACTGACTTTGAATCAGTCCATGAAGAGGAAACAGATGAAATGATTGTCAAAGGAAAGATAATGAAAACATGAGAGAAGCTGTAAGGCGTTATCTCGAACTCGAAGGTCACGAGGTCTTCGAGTTCGGTCTTATTAAGGAAGCATCTAAAGCAATGGAGCGGACACATTTCGACCTCTTTATCCTTGACGTGATGCTTCCCGATGGTGACGGTTTCCGGTTTGCCAAAAGGGTCAAATCGGGCAGCAGCGTTCCCATTATTTTCTTAACTGCCCGGACCGAAGAATCGGACCAGATTACAGGACTGGAACTGGGAGCGGACGATTATGTGGTAAAACCATTCTCAGCAAAAGAGCTTGTTCTGCGGGTTAACGCGGTGCTCAAACGGTCCGTCGCGGCAATATCGAAACAGGAGACTTCTCGTGCCCGAATCTATTCATTGAAAGCCAGTCATCTCGCCATTTATCCTGATCAGCACCGGCTTGTTTTGGACGGTTCAACTATTTCTCTAACCGCGGCGGAATGGAGTATCCTCGAGTTTCTGACCGAAAAATCTCCGCAGGTTTTTTCCCGGGGTCAGCTCCTGGAGTTCTGTCTTGATTCTATCGCTGAAGGCTCTGAACGGACCATTGATACGCATATCAAAAATCTCCGGAAAAAACTCGGGAGCCCTGCCTGGATCGAGACGGTCCGGGGATATGGCTACCGGTTCGAAGGCGTAAAGGCGGACCCATGAAGTCTATGTTCCGGTGGCTCTCCGAAAAAATACTATTCGGCCTTCTTCTTTTTTTGTAACGCAGTCTGTTGTCATTACCATCGGAATCAACGCAGCTCTTTTTCAGTATTCCCGGAATCAGAAGGAGCTCCTGGGAAAGGCAGCCAAACAAATTCTCCTGGGCTCATCAGCAGCTGCTGCTTCGGAAAATATAAAATGGAGCGGACCGCTTTTTGTTTTCCGGGCTGATAAATCCCTGCTGTATTCAAATAGAGGAAAGGGGAAAGCCATCCAGGAGGACGAGTATCTTCCTGTAAAGCATGACGATACCGTCATCGGATATTATTATTCCGGGGAAACCCGGTTTGTCGAGAACGAGGCTAACCGCGCTTTTTTATCCACCATAATCGCTGTGCTTGTCATATCGGTTATCGGTTCCCTCGTAACCGGAATGATTCTGTCTTTGATTATTACCCGGCGGATTGTGCAGTGTGTAACGGTTATCAGGGATGATGTATCAAGTCTGGCAACCCTGAAACTCCTTGTAAAGCGGCAGTTCGGTATAAGGGAGCTGAACGATATCGCGGAATCTCTCCACCGGGTAAGTCAAAAACTCTCATCGGAAGAGGAAGCAAAAAAACAGTTTCTACAGGATATCATTCATGATCTAAAAACTCCCGTTGCCGGTATCAAGTCACAGCTGGAAGCGATGGCGGACGGTGTGCTTGAAGTCAGCACAAACCGGATCGGGAAAAACCTGAATGAACTGAACCGGCTGGAATTGCTGATTCGCGATATCACAGACTGGTACCGGACGGATACAGAAACCCGACTCTCTATCACCGAACTGGACCTGAAAAAGCTGATCAGTGAAGTTCTTTCAAGATTCGAATTGGAGGCACAGGAAAAGACCATTCGGGTGGATCTTCACTATTCGAAAATATTCGGTGACCGAAAACAACTTTTCCGATTGATCGAGAACATCATCAGCAATGCTATCCAGCACGGCGGCGAGACCATAGTGATTACCTGTGGAAAAGAAGGCAGTTGGGTACGGCTATCCGTCGGGGATAACGGCCGAGGAATGCCTGCTGATCAAATAAGTCTGCTCTTCAATAGGTTTTATCGGGGAGATTATTCCCGGAACAGTCTGGGCAGCGGACTGGGGCTGTCCATCGCTAAGAAGATCGCGGAATCTCACGGAGGTACAGTCACAGCGGCGGCCAATTAACCGCATGGACTTATTGTTACGGTGCTCCTCCCGGAGGGTGAACCAATCCGGGGAGCTGTCCTGGATTAGTTCACTCATAAACCTTTTCTAGCAATCCGAATAGGACTAACAGGTCCTGGGGAACTTCGTTTATTTCAAAAGCTTCGATCTCCAGAGAGCCGGTTTCTTTGTCAACATTGAACTGAATGACCGCGGTAACGGGCTTGTCATGATACGAAATCTTTCCCTTAACATTTACATAATGAGATCCGTCCAATTCAAAACTGGACCACGTTTCACCGGCAAAAAAATCATCAAAAGCTTCCCCTATTGTCTTACTCTGATAATTGTTGAGATATCCGTTTTTTACCATTTGAATAGTTTCTGAGTCTTCGGGAGTGCTAAAGGCAAAAACCGCAATAATCGATAAAATCCCGATAAAAATACTGTCGATAACAAGTTCCTTTCCCTGGGCTGCTTTAACCTTGTTTTTGTTCCGGCTTACAGCTATCCCTACTATAAAGCCGATGGGCCAAATAATAAGGCTGATAAATCTTCTAATCCAGAATTGTCCCTTCGAGTACCCGCCGTATTTCTCTGGATTGTCGATTTTGCGTACTTTGAATCCGGTAAGATTTTTCTCCACATGTTCCGGTAAATGTTCCTTATAATCACTCATTTTTACACCTCTTTTGATATAATTTTGTTTTGAATATAGCATCCGGAGAGGGACATCCATCGTCCCTCTGAAGACACAGGCGATCCCGTAAAATGTATGAAAGGAAGACGAAAAAGGCTCTCCTTTGACGCAAATCCGGCTTCGCTAAAAATTTGCTTTTCTGACCTTCTGAATGTAAAATCTTTGTTATGTACAGAAAAATATTTGTTATGTCCTGTGTTGATATGCGTTTCGGGGATTTAAACTATACTGATGCGTAAAGGATATCTTTTTCCGAAGACCGGGCTGGGAAGGAAAATATTTCTCTCCTATGTATTAACAACTTTCCTTCCCCTGGTGCTGATTAATGTATTCTTCTTTACTCAGCTTTCAGCGGATCTCAAGAGGGCAAGAGAAGAACGGGTAAAGCAGGAGCTTTCCGGACTACAGGAAGCAGTTACCCTTACATTGAATGATTTCCATTTCGCGGTAGAGGCTTTATCCATCGATACCAGGATTCTGGATTTTCTGAGCAAACATCATCAGAATATTATATCTTTCTATCATAACTTTCATGAGTCTATACGGCCGATATTCAGCCGGTTTATAGCATTCAACCGCGCGTCAGAAAGTGTAACCCTTTTATCGACAAATCCTTATGTTATTCAGTATGCTCCTTCTTTCAGTTTTCATGGTTACGTCACCGCGTCTCAGATAGAACAGCTGAAAAGAGATGGTTATCTGCTTCTGTTGCATGAGAAGACCGATATAGATCAAATCAGGCAGAGTAACCGGATTCTGTTCATCAAGAGAATTCTCGCTCCATTCAGCCGGGACACTCACGCGATCGCGGTTACCTTAAGCTCTCAATATCTTTCGGAAATTCTCCGCCGTTTTTCCCTAAAGAGCAGAATTAATCTTTATTCCGCTAACAATAAAAATATTCTCAGCATAGTACTCAATGACTCACAACCCGATGATACTGATAAGCCGTATGAGATAGAATCAGTAATGCCATTTCCGGGAACCAAAGAGCCGTGGCGGATTAACGTTCAGGTTTTCAGTATGCCGAAAGTAAGTTTAAGAAGATCGTATTTTCTGTATTCAATTGCCGGCTTTTTATTCATCCTGATTGTAACGTTCGCGAGAAATCTTAATTACAGCCGGATGCTCTCCAGGAGGCTGTCCCGTTTAAAGGTTCATTCCCAGAAGGTAATAGGCAGGCAGTATGAAACTCTCCCAAAAGATTTAGAAGGAGATGAAATATCGGATCTGCAGAATACCATGAATACTATGACTAAGGAAATCAAACGGCTGATTGAAGAGGTATACGAAGGGCAGCTCAGGGAACATAAACTGAAACTTGAGCAGAAGCAGTCTGAACTGCACGCGCTGCAGAGCAGGGTAAATCCTCATGTGTTTTACAATACTATAGAAGCTATAAGAATGCGGTCCTTATGCAAGAACGAGGACGAAACCGCCGAAATCATGAACCAGCTGGGGCTGCTGTACCGGAGGACTTACTATTGGCAGGACGACTGCACATCAGTACAAGATGAATTGAAATTCATCGGGTACCTTTTCTCCGTCCATCAGTACCGGTTTGGCGATAAAATCAAATATGAGCAGAAAATAGACCGCGGGGTGGAGCAGCTGACGATCCCGAAATTTACGATACAGACTCTAATAGAAAATGCTCTGCTTCATGGAATAGAACCGAAGGGATATGGGTTAATAACCCTGACCTGTGAAATTTCAAATGAATGCCTGGCTATCCATGTAGCAGATAACGGTGTTGGGATCAGCCGAGATAAATTGAGGAATATCCGTGAGCAAATCACCGCGATGGATAGAAAGGATGTATTCATAGGATTAACCAATGTTGCCGCCAGACTTCGTATGTATTACTCGGGAGAAGCAGTGATGGATATTGATTCTGTGGAACAGGAACACACGATGGTTTCTGTTGTGATTCCATTAAAGGATGTGATGTGAGTATGTACAAGGTCATTATAGTTGATGATGAACCCTTTATCCGTCAAGGCATTATCCGCTTTATTGACTGGGAATCCCAAGGGTTTACTGTGGCGGGAGAAGCGGAAGACGGGTTCGAGGCTTTTCAAATCATCAGCGATATTGAGCCGGATCTTGTGATATGCGATATTAAAATGCCGAATCTCGACGGGCTCGCGCTGATCGAAAAGGTCAGAAAAAAAATGCCGGTTCTGCCGGTGTTTTTAATCCTGAGCAGTTACGATGAATTTAACTACGCGAAAAAAGCGATTACCCTTAATGTGCATAATTACCTTTTAAAACCGCTGCAGAAAGAAGAGCTGCTGGCTGTTCTAAAAGATATTCGGCACTGTCTGGCGGAACTGCGGTTAACGAGAGGGGGTAGGGGAACAGAATCTAATGTATTCAAAGCGGTGCTGAATGAACAGAATCCTGAAAAAATAGGGGATTTACTTGGTATATCGGAAGATGTTGTCCGAAACCTTCTCTGCAGTGTAATCAGATTTCAGATTCTCCCTCCCTGTACGGAAGAATCTGTTAAAGCGTTAAAGAAGCTGCTTTCTGAATCATTCGTCTACCATTCAAGCTGCCTGGTTTCGATATACCACGATTGTGAATTTGACTGTTTATATATCAAGTCCATGCTGCAGAATTCAGAAATTACCATGAAAACCCTAAAGGAAAGGATTGAATGTATATGCGGGCAATACAATGTCCGGATCCGCGGATTTATGGGGAGTGCTGAAAAAGGGCTTCAGAACATCGGGAAAAGCCGTAAATCACTCAGAGAAAGAACAGCGGAAAGTTTCTACAGTACGGAAGTTTTAACATTCCTCCAGAAAAATCCTTCCGTTGATGATTTCGCGAGGGATCCAAATTTACTGAATGGACTGGAGATGCTTCCAGAGTATATACGGTCACTGTCTTTAGATTCGGTGAATATATTTATCAAACGGCTGCGGATGATCTTTCAGGAAGAAAAGCTTCATCCTGGTACCGTGGTCAAATGTATCCACTCGGTAATGCTGGAAATTATCCGAACGGTAAGCAACATGGGAGGCAACCTCGAAGACTTTCATTTGTTCTCGAACGGGATTCCGGATATATCAGTACCCATGGGATGTGATGAAATTATGCGCCGGCTGCAGTCCTTTTCCGAGTCTACAATCCGTTTCTTAACTTCCATCCATGTGGATACGCGGAATCCGACGATACGGGAAGTAGAACTGTATATCTCTGAACATCTGACGGATACCGTGCTGGTAAAAGACCTTGCAAAACATGTAAATCTTCATCCTTATTACCTTGGGCAGCTGTTTAAAAACATTAAAGGCGTAACAGTAAAGGAATTTATAAACATGCAGCGTATAGAAAAGGCAAAGGCGCTGATTTCGCGCAGCGATTTGCGGATTACCGATGTGGCCGAGTTGGTAGGGTACCATGACCCCGAATATTTCTACAAAAAATTTAAAAAATACACGGGAATGACTCCCAGACAATTTGTAAAAAAACCGGTGTAATATTTGTTTTACCGATAGAATTCTTTGGTCTTTCAGGTTTTTTTCCGGGAAATATCATGTGAACATTAGAGTAACAAAATCATAAGGAGGATCAGAATGATTCTTAAAAAAGTCACAGTAATACTTTTTCTTCTGCTGTTTTCTTTTTCCGTTGTTTTCGCCGCGGGGGATAAGGAAACCGCGGAATCCGATAAAGACGGAGATTTCACGTTCACGTATTTTACCGGAACGTACGGTAATGCCGGTGATCCCGAATTGTCTACGGACACCGACATTGGGCAGATCTTCTATGAAGATACCGGAGTGATTGTAAAGTTCGACCGGCTTGTTGGAGACTTAGATACTAGAATCGGTATCGATCTTGCAAGCGGTGATATGGCTGACGTGATTATGGGTTCCGGTGGATCCACTCCAAAGTGGTCCGACGGAGGAGCGTTTATACCTCTTGAAGATCTCCTTCCCGTACACGCTCCCACTCTGTGGGAAATGGGAAAAGATATCTGGAATCGGGCGAAACATCAGAACGGCCATTTGTACATCGTTCCAAGTTTTATTCCCCAGGGGGACGAAGTTTCACGGATAAATGTAGCAGGAGCGTGGAGAATTCAAGTAGACGCGCTCAGAAAAACCGGATACCCGAAACTTGAAACAATTCCTCAGATGTTTGACTGGCTGCGGGATTATCTTGAAGAAAATCCCCTGAATGATAGAGGCGAGAAAAACATCGGTTTTCTTACGCTTATAGACGGATGGCGCCGGCCGTTAAGCTGGGCAATAGATAACGCGGTGGCCCCTGAAACATCCTTAAAGCTAAAACCTGAAGTAGATTTCAAAATCAATGATACGTCTGATGCGTGGAAGGAAACCCTGCAAGTTTTTAATCAGGCCTGGAATGACGGACTTATCGATAAAGAATCTTTTATCATAAATCACGAACAGTATGTGGCGAAAATTGCAACAGGCAGATACATCACCCATTGGGCGGCTCCGTGGTTTTTTCAAGACGCGACAAATTCCCTGATCAAAGAAGGACGTGAAGAATTAACGTATTGGGGAATGCCTTTACAGATAGACGCGGATTCTCCCTATCCGGAGAGTACAAAACCGATGCCCTCGACGGAAGGATTCGGTATTTCTGTTGCCGCGGAAGACCCGGTTAAGATTATCAAGTTCTGGGAGTATCTCGCGCAGCTTGAACAGCAGAAGCTAATGTTCTGGGGAGTTGAAGGTGAAGATTACTATGTGGATGACAACGGCAGATACAACATGAACGATGAAATGGCAGAGAATTTTAAAGACCTTTCATACCGGCAGAAACGGGGTCTTGGAGTTTATCTGTATGGATGGCCGACCGGCGACGGTACCTATCCTGATGGTAATGCCTGGAATCCGGAATCTCAGCCGGAGGTTGCGAAACGGGCATTTACGCCTGTGGAAATGGAGTTCTTAGACGCCTACGACCTTGAGGTTCCTGCTGATCAGTGGCCTAAGAAGCTCGTTGACCGTAAATGGGAGCCGATCTGGAGTATCCCGCTTGAACAAGGTTCTCCCGCGCAGGTTGCATTATCCAAGCTTGATGGAGTTAGAGACAAATACATTCCCACGCTGGTTATGTGCGATACCGCTGATTTTGAGAAGTATTGGAAAGAATTTAATGACACACTCAAAGGTATCGGCATTGAAGACTACTACAAGGGAGTGGAAGAGGGCGTAAAGTACCGTCTTGAAAATTGGTAAGACAGGTTAATTTACGTTCTTTCCGCGGAAAGCATTACGGCGGCGGACATAATTGTCCGCCGTCTTTTAGACACTAATCCTGGAGTGCTGTATGTCCGGTAAAAGAAATATTAAAAGTATTATGTACAAACAACGCTATTTAATACTTATGTCATTTCCATTTCTAGTACATCTTATAATATTCCGGTATCTGCCGATATGGGGTTGGACAATGGCGCTGCAGGACTTTAAACCGACTTTAGGTTTTTTTGGCCAAAAGTGGGTCGGATTTAAACATTTTACCGCGCTGTTCTCCGACAGTGAGTTTCCGAGGGTCATGCGGAATACTCTGGCAATGAGTACCATAAATTTGGTGCTGGGGACGTTTTTTTGTATAACGCTGGCTCTCTCCCTTAACGAGCTCAGGAATATCACCATGAAACGGACCATCCAGACTATTTCGTATCTTCCTCATTTTGTGTCCTGGGTAGTAGCCGCGAATATTGTGCTAACCCTGCTTGCTTCCGACGGCGCGCTGAATGAGTTGCTGCTGAACCTGGGGATTGTGAAAGAACCGGTTATTTTTATGGGAAAAGAGAAACTTTTCTGGTGGGTAATCGGGTTTTCCAATGTATGGAAAAATATTGGTTGGGGAGCGATTATCTATCTCGCCGCCATCGCCGGATTGGATCCTCAGCTATATGAAGCCGCCGATATTGACGGAGCAAGCAGGCTCCAGAAAATATTCCACATCACTCTTCCGGGAATTAAACCTACTATTATAGTGCTGCTCATAATGAATATCGGCTGGATCATGAACGCGGGTTTTGAGCAGCCTTATCTGCTTCAAAACACTTTAGTGAAAGAATACAGTACGACGATTGATATCTTTGTGTTGGAACGGGGAATGGGGATGGGGCAATACTCATTTTCTACTGCCGCGGGGATTTTCAAGTCTGTTGTAAGTCTTATGTTGGTGTTTCTTACCAACAGACTTGCAAAGAGATTCGGCCAGGAAAGACTCATATAAAACAGGAAAATAATATGTTGTTTAAAAGAAAAACCAGAGAAGACATCATTTTTGATACGGTTAACACATTTGGTTTGATTATACTCGCGTTCATAACGCTTTATCCGTTTTGGTATATCCTCGTTATTTCTTTTAATGACGCAATAGATACCGTCCGCGGCGGCGCAATGATTTGGCCCAGAGTATTCACTACCTATAATTACCAGGTACTCCTTACTGATAATAATATTTTTAATGCCGCGTATGTATCGGTTGCGCGTACCGTTATCGGAACGATTTCCAGTGTTTTCTGTACCGCAATGATGGCATTTACGTTAAGCAGAAGGGAATATATTTTCCGAAAACCCCTGACCGTGTTATTCGTGCTGACAATGTATTTTAACGGCGGTCTTATACCGACATATTTCCTGATTCGGGGAGTGGGGCTTTTGAACAATTTTATGGTCTATATCATACCCAATCTTGTTATGGCCTTTAATGTGATCGTGATGCGGACAAATATGGAGACCATTCCCGAGAGCTTTGTTGAGTCAGCCAGGATGGAAGGCGCGAATGATATTACAATTTTTATCCGTATTATTTTCCCCCTTTCCATGCCTGTGGTTGCCACTGTTTCCCTTTTCGTGGGAGTAGCCCAATGGAATTCCTGGTTTGATACGTTTCTTTATGCTCCCCGAACTCCATCGCTGTTTACGCTCCAATATGAACTTATGAAGATCCTGCAGAGTACGATGGCGACTCAAACCGCCCGGACCGCGGAAGCGATGATGGAACGGTTTGACCGGGAGCAGATGACCCAGATGATTACTCCAAAAGCAATCCGTGCATCCATGACCATTCTTGCCACTGCTCCGATTATTATGATCTATCCCTTTCTCCAGCGATACTTTGTAAAAGGTTTCATGATTGGAGGAATAAAAGGATGAGGCAAATCTTAATCAAATGAACCATTTTAAACTTGATACCGCGGCGGGAGCTCACCGGGATGCGTTGGTTACAGGAAAAAATGTACGGTTTACCGTGCTTACATCAAGACTCATCCGGATCGAATACAGTCCGGAAAACCGGTTTGAAGACAGAGCCAGTGAAGTCTTTTGGAATAGGAAACAGCCGGTGCCGCGCTTTACGGTGGATCGGAGTGAGCAGACGCTGGTAATCCGTACCGATCATCTCAAGATTGAGTACACCGGCGGAGGTAAGCCGTTTTCCCGGTATAATCTGCGGATTACCTTAAACGGGGATGACGTGACTTGGAAATACGGTGATTTATCCTGGATGCATAATTTGAAGGGAACCGCCCGGACCCTGGATAATATTGACGGGGATGCTGTCTCTCTTGGGGAAGGGCTGATGTCCTCCAGGGGATGGAGCGTGGTTGATGACTCAGGATCGGTCGTGTTTCTCCCGGACGGGTGGATTTCGAGAAGGTTCGATCCTGAAGAGACTCGGCTGGCGGAGAATACGAAAGATCTGTACTTCTTCGGATATGGAAATGATTATAAGGGCTGCCTGCGTGATTTCTACAAAGTGAGCGGAACGGTACCCATGGTTCCGCGATATGTCCTGGGAAACTGGTGGAGCCGGTACTGGAAATACACGGAAGACACCATGACCGCCCTCATTGAATCATTTGAAGCGCATGATATTCCGCTGTCGGTGTTCATCATAGATATGGACTGGCACATTGTGGAAAATGAATACACAAACGGGTGGACCGGATATACGTGGAACAGAAAATTATTTCCAGACCCCGAGAGGCTGATACAGAGGCTTCACGATAAGGGACTGCGTACCGCCTTGAACCTGCATCCTGCTGACGGGGTTCATCCTCACGAAGAGATGTATCTGCCTATGTCTGAATACCTAGGTCATGACACGTCCGAAGGAGAGTGTATCCCTTTTGATATGACCGATCCCGATTACGCGTCAGCGTATTTCTCTTTTCTTCATCATCCTCAGGAAGAAATAGGAGTAGATTTCTGGTGGATGGATTGGCAGCAGGGAACTGAAACCGGTATGCCCGGTCTTGATCCGCTGATGTGGCTGAACCATCTGCATTACTTCGATCTTAAACGTTCAAAAGAAAAGCGGGGTCTTATTTTTTCACGGTACGGAGGATTGGGGAGCCACCGGTATCCGGTTGGTTTTTCGGGAGACACCATTGTGAGCTGGGAATCCCTCGCGTTTCAACCCTATTTTACCGCTACCTCAGCAAATGTGGGGTACGGGTGGTGGAGCCACGATATCGGCGGACATATGATCGGTACCGGTGACCGGGAACTCTACATCCGGTGGGTCCAGTTCGGAGTGTTCAGCCCGGTTACGCGTGTTCACAGCTCCAAGAACCGGTATAACGAACGGTTGCCCTGGGCGTATGACTGTCGAACATACCGTATCCTGAAAGAGTACATGCAGCTCAGGCACGCTCTTATTCCTTACCTCTATACGATGATGAGAAGAAATCAAAAAGAGGGGATTCCTCTCTGCCTGCCCATGTATTATGAGCATCCCGAATATGATGAGTCCTATTCGGTCTCCGGGCAGTATTATTTCGGAAAAGATCTTATAGCCGCGCCGTTTACATCTCCCCGGGATCCTGACCTGCGTTTGTCCAGGCAGTGTGTATGGCTGCCTCCGGGAGGTTGGTTTAATTTCTTTAACGGCGATTTCTATCCGGGAGGAAGTATTTATGGAATTTACGGTGATTTGGAAGAGATCCCGGTATTCGCGGCGGAAGGTACGGTTATTCCACTGGGACCGGAATCGGCGGAACGCGCCGCGGGAAATCCGTCGGAGCTGAGAATTATTATATTTCCGGGAAAGGACGGCTCTTTCGATTTGTACGAAGATGACGGCATAAGTCAGGCGTATCAGGACGGCGAATTTGCCCTGACCCCTTTTCGGGTTAAATGGAAGGACGATTCTCTTCATGTAACTATCGGACCTGCTAAAGGCCAAGTCCGATGTGTTCCAAAATATCGGAAATACAACATAGCATTTCGGGCTGTTTTAAAGCCGAAGAATCATAAAGTCTATTTAGACGGTCGGGAGGTTTCAGTTGGCGGATCATATAACCGTTCGGCAAAGGAATATATTTTAACGATTCCTGAAGTGATTGCGGAACATAAGCTTGAAATAATCCTTTATGCTTATGATCACGGTCTGATAAAGAAAGAGATTGATGTTCTTAACCGGTGCCGTAAATTGTTGTTCGCCATGAATGTCCGGGATGTAGTGAAGCGGGACATCGACAACGCCCTGGAACGTGAGATATCTCCTGCTGTTCTAAAGGATATGACCCGGTTCCTATCACCAAGTCAGGCGCGGGCATTGACGGAAACGATACAGAATACTGAATGGGAAAATATATTGGTATGAGACGTCACATATCAAGAGGAGATATAATCAGGACCCGGTATCCCGATCCCGGGTATCCGCCGGCAAACATTTACTTAGGAAGCGGCAGATTCGGAGCCGCGGTTGGTCCTTCAGGGCTGATGGATACTGAATATACTCCGCGGAGCTGGAACAGCATACCGAATACGCTCCTTATGCACGCGGACCATTGGGTTCGGGGAGCTTACGGGCTGGACGCGGCAGTTCCCCTGGGCCGGCTTTATCTTTCAGGATTACCGAAAGGTCCGCCGGAAACATATTACCAGCATCTCCACCTGTATGACGGATTTCTGGAGACGCGTCTGCAGTATCCGGGGCTGCGGCTTGTTGTCCGGCTGTATTTCAATCCCGAGCTGCGGGATATTCTCGCGGTAGATTTCTCATACTCCGCCGCAAGTAACACACAGATACCCGATATTTTTTTTACGGTAATTCCGCAAACCCGGTCAAGTTATCAGCAGAATGTAATCACAACGATTGAAAACCCGCTTCCCGATGAAAAAAGATCCCTCGTGAGGTGCCGTATCGTTTCCGCCTCGGACGCGAAAAATGCTCCGGGCAGGAAGCCTGCGGAAAGTCTTCTCTTACTGCAGGTAACCTCGGCCGATGGAGGCGCCGATTTTCTGCAGGAAAAAAACGCGATCGCTTTAAAGTTTACAGGCCGCCGCGGAGAGAGCCGGATCCTTCTCGGCTCCGCTGGAATCAGCCGGAGAGAGGAGCTGGAGCAGGAACTGAAAACTGCGGCCGGGGACAGTAACTACTCCGGTACCTCCGAAACCGCCTGGAACCGCCGGTGGGGGGCTTCTTATGTGAATCTGCCGGATGACCGGTTCCAGGCCCTTTGGACAAGATCGGTGTACTATCTGTTATCCAGTTTTTCTCCTGATCTCCATTGTCCGGTATCCCCAATGGGTTACACAGGGAACGGCTGGCCATATCATTTTCCGCAGGATATGGCTTATATTTTCCCGGTTTTTCTTCGGCTTGGTCATTTTGATATCGCTGAATCGATTGTTGGATATTACCGGAAGTGTCTAGAAAACATGCGTGACTTTACATCGCGGATTTACGGCAGGGAAGGCATTTTCTGGGCATGGGAATTCCCCATGGATGAACACTCGCGGCTCCTTTCGGAAGGGTCTCCTAATTGGTATCAGTTTGAATTACACAACAGCGCCTATCCGGCGTTTATGGCGTTTGAAACCTTCAGGCATACCAGGAACCGGGAGTGGGGAAGGGAAACGGCTTTCCCCGTCATTTTGGAATCGGCCCGTTTCTACGGTGACATTTTAGTCCGGGAAGAGGACGGCACCTGGGGAATTCACCTAACTCCTTCCATGGGACAGGACGAATGGGGCGGCATAGACGGAAAAAATTATCTTTGTGCCCTTTTCAGCGCAGAATACTGTTTGAAAACGGCTCTAAAAACGGCGGAATTTCTTGAAGAGCCGTTACCGGAAAAGGAAAAATGGGAGAAGATCCTGAGTGACGGTCTTGCCTACCATCGGCTCTATCACCATGAATACGGTATATACATGCCCTGCCAGGTTGATCCTTCCGAGTATAAACTCGGCCGCCAAAAACATCCCGTCCAGCTGGGACCGGCTGCTTTTGTTCCGGCCAAACCGGCGGCCGGACCGGAACATAAAGCCTTTGCTGTTCGGGAACACCTGTGCCAGGGAACCGGTAAAGGGTTTTATACCGGGTGGACTTTGGCAACATATTGGCTCACGGCAATCCGGCTGGGAAAGTTTGAGGAATTTGTTGGTGAACTTGAGAAAGCAGTTCCAGCCTCTTACGCGGATCCGGATTGGACCGTGTTGTATGAAACATCCGGGGACGGAAGTATGCCGATGTATCTAACGAATCACGGGCTGTATGTGCAGGCGGTGAATGATACTTTTGTCGGCTCCTTTTTTCGTGATATTACCACCCCTTCCGGAGTACCCCAAACCTGGGAAGGCGCTGAATTCCACAATTTTCATCTGCCCGGAGGGAAAACAGCGGGCGGGAAATGTGAGAATGGAAGGGTTAGTATATGTCAGGTCCGATATTGCTGATGATGTAATCATCCCCGCCTGAAATCCCGGGGCGGTACCCCCGCGTACTTCTTAAAAAACCGGCTAAAGTGATACGCGCTCGAAAAATGGAGCCGGTCCGCGATCATATCCAGTCCCATCCTGCTGGTGCGGAGGAACCGGCAGGCTAAATCGAACCTGCTCCGGTCGTAGTATGCTTTCGGAGTCATTCCGGTTTCGAGCTTAAAAACCTGGACAAAACGGCAGGGACCGAGTCCGGCACGTTTAGCCAGCGCGGCTGTGTCCAGTATTTCCAGGGGCAGACGGCTCATCTCTTCTGTAATCCGGCGGATGATTTCGGAGTAGGGGGTTTTCCCGTTCCGCTGCTCCGTGCCGGCGGAAAAAAGATACCACGATAAAAGAACAGTGCCGAACCGGTAACATGCCCGTGATTTTGCTTCTGGATTGTTCTGCTTTAGATCGTCCAGTATCATCCGGAAGTTTTCTTCTTCCCCGGGAACCGTCCCTGTGCGGAAAGGAGTACCTAATCCGGCCCGGCGGGGTAAATCGGAAAAGAATTCGAACCACCAGAAATGCCACTTTTTGTCGGCTGTTCGGTAGGAGATGATATCGTTGCCGTCTAAAAGAATCACCGTTCCTGCTTTTAACCGGTACTTCTGTGCTGATACGGTTACGATACCTTCTCCCGCCCGCGTCATGACCGCCACCAGGCCCTGTTTCCGGCCGTTTAGAACGGAGTATGTTTCATCACCCTTTACATGATAGGCGGTGACGATATCCACATTCGGAAGTCTGTTTCCGGCTGCGCACTCGGCAAAATCAAACCACATATTATCAAATTATATATCAAATTCTATGATTTGCCATTAAATACTGCCTCAAATTACTATAATATGTATCCGGAAAAGGGAGATAGAACCATGAATGTAAAACCATCTGTTCAAAAAGTAAGAGATATGTACGACATCAAACCCGGCGCGCCGTTCCACCGCCGGGAGTTCGGGTTTTACAGCCTGGAAGAATGGAAAAAGCAGGGGATGCCGGACATCAATCCAAATTCTCCTGAAGGCAGAGAGCTCTTCCATTTCGACGAACCTGGTGGACACGGACTCTGGGAACTGGGCTGGTGCGAAGCAGCGTTTTCCCCCGCCTTCGAACAAACGGTCCTGGAGGACCGGGGGAAGTACGAACTCGCCCGGGACACCGCCGGACGGGAAGTCCTCTATTTTAAAAACCAGCGGAACGGATTCATGCCTGAGTACGTGAATCATCCGCTGAAAGATGAAAAAACCTGGGAGGAGCACCTGGTCTGGCGGCTCGATCCCCGTTCACCGGAACGGTATGCGGAGTTGGAAACACGAATAGAAACCGCGCGGACCGCGGCGGCTGAAGGGAAGCTGATAACGCAGCATGTTATCGGCGGCTGCATGTACCTGCGGAGCCTTTTCGGACCCACCGAAATCCTCTACGCTTTCTACGATATGCCCAATCTTATCCACAGGGTGATGGAAACCTGGCTCTCCCTGGCGGACGCGGTTATCGCGAAGCATCAGGAGCATGTTGACCTGGATATCCTTTTTCTCGCGGAAGACATCTGCTACAACAAAGGCCTGCTATACAGTCCCGATACGGTCCGGGAGTTCCTCTTCCCTTATTATCAGGAGCTGATCGGCGGCGTTAGAAAACGGCAGAAGGACCGTACTAGAAAACTGCACATCCAAATTGATACCGACGGCTACTGTGCCCCAATGATCGACCTGTACCGGGAAGGAATCGGCATGAATTCACTCTCCCCCTTTGAAGTCGCCTCCGGCTGCGACGTTGTCGCCATCGGGAAGGAGTACCCGGAGCTGGTCATGTCGGGGGGTATCGATAAGCGGATCCTCGCCGCCGGCAAAGAAGAGATTGACCGGGAGCTTGAGCGGATACTTCCGGTAATGCGGAAGCGGGGAGGGTACACTCCCACTTGCGACCACGGTGTACCGGCGGAAGTGAGTTATGAGAATTACCTTCATTACCGGAAGCGGTGTGTGGAGTTGGGGGGCTGATTGGAGGAAGGTCCGGCATTTATTTAGTGTTATTTTGCATGTACCGGATGCCGGCGAAACAGCTATTTGTCCTTATCTCTGCAGCTCCGTAATAAATTGACCGACACCGCCGTCTTTGAATGAAAACTCTTTTTTGTATCCGTCAAAATAACCGGTAAGCACAATCGGATCATACGGCGTCATTCCAAGGTTTTCCAGCGCGAACTGGATAAAATCTTCTATTATAGAAATCCTTATTTGGTATTCATCAAACTGCACCGTCCAATAATCGGGCTTCTTGTAATGACGCACCCGTATCCACCCGTCCTTAGAAACCCGTTTAATGATTTCTTCCCGCGCTCTGCCTTCCGTTCCCAATTGTTCACTGTGTTTTTTGTAACAGTCTTTGATTTCCGGGTCGGTTATGCCGAACAGTTCCGTGTTATCAATCACAAAAATGATATGGGTATGATCGAACGCGTAAACGCTGTTATCCTTTACCCAATACCCCGCAAAGGGATTCACCCGGGAACCGTAATTTGAACTGTACTGTGTTATAAGCTTCACTTATAAACCGCTCCTTTAGTCAACCGCCCATCCGTCCGAAATAACGTCATCCACCGACGTATAGCGCCATCCGGAACCATCGGATCCGGTAAGGACGATCTCGTCATCATCCTTTCTCCCGATGAACCCGGGTGAATTCATGATATGTCCGTATATCCGCTCCTGCCCGGCAATCTTTTTGAGCATACACCTGGGACCCGGATAAACGTCGTCCAGCAGATCTTCCAAAGTATTCCGCGTAATCTTAATCCGTTCTTCCGACCAATTTTCCGCCAATTTTTATCCTCCTGTCCCGGTTATCGTTTTCAGTATAACACAAGGGACGTGACATTTGTTGTCCCTGTCCACCGACAGGGCATGTGAGAAGCAGTAGATGTAACATATGTAATCTGGCCCATCTATATTTAACCAATTACCCATCCGTGGTTCCCCCAAAAGGATCGGAACCACGGATTTATAAAAACTAGAACCACTTAAGGTCACTATTGTACTGTTCCGCCAATGGTTTAAGGCCGGAAATATCAAAAATAGCGGTTTTAGGACCTTCATCGTAGGGTGAAGTGCGGAGTACGAGGGAATTGTGCTTAAGTATTTTTTCTATGAAACCTAAGGGGCAATTACAGAAGAGAGCGGTATTGTCTATCGATTCCACCCAGTTAACCGAATAGGGATCTTCTTTATCAAAACGGATCGTGATCTTTGTGTTGTCCGCCAGATAATCATCCCAATCGACAAAAAGTTCGGTAGCTGAATCCTGCACCCGGATTATAAGTACCACCTCATCGTAGAGATTGTTTGTTTCTGCGGGAAGAAAGAAAAATATTTTTTTACTGTCGCTGATCGGATCTTTATCTACAGTAACCTGCCATTTAGATTCTGAAGCATTTACCGCCTTTTTATTAATTCCCAATTGCTCGGCTAATTGATCGTAAGATTCCAGCCGGTTTGCATCATTTTCAATCTGGGAGCACGCCTTAAGACCGGAAATAATCGTGTTCAGATCAGCTTCATCATCAGCCGACACAAAATGACATGGGAACAACAGGACAAAAATAAAAAGACAAAAAACGTTTCTCATATATTACTCCTTCTATACATTTTTTTGGAGCATCAGTACCGACTTATAAATTCCAGCATCACTGCCCCGGTCAAATAGCAGAAAGTATGCCAGGCTGGAAAATATAGGAATTACCTGTATATTTCGGGATTTTATGAAACCGCGGTTACCAGGGTGTAACTCAAGTTACGGATCTAAGATATGAGCGATATGGGCGGTTTATCAACAGGGGAGCTGTACTGCAGCGTATGATTTAGGTAGACTGGGAGAATGCTGAGTCCCCAGAATATATTTCTGTCAAAAATAATAGCCGGGAAAATTCAAGACGCGGCACAATTGAAGCGGATATACCGGCGGTTATCATTCGCCGGGTGACCGTGGAGAATCACTGGATTTTATCCGTCTGAACCGTGATTATGAAGAGGCAGCTCGTTACCTTGAAAAGAGCAGTGACGGAAACAACACAACTTTGGAGACCAATTTTTTGGACACCTTTTTCGACCTGCTTGCAGCAGGTTATCCTTCCCGGGACATAAAAAACACCGCATACCAAAAACGGTGGAGCAGGGCGGAGCAGCAATTCCAGTTATTGAACCGGAACTATTCATTCATGTCACTAGCAGAGGCTGTAGGGGCCTTGAATGAAACAGCCCCGGAGGGAATAACTGCCGGAAAATATTTTGATTTTCTTCATTACCTGGACAAGTATTATCTATCAGAAAATAAAGAGATATTGAAACTCGGCTTACAACGGCGGACCGAAATGATTTTACCTGTCATTGAAAAACACAACCTGATTATTGCCGATTTTACCCGCTACTTATTGGAAGCAGTTGATCAGAAATAACTGGTTACTATCAGTTTTTCCAACATCAGCCATAATAGTAGTGAGTTTTCTCGATTGCATTGGAAATGGCGCTGGAAATAGCTGCATATTGATTATACATTGCCCTTAATTAAGAGGGGGGGTGCATCAATGGTAATAATCCGGATGACAGGATGCTCGGCGCAGCCTTCAGCAGCTTCGCTGAAACATACGATATATCCGAAAATGGCATTGAATTAAACGGACTCTGGGTCGATCCAGATCATCGCAACAAGGGTATATCTCTGATGCTGATAAAAAATCGTTGTTTACAACCCCCATTACGCGCCATCAAATCAGTATTACCGTAAATTCGGCGCTCATGTTGTTAAGCAGGAATACCAGCTGGGCGGTAAACTCTTAGTTGCTGTGTTCACGGCGGATATGACGACAATGAAAAAGAAGATGGAGCAGTCGTTGAGGAACAACCGTTTCCGCGGATAATTTCATCAGCCGTTCTGCCACTCAGGTCAGGAAGTTTATTAAATGCCCCCCTATGAATAAAGACAACGCAAATGTAATGCATCCTCAGTGTATTCACAGAATGAGGACAATGTGTAGACAACATCAGTATATTGCATATGCATAGCCTTTAAACGCAGGGGGGCTTTTTTTTTAATAACTGAATCGGATAGCCGTGAACCGGTGGGTTACTCAGCGGGGCAGGGAAAGGTGATCGTAAAAACCGGATGAGGTTTCCTATTCAGGGTTATTGTTCCCTCAAGTTGTCCGACAAGGGTGTTAATAAGCCGCAGTCCCAGCGTATCGGGATTATCGAGTCTAACTGAATCCGGGAATTCTCTCCCGTTATTGGAAAGAACCAGACAGCAATTACCGGAATCGGGATACCTTCTGAAATCAATGCGGAATGTGTTATTACTTTCCGAACCAAAACCGTGTTTTATCGCGTTGGTTGCTATTTCATTTATAATGAGCCCCACGGAAATAGCAGTTTTTGAACTGATGGAACAATGTTCTAAGGAACTTTCAAGATTTATTGTTTTTGCGGTAAGCCAAGTAAAAATCGATTGCAGCAGCTCCGTGATATAATCATGAATATCGATGCTGCTCACAAGACCGGTCTGAAACAGTTTATCATAAATGATGCTGAAAGCATCGATCTGGCGGGTCAGGTCTGACAAATCAACACTGCCGCCTAAGGAAGTATTCTTTAATTGGATAAGGGCAGAAATCATGGCGAGGTTATTTTTTACCCGGTGGTTCAGCTCTTTCATTAAAAAGTTCTTCTCATCCAGGGCATTCTTTAACGAATCATACATCTTTTTTTGCTTGGTAATATCGAAAGCCACGCCGTCGAGAATAACCGAACCGTCTTCATTCTTGCGGGAATTTGCCATATCATGGAACCAATGCCAATTGCCCTCGGCATTGCGGATTCTATAGATGACATCAATTGAATCACCACGGATGCTTTTAGCAATTGTGTCATCAACCTTCGCAATATCTTCCGGATGAATAGAGTCATGCCACAGCATCGGATTTTCATCCATCGATGTCTTGTCGATGCCCAGGATTTTTTTAAGCTGGGGGGAGTAGCGGACACCTCCTTTACCGGGAACGAAGGAATAGAGAATCACCGGAACATTATCAATCAGATATGAAAGGTAGGTATTCTTCTGCCTGAGTTCTTCCTCTTTTTTCTTGAGGTTCGTAATATCGTTGGATATAGTTTCTACTCCTAATAACTCACCCTCCTCATTTAGGATACAATTATAGGTTGTGGATAACCAGTAGGATTTTCCGTTTATAGTTAGATTATCACCTTCAAACGAAAGAGATTCACAGGTGTTAATAGTCCGGTTCATTCTATCCATTTGCTGTTGTGCTAATTCCGGATTAAGAATTTCTCCAAAGTTTTTACCCGTGAAATCGGCAGGAGCCCCGCTGAGAATATCCGCGGCGGCATCTGATGTTTTTATCATTTTAAACAGCTTAAAAGCCGTATTGATGGATTCCATCAAGACATACTCACCTGAAGATTTGAGGACATAACCGTATCCTGTAATCTGTTTAACCCTGTCTACATACTCTTTTTCCGTGTGACTGGTGAAAAATATTATAGGGAGATCGTACTTTTCAAGAATAAGTTTTGCAGTTTCTGTTCCGTCCATTTTATTATCACCCAGATCTATGTCCATAAGTATTAAATCCACGGAGTTCTCCTGTACCGCTTTAAGTGCGCTACCGCCATCCTGAACGGATATTGCCTCAAACCGCGTGGCAATGTATTTACAGGAGAGATAAATAGGCAGTTAAATCAAAAAACTTTTATCTAAATTTTATCGCGGCTTGGTCCGATAATTGATACAAAGGGTAATCAATCCCTCCATGGAAAATGGTTTAACGGTATGCTGTGCAGCTTCTCGGGCTGGACGTCCAGGCATACCGTTTTTTTATGCTCACCAGGAAGCGGTACGCTCCGGAAGCGGATCTGCTGTAAGGGCAATCCGGTCGGTTAAACGAACCAATAACCCGCATTTTATCTCCCGGTAGGCGGGATCATTCCACAGGTTCCGGTGTTCCCCGGGGTCTTTTTCCAGATCGTATAATTCTCCGTTCTTTTGTCCATGGGCCAGGACAATCTTGTGTGTACGGGTGCGCAGCATGGTTGCATAAGCCGGCTGCTCGGATTCGCCGTTATGCCCCTGACAGGCTGCATACGATTCACAGTAGACATCCTCCCGATGAAATTCCGGTTTACCGGCGGGGGAAGCGGTTAGAATCGGCCAGAGGCTCCGGCCCATCATCCCGGGGTGATGATCAAGACCCGCTGCGTCTAAGATAGTCTGCGGCAGGTCAAGAAGCTCCACTAGCGCTTTGCTGCGGCGCTGTTCAACTGTTCCGGGCATTCTGATTATCAGGGGTACCCGTATGGAGCAGTCATAGAAGAATGGCCCTTTCATGTATATGCCGTGATCTCCGAGGAGCTCACCATGATCCGAAGTATAAATAACAAGGGTATTCTCACGCTGCCCTGTAATCTCGAGTGTATTCAGTATCCGGCCTACATGTAAATCTATCTGAGCGCACATTGCCCAATAAGCCGCCCGGAGCAGACGATGGTCATAGGTAGACATCCGGTCCCACTGAAAATGGACCGCTTCTCCGCCGTACGCGCCGCGGGAATGGTCGAACTCCTGCCATAAGGGCTTATTCTGAAGCTCTCCCTCCAGGAAGGATGGTAAAGGGATTTCGTCCAGGTGTTCCAGGTAAGGACGGAGATATTCCTCCGGCGGATCAAAAGCTGGATGCGGATCGAAAGGATTTACACTGAAGAGCCAGGGAACACCGTCTTCGGCCCGGTTTTTTATAAAATCGATTGCTCTGTCAGCACACCAGGCTGTCTGGCTGGTGTGAGAGGTCATCGAGGTAGTGACGAATTTATTCTCTCCGAACGGCTGCTGGGTCCATGTAAGTCCCTTTTCATGCAGCCATGTATGATAATCGTTGTCTGCAGGTTTGAGGGAGCTGCTGTGGTGGGACCAGTGAAAATCGGTGTAACCGTCATCGATACGCCGCTCCCGGCCGCCGGGACCCGATACTCCGCAGATGCCGATCAGCTTTGCTTCTCCCATGATGCCGTATTCCATCATCCGGTACAGAAAATTGATACCTTTTCAGCTTTTAAACTGCCGCTCTCTCTGTATCCACTTGATCCACTTGTATCTTCTGTTATCTTTATGCATCATCTCTATTAAAGGGGACGTTTATGAATATGCTTAACAGACTGCGAAAAATTAAAGAAGATAATATCAGCGGCTATTGGTCCCGGAGAATCTTCGGTGAACTGGACTTTGCAGCGCGGCTTTTTTCAGGGGATTCCGGGATGGAAGCGGTTCTTGCACAGGGAATGGAACTGATGGAGGCCCGGGTTTCCGAAGAAGGCGCGGTTACCCGTAAAAGCGCTCTGGAGACAGAAGAAGCCCTGGCGGAGCTGGGAAGCGCGGCCAGAAAACATACACTGGTGCTGGCAGCCCATGCTCACATCGATATGAATTGGATGTGGGGGTTCCACGAAACAGTGGCCGTCACTATTGCCACCGTTAAAACTGTTCTGACCCTGTTGGAGCGGCACCGAGAGTTTATTTTTTCCCAGAGTCAAACATCGGTTTACCGGATATTAGAGGATTATGCGCCTGAATTGGCAGAGCGCGTACGGGACATGATACGAAAAGGGAGATGGGAAGTTACCGCTTCGCAATGGGTGGAAACCGATAACAACCTTCCTAACGCCGAAAGTTTTGCCCGGCACGCCCTTTACTCCCGGCGGTACATGACCGAAAAATACGGGGCTCCGGCGGAGAGTTTTCAGTTTGTATTCCTGCCGGATACCTTCGGCCATCATGCCAACACGCCCGAGATTCTATCCCGGGCCGGGGTAAAATATCTCTACCACGGCAGAGGAGAATCTCCTTATTATGTTTACCGCTGGAAAGCTCCTTCCGGCAGGAGTATCATCGTATACAACGATCCGAAGTGGTACGATACGAAAATTGACTGGAACCTGGCAAGCCATTTTGGAGCTTACACCCGGGCCACCGGGCTCAAAAAAGGGTTAGTAGTTTACGGAGTGGGGGACCACGGAGGCGGACCGACGGTGCGGGATATCCAGAGGATCCGGGACATGATGACCTGGCCGGTTTATCCGTCCATCCGATTCGGAACCTACCGGGATTTTTTCCGCAGTTTGGAGGCAATGTCAGAGGAACTTCCGGAAATCGGCGGTGAGCGTAATTTTATCTTTACCGGGTGTTATACTTCACAATCCCGAATAAAGGCTGCCAACAGGACGAGTGAATCGGTCCTCTACACAGCGGAACTCCTTGAGTCCCTCGCGGAGGTTACTCCAAAAGTGAAAAAGAGTGCATCCGCGGAAAAGCACCACCGAAATCTCCGTGACGCCTGGATCAGTACGCTGTTTAATCAGTTTCACGATATTCTCCCCGGTTCCGGTGCGGATTTAACCAAATTCCATGCTTTAGGAGCTTTTCAGAATGTCTCAGCCGCTGCTGTTGCTGCCTCGGATCATTTTCTATCACTCCTTACCGGCGAAGAAACACCGGGAGTACTCCCTAAGGAAGATACAGCCTTTGGTGCGGGAGTCGGATTTCATGCGGCAGCATTTCGTCCCGGATCCGGAAACCGCGCCGTGGGAAGGGAGAGACGGTTTCGGATAGTGAACCAGTTTTTCCGGGACAGAAAAGACTATAGCGAAATCATCCTCTGGGACTGGCCTGGAAAACCGGACCGCATTACGGTTCGGGACGATTCAGCTGAACTCCTTCCCTTTACCGTGCTTGAGACCGGAAAAGATGCCTACTGGCGGCACTCCTTTATCCGGCTAATCGTTTTGGTAGAGCTCCCCGGTTTCGGATACCGGGATGTTTTAATTTCAGAAGAAGATGAAACTGATATAGCAGAAGGTGTTATACATCCTTGGGGCACGGAAGACTGGCTTTATGAACGTCCAAAGCATTATTCGTTAGAAAACAGCCGGGTAAAGGTTGTGTTCGAACCGGAAACCTTTCGCATTAAAAGCTTCCGGGATAAGGCTTCAGGCACCGACCTGGTACCGGAGGACGGTTTGGGGGGGGAGTTCATCCTATACGGAGAAGAAGAGATCGAAATGTCCTCCTGGAAAGTCGGGAGGCTGATAGAAAAATATCCGCTGGGATCAAAGGCAAAACTGTTGGATTACCGGGGCGATCCGCATGAAGGTGTAAAGCGGCTTTCCTACCGGATCGATCTGCCCGAACCTTCCCGATCGTATATAACTGTAAAGATAATACTCGAGGAGGGAAGTCCGGCATTGCGGTTCGAAACCGAGGTGTTCTGGACCGAATTGGGAGAAAAGGGTAAGACAATCCCCAGGCTTTGCTGCCGTTTCCCTTACGCCCCGGGTTCTAAGACGATTCGGGGAGATATTCCCGGCATGATAATAAGCAGGGATATTACCGACTTGGACATGCCGTTTCTCAGTTTTGCTTCCCTCCCCGGTCCCGGCGGGTCCGCGCCGGGCATGATGGTCTCATCCCGTACCACGTACGGATACCGTCCTTCCTGCGATGCCTTGGAAGCGGTTCTTCTCCGTTCTTCCATCGGACCTGATCCTGCTCCGGACACGGGGGTCCACCGCTTTACCCTTCATTGGCTTCCCGTTTCCGTTCCCGATCCGGTAACTCTTTCTGAAGCTGCCTTTAGGTTGAACAATCCGCCCATAGCTTATTCAGCATTCGGTACGGGTAAACTGGAACACAGGAAACTTCTTGATATTCAGGGAGACGGAATTATTGTGCAGTCTGTAAAACCGGCGGAAGGTGAGGTGTGGGACAGTATTCCTATCCCAGGGGGTATAATAATAACAATGTGTGAAATTGCCGGGAAAGAGCAGACGGTTTCGGTAGTTCTTCCGGTACCGGTTGATAAAGCAGTTATGGTGGATGCCGCAGAGGCAGCCTTAGGAGCAGCTCCTGTGGTTGAAGGAAATAAAGTAACCTTCAGAATTGGCGCGTTCCAATCTTCGGCTGTCCGTATTGTTATGAGTGGTACCGCTCGCTGAGGAACCGGTCCAAAAGTTCCCCATGGTACCGGCAGGAATCTAAAAGATGCGCATAAAGGGACCGGGAGGTTTTTAAGGCCTCCCGGACAGTCCCGGCGCTATGTTTGATCTCCTCCAAAAAATCCTCCATCAGAAAGCCTGCGATGTCTTTTATCTCGTCCCCGCCTATCTCTGTATCCAGCTTTTCCAGGGATTTAAAAGCATGAACCGGTTCTTCAGGATCAGCTTTACCGGCAATTTCTAAACCCCTTAAAGCCTTTTCTTCCAGGTTCAGAATACGGTGTTTAAGGTCACTAACCGTTTCGGTGAGGATTCGCAGCCGTTCCTCCTCATGACCTTTCTCCAAGGAAGTATTCAGCAGGTTTTTAACCCGGGAATCTATTTCCCGGCGGATATCCGGCAGTTCCGTTGCCTCATTAAGTGAAATATAGGGCATCCCCTCCACCGCCGCGCTATAAGGAGAAAGGGTATAGGTTTCAGGAGCATCGGGAAGCGATAGCTGGTTAGAGAACCACCACCGGTACACCTCCATCCGTTTATCCGTAAGAACTTTCCCATCCCCGGCAGCGTCGGTAAGGTATGGTTCACCGGAGTGGAGGTAATTAAAGCTCGCTTCCTCCGCAGGTTTCAGACGGCTGCTGACAGTGTGGGTACGCTCCTCGAAAAAGCTCCCCTTAACATGGGTACTGCTGTTGGGAAAGCCTAAGTCTAATCCCGCACAGTAAACAGGACCGCATCCTATGTTTTTTAGAAAGTCCCATGCCGAGGTGGCAACGGAGCCTCCCGCGCCAAGCTCTCCAAGACTTCCTAGTGTTTTTTCGATCCAGCGTCCCAATGGAAAAAGAGAGCTCCCGAAAAAAACACCGCCCCCTTCTAGCCGGAAAACCTTAGGATGGGTTGATGATTCACTTACTAAAAACGCTGATTTAAGTTTAAGATTGTCCAGGTGCCGGGTATTCCAGTATTGCGGGTCTACTACAATTACAGCATCCGGTTCAACACCTGCCCGGAGACAGGGACCAAGAGCTGTATCCACAGCTCCTATAAACATCTTTTCCCGGAGCCGGGTAAGGATAGGAAGAATATCGTCCAGAGAGGGGCCGGCTGCCAGAAGAAGGGCAGGTATACCGGAAAAGGTTCCTGCTATTTCACCCACACCCCGGTACCGGGCGAGAAGCGGCAGGTTCCTGGTCAGGTTCCGGACCCAAAGCCGTCCGAAACGTTTCAGGGTGTTTCGGTTTACCTGCATCCGGGACCTGAACTTCCGAATAACAGCGGTAACTTCACTGTAATACTCTTCAAAAACACTCACCATGCCCCGCAGGGGTACTTCTCTGATAATATCGTGCTGTGAATCCTTTAAGAGGGTTGTTAATTCCTCCGGAGGACGCTGGAGCAGGAAGGTAAGTCTTGAGCAGGAGAGAAATCCCCGCATGTGCCGGGAAGAGAGGGCTTTGAGAAAACAGCCGGTATCGGCTTCTACTACTATTATCCTTCCGGCAGTGCAATTCTTAACCAGGTATTCGGTCATATAGCCCAGCCCGAACCCTAAGACGATAAAACATCCTTCTGTTCCATCGATAGTAATTTCAGCAATCCGTTCCGTTTCTCCCTTAGGGTTTCTGGGGCTGTGAATCCATTTACCTGCATACTTTGCTGTAAGCTCCCCGGAAGGGGTAGAGACGACTTCGAGTTCCTCCGAAGGGAGCGTCAAAGCTCCGGAGGGCGGATGAAGGCCCAAGGTCTTTAGGTTGTCCGATAAGAAACTCATTCCAGCTCCAAGTGGAGGGTCATGCCTTCTTTTACGGGAGATCCCGGACTTGGGTTCTGTTTTACAACCCAGCCGGAACCGGTAATCTCTACATTAATATCATCCCGATCTATAAGGGGAAGGAGAACCCGTTTGGGCAGACCGGAAAAATCGGGAATAGTTTTTCCGATTTCAGGCAGCGCGGGGACCTTAACGACCGGCACACCCTCTTCCTGATAAACTGTTTCGGAACCTCGAGGCAGCCGGTAATGTTCAACTATTTCTAAAATCATTTCCCGGACCACCGGAGCGGCTATTCTTCCTCCGTAATAACTCTCCCCCTTAGGGTGAACGGCGGCAAAGTAGACGATGTAGCGGGGTGCCTCTGAGGGGAAAATGGCAATACAGGATGCTACAAATTTTTTATCCGAATAGGCGCCTTCACCGGGGTCCCACACTTCAGCGGTACCGGTTTTAGCGGAAATACTCAGACCATCCACCTTCACCCGATGGGCGGTTCCGTCACTCTCAGTGGTTGAGGTAAGCAGTTCCAGCATTGTCTGAGCGGTACGCGGACTAAGGACTTCCCGTACCGGTTCCCGCTTATAATCCCGAATCAGTTTTCCTTCCGGTGAAACTATCCGGTCCACAATGTGAGGTCTAAGCAGTACCCCCCGGTTAGCCAAGACTGTAGCGGCGGTGACCATCTGAATCGCGGTAACGGAAATTTCCTGGCCAAAGGCGATGGTTGCTTTTGACCGGCCTGACCAGTTTTCAAGTTCCCGGAGAAGTCCCTTCTCCTCACCATTCAGAGAAATACCTGTTTTTTCACCGAACCCGAATTGTGAAAGTATGAAACGGAATGAATCTGAACTAACGGTTTCGGAGGCCATTGCCGCGCCGACATTACTCGAATATTTAAGAATTCCCTCGGGGGTGAGCACTCCGTAGTTTCCTAAATCGGTGATATGATAACCGTTATTTTCATCGAAGCTTTTTCTATATCCCCCGGCAGTATCAAAGGTTGATGAAGTATCTATTCCTTCCAGTTCCAGGAAGGAACTGATGGTGAATATCTTGAATACAGAACCCGGTTCGTATAACTCCCCAATAACCCGGTTTTTTAACTGTTTTGGATCGAATTCGGAATAGATATTAGGATCATATCCCGGAAGTGAAACCATGGAGAGGATGTCTCCGGAGTAAGAATCCATAACCGTAAGAAGTACCGAATCTGTTTTGTTTTCCTCATGAGCTTTGCTGGCGATCTGCTCCATTCGGTACTGCAGATCCAAGTCCAGGGTCAAAAATACCTGGTTTCCGTATATCCTGCCTGTCCGGTTTTCCGCAGGGGGAGAAAGTTCAGCATCAAGCATGTATTCGATTCCGTTTAATCCGTTGTTATCTAAACCCACATATCCGATAGTATGAGCCGCGATACTTTCCTTGGGATAACTGCGGTTTGATTCTGTCCGGAAGGAGATACCCTTTAACTCTTCAGCAGCTAATTTTTCCCGGAGTTTTTTACTCTCCGAGGGAGTTATTTTCCGCTTGATGAAAGTAAAATCAGGTGCTGTGGTAATATTGTTAAATATTTCTTCTTCCGGAAGATTAAGGGTTTCCGCTAGAACTTTGGCAGTATGTTTCGGATTTTCTATATTGGGATCCCAGGCAGTAACGGTATCCAATGTGGTCTGCAGGGCCAGAATGTTTCCGTTTCTGTCGAGAATCGGTCCGCGTTCAATAGAAGGCTGTTCTTCATGCGGTATTGAAGCTGTACGGTCATTATCAAGCATTAGAGCGGCATAATTAGCTATTAATAAGAATATAAAAATAACTGTAAGTAAGGCGAAAACAAAAAATCTTCTGCGGCTGTATACTTCTACCATAGGCTATAAATCGAGGTTATCTATTTCCCATCACCTTTCCGATCACTTTATTTATCGGCAGAAATCCGTACATTCGAGAATCCAGGGAAACATCCCGATTATCACCGATAACGAAAATGTGCCCTTTGGGAATTTTATTGTAACCTTCCACTGTGTCTAACACATCGAGAGAAAGTTCAAGTTTTGTACCGCCGATATAGATGCCGGAGTTCCCTGTACGTATGGTATCGCCCTGGGAACCGATACAACGTTTTACCGCGAAACTGTTGTCCGCGGGACTTCTAAAAACTACTATATCACCTTTTTCCGGTTTAGCCCATAGAAAAAAATAATCTGAATGTAAAAATTTCAAACCATAAGCTGCTTTATTAACAAAAATAACCTGGTTTTTTCTTAAGACCGGGTCCATTGAGCTCCCATTAATCTGCATAATATCTAGAAAAAACAATTTGATTAGGAGCATACATAGAAGAGGAGCGGTAATAAGCAGTATGAAATGTATGTCTTTTATAACTTTATGTTTCATCAGAGATGTTCCTAGGAAACTATAATATAGAGCGGGCATCATGTCGATATTGTGTAATATGGAAACGGTAATCAAAAATCAGAAGATAAACAGAAGGTTTTCCGTGCAGAGAAGAGCAGAGCGGACATCATTTGCGGGTGCCACAAGAGGCATTACCGGTGTACAAAAGCTAATGTCCCGGCAGACGCTGTCTAAAGATCGGTTGGGGAATAAATGGGTTGGTAACATCCGGACAGTACGCAATAAACGGAGGCGCGGAAAAATCAATATCAACACCGATATACTAAAAAATAATATTTCAAAGATCAAACTTACCGGTTTTCATCTGCAGATTGCGGTCTGTTTTGTCCTTGTATTTTTTGCTGCCGCTGTTTCTCTTGATCCTATATCCCGCTATATCAATCAACGAAAGCTGTTTTCCGGTCAGGGGGGCGGGGTTGCTCTGCCTAAACAGGAGATGATCGGCGAGTTATTGGACCAATACGCGGAACCAAAAAAGGAATACTTCCTTTCGGGAAACTTGGATGAAATTGATTCGGATACATTCGAATCATTGCGGCTTCGGAATTATACAATAAAACGGGGGGATACTCTTTCCGAGATAGCCGGCGCCGCCGGTCTCAACATGGATACGATCATATCCTTTAACGACATTGACAGCGTAAGGCGTCTGCAGGTGGGTACAGTATACAGAATACCTAATCGGGACGGTCTTCTTTATAAAGTCAAGAAGGGAGACAACCTTTCATCTATCTCCTCATCTTTCGGTGTAGCAGCTACAGCGATTTTGGATGCAAACAACCTGAATTCCGCAATGATCCACCCCGGACAGGATCTTTTTATACCGGAAGCCCGGATGAACAGGCAAGACCTTAATATCGTTTTAGGGAAAGCCTTCAGACTGCCGGTAGGACGTTACCGGTTCACTTCTGATTTTGGACCGAGAAAGGACCCTTTTACCGGAGCACCCAGCTACCATTACGGTGTTGATCTTGCGGCATCTCTGAATAGTCCAATCTATGCGGCCATGGAGGGAAGAGTAATTGCCGCGGATTACAACGCCCTCTACGGTAACTACATCATTTTACAGCATGCCGGAAGGTACCAGACCCTTTACGGTCACCTGCAATCATTCGCGGTCCGTGTCGGTGAATATGTCGGTCAGGGTAAAAAGATCGGTACCATGGGAAACACCGGCAGGTCAACAGGCGTGCATCTGCACTTTTCCATTAACAAAAATGGAACGTGGCTGAATCCCGCGAAGCACATAAATTTTTAACGATCTTGATTATCGGCCGTGACAGTACTTGTACTTTTTTCCGCTGCCGCAGGGACAGGGTTCATTCCGTCCCACCTTCGGAACGGTCTTTTTTATCTGCTGCCGGGTCGGCTGCGCTTGGGTTTGAGGTGACGGAGCCTTCCCGCCGGCTCCGGCAAAAACCCGCATCTCCCTATGGGTTGCTGTTGCCTGCGATACCTGAGCTTTGCTTCTAGCCCTTTCCCTTTCTCTATACCCTTCTGCCTTGACCAGGAAAATCTTCTTAGCGATAGCTGACCTGATGTCGTAGAGAAGCTGATCGAATATCTGAAATCCTTCAAGTTTGTATTCTAAGAGAGGATTTTTTTGCCCATACGCCCGTAGATACACCGCTTCCCGGAGAGCCTCCAGATTTTCAAGGTGATCCTGCCATCTAGAATCAATATTTCTTAAATATTCATACCGGATTGCCAGGTTGAATTTTTCCGGAGTAAGTATTTCCTCTTTCTCGGCTAAATCCTTCTCCATCTCCTCTTTAAGCCTGTTTTCCAGTTCATCCGGTTTTATTGACTCCATTTCTTCCTGACTCATCTCAGGGGTAAAGAAAAGGTCTTCTTTTAGTCCGGTAAGTAATTCAGTAAGTAATGATTTGTCTCCATCGGAATTATTATAGGCTTCCATGTTCTCAGAAAGGATATCGGTTCCCGTTGCCAATACCCGGGCTTTAAGATTGTCGTCGGAGAGAATTTTATCCCGTTCCTGGTAGATAAACTTACGCTGTTCGTTCAGAACATCGTCGTAGTCTAAAAGGTGCTTTCGAATTTCGAAATTCCGTTCCTCAACTTTATTCTGAGCACGTTCTAAACTCCGGTTTATCAGGGGATGATTCAGCGGAGCCCCTTCCGACATGCCTGAACGGGCCATGAGATTCTTTACCGTCGCCGCACCGCCCCCAAAAAGACGCATAAGGTCGTCGTCCATGGAGATAAAGAACCGGGAGCATCCCGGATCACCTTGTCTTCCTGAACGGCCACGCAGTTGGTTATCGATACGCCGGGATTCATGCCGTTCGGTACCGAGAACGTAAAGTCCGCCGGCCTCCTGTACTTCACGGTATTGACGTTTCCACTTCTCATATTCCTGCGCGTAAGCCTGCCGGTATTCCTCAGGAGCGGCGTCGGTGCCGGCACGTTTTCTGGCCCGGTATTCAGGGTTCCCGCCGAGTTTGATGTCCGTTCCGCGTCCCGCCATGTTGGTGGCTATGGTAACCGCTCCTCTTGAGCCTGCCTCTGCGATAATGAGCGCCTCACGAGCGTGGTTTTTTGCGTTCAGTACCTCATGAGGAATACCCCGTTTTGTAAGCAGCGAGGAAAGCATTTCTGATTTTTCAATTGAGACGGTACCCACAAGAAGAGGCTGACCGTTATTGTGAACTTCCTGAATCTCATCACATATGGCTTTGAATTTCGTCTCTTCATTCAAATAGATAGCGTCGTTTCGGTCGTCCCGGATAATGGGACGGTTTGTGGGAATTACCACCACATCCATATTATATATTTTGCCGAATTCTTTGGCTTCCGTTTCCGCGGTACCCGTCATACCTGCCAGCTTGTCGTACATCCGGAAGTAGTTCTGGAAGGTGATCGTCGCGAGGGTTCGGTTCCGCTGCGCTACCTTTATTCCTTCTTTAGCTTCGATGGCTTGATGAAGCCCTTCGGAATATCTCCGTCCGTAGAGAATTCTTCCTGTAAACTCGTCTACGATCTGAACTTTCCCCTCCTGGACAACATAATCGGTATCCAGGCGGAAAAGCCTGTGGGCTTTTAAAGCTTGGGTCATATAATGAATATATTCAAAGTTTTCATCTAAAAAGAGTGAACCGGTGATTATCTTCCGGTTCTGAAGAATTTCTTCTAAATGATTCAGTCCCTGGTCGGTAAAAGTAATCCGCTTACTCTTTTCCTCGACCTTGTAGTCACCCTCCGGTTCCTCGGGATACTCCCCCGTTTCCGGATCTTTAGCGCATTCCTCTAACTGACCTACAATCCGGTTCACATTGATGTATTTTGATGTATCATCCTCGGCAGCACCGGAAATGATGAGAGGAGTTCTCGCTTCATCGACGAGGATGGAATCGATTTCATCCACGACACAGAAAAAGTGTCCATGCTGGACCTTACTACCCGCTTCGACACGCATGTTGTCCCGGAGATAATCAAACCCGAACTCGTTATTAGTCCCGTATGTTATATCCTTGGCATATGCTTCTTTTCTGCTTTCGTTGTCCATCTGAGAAAGGATAGATCCAACTGTAACTCCTAAATAGGAATAGACCGGACCCATCCACTCAGCATCTCTTCCTGCTAAGTAGTCGTTAACCGTGACAATATGGACACCCTTTCCGGCAAGTGAGTTTAGATACGCCGCTGTAACGGAGGAGACCGTCTTTCCTTCTCCGGTCTTCATCTCCATGATTCTTCCCTGGTGCAGTACGATTCCGCCCAATATCTGTGAATCGTATAACCGTTCTCCCAAGGTCCGCCGGGCTGCCTCCCGTACCAGTGCATATGCTTCCGGCAGCATATTGTCCAGACTTTCACCCTTTCCGTGCCGTTCCCGGAAGGATGCGGTCATCTTTAAAAAGTCCTCCGCATCTAATTCCATTGCCCATTTTTCCAGCTCGTTAATCCTCTGTAGCATGGGGAGTAGCTGCTTTATATCTTTAATATTTTTCGATCCAAAAAGCGCTTCTATGATTCTATTTGCCATTTTTATAAATTTACCCTTTATCAATACCGTTGGTCAACGGTCTAATACGGTTTGTCAGCAACAGCAATTGACAGCTCAAGGAGGTGTGCATAAGATGGTATTATGCGCATAAACATCACTTCATTTTGTATCTTTATCTGCTTTATTTCAATCCTTTTTTTTATGAGTTGTAAAGAAGATACCATTGATTCTCTTCCCAGGCATGACCTTTTTACTCTGAGAATTGGTAAATTAGAAGACCAGATTGATTTGTTTAATCTCGGAGGTAATAACCGCATAACCAAGAACGACATTGTCATGAAGGAAGGAATCATCTATCTCGCCAACGGCGGTTCGAGAAAGGTTATGCTTTTCAATTCATATGGTGATTTAATTGGGCTTTACTATGCCCCGGAATCGAATCCTGATCCGGTTCTTCTTAAAAGGAGTACGAATGATACTAAAATATCAAACCGGAAGGCATTTTCCTATCCTTTTCGGACTGTCGGGGTTATTGAGGTAACCGAAGACAGGACATTATTAGTGGAAGATATTCTCCCGGAGGAGCGGAGTATTTTCGATGATGAACTGGGAGTCAGTTTAAACCGGATTGTTCTCAGGTTCGATTCCCAAGGAAACCGTCTTGATTACCTTGGACAGGAAGGGGCAAGGGGTAATCCTTTTCCGTTCATTCAGCGAATTGATGTCGTCAAGAATAATGAAACCGTTGTAACATGCCGCACCGAAGATATGTGGATCGTATACTGGTTTACCGCTGAGGGTGAGAATATTGCACGGGTGGATATTGATTTAAAAGTTCTCCCCATCCCTGAGGAAGGACATATTCCTGTACTGGAAACAATTATTCCGGACCCTCACGATAATATCCTCTACTTAAAGCTTAACTATTATACAGAACAGGTAGATGAGGATACCGGAA
This sequence comes from uncultured Spirochaetales bacterium, assembly GCA_964618265.1. Lineage (GTDB taxonomy): Bacteria > Spirochaetota > Spirochaetia > CAYLLE01 > CAYLLE01 > CAYLLE01. Next base: position 40,740 of record CAZUAE010000005.1, on the reverse strand, counting down.
TGACCTACGGGATACAGAATACCGCTTCCCGCATCTATCGAATCGATTTAGATTCAGGAATGTACAGCGGTTTTATTCCCATTCCGGAAAATATACAGCAGCGGGAAATTCCCGGAACATTAGAGACTCGTGATATAACCTTTTTCTATGAATTGATAGGGGTTAGTTCAGGACCCTATTTCTTTCTGGTCAGCCGGGAGAAGACAAATACCTATCGACTCGTTATCTTAGACGAAAAGGGCAGGGTGGTTAGACGGAGACATCTTATTATTAAGGATGAGAATCTTTTAGAACGTTCTTTCCATGTTAGTCCGGAGGGTATTATAACCGCCCTATTAGGTTGGGAAGATGAGGTTAAGGTTGTTTGGTGGCGGAGTGACCGCTTTATAAATCCTCAGGACTGACGCCGCTCTTATGGAGGACAAGGAATGAGAAAAATAGTTGACTCAAAAATTATGAAAAAAATAGATACAGAGTCCCAGTCGATTTTCGGTTATCCTTCCGCCGTACTAATGGAAAACGCCGGAATTAAATCATGGAATATTTTCAGGCAGTATTTGCAGCCGGGAAAGGTAAACAGACTGTTAGTGTTTGCAGGGAAAGGTAACAATGGAGGAGATGCTCTTGTCATCGCAAGGCAGGCCTTCCTTGAAGGATACGATGTAAGGATTATTACTGCTTCGGAAGAACTAAAAGGGGATGCCGAGATAAACAGGAAAATTATCCAGGCTCTTACCATTCCCGTGGAAGTATGGAGCAGTAACGAAAAAGCAGAAGTTTTTTTTCCTGAAGCTGAATGGGTTATAGACGGAATATCCGGAACCGGGATTACCGGCGCTCTCCGGGGAAGCCTTGGCGAGATGGCAAAATGGATTAATAAATCAGGACTACCGGTTTGTTCAGTGGATGTACCAAGCGGAGTTGGAGACGACTATGAGAGTTCTTTTCCCGCAGTTAAGGCAAGGTTGACCCTTACCATGGGGTTACCGAAACGTTCTATTCTTCTTCCTGCCGCCCGTCTGCTCTGCGGTGAAATAATTACGGTAAATCTCGGATTCCCGCCTGAACTTATTAAAGATCCTGATATTCCGGGAGAATTATGGGAATGGGAGGATCTGTCTCTGCTTATCGGTAATATGCCCCGGGAAACATATAAAACAAAACGTGGAACGGTGGGAATCTTCTGCGGCGGAAGAGGTACAGCAGGAGCAGCACACCTTAGCGCGGAAAGTGCCGCGAGAAGCCGGTGCGGAATGGTATTTCTGTATGTTCCGGAACAGATATACGGTGCGGTAGCTTCAAAAATATCATCCGTATTGGTGTATCCCGCGGATTTTTCAAAGCTCAATAGCGAGGTTTTCTCCCAATATAATGCTCTTTTGGCCGGCCCGGGACTTGGTACCGGGAAAATAATCGAAGAACTGATACTTAAATTACTTTCAGAAGATTATACCGGTGTGCTGGATGCCGATGGAATAAATGTCTTAGCGGAACTTACCGGAAGAAAAAAAAGGGTTTCCCTTAAAAACCGATGGATACTCACCCCTCATCCGGGGGAATTTTCAAGACTGTCGGGAAGGCCGGTTTCTGAGGTGCTTAATGATCCGCTGCCTCTCCTCTTTAAGGTATCGCAAAAACTCGAAGCAGTTATTGCTTTAAAAGGTCATATAACATGGATAGTTTCCCCTGACGGAATGTACCGGGTTGTGGACGGAATGGAACCGTCCCTCGCTACCGCAGGGTCGGGTGATGTGCTTTCAGGAATAATATCGGGTTTGCTGGCATCGGGATTAGGTCCTCTGGATGCCGCGACGGCTGGAGTGCTTCTGCATAAAGAAGCAGGGAAAACTGCTTACGGGGATTTGGGCTGGTATCTTTCTGAGGACTTGTTTCCGTATATTTCCCGATTAACCGCTTTTATCGGGAAGAAAGAAGGGGCCTGAATGAATAGGGGAGAGGAATCCAAAACCCCCGGAGATTACACATATTATTCAAACTATGTTCCGGAAAAAAACGAAGAGGCCCCCAAAAAAAAGAAGAAAAAAGGATTCTTTAAGAATAGGGGGTTAGTGATCATCCTTTTAGATCTTCTTTTGCTTCTCATGGTTTTCCTCTTATATCAAATTTTTTCCAGAAATGTTCAGGACACCGTCACAGTGGAAGGATATCATTTTTCACTTTCTGCTTTTTCTTTCGAGGATACTGTATACGTCACCCTCAAAATCATCAATAAAGATGCAGAATTGAGGGGGAGCGATCTTGTAACCGTGTATTTTCAATACGGGGAAACAAAAACAGCAGAGAGAACTTCCCTCCTCCCCGGCCGTAAAGACGAGGAGGACTTTATTCGGACCACCCTAAATGCTCTATCTGAGGTTCCGGACGTAACTGCCGTTATAACAATGAAAAACGAAGAACGTCGGATCAGCACAAATATACGTTCTGAATAACCTCTTGACTGACATGTGTCATCGGGATATTCTTCCTTACGGGAGAGGATGATGTATCAAATATATTTCTTGTCAATAGTATTTAATATCTTTGCAGGCATTACCTTGGCGCACGAGCATCTTTCTGAAAACTCCACATTCACTTCGGTGTTCAATCCCGATTTCTTTAAACGGCTGAACCTGTGGATAATACTAGGCATTGTGACTTTTATAGTAGGTTTTCTAAAGATACTGTCAGTAAGCCCCGGGGATGTAAAAGTAGTCGGTGATCTTATACCAGCGTTAGCCGGTATGATCATGGGATTTACCCTCGTATTAGGTTATTACCGGGATAAGTCATCGGTTAGGTCTGATGCAGTAGAAAGAATGGATAACCTGCTTTTATCGAACAAAACTACCTTAGGCGTTATCGGTATGATCAGTGCGGTACTGCACTTTTTCCTGCACAGCGTTCTCTTCTTATAGACGCACAGCAATTCTAAGATAAAAGGGAGAATTCTCGTTTTATTCGATTATTTTATGGCTAATTATAGAAAATTATGCTGTTTCTGTTGATGGGATCAACAATTCCCGGTCAATTCAATATAGATGGAGTTTATCAGTTTATATTACGGTACCATCCGGTATAATCATATTTTTAGGGATTATTATAATACCGTCCCGAATAAAATGAGTATCGAAGTCTTCATTTTGCGAGCTATCGGCGGATAGCCCGATACTGCAGCCTCTACCAATGCGGGTATCCTTGTCGATAATCGCCCTGTTAACAATTGTCCCTTCACCTATACCTAAATCCGGAATTCCTCTTTCGCGGTTCTGCCGCCGTTCTTCCGGGGTTTCATAGAAGTCGGATCCCATACAATAAACACCCTGGAGCGATGATCCGCCCTTAATAAATGTCCGTATTCCAATAAGAGAATTGGTGATTTGCGCGTCCGTTATGATACATCCCTCGGCGGTAAGAGAATTGGATATGGTACACCGGTTAAATTTCGAAGCAGGAAGATATCTTCCCCGGGTGTAGATTGGACTTGTTTCATCATAAAAATTAAAGGAGGGATTTATGGAGGCAATATCCAAGTTAGTTTCATAGAATGATTTTATGGTTCCGATATCCTCCCAGAAGCCGCGAAAGGTATAAGCGTGGACTTTCATCCTTTCGATAGCCTGGGGAACAATCTCGTGACCGAAATCCGCATAGTTATTATCCAGAGATTTTTCCAGGATATCTGCGTTAAAACAGTAGATCCCCATGGAGCCAAGGTATTCTCTTCCATTTTGGTTGGATAGCTTATCATGATATTTATATTCCGATATATCCTTTTCCAATGGCGGCTTTTCCACAAACCCCGCGACTCTTCCGGTCTTATCTGGTTTAAGGATTCCAAATGCGGAAGTCCGTTCTTTCTCCACGGGGGTACAGGCTATTGTGATGTCAGCATTACTTTCCAGGTGCTGTCTGTAAAATTCCTGAAGGTCCATTCGGTATAACTGATCTCCCGACAAAATGAGGTAGTGGGTGGGTGATTGGGAACGGAAATGAGGAAGATTTTTCCGTACCGCGTCGGCAGTTCCCTCATACCAACTGGAGTGTTCGAATGTTTGTTCAGCCGCTAATATTTCAACAAAACCGCGGGTAAAGGTATCAAAGATATATGTCTGAGAGAGATGCATGTGCAGTGAAGCTGTATTGAACTGGGTAAGAATGTAGATTTTCTTAAAATCGGAATTGATACTGTTGGAAAGAGGTATATCTACCAGGCGGTATTTTGAGCCGAAAGGGACCGCCGGTTTGGCTCGTTCTTTTGTAAGGGGGTAGAGCCTTGTGCCCTTACCGCCACCCATCACTATGGACAGTACGTTATTCACTTTTTGCTCCTATTCTTAAATACCCTACACAGTCTCTGCAAAATCCCGATTTTTGCACTTGGCTGCTATTATAATGCTTTGCTTATCTTAAGCCGTCAAGGAAAAAATGTTAGAATTTTCTACGATTTTTATTCATCCGCTGTTAGAAAGGCTGTAACTATTTTTTGCAGTCTTCGACCGGTATATTCAAATGAAACCGGGGTTCATATTTCGGAGGGGCAGGCAATGGTTTGTAATCCCGATGTTCCCGGGATATAATTTCGTGCATTTCTGCTAAGACAACGTTTTTTTCCGCTTTCAAATCGTTGTCCTCATGACGGTCTTTATCTAAATCGTAGAGACCTTCTTCCTGATCGCTTGCGTAGTACTTCCAGTTTCCTTTTCTTACAGAAAGCTGATCTTTGAATTCAAAATAGAGGTACTCATGCTTTTTTTGTTGATCTTCCCTGCCGGTAATGACGGGATAAAAAGAGATACCGTCGTTGGTACTTTCGGGAGAAAAAGATGCAGCTTCGCAGAATGTGGCTAGAAGATCCGGAAAGTAGCCCATGTGGTCGGAAACCCCGGGTGTTGCTGTCCCCGGCGCCCAGACGATAAAGGGTATCCTTATACCTCCTTCGTGGAGACTCCGCTTGTAACCTTGAAAACCTCCTGCCGAATCAAAACGGGTAACTGCATGTCCCCCTTCGTTATGGGGCCCGTTATCGCTTGAGAATACCAATAGTGTGTCTTCCGCAAGGTTCAGCTCCTTGAGCTTTGCCGCAATTTTGCCTACCGTTTCGTCGATTCGCTGTACCATACGGGCAAATCCCTTTTCGTGGGGACGCCAATCGTACGCGTCAAACTCTCCGTAGCTGTCCACTTCCATGCCGTCGGAAGTGTCTTTTCCCTCATTATTTGCATGGGGCATGGTGGGGCAGTAGTAAAGAAAGAATGGTCTGTCCTTACAATCCTCTATAAACTCTAAAGCCCGTTCCTCAATAAAATCCGGTGAGTAGTCCACTTTCTTTTCCGCAACCCCAACTCCGCTTTCCCACTGCCGGGTATCACCCTCGGGCGGTTTATTCCGGAGTTTCACTTTCAGCCCGTTTTCTCTAAGAAACGGCGGAAAATAATTGTGGGCATGGCGCATACAGTTATAGCCGTAGTAGTAGTCGAAACCCTTCCGCAGGGGGTCAACATCCGGCATTCCTCTTCCAACACCGTATTTACCGATACACGCTGAAACATATCCCGCTTTTCTCAGCAGTTTCGGGACAGTAACCATATCGTCCGGAAGGTACTCATCGAATAATTTACGGATATCACAGTGCCCGGAATGGTATCCTGTCAGAATTGATGCCCTCGCGGGAGAACAGACAGGACTAGTGGTGTAAAAATCGGTAAAACGAATTCCTTCTTCCGCGAGCTTATCGATATTAGGGGTTTGCCAGGTTTTTTGTCCGTAACAGCTGCAGTCTCCGTATCCAAGATCGTCTGTAAGAATAAAGACTATATTTTTTTTACTCATATTACCTCTTCTATAAATAAGGAACGCGGAAGCAGGAATAATTCATGCTCCGCGTTTATAAGAATGATAAGAGAATCGTTTGGAGTGGTCAAGTGACCGCCTTACCCAACCAATAAAATAATTTCAGTAATTAACTTAACGGGATTCCCTAAAAATAATGAGCTGTGGTATCCTGTCGAAGGCTTATGAACGAAAAACTTCACCCCGTTCTTGAATCCTTAAGAACAGATACGGCTTTTTCTAAAAACATTACCAGGTGGGAGAAGATACCGGCGAAAGAAGGAAGTTACCGGCCGATACCGGGGGACTTACATCCCCGTATAAAGCGGGCGTTGGAACAGGGAGGGATTGGACGGCTCTACAGCCATCAGGAAGAATCCTACCGCATCGTTAGGTCTGGAAAAAACTTGACTGTGGTAACCCCTACTGCTTCCGGAAAGACCTTGTGCTACAACCTTCCGGTCCTTCAGGGACTTCTGGAAAATCCCGAAGCCAGAGCGCTTTATATCTTTCCAACTAAGGCCCTTTCCCAGGATCAGCAGTCGGCGCTGAACAATTCGATACTTTCAGGAGAGTTGCCCGTAAAAGTAGCTACCTATGACGGGGATACCCCTTCTTCCCTCCGAATTGCAGCCCGGAACACCGGAAGGATTATCATCACAAATCCGGATATGCTCCATGCGGGAATTTTACCGAATCATCCTAAATGGATAACTTTTTTAAAGTCCCTCTCCTACATAGTGCTGGACGAAGTGCACACTTACCGGGGTATATTCGGCTCCCACCTGACTAATGTAATCCGGAGACTTAAGCGGGTTGTATCCTTCTACGGTTCAAAACCCGTTTTTATCTGCTGTTCCGCCACTATCGGAAATCCAAAGGAACTCTCTGAACGGGTAATTGAAGAATATACCGAACTGGTAGACAGAAACGGTTCACCCGCCGGGGAAAAGCATCTTATCCTGTATAATCCCCCTTTAATCGACAAAGTTCAGGGACTACGGAGGGGAGTAACGCTGGAAGCTCAGCGGGTAGCACTGAAATTCTTAAAGGGAGGTGTCAAAACCATCATTTTTTCCCGCTCCCGTGTAAGGACCGAGATAATTGCCTCCTACATAAATAAGTCTTTGGCAAATCACTATACCGACAACCATCGCATCCGGGTGGAGAGTTACCGGGGAGGGTACCTCCCCAACGAACGCCGGGCCATCGAGCGGGGTCTTCGGGAAGGAGAAATTCACGGTGTTGTTTCCACCAATGCCCTGGAGCTGGGAATAGACATCGGCGGCTTGGATGCTGCAGTACTAGGCGGGTTTCCCGGTTCTATTTCGTCCGCATGGCAGCAGGCCGGAAGAGCAGGACGGCGTAACGATCTTTCCGTCGCCGTGGTGGTGGCTTCCTCCGCTCCCTTGGACCAGTATATGGTGGAGCACCCAGGATACTTCCTTTCTCAGTCTCCCGAATCTGCCTACATAGATCCTGACAATCCCTACGTATATATGGACCATTTAAAATGCGCCGTTTTTGAGCTGCCTTTTAAGGAAGGGGCAGAATATCCCGGTAGTTACCGGGAGTACCTGGACTACCTGGAGGAATCGGGAGTGGTTCGTCATACCGGTTCGGCCTACTACTGGTCCGATCGAAGCTATCCGGCTGAGAGTATTTCTTTGCGGAGTGCTACAAGCGACAATGTGGTGATTGTGGATACTACCAAAGGCCGGAACGCGGTAATCGGAGAGATGGATAGACCCTCCGCGAAGGAACTCATCTTCGATAACGCCATCTACATACACCGGGGTAAACAGTACGTGGTACTGAATCTTGATTTGGAGAACCGCAGATGCTACGTAGAAGAAACAAGGGTTAATTATTTTACCGATTCCCTCGTAAAACGGGATATAAAGGTGCTGATAGATGAGGGTTCTGAAACCATAGGAGGAGCTCTTTACGGAGTAGGGGACATACTGGTTCGGACCCAAGCTGCAAAGTTCAAAAAGATCCGTTTCCATACCCATGAAAACGTCGGTTACGGGGACATCAATCTTGATGAAGAGGAGATGCATACACGGTCCCTTATTATCATCTTTAACCCCGGGACGCCTGCCGGAGATGCTTTAGCTCGTTTAGATGAATCCGAGAAAGCGCCGGTCCTCTCCCGTTTAGGAACCCTGGTAAAAAATGTGGCTCCCTTTTTCCTGCTGTGTGACTCCCGGGATCTCGGAATCGCGGAACGGGTACGGGATCCCCATTTCGGAATCCCCGCTCTTTATATCTACGATATGTATCCCGGGGGTACAGGACTATCTGAAGGTTTTAAAACCAAGGCGCAGCAGGTGCTGCAGGCTGCATTAGAGATCCTTCAGGCCTGCCCCTGCAGCATCGGCTGTCCCTCATGCGCGGGACCTCCTGAAGAGGCGGGTGCGTCGATATCAGATCCAAAGAAAACCCTTAAACGTTTCCTTACCGAGTGGCTTAACCATGAAGGATGATCTATATAACCGATTTTTACAGCTGAAGAAAAACCGGGTACAGAAGTCGCCGAAAGAGAACTTAAATGAAAAGAAGAACCTCCATGAAATTTTCGGACCGCCTCGGTCCGGGAAGGAAAAAAACCGTTATCCACAGGATGCACCCCTTAAGAATCTTGTAATACCGGGATGGACTAAAATCGAAGAGTTTTGCTACCGCAGAGGCTGGGAAACCGCGATTCCTGAGGGGGTTTTAGTTCCGGAATCTCCCCTTGTACCGGATGGATTTTCATATGAAGATCTAATTTTTATAGATTCCGAAACGACCGGACTTTCTGGAGCGGGTACTGTCATCTTTTTAATGGGGGTTGGACGAATAAAAAATGACAGGTTCAGAATCGATCAGTATTTTCTCTCCGATTACCCGGGAGAATTAGAATTTCTCAATTGCCTCCATCAAGAGTTACCCCGGGAATCCCTCTATGTGTCATATAACGGAAAAGCCTTTGACTGCAGCATACTTAAATCCCGGTTTCTCTTAAACGGTTTGTTTCACGATTTCCCGAATCAGCTGGATCTTCTCCATACGGTGAGAAGGTTCTGGAAGACAATAATGGATTCATGCTCCCTTGCATCGGTAGAGAAGGAGCTCCTTTCCATCGTCCGGGAGCTGGACGTCCCGGGCTATCTTGTTCCGGAGTACTATTTTTCCTTTTTAAAAAGCGGAGATCCGTCACCGCTTCAGGGTGTTTTTCAGCACCACTTACAGGATATCCACTCACTGCTGCTTCTTTTCGGCTATATTTCCGGAATCATCCTTAGGCCGGAAACGCGGGGAAAGATCGATGAGTATCAGCTGGGAAGATATCTTACAAGAAGGGGTCTTCCAGGAGGAATAGAACTATTAGAAGAGCTGACTTACCGGGGAAATCTCCCAGCCGGTTTTTCCGCAGCCCTCTACCACAAACGAATGAAGCTTTGGAAAAAAGCTCTTCCTCTTTGGGAGCATCTTATTCAGAGCCATCGGCATGTCATTTCCGGTATAGAAGCGGCTAAGTATTGGGAACATATTGCCAAGAAACCTGAAAAGGCATTGGCCATTGTTGAAGAGTTGCTTTCATGGCGGGAGGGGGAATCCTATATCAATTCTCTGTCCCACCGGAAAAATAGACTTATCCGGAAGATTTCCCGGCAGCAAGAAGATCCATCTTTGAATCATTGAATCGGTACGTTACGGTTTCGATGTTTCGAAAGCAATTCTGCAGAAACCCTTTAGAAGTTACGGAAAACGTGTTCCCTTCGATGTGAATTGTGTTAAAGGTATTTCCATCAGTCCGGGTACGCCGGGAGATAGCTGTCCCTGCTTGGGATGTTACAATATCCCGTTTTATATCAGGAAAATGGTTTTTTATATTTCCAAAATAAGCGGTATGAAAATGTCCGGAAAGAATCACAGATACCCCGCAGTCCTTGATTGCTTTGACCGCAGCTCCCGCTCCTTTTACGATATGCCGGTAAGCTCCATGGGGGGGTCTGATAAATGGATGGTGGGTAACAAGCATCTTGAACCGGTCTCCCCCTTCCCGGAATTTTTTTTCAGCCCATTTAATTTGCCGCTCCGAAATGTTCCCGTTTCTTATTGGATACCGTTTGGCCGTATTAAGTCCGATTACCAAGAGGTCGTCGTCCTGGTATACTTTATCTAATGCTTGAGAGATTGTTTTTTTGTAATACTTAAAGGGACTGAATATGCGTCTCACTATATTTATATTGGGTATATCGTGATTACCCGGAATAATAAGGAGAGGATTTTTTAATCCCAGTATGAATCTTTTTACCCTTTTGAATTGATAGGCATAAGCTCGTTGTGTCAAGTCACCGCTGAGAATAATGAGCCTGTAATTTTCCTTATTCAATTCCTCCTGCAGTGCTCTTTCGGCTTCCGGAAAGATTCTATTAAAGTGTAAATCGGAGATATGTGCTACCTTTACCATTGTTGTCTCCACTCCATAGCTTTACGGTATATCTCTTCGTAACGGGATGCTGATTCTTCCCAGGAGAACCGTTTTTTCATTCCCCGTATTCTTATTTCTTTTATAATATGCGGCTGATTCCAATAAGTGTCTACCGCGGTCCGGACGGTTTGAATAAGGGTGCTTCCATTGGAGTTTTCGTCCATAGGATGAATAACAAATCCTGTTCCGGTTGAACCGCCGGGGGAAATAGCTACAGGTTCAACCGTGTCTGCCAATCCTCCGGTGCTCCGGACAATGGGTATGGTACCGTAACGCAGGGAATACATCTGATTCAGTCCGCAGGGTTCATAGGTTGACGGCATGAGGAAGAAATCGCTTCCCCCCTCTATAAGATGAGCCAACTCTTCATCATAACCGATCTTTACCCGTAAATTCGGCAGCAAAGATTCGAGGTGGATTAATTCGTCCTGAATCCATTTTTCACCTGTGCCTAAAATCAGAACATAAATATCCATGGAGTTGCAGAGATTATACAGAGCACTGTTCCCGGGCCTGCAAAGTTCTCCAAACCCCTTTTGTTCCACTAACCGGGAAACCATTCCTAACGTAGGAACATCGGAAGGGGGAAGACCCATTCTTTTCTGTAAAACTGTTTTCATCTTAAATTTTCCAGACAGATCATCTGCGGAATATGATTCGGGAAGATAGGGATCAGATTCAGGATTCCATGTTTTGTAATCTATACCGTTGAGGATTCCGGTAAACCGGTCTTGTTTTGATTGTATAAAGGTTTCTAAACCAAACCCGAACTCTCCTGTTTTTATTTCTTCCGCGTAATGGGGAGAGACCGTGGTCACAATATCGGATTGCAGAATACCCGCTTTAAGCAAATTGATTTTACCGTAATGAATAAACGTTTTCCTGTCTAACAAGTTTTCCGGAAGACCCAGCACATCGAATTCATGGATATCGAACACCCCTTGATATCCTATATTGTGAATGGTAAAGACAGTCGCGGATGAATCAAAAAAATCAATTCCTTCTCCATATCGGGCGTAAAAAAGTGAAAGAACGCCGGGCCAGTCATGGGTGTGTATGATATCCGGTTTATAATGCTGCAGCCTGCAGTATTCCAAAGCTGCCTTAGAGAGAAGTCCGAACCTTAGAATATTATCAGAAAAATCCAGTTCCCCTTCAGAACTATATATACCGCTTCGGCCGAAGATGGGATCGTAATCAATAAAGATGAATTCCAGGACTCCCTGCTCAATATTCATTTCCGACTTTTTTAAGGAGCAGGGGAAATACCGGATTCCCATTGTTACGGAAAGCTGTTTTTTCAACGGGTGAAGATCTTTATGATTTTCAAGAAAACCGTATTTAGGAGTAACAATGATAACCCGGTTACCCCGCCGCACCAATTCTACGGCTAGAGCGTAAACTACATCTGCCAAACCGCCTGTTTTTGCATACGGGAATACTTCACTGGTTACAAATAGAATATTCATAGGTTTGCCTTAGTATCCTTTCATAGTATGCATATTATTAAACTATTATCGCCTTTTGCAACTGCCTCATTAGTTTAGTGCGGAATTCTCATTTTATACCTTTAGGCAGCAGAACGAGGCATGATTCTCAAGGAAAACCGTAAAATAATTGAATAAAATGAGAATCCCAGGCTTTACATAGGTAAAAAGGCTATTCTAAATTGCAAATTTTGAATAGCTGTAGTTTAGTATTTATCAGTAATAGCTTATGGAAAAATTTTCCTTGACTGAAAATCCTAGTTTTTTATATAGACCAATTGCCGGACCATTCCCCTTTTTAACAAATAAGGTCGCCAATTTACCGTGTTGATTTATCTCCTCAAGGAGCGGCTTCATTAAATATCCGGCAAATCCTCTGTTTCTGAATTGCGGCATAGTAAAAACCCCTCCTAATTGATCGTAGCCGAATCCCTTTGCATTGGTACCAGCCTTTGCTATCGGGGTACCTTTGTACTCTGCAAGGTATACAATCTGGTGGATGATATCTTTTTTAAGAAAACGCATGGTATTTTCTTTATTAAATGTTGCGGGATTTATTAGAACTTCCTCTTTTTCGTATAATTCCTGAAGCGGATACAGCCTTTCCGCGTCTTTAACGTCAGCCCGTTTTATTTTCAATTCCGGGGGGGTAACAAAAGAGGAATCGAGGAATGACTCCTGTGTCATGATATAGTATTCAATTGTATTCTGAGGTTCTTTATCTAGCAGGCGGTTTACAGCGTTTACATTTTTTTTGGTTCCCATAACCGAAAAGAAATACGAACTATAGCTTTTCATTTTTAGGATAAGATCGGGGGAAGGTTTTTTTTGAAAAACCGGAAAGATAAACCCATATTTAGTCTGAAGAACTGCGCCTGTAAACTCCCCTTTTTTCTTTGCACGGGTTATGAGTATTTGGATTTTTTTTCTCGGCGGGATTGCTATTTTCCCACCTTCATTAATTCTGTAGGTAAAGGATACACAAGTGTGTTCTCGTGGTAAAAGAAATTCCTTTAATCTATCTCCATCCGCTGGTTTTGCCAAAGACCATTTCATACTTATTCGAGTATTCCCTTAACAGGCAGTACACCTTCGGGAGTGTAGTCCCCCCGTATGCAGGAAAAACCTGCCCGATAGGACTCACCCCACCAACCATATGCCGCAATTGCTGTTTCAACCCAGGGTACATCCTTTAAATAGACCGGAGTTAGGATCGAAAAAACAATTATTTGCGGACCCGCTTCCTTCAGTTCTTTAAGTGCTGTAAGGCTCCCTTCGTTCTGCAGACAGAATATAACCGTATCGTAATGTTTTGATTTCTCAAGGAGTTTGTTGAGTTCATCATCCGTTATCTCGTCTCTTACAGCCCTGAAAAGATGGGTGTCCGCGGAAGGATAAGCATTTTTTCCGATTTTTAAAAAGAGATGATCCTGCCCGGTGATAAGGAGAGACGTCTCTCCATCCGGTACATAAGGAATAGCTTGATCTCTGACAACGGTGATGCTTCTAAGAGCTTGCTGTTGAAAGAAATCCTTCCCTTCCTGATCAGGAACTTTATATTTCAATTCTTCAAAAGACGGGAAAAAAGGCACTCGATCATTAGGTTTAAGATACCTGAGTTTAACCTTTAGTATTCTTCTTACAGCATCTAAGACTCTTGAGCGAAAATAGTCATTATTGTGGAATTCATTAAGCATAGTGTTCCATATTTCCCCGTTTAGCAGAGGAGTCGTATTCAGTAGAATCATATCGCTCCCAGCAGTAATCGCCTTGATACAGAGTTCTCCGAAACTCATGTTGTGTTTTTCCCCATATGTCTGAGCTCCCAGCATATTAAGAGAATCAGTTATGACGATTCCCTTAAAATCCATCCGTTCTTTAAGTATTTCTGTTATAAAGCGCTTAGACAGCGATGCGGGAACACCGTCGTCCGTAACAAGAGGAAAGTTTAAATGACCGCTTAAAATAGCCGGAATTCCTTCCGGAATGAGGAACCGATAAGGAAGGAGATCCCGATCCCAAATATCCTCAAAGGAATCATTGATTACCGGAAGCATCCCGTGGGAATCCCCGTGAGCATTGCCATGTCCCGGGAAATGCTTCGCCGCGGATATAATCTTAACCTTCTCCAAACCTTTATAATAAGCAACTCCAAGGGTCCCGGTTAATACCGGATCATCCGAAAAAGCTCTTGAGCCAATAACCTTTGCTTCAGGATTTATGTACACATCTACAGTCGGTGCAAAGTTCATATTGATGCCCATGGCTCGGAGTTCTTTCCCGATGTAATATCCCGTCATGTAGGCATCGTACGGCAGTCGGGTGGCTCCGATTGCCATATTACCGGGAGTTCCGGTGGTTTCTCCCTGTACGTGCCGGACAATTCCCCCTTCCTGGTCCGTAGCAGTAAATAGGGGGATCTTCCATGAAGTATCTAAAGCAGTCTTCTGCATCGTGGATATGCTGGAGACCAAGGTCCTTAAATTTTTACCGTTCCAGCCGAATATCTTTATTCCGCCGATATTGCGGCTTTCAATCCACTGAATAATTTCCGGCGATGGGGTTTGGCCGTACCATCCGATGAGAAAAACCTGCGCAAGCAGTTCTTCATCTTTCATCTCAGTAATAAGGGATTCTATAAGCTTTTCATCATCTATCTTATCCCAAAAATCTATTGAAAAAAGACAACAGGGAATTAAGAAGAGAAAAACGAGTATAAATAGTAAAGGCGGAAGAGTTTTCATTAGGTTCTAGTAAGCTTCTCCCCGTAATTCGTCGATGTACTGTGATGCTGAGTGGGCTGCGATTGCTCCTTCCGCGGCGGCTACAACGAGCTGGCGGAACGGAGTCGTTCTTACATCTCCCGCAGAAAACAATCCAGGTATCTGAGTAGCCATTTTTTCGTTTGTTATAATATAACCGCTTTCGTCTTTTGGAATATCAGGCACGAGATCCGTTTGCGGTATAGATCCAATGAAAATAAAAACCGAATCCGTATCCTCCCGGTATTCCTCCTGAGTTTCGGTACGGACCATGGTGACACCGGAAACTTTTTCCATACCCATCGGATTGGTATCTCCGTGTATTTCCTTAAGGACCGTATTAAAACGCACTTCGATATTTTTATTGTTCAGCACTCGAGTGGCAAGCGCCGGCTGGGCCCGAAAACGGTCCCGTCGGTGCACAAGAATAATTTTATCTGTTAATTTTGACAGAAACATCGCTTCGTCACAGGCTGCATCACCACCCCCTACTACCACCATTTTCTTGTTGCGGAAAAAAGGACCGTCACACGTGGCACAATAGGAGACTCCCTTTCCTGAAAGCCGGTCTTCACCGGGAATCTGCAGATGCCTATGCTTAGCCCCGGTGGCTATTATTACGGTAGGCGCGGAATATTCCTCTTTATTCGTTTTGACGATAAAGCTGTCTCCCTCTTTTAAGACTGATTCAGCGGTAGCAATACCGAATTCAGCGCCGAAATTTTTTGCTTGGTCTTCAAAACGTTTGGCAAACTCCATTCCATTTATAGGTTCCGGAAAACCCGGATAATTTTCCAGGCCTTCAATGATTAGGCATTGACCTCCCGAAGCGAGTTCTTCCAATACTATTGTTTTTAAGTTTGCCCGGGCACCGTACTGGGCAGCGGTTAATCCGGCGGCTCCGCCGCCTATAATTATTAAATCTTTTTCTATTGCCATTCCTGCATCTCCTTATAACAATTCTGCCTTAAACATAAAAATACCTGAAAGGAGGACCTTTAGCAAATGGTAAATGCAGCCGAAATATAAAAAGAGGTAATAGAGGTGAAAAGAGCAATGAACAAATATGCAGATAAATTGACTAATATTCTTTCAAACCAGATAGAAGTTTTGACGGAACTCTCATCCAATCTGAAAGTTGTAAGGGATGCTTTATTCAAGCGGAATTGGATCAACCTGGAGCAAATTATGCGGAGGAATAACCCATTGGTGGAAGAGTTTGAAAAACTTGAATACCGGCGGGAAGAGGTAATGGAAAATATAGCTGAGGAACTAAGTGAATCTAACAACGGTGATTCCGAGTTTTTCCTGCAGAATTTTTATTCAAATATTTCTCATAAAAAAAGGAAGAATTTGGAAGAAATGCGGAGGGAGATGAAAGTACTCGTAAACAGAATAGCTTCTCTGTCGGAAGGAATAGAATTTTATGTAAAAACTACGGCAAAAACGCTGGGAAGCATACTGGATGAGCTGTTTCCAGTTCGCCGAGGAAAAATATATTCAAAATCAGGGAAATCCTCCCGTCCGGAAGATTTACCCTTGGTGGTTAACCGAACCCTTTAGGAGAAGTCGATGCAGTCTACATTCAGTGGAATAGAAATTGGAAAACGCAGCATTATAGCTTCGCAAGTAGCATTAAACACCATTGGACACAATGTCAGTAATGCTAATACTCCGGGTTACAGCAGACAGCGGGTTGAACTTCAGACATTTCCCCCTCTCTATTTTCCTCAGTTAAACCGTGCGGAAATGTCCGGACAAATCGGCCAAGGCGTTACGGTTGAATCCATTAACCGCATAAAGGATATGCTCCTGGAACAGCGGATAGTTTCTCAGACAAGCCTGGAAGGATACTGGAACACCCGTGATGACTACCTGCTCATGGTAGACCAGGTATATAACGAACCTGAAGATATATCTGTCCGCGGTCTTATGGATCAATTCTGGGCGGCATGGCAGGAATTATCGGTACACCCGGAACAAATTTCTGCAAGAGAAGCGGTACTGCAGCGGGGGGCCGGGCTGACGGAAGCTATCAACCAGCGGTATAGGAGTTTAGATCAGATCAGAACCATGCTGGATGATGATGTAAGGGCCACGGTAAAGCAGGTAAATGATCTTCTAGGAGAAATTGCGGAACTTAATGAAGAAATCGTCCGGGTTAAAGCTGCCGGAGATAATCCAAACGACCTTTTAGACAGACGGGATCTTTTAACGGAAGAGTTAGGGGGACTGATAAATATCACTACCGATGACCGCGATCCAAACGAGTTCAGTATTTATACCGGAGGATATCATCTCGTACAGGGAGGAATCGTACGCCCCTTTGAGCTTCGGCCGGATACACAAAATGAAGGGTATACTCAGGTAGTTTGGAGTGAGAATCTTGAAGGGGAAGAACCGCAAATAGCCGGAGGGAATCTTGGAGCTCTGCTGGAATTACGGGACAATGATGTGCGTCAGGAAATTCAGAATCTAGACATGATGAGTGTCAATTTCATGGATATGGTTAATGAAATTCATGAACAAGGATTTGGGCTTAACGGCCGGACCGGAAGAGAATTCTTTGTACAGTACCCCTTTGTTAATAATGCCCTGGGTAATTACGATAGGAACGGAGACGGGGAGTTTGATTCTACCTATATATTCAAGATGTCCGGAACCAATTCTTTAAAGATGCGGGAGCAGATAGGTTTAGCGGGAACAATGATCCTGTCCGGTCCAAACGGCAATCGGGAAATTGAATACTTTCCCACTGATACTGTAGCGGATGTGATTTCCAGGATAAATACCTCCGGTTCGGAAGTTGTTGCGACTTTGGATATCGACGGCCGTCTTACCTTAAAAGCCACACCCGCGGAGAATCAGGATAATCCTGATTTTGTTATCCGTCATGTTGAGGATACCGGTCAGTTCCTCGCGGGATATGCCGGTATCTTAACCGGTCCGGGAAATGAAGGAGCGTACGATTGGGAAACAGAAGACGCTGTTCTGGAAATAAGAGGAGGTGCTGATTACACAGTAACCCCTCTAATGCATCCTTCAGCCTACATAGCGGTAAACGAGGAACTTAAGCAGGAACCAGCTACAGTTGCCGCCTCTTTCGGTACCGGTGACCGGGCGGGAGAACTGGGAAACGGAGAAGCGGCATTAGCCATAGCTTCCTTAAGAAACTCACCGGTTATGCTTGGTCAGATTGCTACTTTTGACGATTATTTCGCCAACACCGTGGCGGAGATCGGTTTGAAAGGGGAACAGGCGGAAATTGCATCCCGTACCCAGGAGCAGATTATGCTGGACTTGCGGAACACGAGGGAATCAATATCGGGGGTTAACATCGACGAAGAGCTCGCGGAGATGATTAAATTTCAGCACGGTTATGCCGCTGCAGCACGATTCATAAATCAGATCAATACTATGTTAGATACCATAATAAATAGAATGGGGGTATAAATTCTGTGAGACGGATAAGCACAAATATGCCGAACGACAATATGCAGCATCATCTTATGAACCGGGAGATGCGCATGAATAAATTACAGAACAGTATGGCTTCTCAGAGCAGAATTCACAATCTCCGGGATGACCCTATCGCGGCATCCCATGCCGTACGGTACGATTCCTTTTTAACCCGTTTAGACCGGTTCCAGAGAAATACCGGGTATGCCATAGACAGTCACAGGGAAACTGAAACCTACATGAGGCAGTCCGTAGACATATTGCACCGGATAAGGGAATTAGCCGTCCAGGGAGCAAACGGTACTTACGAAAAAGATGACCTTAAGGCTATGGGTGCTGAAGTTAATGAACTGTTACAGAGCCTTATTGATTTAGGAAACGCCAGAAATGCGGAAGGCAACACTATTTTTTCCGGGGACCGTACCAGAAGTGAACCATTCAGAGCCATACTTGGTCATGTCCCGGGAAGTGATAAAAAAGTGGTTACCCAAGTTCAATATGTAGGCAATATCAATATTAAAAAGACCGAAATTTCCGACGGGGTCTATGTGGAAACATCCTTTCCGGGAAACAAGGTTTTCTGGGCTGAAAATCAACAGATATATTCTTCAGTGGATGCCACTAACTATGTAGTAAATAATGATTCAACCGTTATGATTGACGGTGTGAAGATAGATTTTACCCGGGGTGATAACGTACATGGAATTATAGCAAAAATAAATAATGCCGGGGCTCCCATCAAAGCCCGTCTTGATCCTGTGCGAAACTCCCTGGTTCTGCAGACAACAAGCCCCCACCAAGTCTGGATTCAGGAGGAAGGGGGGGGTGTTTTACAGGACTTAGGTATCCTTGCTCCCGGCGAAGGGGCTCCTCCGCACAATTACGATCCAACCGCAAGGGTATATGGAGGTTCTCTGTTCGATATGGTAATTCATGCCAGAAATGAACTAATGGCGGGTAATAGTCTTCAGATGGGCGGTTCTGTTTTAAAGGGTATCGATAAGGCCTTTGACAGTTTGACAGGATCTGTCGGTGAACTCGGCGCAAGGAATGAACGGCTGCAGCTTACACTTAAACGTTTAAACACCGATTCTGTGGAGGTTACCGGTATGCTTTCCAGAGAGACCGATATAGATCTTTCAGAAGCAATCACGGAACTAAAGATGCTGGAATATACCCACAAGGCGGCCCTATCCACGGCATCCCGGATAATACAGCCTACACTTTTAGATTTTCTGAGGTAGTTATGATAATTGATACAAAAGCTTACGGTCGGATGGAAATCGATGAACGCCAACTCATAACACTTACTTCGAGCATTCTCGGATTCGATACATTAAAAGATTTTGCCCTCCTGGATTCGGAAAGACCTCCTTTTTACTGGCTGCAGTCGCTGGATAAAAAGGAGATTGCCTTTATTCTTATCGATCCATTTGTATTTAGACCGGATTATGAACTGGATGTTCCTGAAAACGAACTTGAAGATTTAGAAATAGAAAACCGGGAAGATATTCTTGTTTTTGCAATCGTCACAATTCCGGCTGATCGTACAAGGATGACCGCTAATCTTCAGGGGCCGTTAATCCTGAATAAAAAGAAAAGGCTTGGAAAACAAACCATTGCCAACGATCCACGCTGGAACGTACGCCATAATATTCTGGAAGAAATGAAAATACACGGAAGTAACAATGCTCGTACTGGCTCGTAAAAAAGAGGAAAGTATAATAATAGATGACGAGATTGAAGTCTCTATTGTCGATATTAAGGGCGATCAGGTGAAGCTCGGGATCAATGCGCCGAAACGGGTGAAGATATACCGTAAGGAAGTTTATCAGGCTATTCAGGAAGAGAATAAGAAAGCTGCGGAATCTACCGGCGAAGGCCTCCCTTCCTTGGAAGATTTGATGGGTTAACGTCTTCCGGCTTGTTTGTCCAATTCCGCTTCACTTAGGCGGAGATAAAATGGAGCCGCATCGTCCGGATCACTTCCTTGGGTTTGAAACCTTTCAACGCCTAGAGGGATCAGGTTTCTGCTCTTCCCCGTCCGATATAACGGATCTATTATAAATTCCTTCTTGCCCTGATACCTTGTTTTAAAAAGGGCGGCATGCGGTCCCGTCAAAAATATCGTATCATCATCGGGAAAGTAGTGATCGATTTCTTCCGGTTTAATATCCCCAAAAGGGGTAGAACATGCACCATCACGGTATAAAGCAGTATAAAACCTTTTCTTCTTTGCATCTAAGACAGGCATTACCGGCAGGGTAATGTGAACCAGACCATAACTCAGCATGTCCAGAGTAGGTACCCCTATAAAAGGACAGCCATTAACCGCTGAAATTCCTTTGGCTGTAGCCGCTCCTATTCTTAGTCCCGTAAAGGAACCCGGACCTGCGGCATATACAACAAGATCCAGTTCATGAGGGTTCAGTTCCCCCTCCTTTAAAAGGTTTTCAATTAGTACCGGTAATATTTCTGAATGCCGGAGACCAATGTCCCGAACATTATCAAGAATCAAATTACTTTTTTTTAAAGAAACGCTTAATATCTCTGAAGATGTATCAAAAGATAGGATATTCAATTATAAATCTCCTTCTATTTTAAATGTCCGGCTAAGATCTTTTTCTATGGTGATGGTTATGTATATGACTTCCGGAGGCAAAAAATCCATCTTTTCTCCCCATTCTATTACTGAAACCCCTTCTCCATAGAGATAGTCTTCTAAAGCTAAATATTCAAGTTCCGCCTTTCCTCCTAATCGGTAAAGGTCGATATGGTAAAGGGGAAGACGTCCAAAATATTCAAACATGATGTTGAATGATGGGCTGGTTACTACATCTTCGACATCAAGTCCCTCGGCTATTCCTTTAGTTAGGGCAGTTTTCCCGGAACCCAATGGTCCTTGTAAAGCCATGATACTGCCCGGTTTTAATTTTGAACCTAATACGCGTCCAAATTGTACAGTTTCTTCGTATGAGCGGCTTGTAAATGATTTCAGAGCAGTTTTCCCTCCCTGTCCAGTTCTTTGATGTATTCCTTCAGCTGTATGATAACAGGGAGCAGCGGATAATCCAGGTCCTCTACTACAGATACCTTAACTTCCGGATCTCCAACTGGAGAATGTTCCAAGGTAAATGATACTATTTTTTCTGTTTTTTCCTGAAAATTCGATGTAAAAACAGCCGTACCCTGGTATTCCCTCCTATATTGAATTGCTAAATCTTTTTTTTTGATATTGTCAATAGTCAATAATTTCATTTAATTGAGCCTCTTGAAAAAACCTGGCTTTAAGCAGCTGCCTCTATTGAAAACCGTATAAGCCAGTATTTTTTCTTCCGTCCCCTTCGGAGCCGTAACCGTATATACCATATACGAAAGCTTGGATTCCGTTCAGATTTTTACGGGATATCCTAGTAAACATAATATGCATGACCCCGCCTCGTCCAGGTCTGCGTCCTGCGCCAACAACCTTTCCAAACACCGTTATGGGCACATTTTCCAATTCAAAGTCTATTCTTAAGAGCGTACCTTTAGGCAGAGGCATTCGAGCCTGTAATCTGCATCCGCCGGCAGAGATATCTTCGAGTTTTCCCAAGTATTTTCCTTCTGAGCTAATAACCGCCCGTTTCGCAGTATTTTTCCCGGTGCCGGTTTGTACGATACTCACCCGGTAGAAGTATGCATGCTGATTCACCTGTTTTCTTGGGGATTTACGCTGTTTATTTTCCTGGAGATTTTGAGCATGAGTAACGAATAGAAGGGGATTTCCTGAGCGGGAGGAGGGGGTATTATAACCAAGTACCTTGGTTGTAAAAGTAAAAACCTGGTTTCCCTTCGAGGGACATGCGGCTTTTA
This sequence comes from uncultured Spirochaetales bacterium, assembly GCA_964618265.1. Lineage (GTDB taxonomy): Bacteria > Spirochaetota > Spirochaetia > CAYLLE01 > CAYLLE01 > CAYLLE01. The sequence goes on along the minus strand of CAZUAE010000005.1, from coordinate 18,865 downwards.
ACCGCGTTCCTTTTGCCCACTTAACTTGCCGTCCCCGGATATCTTCGGGTATAGATAAGCCTAACATGTTATTTAGCTTTGCGGAAACGATGGATTCATACGATTCAACCTCAATGTTGTCCCGGGTTTCCTTAACCAGCGGTGAAAGGTATACGGGGTTTCCGATTTTTAAGTGTTTTGTGCTGGGGAGAATTCTGCTGGTGGTGTTGTTTTCAATTATTCTTTTTGTCTGAAATAGAATTGATTTTTTCCGTTCCTTTGTTAGATCCTCATCTTTGGATAGATCGATGTTGGCAATCCCCTTTCTGATAGCGGAAGATAACATACCTGAGGGATGAAGAAGACGGTAAGGATTCTTTATTTTCTGAGAAGATATAAGCTGCTTGAGCATATCGATGTGGGGACGTTTAAGCCCCGCTTTCCGTGCTCTTCGTCGAAAGGCGAATTTGTTATAACTAATACTTCCCCGCTTACCCTGGCTTTTCTTTTTAGACGATAATAATCCTCCCAATACGGCTGCGAGGATAAGACCGCCCATTATCCCTAAGGTAATGATGGTTGTGACGGGGCTTGGCTGTTCAATATACTGGAGCAGTATCATCCCTGCTTTACCGATGGAAAAAAGGTGACGAGTTCGTCGATACAGGGAGTAATTTCATATTCCATAAGGTCGCCTATCAGTACTGAATCCTGATCATGAAATGCTTGAAGGACTTCGTTTAGTTTTTCATTCAGATCCTTTGCGAAATAGCTGAAGGACTTTCCCTGGGTGTTTTGAACCCCTTCAAGATCCTGCTGCAAATAGGGGAATAATCTAAGAAGCTTTTGAGTTAGTTCTGAAAATTTTATAATAAGATTCATGGCTTCTTCATCTTTACCGGTTTGGAGAAGAACAGATATCTCATTCAGCTGCGGAACCATACCCTTTAATAATCCTGCAGAAGCTGACGCTTCCTGTTTTGGTGCTGTTAACTCCTTTAACCTCCCTAAAAGTATGGTGCACATATTGTCTATAAAGGTTAGTGCTTTTTGTTTTTCTTCACCTTCAGGTATTTTTCCGTCAGAAAGCCCGGTTCCGCTTATTATTTTTGCTGCCGATTCGGCTCCTTCTTTTCCGGCTATTTCTACCATGACAGCATGAGGAATAGAGTCTGTATCCAACACTGTTTGAGAAGCGTTAATAATTTTTGACTGACCCTCCTTCTCTATCCCATCTTTTAGATCCTGAAATACAGTATATGCGGCACTTAATTTTTCAACTTCAACTTCTCTATTCAATTTTGCTTCTATATTCAGTTCTTCGATAGCTGAAAGGTTCATGTCCTGCCAGCTTCCTTTCTCATCCGGAACAGTTTTTTCACCGTTAATATCAAAAGAATCAATTGTCATTCCTGATTTTTGGAGCCAATTTTGAAGTTCCTTCAGGATATCCCCTAAGTTCCGTTCGCCTTCTAACGAGTAGTCTATCTGTTCATTATTGATCAATATCCGCATATAAACATCTCCTATTGATTCTGACTATTCCGAGTACTGAAATTATCAATAGCCCGGGATGTTTCTTCCAGGGATTCCAATGCTCCTTCCATTCTACCATATTTTTCTTTTAATGATTGCTCATATCTTTCTAAATGATCATTATAATTTTCAATATCTTCGTTTGTTCTGCTTAATTGGGTATCGATTGTGGAAATCTTTGTTGAGAGAATTCCTCCCGTCTGGGTGTATGGCCTAACATATGTATTCAGAGAATAAGCAAGTCCGGAATCCACAACCATGTCTCCATCACTGTCATTTCCGAAGAGGTCCTTAACAGCTTGATAATGATTTAGCAGTGCCTTATCCAATTTTTCTTCATCGATTTCTAGATAACCCCGGAGCTGTGCTTTATCTAAACTTCCTGAACCTGGACGGGTGTTTGTGGCAATACCCATTTGAGCTAATAATGCTAAATCCCTTCCGTCCCGCGTCGTGTAGGCGTTCATCATGAATGTCCGTAAAGAAGATCTAAGCCGCTGCAGGGTCATGTCGCCTTGAAAAACTCCCAATTTTTCCCTTGCGGCTTCCTGTTCTTCTTTGGAGTAGTACTGTATTTCATTAATTACCGCTTCGTCGTTGACGGTTACTGTATGTATATCCCGCAGCAGAAGATTGTAGGTACCTATCAAGTCGGTTATTTGTTCTTTTACCAGCTCCCTGTCGGGTTCTACCTGCAGAGTTACTTCTCTATTTGACTCACCCCGTAAATTTAGGCTTACTCCCGGAATCAGATCGTCGATATTGTTGGAATCTCTGCTTACTTCTATTCCTTCTAAAAGGACTACAGCATCTGATGCTTCAGAAATCGGATTCACCGGTTTATATTCACCGCGAACCGTGGGATCGTATATTCGAATGTCTTGGATACTAACATCTCTTTGGGTATTACGATTTCTTATATTGATTGCATTGATACTGTTCAAGTATTCGGTCACCGGAACTTGTATAGTTTGAAATTCCGCTGTGTCCTGCAGTTCTCCTAATGCGATTTCTTCGTCATTTCCCTGAAGGAATAGAACATTTCTGTCTAAAACTTTCGGCGGCGGTTCCGGCGGTTCATATTCCGGAGTTTCGGTCCGAGATGGCTTGTCTTCTATAGTTATATCCTCTAATGAAGTTGTTCCGGGAGGAGATAATTCAGGACCCGGCGGAGGGGGAGGGGGGGACCACTCCTTTTCCGGGATATATTCTAATTTAACATCCATCTCTAATACCATGTCTTCCGTCAGGGGAAAGGGAAGATCAACAGGGATTGATACTGAATTCCCGCCGGGCACGGTAAGGATTCCCTCCCGCAAAACAGATGCATCGGGAGATGTTATAGGCCTATAATCATGAGGAGTCTCGAGGGATATCTCTTTAGTGCCGGCTGCAGCAGGTTTGATTATGCCAATTTGTTTTCCTAATTCGGCAGCGTCTTCAAGAAAGGATAACCTGTTTTTTTGACCGGTCTGTAAAGATTCAATAAGCAATACTTCACTCTTAGGGGTGTCCCTAATTACCGATGCTTTAACTATATCATCTCCGTATTTATTCACCTCTTCAGCAAAGGCTTCCAGAGATCCTCCCCGAAATGAAAATTTAACCTGGTTGTCCCCAACTTCAAAAACATATGAGCCCGCATCAATTTTATAGTCTGAAGGGAGAGATTCGGAGAGAAAACGATCACTTTTAGCTGTATTTTTTACAATAATGGAGGTGGCTGTTTCAGGAGCATCCCTGTCTGCTGTTGCAGTAAGGACCGATTCATTGCTGGAGACTGCTACTCTTTCGCTAAAGGGATTCTGAAAACCGTATAATGTACTCGCCATATCACGGAATTGAGCGATAGAGGAGTTCAGCTCTTGCCAAACTTTCTTTTGCTCTTTGTAGTCAGCGACTTCCTGCTCCATCCGTTTTAGAGGAACCCGCTCTACTTCTATGAGATCGTTTATCATTTTGTCCGTGTTATAACGGCTGGTAACTCCCGGGATGGTAATGTCCGACATGGAGGATTTTATCCGCCTCCCAGTAAAAATATAATCTAAATCTTTTCGTCTATCAACAGCCCAATAGCTTCACGGATGCGAATGTAAAGGCGTTGCAGAGCTTCGGGGGGAAGCTCCTTTACTACTTTATCGGTATTTCCGTCAATTACTTTAACTATCACCTGACCTAGCTCTTTATTGAGAGTAAACTTGAGCCGCTTATTGAAAGCCACTGAAACTTCTTCCAGGTCTTTCAATACCGATTCAAGCTCATTAGTGTTAAGAGATCCTATATGACTCAATCTCTCTTTTTGAGCTGCATTAGAAGTTACTTTAGCCTGGGGTATCTGTTTCGCCGTATCCCGAGACACATCCGGTTGATCGGTACGGTTAGAAACCCCTCTTATTTCCATGGACATAGTCTTACCTCCGTGTAAGAAGGAAAGGAGGATAGCGCGATATCCTCCTCCCAAATTGCCATAAAGAGATGACGTCCAGAGATCTCTTTATGATTTTTTTAAATAAGTGTTTCAAGCACTTTTGTGGAACGGTATCTTGATTTACCTTATGACCTTACCCTAGAAGCTGTAGTACTGATTGTGTTTTAAGATTTGCTTGGGCCAGCATTGCAGTATTTGACTGCATAAGGATCTGGTTTTTAACAAAATCCACCATTTCCCTTGCCATATTCACATCCCGTATCTGAGATTCCGATGCCTGAAGGTTTTCTGCAGCGATGGCAATACCTTTCCGTGCCATTTCGAATCTGTTCTGATAGGCTCCCAAATCAGCACGCTGACGAGAAACAGCTTTCAATGCTGTGTCCACAACCCCAATGGTTCTGTTAGCTTCGGCAGGAGTGGATATCGTAACGGCTCCCTCTTCGCCTTGAGCTCCCGTAAGTCCAAGGGATTGGGCGGTCATGGTCCCAATGTATACCCGTTCATTCTGATCCATATTCGCGCCTACCTGGAACTGCATTACTCTATCGATTGCTGAATCCCTGGCGAAAGCTCCGGTCATCATGTTCATACCGTTAAATTGGGCATGTGATGCAATTCGGTTTACCTCGTCCACTAATTGGGATACCTCAACCTGGATCTGCATGCGGTCTTCTGCGGTGTATATACCGTTGGCGGATTGAACGGATAACTCCCTTACTCGGTGAAGAATATCCTGAGTTTCCTGCAGATATCCTTCTGTTGTCTGAATGAAGGAAACAGCGTTTTGTACATTACGTTCCGCTTGGTTCAACCCGCGTATTTGGCTTCGAAGTTTTTCGGAAACCGCTAATCCAGAAGCATCATCACCAGCTTTGTTTATCCTCATTCCAGAGGAAAGCTTTTCGATGTTTTCATTGATTTCCGTGTTACGGAAAGTCAAGGTTCTGCTGGCAAATGCAGCGCTCATGTTGTGATTTATTATCATATAACCCTCCTTGATACTTATAACAGGCAATCCTTGCCTTATTTTCTCATTCGCAGGGAAGCCGGATTAAATCGCGCTTAACCGGCCCGTTCCACGTTCCCAAGGAATGATAATTTTCATTTAATCCCAGTATTTGCAGTGTTCCGATAATCAAGTAAAGCTGACCGGAGAGGGTATTTATCAAAGAACAGTAAATAGAGGTACGGTTCATTTTAAGAACCGTACCTGACTATATAATTATAATATTAATACTCTATCCAAGGAGTTGCAATACCGCCTGGTTTTTTACATTCGCTTGAGCGAGCATTGCCATACCCGACTGCAGTAGAATCTGGTTTTTGGTAAAATCAACCATCTGTCTGGCCATATCTGCATCCCGAATTCTTGATTCAGAAGCCTGCAGGTTCTCTGCACCGATATCCAGACCTTTCACTGCGTATTCAAGCCGGTTCTGATATGCTCCCAGATCAGCACGCTGTTTGTTTAGGGAACGAAGGGCTGTATCCACGACCCCTATGGTTCTATTTGCTCCGTCAGGAGTAGACAGGGATACTATTTCCTGATTACCAGGATTCTTAACACCTAATGCAGCGGCAGTCATTGTTCCAATGTAGACACGTTCCCGCTGATCCATATTTGCTCCAATGTGGAAATACATAGATGCTGTGACAACGTTTTGTCCGGTGTCCTGTGCAAACCGTCCGGTAAGCATGTTCATGCCATTAAACTGTGCGTGGGAAGCAATCCGGTCTATTTCATCTACTAATTGGGAAACCTCAACCTGGATCTGCATTCTATCTTCGGCTGTATAAATACCGTTAGAAGCTTGTACAGATAGTTCCCGAATTCTCTGTACGATATCTTGGGATTCCTGCAAGTATCCTTCTGTAGTTTGAATAAAGGAAATACCGTTAGAGGCATTTCTGGACGCCTGATTCAGTCCGCGGATTTGAGCCCGCATTTTTTCCGATACTGCTAGACCGGAGGCATCATCACCGGCTCTGTTTATGCGCATGCCTGATGAAAGCTTCTCCATGTCCTTTGTCAACTCATTGTTTGTGACTTTGACCTGACGCTGCGCAAACATTGCGCTCATGTTGTGATTAATTATCATTTTTTTCCTCCATGAAATTTTTTACCCCATCCGGGGTTTTTTTACCGAACTTCCTTGCTCGGTTTAGCAACTAATTTTTATACCTCCTTTCACTAAAGTATAAATTTTCCGCACCGATAATGAGATTAAGGGCGGGTAAGGTCAAGCAGCTTTCCCGGGAAAACAACACTTGTCCCATTCTTTTATTCGGCATTGGAATCCTATAGCTTTAACAAATTATTGAAAAAAATTATTTTTTTTTAAGGAACCACAAGTATTTACAGAAATCAAGACTGATAACGGAGCAGCGGCGGACAGTTTTAAGATGTACATTTAAAAGAAGCTGTTTAAGAGAGAGCAATTCTGAATTTCCAATTTAGAATTGCCTTTTTACTCATGTCATGCTTGGAATTCTCATTTTTATCTTAGGAAGAAGACAATTCCAAAGTGCAGATTTATAATTGATGCTAAGAGAGAATATCACGGTACTTCTGTGCGATTTTATCTTCAGGATCAATTTCCAGGACCGTATTGAAGAATCCTAAAGCTTCCTCTTTTTTATCTTCTTTGAGAGAAAGAATTGCCAGGTTGGAAATGATTTTTGTATTTTCAGGCTCAATCGCTAAGGCAGTTTCCAGATTCTTTCTGCTTTCGTTATATTTACCGAGTTCCATTCTACAGATAGCTAATTCATTAAGAGTATCGGTTTGAGCCGGGCCGAGTTCCAAAGCTTTAACAAAAGCCTGCTCCGCTTCGGCATACTCGCCCTTTCTTCGTTTTCCCCATCCTAAGATGAACCAGCCATTCCATACCTCAGGGTACTGATCAAGAAATTTCACGATCTTTTCTATACCCTCTTCTTCTTTTCCGAGTTTTATAAAATCATACGCTTCTTTAAAAAGGGTATCCATAAGAGATTGATTTTCGATTTCCCTTATGTAATTCTCGGCGGTTTTCCGCTTCTCTTCATCCTCTCCGACAATAAGATATTCCTTGAGATGATGAAGTGCACGTCCGTAGTTCTGCAGTTTCATAAGAAAAAAAGCTGCATTGAGATGAGCATCCGGCGGAATTTTCTCTCCGGCAAAAAGCAGTTTGTAGGTTTGGAATGCTCTTTCTTCATGTTTTGATTTTTCGATTTCATTACCCTGTTCACGGTAAGCATCAGCCCACTGTTCATAGAGCAGTGAAAGGTTCACCAACATGGCGGGATTATCTGGAAGTAGACCGCGGAGAGCGAGAAATATTTCCTCCGCCAGAGGATAATCTTTGTTCCTAGCTTTAAGTATTGCTGTTTCCGACAGTTCTGTAACAATGTTCGGCTTGGCAGCTAAAATAAAGTTCCGGTAATAATCAGCGTCTTCATGCGCCGGCTGATGAGCTAGTATTTTTAGCATTCCAGATATTATCATTTCCCAGGAAAGATTTTCTATCTGAAGGCTGCTTTTCCCTCCGGGCGGAAGTTCCACGGGAATTAATTTTGACGGATCGATAGTGAAATTTCCGATTTCCCTCTCCATATCTTCCGGAAGGGAAATGTAGATAATGTTCTCTATAGGTGATTTATCACTCATAATCAGTTTTCTTCTGTTTTACCTGTTTTAAATAGTTATTTAGACGTATCTTATAAGAGACAGGTATTTTCTCCTCATTAAATTTAATTGCTAAAGCTGCGATATCCTTTCTTCCTTCTACTTCTTCTGTTCTCACAATGGTTCCCTCGATGTTCATGATTTCCTCAGGTTCGTTTCCTTCTAAGCGGATAGATACCGGCTTGTTTTGAAGGAATTTTGCTACCCCTATAAGCAGAATTTTTGCTCCTGAAAAGGAAACATCCCTAAGAATACCCTTTCTCGGTACACCCTGAACATCCACTGTAATGTCTTTAGCCTTTATTCCGGTTTTTCTTATAACATCGGGAGTAATAATAATGCGTTCTTCTTTTCGTTTCTGATAAGCGTTATTGGCCTCCAGGAGTTCCCCCAGCATTTTTATTAAATCATCCGGAGGGCGCTGTGTATAGGAGAGTGCAACGAAACTTAATTCACTCTTCTCCTGACTATAGGGCCGCACTCCGGCAACTTTAGCGGTAATGAAAAAAGATATGGGGTCTGCTTTTTCACTCATCGCATAACTAAAACGTAACGAAACCATGTTTTTTGCCTGATTTATAGTTTGTTGAAAATTATCTCCGGCATTTACAATGGTTTTTGCCCCAGTCATGGAGGATGAATAAATAATACATGGCCATTGATAACCGAGACACTTTAATGATATCTGTTTCGGAATGAGTTTCAGTGCCCGGATAACATCCTTTGTAAAAGTTACTTCAGTGGACATATGCTTGTTGTAGTAGCTGGTTATTTGTTGGGTGGTAGTCAACGCCATATCTTGTATGTAGAATATAGATACATTAGAAAGGCCTGTCAATATTTCCTCCTTTAAGTAGAGGAATTCTTATTTTATTCCTAAAATAAATTATAATGCTGGAAACTTTCTTGGAATCGAAGTATCGTGTGAAATAATAAAAACTACTGTAAACATCAATGGAATTTAGAAAGGGGTATTTTTTAGCATGGGACTAATATATGGAATCGGTAATCCGCTTATGGATGTTATCTGCCGTGTAGGGTTTGACAGATTTAAAAAGATGGATGCTGTACCGGGAAGCATGAATTTAGTGGATCAGCCAATTTATTCCAAAATAAGTGATATTTTGGAAGGGTGTTATAGATCAGCCGGAGGAAGTTCAGCAAATACTCTTCGCGGAATTGCATGGCTGGATAATTCTGCCAAGAAAAAAGAGCGCCCGATTTTTACCGGCGGAATCGGCGGTGATACCGTCGGGGACGAATTCGCTGCTAAGTTGGAAGAACTTGGGGTTCAATCAAATATGGTAGAGAAATCACTTCCTTCAGGTGTTTCCTGTATTCTGGTTACCCCCGATTACGAACGCACTATGTTCACGTATCTCGGTGCGTGCCGGGAATTAAATCCTCAGGATTTATCAGTTGAAGCGATTGAATCCTGCTGCTATCTCCATATAACTGGGTATATGTGGGATACTCCCAACCAGGAAGAAACCGCTAAAAAAGCGGTTGAGATGGCTATGAAAAATGAGATACCCGTTTCATTTGATATAGCAGACCCATTTGTAGTTGAGCGATATCGAAAAAAAATACTGGATTGGATTTCCGGTAAAATACATGTCCTGTTTGCTAACCGGGAGGAACTCAGGGCGCTGACCCTTAATACCGGATCAGACGATGATGTTTTACATGCAGCTTCGCACATGGCATCCATTGTGGTTATGAAAATTGGAGAAAAGGGATGTAAAATTTATCAAAACGGTATAATTAATGTTCCGGGAGAAAAAGTAAGGCCAAAGGATACAACCGGAGCAGGTGATTCGTTTGCGGCCGGATTTTTATATGCCCTGCTTAAGGGGAAGGATGCAGCCATATGCGGGAAAATGGGAAATAGACTTGCTTCTTGTATCGTGCAGGTTGAAGGATGCAACTATGAAAATTTTGACAGGGAAGACGTGCTAAGCTGTATTGATTAGGATATCATAGATCCAATACTTCATCGATTCTTTTTATCATCCCATCGGTAAGAGTTGATAGTTCTTCACCCTCCGTGGAAGACGGGGAGTGCGGCCCTATGTTTTCGCGGCATTTAAACAACTCATCGGTAATGATTATGCCAGCAATAATTGCTGTCTTTATGGGATCGGTGGTTCCGATCCTTGACTTTAAATCCTCTGCGTGGTTTGAATAATATTCCACTAATTTATCAAACCGCTCTGGCGATTCATCGGTTTGTACAGAAAATTTAACACCTAAGACATTTACCTGCTGCATTACGTACCACCGGTATTAATTTAAAAGATATCCAGTTCAGAAGAATCTTCAGTGTCTTCTTTTTTTTCTTCTGTTTTTTTGGATTCGTCTTTTTCTTCTTCTTCTTCTTCTTCTTTAATTTCTTCGTTGGACAACAATTCATTCCCGGTATACGCCTGAGCCTCCGGAGTTACCTCTTTAGGATGGATTGTTATCGGTTCCTCCGGGGTATTGTCCTCTGAATAAGATGTAGCCGTTTCGGATTCTGCTTTCTCAGAAGCGTCATATGATTTGTCTTCCAGAGAGTCCAGCTGATTAAGGGCATTGATAATTCCCTTTTCAATTTCCGTTTGGCTGTCCTTAAACTCAGCTATAAATTTTTCTAATTCCTGTATCCGGTTTTCATATTTCGCAAGGGCGTTACGAAGAGAATCGTTTTCCTCGTTCAATCTCACGATCTTATCAACGGCACTACGAACTTTAGTTTCCAATAGCTTTATTTGATCGATCGATACCATATCTTAAGATTCCAATGCAGATTTTGCCCGGTCCACCAGTTTCGTAAAGGCTTGAGAATCCTCTATAGCAAGGTTAGATAATGCTTTCCTATTTATCGTTATGCCGGCTAAATTTAAACCATGCATAAAACGGGAATAGGAAATATCGTTATTGCGGGATGCTGCAGATATCCTGGCTATCCATAGTGAACGGAAGTCTCTTTTCTTGTTTTTGCGATCCCGGTATGCGTACGTCTGAGACTTTGTTACAGCATCTTTTGCCGTACGGTATAATTTGCTTCTCCGGCCCCAGTATCCCTTTGCTTCTCTGAGTATTTTTTTTCGTTTGTTCTTTCTCTTAGTTCCGTCTACCGCTCTTGGCATGACTCGTTACTCCTTTAATATTTGTTTCCTGTAACAAATTATTCATGATATTGATAATTTAATGTGTGCGATAATTCATGGATAAGCCTAACCATAGGGAAGAAGCTTTTTTACCCGGTCGTATTCAACTCTATCTAATACCGCTTCTTTCCGCAGATGTCTTTTCCTTTTCTTACTTTTTTTAGTAAGAATATGGCGTAATCCCTGTTTTCGATATTTTATTTTACCGCTACCGGTAACTTTAAACCGCTTGGCCGCGCTTTTTCTTGTTTTCTGCTTGGGCATTTTATATCCTTCCTCCGTTTTTTTGATTCCTGGGATCTATCAATAAGAACACCTTAAAAACCTGTTCTAAGGCGTATTAATTTATTTTTTCGATTTTGGGCTAACAATCATAGACATAAATCTACCTTCCATATGGGGAGGCTTATCCAGATTGTATCCGTTTTCCAGTTTTTCCTGGACTTTTTCTAACACGTCCCGTCCTAATTCGGTATGCGCCATTTCTCTACCGCGAAATCTGATTGTCACCTTTACCTTATTGCCTTCATCAAGAAATTCCCGAATATGTTTTGTCTTAAATTGAAGATCATGCTCTTCGATTTTAGGCTGCATTCTGATTTCTTTCATTTTTACGAGCTTCTGCTTTTTCTTGGATTCTCTATTCTTTTTTTCCTGTTCGAATTTATACTTCCCATAATCCAGTAGTTTGCATACAGGAGGTTTTGCTTGGGGAGCTACTTCTACCAAATCGAGACCGACTTCTTCGGCGCGTTTTCTGGCTTCCGGGGTGGGTACTATTCCCAGCTGATTGCCTTCTTCATCTATAAGACGAACTTCACGAACCCGAATCGTTTCATTGATTCTTGGACCTTCCTTTACCGGAGGTTTCCCGGTAGATCTTCCACCTTTGCTAAACCTTTTTCTCATAAGTAATTTGTTATCCCTTCCTTTACAGATAATCTGTATTAATAAAATTATACTTCAAGTACTAATGTACCATTCCAACGGAACCGCGTCAAATGATGCTGAAGTGAGCATACTATATCGAAAATGCTTATTTGTGTCTATTCCCTGCATTATTTGCCCGTACGATGTATCCGGCTTCATCTCCCAGTATGTTTGAAAGAAAGTTGGGTATCTTTTTTCTTCCCAAGAAACTGATTTCGGAAACGATCTGTATTTTAACAGCTCTGCATAAATCTTTAAAACTTCGGCAGGAACAATGCCGTAGATTCCCGTTTGAAAAAGGAATTGTTCCGGTGCCAAATACTTGCATTCGAACAGGTAAGTAGCCTAGATTATTAAAGAGTACTATACCGTGTTTGCCGACCCTTACCATCTCCCGGAGTACCATTTTAGGATTTTTGCAGGCTTGAAGGGTCCTGCTTAAGATCACAAAATCGTAACTTCCTGAGGGGTATTCGAGCAATCCCTTGTCAATATCACCCTGTACAATTGAGATTCGCTTTTTTATACATTCCAGTATCATGTTCGGATCAATATCTATTCCATAACCTGTAATATTCCGATATTTCTTTAGAAGAAAGAGAAGTGAACCGTCTCCACAACCTAAATCCAGTACCCGGGAACCTTTTGGAATGCTTGGTACTATCCAGCGAGTGAAATGAGCCTTCGTTTCTAAAACACTCATAATGACTCCAGAAATGCTTTTATCAGTTGAGTTTGCTTTTGGGATTCCAATAGAAATGAGTCATGCCCAAAAGGACTTTCAATTTCAATAAAAGAAACATCCACTCCTCCATCCATCAAGGCGTAAACAAATTCTTTTGTTTGATTCGTTGGATAAAGCCAGTCGGAAGAGTAGGTCACAAAAAGAAATCTTACGGGTGATCTAAAAAACGCCAATGTAAAGTCTTTGGAGGATTCTCCCAAAGAAAAGTAATCCATGGCTTTCGTCAAGTATATGTACGAATTAGCATCAAATTTTTTAACAAATTTTTCTCCCTGATACTGAAGATAACTTTCCACTTGAAAAAGATCTTCAAAATCATACCCGTAGGTATCTCTGTTCCGAAGTTTTCTTCCGAATTTCATTCCCATAGATTCATCAGATAAATAGGTGATATGACCAATCATTCGAGCGATACTAAGTCCTTTTCTCGGTATTCGCTGGAATTCATAGTATTGCCCCTCCATCCAGTCGGGATCTGAGGTGATGGCATTTCTTCCCACTGCATTAAATGCAATTCCCTGCGGTGATAACCGTGGAGTTGAAGCCATTATCATAGCGGAAGTCACTCGTTCGGGGGAAATGGCCGCCCATTTGAGTGCCTGCATTCCGCCCATTGATCCCCCGGAAACAGCAAGTAATTTATCAATGCCCAAGTAATCCAAAAGAAGCTCCTGAGCCTTAACCATGTCTTTTATAGTAATCACCGGAAAGGTAATTCCATACGGTTTCCCCGTCGCGGGATTAATGGTTGCTGGGCCCGAAGAACCCGAACATCCCCCGATTACATTGGAGCAAATAACGTAATAACGGTTAGTATCAAATGCTTTGTTAGGGCCGATCATCATGTCCCACCATCCGGGATACTTATCCGATTTCGTAGTATACCCGGCGGCATGAGCATCTCCAGAAAAGGCATGAAGGATCAAAATAGCATTATCCCGCTTTGAATTTAAAACGCCATAGGTTTCATACCGAATTTTCAGCGGGGCAAGTTTTTTACCGCTCTCTAAGGTGATACCCTCCTCAAAGGTGCAGTCGTTATGAGAAACAATACCGATGCTGTTGATAAAAAAATAATTGTCATTATCAATCATAAAATCTTGATGAACAGTTTGCTCTAAATAAATAGTTTCGACAATCAATTGGATTAGTTTCCAGCAAATTCCCGCTATTCCATACACATCTAGAAATATATATTATTATAATAATGATAATTAAATCAATTGGAATCACCGGGGCTTTGTTCATTAGTTTCACTATATGATCTATTTGATTTAGTGTGGAATTTTCATTTTATACCTTTAGGCAACAGAAAGAGGCATGATTCTCAGGAAAAGCCGTAAACCAATCGAATAAAATGAGAATTTTCCCTTTTATCTTAGGAAGAAGGCCATTCTAAATTGCAGATTTAGAATGGCTGTGATTTAGTTATGTCCCATTGAATAAACCGTATATGCATGATATTTTGCTTAATTAATTGAGGTAACCCAGTCATGATATTTTATCTGCTCCTGGCTGTCCCAGGATTACTCATTTTTATGACTATGAATTATGCGCGGTATGTGTATTTGAACAGGATACTTTTATCTTATGGTAAAGGTATCCTCGCTTTTTTTCCAAGTTATTTAATACTGTTTTTAATCAAGGGAATTATAGATGTCAGTTATGATTCAGGCACTCTCTATCTGGAGATTTGTTTTGAGAATTTTTTATTTCCCCTTATCTTAGCAGGATTATTCTTCTATTTATTGGATCGTAAAATACTGGAAGAACCGGTTGCGGTACAAGCATTGGGAATCATCTCATTCCTATGCGGGTTTTATACTCTTATAGCTGTAACGGACATCCTTTTTTTAAGAAGTGTGTATGATGCCTACATTCTGTTTTATTTACCGACTTTGAGGATAGGCATTATTCTCGGAATGTCACTATATGCAATAGGAGGGCTTTCTGCTTTTGGATATAAGAAATTTTTTTATGCAGCTTTAGGAATTACACAGATTTTTCTATATTCCCTTGTTCCCTTTTTATGGGAAATAAATTTCCATGCAATTTCTTTTCTGCTGTTTCTAATTTTCACTGCAGCTACTTTTATGGGAGTGTTTTTTCTAAGCCGGAGATTCATATCTTAACCCCCTTAAAATAAAAATCTTTAAGGGGGCATTAAATTTTCATTTTATTAAGTCTAATACCGGTCTGCGCTTCCCAGAACCTCTTTGTTTTTGCGGATAATCATTTTTTTTAATTCATCCCGGGCAGGACCAAGGTACTTTCTAGGATCGAATTCCTCCGGTTTTTGATGAAGGGTTTTTCTTACCATTGCTGTTACAACAAGCCTTCCATCGGAATCTATATTGATTTTGCATACTGAAGATTTTGCTGCTCTTCGGAGTTGATCTTCCGAAACACCAACTGCGCCTTCCAGGCTTCCGCCGTTTTTATTGATGATATCGACATACTCGGGAAGAACGGAGGATGCTCCATGGAGGACGATTACAAAACCGGGGATTCTTCTTTCTATCTCTTCTAAAATGTCAAACCTTAGGGGAGGAGCTTCTTCTCCGTCCTTTAGCTTGAACTTATAAGCACCGTGAGATGTTCCTATAGAGATTGCTAAACTATCAACACCGGTACGCTTTACAAAATCTTCTACAGTTTCCGGATCGGTGTAGTGAGAAACATCATGGGATACTTCATCTTCAATTCCTGCAAGAACTCCCAGCTCTCCCTCAACTGTAACATCCCGTTCGTGAGCATAATCGACAACTTTTTTTGTGAGGGCAACATTATCTTCAAAGGAATGACTAGAGCCGTCGATCATGACAGAACTAAATCCTGTCTCAATACAGGACACACACAAATCGTAGCTATCTCCGTGGTCAAGATGAAGTGCAACGGGAATATTGGAATCGGCGGCTTTTACCAGTTCCATTGCACCTTGTGCCAGATAACGAAGAAGAGTTTGATCCGCATACTTTCTGGCTCCTTTTGATACCTGAAGAATGACGGGTGATTTACTTTCTATACAGCCGTTTATTATGGCTTGGAGCTGCTCTAAATTGTTAAAGTTATATGCCGGGACTGCATATCCCCCTTTCATGGCATTTTTAAACATATCTTTAGTGTTGGACAATCCGAGATCTTTGTAATTTATCATTTTATCTATACTCCCTGTTGATACTTTCCCGGCCGTATCACCGGTTGCTGATAATTGTATGTTTCAATGTAGGGGGTGTCAATGGCTGTAAAATAGTATTTATCTTAATATACCACTTTACTTTAGAATAGAAAAAGTAACTTGACTGAGGAATTCTCATTTTATACCTTTAGGCAGCAGAAGGAGGCATGATTCTCCCGAAAAGCCGTAAAATAGTTGAATAAAATGAGAATTCCAGGCTTTACATAGGTAAAAAGGCTATTCTAAATTGCAAATTTAGAATAGCTGAACTTGACCTATTGAAACAGTTTAATTAGGGTCTATATTGATGAAAAAGTATTACCTATCAGCAGTATTTCTATTACTTATTCTATTCGGATGCTCAGAACCTAATTCGGTGTTTTTTGTAGATCCTTTTTTATCAAAAGTAATGGAGTCTGGATCAGATATTCATACAAGTATTCGTAATATTAATCAGGAACATGATACCCACATAGAAGTTGTTCCTTTAGAAGCAGGGTCATCATTTGTTGTTCAAATTCAAGAGTTTCTCGAAGAGAATCCTTTTACAGTGGTTTTTCTCGGTGCTTTTCCCGGAAAAGGCATTCCGGAAATAAGTGATTCTTATCCGGAGACATTATTTGCTGTAATCGGCGCAGATTTTAATTCCCCGGAGGATAATATTGTATATGTTATAACTGACCGAAGAGAAGCCTTCCGTACTGCCGGGGTCTATGGCCGAAAATATCTTGATAATTTGGAAGGGGAAGTGATGTCTTCACAGATTGGTGTCTATTTTATAGCTGATTCATCCATGAGAAAGCAGGAACTCAATGCCTTTTTGGAAGGAGCGGGAGATGTCAGTCTTCACGATTATTCAGGTATACCTGAAAAAAATCTTCTTTTAAGACAGATAAAGGAGGATCTTTCCAACGGAATACGGATCTTTCTCTTTGCCTGTCTTGATCTGAATAGTTATTGTTTAGAAACGGTGTTAGCTGAAGAAGATGTAAAAATATTAATGGAGAACTATAATTCCGTTGACTATTATTCCGAAAGAATCATCGCTTCTATCGAAGAAAATCCATATTCCGGTATTGAGGGTGTGCTAATGATCAGAAAAACAGGGGTAAAACCGAAACGGATTGTAGTTCCAGCTGCTGTGGTTGATGGTGACGGATTTCCTCTTTCTGAAAAGAAAAAACAGTAATTCTAAATCTGCAATTTAGAATTGCATTCTTTCTAAATATAATTGGAGGAATGCTCATTTCATTCGATTATTTCATGGCTAATTATAGGAAATTAGTACTGCTTTCTATTGCCTGATGGAATAAATGAAAGAAAGTGAGAATTCCTTAAGAAAAAAGATTAAACTTTTTATATTAATATGTAGAAAATAATAATGGCGGATTAGGTTTGATACATGATGAGAGTCATTAATATAGGAATTATTTCATTCAAAGAAAAAGGTTTGACAAAGAGATTTTGGGGAAATATAATTCAAAATGTGAATTAAAAGGATGTATATTTAATATAGCTTGTATTACACAAATTAATTTATTTGATATTTTAATGTATTTTATATATAGGTTCTGCTACTAATGCAGTTTCCTTGAATGAAATGAAAATAAAGGAGTTCCATATGAAACGAGGCGGTCCCTGCATAACGTTTTTATTTATTCTGCTTTTCCTTGCAGCGGTTTCTGTTATCGCCGATGAAACAACCACAAGTTATCAATCGGTAGTTGTCGAATCCTTTGACAATCCGGAGGAGAGTAGATGGATTGCCCAAGGCAGTAAGTTTGCAACGGTTGTTGAAACAGACGAGGGAAGGATAGTTTATCCGCAGTTTGGTTACTTTGAAGAGTGGCCGGATGCTCTGTACCGGCGGAACCAAGAGGGAAATGAAACACTTCTTTCCTTCGGCGTTCACGGAAAATTTAATCGTAAAGGATATAACTATGTGGAACTTATTCCGGTAGAACAGGAAAATGACGAGGAAGGTAAACCCATCCCCCGGGAAGTTGCGCTGCCGGGAAGAGTCGCATCCCTGGATTTATGGGTCTGGGGTGCGAACCTGGCTTATTATGTGGAAGCACATATCAGAGATCATCGCGGAATTGTACATGTGATTAAGATGGGCGATATCGACTATCTTGGTTGGAAAAATCTCCGGTCATCGATTCCTACTTATATTCCACAGTCTGTAACCCACGCACCATTATTTCGAGGCTTAAATTTAGTTAAACTCGTAGTTTGGACCCATCCGACGGAAAGGGTTGATGATTTTTATATCTATTTTGATCAGCTTAAAATATTCACCGATGTATTTGAAGATCTTTTCGACGGTGATGATTTAGCTGATCCGGAATATGTGGACCAACTCTGGGCAAATGCCCAAAGCGGCGGTACTCAGTAGAGCTATAAGGAGAGAATATGATGAAAAAGCTAATATTTATACCAGTTCTGTTGGTGATTACAGCTATTGGATTTTCCCAGCAAATAACGGGGGTAGGTGATCCGGATCCTGAGGCTCTCGGAACCGATACTGCACAACAAAAACTACAGGAGTTGTCAGTATCTAAGTTTGAAGATCAAGGGTTTTGGCGTGTACATATCTCTCAGGACGATGGACTTATAAGCATGCGCCGTTTTGAAGGCACTCCTGCCGCTAAGGAGCCAATCCCTGAAGAACAATCGCTTGGAATAGCTGAACGTGATATTTATGTGCTGGGTGCTAAAACAGAATTTTATAGAAGGTCAAAAGCGTCTTTTTCTGTTGAGCCCGTCAAGCCGTTAGCAGTACCTGGAATTGTCAAAACAGTATCTGTTTGGGTTGTGGGTCGTAACACACCACATAATCTTGTTCTCCTTCTTAGTGATCATTTTGGAAACTATACAGAATTAAATATGGGGGAACTAAATTTTACCGGATGGAAGAAAATGACAGTCGCAATTCCTCCCACTGTGGTGCAGCAGGATTATCATTATCAGCACAAAATGGGGCTTCAGATAATCGGATTCCGTGTTGATTGCGCCCTGCTTGAAACATACGGTTCTTATTATATATATTTTGACGATCTAAGAGCTACAACGGATCTTTTTGCTGAAGAAGCAAGGGACCCAGACGATATGGTAGATGGATGGTGAGTTTCGATCATCATAAACAAGGCTGCTCTAAATGAGCAGTTTTTTTTTCTTACTAATGCCAAAATTCTTTTTCTAAGAAACTTTTGAAGCAGACAGAAAAAAAAACCGGTTAATA
>CAZUAE010000004.1:164391-210498 GCA_964618265.1 uncultured Spirochaetales bacterium | reverse complement strand
CTGGATATCCAGAAGGAACGGCTTGACCGGTATAAAAAGACAGTATCACTGGAGGTGGTTAGGCCGGTGGTGCTGATCGACGAGGTGCCGTGGGGTGAGCTTGATGCGGCAGATCTCCGCCTCCGGTGTTCCGATCCGGTGTGCCGCGGGATTGAACGGTTTCTGCGCCGGTCCCTATATCAGTGGGACAACTTTCAGGTTGATATGGTTATTCCGCCGTATTTCCAAGTGCAAAAAAAAATCAAATCTACCGGACTGGGTATCGGCATAAAAGAGAACCGGCTATCCGGAACAACCGGAACTGATATCGTATCCCATGAATACACCGATCAGTTAAAGAACGAGGAGGACTTGGAAAAAATCCGGATTCCTCAAATCTCTTACGACCGGGAGGGGACGGAACGGGATATGGAGACCGCGGAAGAGATCTTTCAGGGACTTCTTCCGGTTAAAATAGCCGGTATCCAGGTGTACTACAGCATCTGGGACCAGATATCCACCTTTCGGGGGGTTGATAACCTGCTGATGGATCTCTCCCTCCGGCCTGATTTTATGAAGAAGACCGCGGAGAAGTTTGCCCGGATCTGCGAATCCCTTGTTGATCAGTACGAAAAACTGGACCTGCTTGACCCGGAGCCCCTGCTGCTCCACTGCACCCCGGCGGCAACGGATGATCTTCCCGCTCCTGATTTTGCCGGCAAAGTCCGGAAAAAAGATGTGTGGGGACGGTGTCATGCCCAGATATTTTCGGCAGTATCTCCGGAGATGCACGACGAATTTGATCTCGTCTACAACAGCGGACTGTTCCGGGATTTCGGGCTGGTATACTACGGATGCTGCGAGCCATTGGACCGGAAAATCCCCCTGCTCAGAAAGCGGTTCGAGAATCTCCGGAAAATCTCCATCACCCCTTGGGCCGATCCGGAACGTGCCGCGGCGGAAATCGGCGGCGATTACGTGCTGGCGGGTAAACCGAATCCCGCTTTTGTCAACGCTCCTGTGTTTGATCCTAGACCGGTGGAAGAAGAGCTGAAACGATATCTCGATGCCTGTAAGCGCCACGGCACAACCTGTGAATTCGTGCTTAAAGATATCAGTACCGTTGCCCGGAACCCCCGGAATCTCACGGAATGGGCAGAAACCGCCGGGCGGGTGATTGGCAGGTATTTCTAGGCAGAGTTACAGTCATTATTGCATATTTAGCCCGACCTTGTTAAAATACCTGAAAATGAATATGCGTATTAATAAAGTTTATTTCCTGATTCCGATTATTTACTTAGGAATTATTTTACTTCTCCTCTTCCTGCAGTTTTCCGGGGGCGAGTTTTTTAGTGAAGCTCACGAGGGTATCTCCCTAAGCGGCAGCTTTGAAACAGTACAGCAGGAAGCGGAGAAACAGATTTCCGAAATATCAGTGGAGCGCCGGGGAATCAGTTTTAGTTTTGACAACAGCTCTCCCCTCCGTTTTACCGGAGAGGATGATCAGGTATATGTAGCTAAACTCGTTGATTACAACAGTTTAGATAACGGCTTCGAATTGATTTTTCAGGGAAATATTATCTTTCAGTTTGTGATAAACTCAAAAAACGATATGGAAATTATTCCAATTCTGCCTGAAGGAATTCAGGATATGCAGTCGGTTGTTCTTCCCTTTGAATTTCAGAAGAAAACTGAATATAAAGATACCGGCGCAGCCGTTACCGTTACTTACGATTCGGAAGTTTACAATCTCTACCTTCCGCCAAATGCGCAACTGAACAATACCGAAGCCGCTCTAGTGATACCCATTGAATCGCTGGAATCTCATAGAATTCAGTATGTAAGAAAGGGCGCGGTGCAGGAAACCGGTCAGAAGGTAACGGACTGGTATTCCAGGACTGACATTACGGTAAGTTTTGAGACATATCAGGAAGCGGTTAACTCGTATATCGACGCGGGTTATTCCGGATGGAAGGACTTCCGTTACGACAGCAGAACGGGTACCTGGCTCACCGGCGATGAGAACCGTGAGTTCAGAGAATCAATTTTAACGATGTATCTTGCCGAATCCCTCGAGCGGAATGAATACAGCAGGGCCTTCAACGAGATGAGAACCGCTGCCGGCAAACATCCCGGCGCGGTTACCTTTGTCTCCGCTCCCTTTCTGGGAAATACAGAACCGAAGTACCGGTCCTTTTTGTCGGAAACGGAAAACGACCTTGAAAAAATAGCGGGAATGGTGGAAACCAATAATCCTGAAGTTTTTCTCATTCCAAATCTTTTCACCTATGTTTTGCATCACGGCAGTTCACAGCTGTACGATAATCTGGTCAGCTTTGCTAACAGCATCGACCTTGCCAGAGCGGATACCGTTACAGCGCTGGGAATGGTCAGTAACTACCTGGCTTTTGATCTGAACGAAACCAGCGGCATGCAGGCATTAACCAATTTTACTCCCCTGGTTTCCCAGAGAATCCTCGAAAAGGTCGTTCCCGTAGGCGACTACATATTCCTCCGGTATTCCGATACGGAGATTGATATATACCAGACCATAAAAGCCGGTTCCGTCCTCCTCCGGTACGGGAACTCCGCCGGCGACGACACGCTGATAAATCTGGGGCGCGGCCTTATAATGGACGCTCTTTCCTTTGCAGACAGTTCAGGGATGCTGCCGGAGAAAATTACGGTAAACAATGACCGTATAACTGGAAAAACCGGGGGTCTGGCTCCGGAGGAGGTCTATCTTCTCCTCTCCGACAATCCGTATTATCCCCGGGAGCAGTCGCTGTATCAGCAGTTAGGTCCCGGAGCATATGTTTACACCGCCGCGGTTATTTCCGCCGCCGCTGATTCTCCCGGCACCCTCAGTCTGACAGTGGATTTCGCTAAGGAACGGACAACTTATATCACCATTGCCGGAATGGAATCGTACAGCTCCATGTACCTGTTCAACTATCCGCAGCCCTGGCGGAGCGATCGTAATTTCGAAGCATACTGGGGAGGATATTTCTTTGACGGCTATGCCGATGCCTTTTACATCAAGTACTTTAATGAAAACGCCGTCGGCCGGATTACTATTAATTACTAAAGGGGTCCTTAAAGAGTCCCTTCCATTTCACGGTTCAGGATGGATTTCCACCGCAGATAAGCCGCCTCATAATCCCCGGCCTTTTCTCCGGCAGGTTCGATAACTTCCCGTTCCGTTAATCCCCGGAACGCTTCCTCCCGGTGAGAGAAGATCCCGGCACCCAAACCTGCACCCCGGGCCGCGCCTTCCGCGCCGTCCGTCGTAAAGAGGTGGACCCTGCATCCGGAAACAGAAGAGAAGGCTTCACAGAATACGGGACTTAAGAACATGTTGCCGTACCCCGCCTTTACGGTATCAATGGAAAGTCCCATGTCCCGCATAATCTCCAGTCCGTAGGCCAAGGCATAGACGATTCCCTCCTGGCCGGCGCGATAGAGGTGTCCTCTTTTGTGAACATTGAAATTCAGTCCGTGTATGGAGGAACCGGGATCCCTGTTTTCCAGGGTGCGTTCCGCGCCGTTTCCGTAGGGAAGCACGGTAAGTCCTTCCGCGCCGATGGGTACCCGCGCTGCCAGCTCGTTTATCTTTTCGTAGGTCTCTCCGTTTCCGCCGCAGTTAATCTTCAGCCAGCGGTTCAGAATCCCCGTCCCGTTAAGGCAGAGGAGAACTCCGTACCGGGGATTTTCTTCGGAATGATTTACGTGCACAAATGAGTTTACCCGGGATTTTTCGTCATAGGCGGGTTTATCTATGATGCCGTATACGACACCGGAGGTACCGGCCGTTGCTGCCAGTTCTCCCGGATCCAGCACGTTCAGGGAAAAAGCGTTGTTAGGCTGATCCCCCGCCCGGTAGGAGACGGGTATTCCCCGGGGAAGGCCGAACTCCTCAGCAGCTGCACGGGTTATTTCCCCCTGTACCGAAAACACGGGATGGATTTCCGGGATAAGGCTTCCGTCAAATCCGTAGTAATCCAGCAGAAACTCGGCAGGCTTTCCTTCCCGGAAGTTCCACATAATCCCCTCGGAAAGGCCCGAGGGAGTCATCACCGCCTCCCCCGTTAACCGGAATGCGGCATAATCCCCAGGAAGCATCATCTTATGTATCCTCCGGTAGTTATCCGGTTCGTTTTCCTTTACCCAGGCAAGTTTCGCCGCGGTAAAGTTACCCGGAGAATTGAGAAGATTCTTAAGGCACCGGTTCGGCCCTAAATCTTTGAATGCCTTCTCCCCGTAGGGCACGGCCCTGCCGTCACACCATATGATGGAGGGGCGGATGACCTTCCCGTCCTTATCGATGAGTACGAGTCCGTGCATCTGGTAGGAGATTCCTACGGCAGCGATACTATCGAGGCCGCCGTCGAGAGCGTCTCCCGCTTCCTTTACCGCCCGTTTAATGTGGGCAATCCACACCTCCGGGTCCTGTTCGGCCCATCCCGGCTGAGCTGCCAGCATCTCTAGTTCCTCTTTAGGTGAGGTTCCCTGGGCCGCCCGCTTCCCCGTTTCCGGATCCACAACGGAAACTTTGATGGAAGAACTTCCCAAATCTATGCCCAAAAGAAGACCTGATTTACTCATTCCACTCCTCCTTATAACAAGCTAACCGCGGCACCGCGCCGCCGGCCGTTCCCGGCGGCTCCGGAAGCGCCGGCATTAAACTCCGTGCTTCCGCGGCTGCTCTAGATACCGCCGTTTTATTCTGTAATCTTTTTCACCAGGATATCTTCGGTAATACCGAGGTATTCCGCAACGTCCTTGGCAGGTCCCGACGCGCCGAACCGGTTCAGGGTAAAGAGCCGCTCCGGTATTCCGGCAAATCCTTCCCATCCCAGAGACACGCCCGCCTCCGCTACAACGGTCTTTCCTTCCGGCGGTACAATCGAATCCCGGAAGTCCGCATCCTGAGCCTCAAAGAGTTCTTTGGACAGCATGGAAACCACCCGGACATTCATCCCCTTCTCGTCCTTCAGGCGTTCAGCCGTTTTAACAGCAAGACTGACCTCGGAACCCGTGGCAACAACAGTACAGTCCGGCTTTCCCTCTGTGTCTGTAACGATGTATGCTCCCTTCCGGATATTCTTCTTCCAGTCCGGCTGGGCTTTTTCGTAGACCGGAAGGTTCTGCCGGGTAAGAGCCAGCGCTGTGGGCCCGTCCTTCCGCTCCAAGGCCAAAAGCCAGGCTTCCGCCGTCTCCTGAGCATCTCCCGGTCTAAGCACCCGAAGCCCCGGAATGGCCCGCAGCGACGCCACATGTTCCACCGGCTGATGAGTGGGCCCGTCCTCTCCGACGAAAATGGAATCGTGAGTAAAGACGTATACCACCGGTATGTTCATAATGGAAGCAAGCCGTATAGGAGCCCGCATGTAATCGGAGAAAACCAGAAAGGTTGCGCAAAAAGGCCGCAATCCCCCGTACAGGCACATGCCGTTGATCACCGCTCCCATGGCGTGCTCCCGTACTCCAAAGTGGAGGTTGCGTCCCTTCCGGTCTTCCCGGGAGAAATCTCCCATCTCCTTCATGTAGGTATTGTTGGAAGGGGCCAAATCCGCGGAACCGCCCACCAGATTGGGAATTTCCTGCGCCAGAGCATTCAGCACCGCACCGCTTGCCTTCCGGGTGGCCATGGAATCACCAATATTGAATTCCGGAAGCTCTATTTTTCCGTAATCCGGATCGGACGAGAAAAAGGAATCCCACTTTTTCTTAAGTTCCGGATTTTCCGCCGCCCATTCCTGGAATTGGCTGGTCCACCGGCTGTGAATCCGCTTCAATTCGTCACGCTTCTTGATAAAAAACTCCACGGCGCCGGGGTGAACAAAAAAGTCCTTTGTCTCATCAACCCCTAAGTTCCGCTTGAGCGCCCGTATTTCATCAGTTCCCAAGGCGGCGCCGTGTACTTTGGCGGAGCCTTCCATGTTGGGAGCGCCCTTCCCTATCACCGTTTCCAGCTCGATAAGGGAAGGTTTATTCGTCACACCCTTAGCAGCTTCCGCCATGTCCAGGATGCCCGCGAGGTCGTAACCGCTTCCCTTCTGGGTGTGCCAGCCGTAGGCTTCAAACCGTTTTATAACATTCTCGCTGAAAGCGAGATCGGTGCATCCTTCGATGGTTATTTTGTTGGAATCGTAAAAGACAATCAGCTTCCCCAATCCTAAATGACCCGCTAACGAAGCTGCTTCTCCGGATATGCCTTCCATTATGCAGCCGTCGCTGGCCAGGGCAAAAACGTAATGATCTATTATCTTGTGCTTATCGGTATTAAAAACCGCGGATAGATGAGTTTCCGCTAATGCCATTCCAACGGCGTTTGAAAAGCCCTGTCCTAACGGTCCCGTGGTAGTTTCTACACCATCGGTATGGCCGTACTCCGGATGACCCGGGGTCTTATACCCCAGCTGCCGGAAGTGCTTTAAGTCTTCCATGGTAACGTCGTATCCTGCGAGGTACAGCAGGGAATAGAGAAACATTGAGCCGTGTCCCGCGGAGAGGACAAACCGGTCACGGTTGATCCAGTCCGGTGCTTCCGGAAAGTAGTTCATAATTTCTCCGAACAAAAGGGCTCCTAATTCCGCGCACCCTAAAGGAAGACCGGGATGCCCTGAATTAGCCTGTTCAACGCCGTCGGCGGATAATGTTCTTACCGAGAGTGCAATTTCATTCAGTGATTTTACGTCCATTTTATTCTTACTCCTTGGCTCCCATGGTGTACAGGTAATAAAATTGTGTCAAGATCATCAGTGCCGAAGCCTGCGGAAGCGGTATTCCCGCCGGCGATTGACCATGCCGGCGAAATGAAATATAAAAGTACTACGTTTGACAACGGTAAAAAAATACAGCAATTTCTAAATCTGCAATTTAGAAATTGCCTTTTTACTAATGTATAGCTTGGAATTCTCATTTTATTCGGTTATTTTACGGCTTTTTTTAAAAATCATGCCTATTTCGGTTGCCTAAAGGTATAAAATGAGAATTCCTCAAAAAAATAGACTCGAGGAGCTGTTATGAAAAACTACAAAATTGCCGTTCTACCCGGAGACGGAACCGGTCCGGAAGTTGTCCGTGAAGGAATAAAGGTCCTAAAAGCCGCGTCCGAATCCTACGATTTTACCCTGGATTTTACCACCTTCGATTTCGGCGGTGACCGGTACCTTAAAACAGGAGAGGTGCTTCCCGAGTCAGCTGTGGATGATCTTAAGCAGTTTGATTCCATATATCTCGGCGCGATCGGCCATCCCCAAGTAAAACCAGGCATTTTGGAAAAGGGAATCCTCCTCAAACTCCGATTCGAACTTGACCAGTACATTAACTTGAGACCCGTCAAACTCTATCCCGGGGTTTATACCCCTTTAAAAGACAAGGGACCGGAAGAAATCGACTACGTGGTGGTCAGGGAAAACAGCGGCGGAATCTATACGGGTACCGGCGGTTTCTCCATGAAGGATACGCCCCAGGAAGCGGCAGTACAGAGCATGGTCTATTCCCGGTATCAGGTGGACCGGTGCCTTAAATACGCCTTTGAGTACACCAGGAAGCGGAACAAACGAAATACTTTAGCCTTGTGCGGTAAAACCAATGTCCTTACTTACGTGTACGATCTTTGGGAACGGGCGTTTCAAGAGATGGGAGAGAAGATGTATCCCCAAATCCGCCGGGACTACTACCATGTTGACGCTACCTGTATGTGGATGGTTAAGAACCCGGAATGGTTCGATGTTATCGTTACAGGAAATATGTTCGGAGACATTATCACAGATTTAGGGGCCATCACCCAGGGAGGCATGGGCATTGCGGCAGGCGGAAACATCAATCCCGAAGGGATCAGCATGTTCGAACCAATCGGAGGTTCAGCACCTAAGTATACCGGAAAGAATGTGATCAATCCCCTCGCGGCAATCGCGGCGGGTTCCATGATGATGGATATTCTCGGAGAATCCGAAGCTGCCATTAAAATAGAAAACGCGATAATGGAAGTCACCGCCAACAAGATCAAGGATTTAGGTGCCGGCAGGATGGGTTACAGCACCAGCGAAGTTGGGGACCTTGTAGCCGCCGCGCTTTAGTTCAGCAGCGGGTATTGCCGGTTCAGGGGTAATAGGTCAGTCGCTGATAGAGCCTTCCTCATAGATCAGTCCCGGAAGATAGACAGCAAATACCGTTCCCGTCTTCTCCCCGGATTCCACGGTAATGTGTCCGTTGTGCTTTTTAACCCCCACGTAGGAGAGGGACAGCCCTAATCCCGGGTCCAGTTCAGTACTGCTGAAGGAAGGGTCGAAGATCATATGAAGTTCCTCTTCCGGGATAATTCCGCCGTCATCAGAAACGGCTATACGAACATATGGTCCTGCTTTCAGTGTCGGGACATCACCTTTATGCAGCAATATATTTCTCCCTTCCACAGATATATCACCCCCTTCCGGCATGCGGTTTATGCTGTTTTTGATGATATCGCTGATAGCCTGCACCATAACTTCCAGATCGATGTAGAGGAGCCATAATTCATCGCTGTACCGGCGGGAAAAGGTAATTTCAGAAGAGTCTTTATGCAGATCAACCGCCCTGTCGAGGACAACCTCCGGAGAGACCATCTTTTTGTTCATAATTTTCCCGTTGGAAAAGGAGAGGAGTTTCTGGGTCAGTTCTTTTGCCCGGTTGATTCCCTGAATTGCACCTTCTATCCGGGAAAAGCTGTCGTCATCCTCCTTAAGGGAGAGTTTTATCAGGGAAAGGTTCCCGATCACTCCGGTAAGGATGTTGTTGAAATCGTTGGAGATTTTGCCTGCCATCTCAGAAAGAGCGCTAATCCTATTAATCCTCTGGAACTCAAAATCCGCTTTGAGTTTTTTCGATATGTCCCGGATGGTCAAGGCAATCCGGGGCGTACCGTCATCCAGCTTAAACAGACTGCCGCTTACCTCCATCAACTTCGAATCTCCGTCATTGTTCCTAAGGCTGACCATTTTATTTTCCATAAATCGCTTGCGCTCTAAAGACATTAGGTCTTCCTGGATCTGATGTTTTGTTTCCTCTTTAGTAAAGTTGTAAATGCTCTTACCCTGCAGGTTTTCCGGGAGATATCCTAAAATAGACTGAATCGGAGAACTCACATACTCGATGATGCCGTTCCACCGGATAATTGCAACAGCCTCGGTCCCCCGCTCGATAAGCCCCCGGAAATGACGTTCACTCCGGGAGATCCGCCGGTAAAGCACATTGATCCGTTCAAGCATCTTATTAAAGGTTTCGGCGAGAACCTGCGTCTCCTTCGGCCCCTTAACGGGCAGTTTCTGGTCGATGTTTCCCGCGGTAATTCCGTCAGCCTGCCGGGACAGCTCGGTCAACGGTTCGGTCACCGAGGAAGCAATGACGATTCCCGTCCCGAAAAATACAAGCACAGAGAGGACCACCCCTCCCGCTATCCAAACAAGCGCCTTACTGCCGGCGGAAAAAACTTCTCTCCGGGATGCCTCGGTAATCAAAGCGGCATTAAACCCGGGAATCCGCAGGGAGGTGCCGATTTTTTTACTATTTTCACCATCCCGGTAGTGTTTTGTGCTTTTTGTATAGTCAAACGCCGATTGCATGAGTGGTGAATCAAAATGTGCCGGAATTTCCCGGAAAACTTTATCTTCAGAGATAAACATACCATCTTTGACTGCAATATATGTTTTTTCAGAACTATTGGTTTCATCTTCTAGAGACAATATTCCGGGTAGAGATGTGATATTCCAGTGAGCTATTAAAACCGCGGGCAGTTTTCTTCCTTCATTTTCCAGAGGAACAGTTACGGTAACAGCAGGCTCGTTCCGGGAGACGGTGAAATAAAAAGGGGTAACCCGGGACTGCCGGATTTCCTTAAGTGTCTGGAACCTATAAGGAGGCGGAATTCTTTCGGAGTTGGAAAAGGGAGAGGCGAATATCTCCTCTTCCTCTAGGGAATAGAGGTAAAGGTCCTCAATATCCCGGCTGTCCGCCGCGGCTTTTTCGAAAACCGTATTCAGATCATCGCGGGACCCGGAATCCCAAAGGACTGTGGCAAAGGAGGCAAGAAGCGCCGTTTCTCGTTCCTTCTCATCAACCCACTCCAAAAGCATCTGCTTCTTGAGGGCATTCAGCTCTTCCAGCCTTCGAACGGAGACCTGTTTAATTCCATTGAATGTGAGAAAATAAAATACTAAGCCGAAACCGCCGGTTATAAAAACAGAGAGAAGAATAAAAGTTACAATAATCCGGAACGCCAACGTTCCGGGAATAAAGCTGGTATTCCCTTTAGCCATTTATCCAAACAAATCTAACAACATCGTAATGATTACAATCCGGATCATCTTCTTCCCCGGAGCTCATGTAAAACTTCCTCCAATGAAATCCCTTCCGCTTCCAGCAGCACCAAAAGATGATAGACGAGATCGGAAGCTTCGTAAACTATTTCTTCCCGCCCCCGGGCAAGGATCAACTCGACAGCCTCTTCCCCGGTCTTCTTCCGGATCTTTTCCGCCCCTTCCTTAAACAGGTATGTGGTATAAGATCCCTCGGGCTTCTTCTCCCGGCGTTCCCGGATGAGCGCGGCGAGCTCTTCCAAAACAGACTCTCCGCTTTCGGCAGCCGTCCCGGACACAGACGCGCCTTCACCGGGCACCCCGGGCGCTGCTCCCCTCCCGCCCGTCCTCGCCTCTTCTGAGCCGGCGGCAGAGGGCTCCGAGGGTACAACCGCCTCGTACCAGGAGCCGTTGTCCTTGAGGGAAAGGCAGGCGCGCTTTTCCTCATACGGCAGGAGTCTTCCGGTATCCTGGTGTACAATCCACAGTTCTCCCCGTTCCCTGCTTTTCCGAAATCCCTTCCCGTTCATCAGGGCCGCGTCTATACATCCGCCGTCCTCGGCAAGAATCACCAGGGGCCGAATATCATTCATAAATCACCACGCTTCCGGAACTTCCGTTGTAGGATATTTTTCTATAACCTCTCGCGGGCTGATGACACCGTCATAGAGGGCCCTTCCCACGATGACTCCTACTACATTTTCCCGTCCATTCGTAATTACCGAATCGATGTCGTCCAGGGAAGAAATACCGCCGGAAACAATCACCGGGATTTCCGCCGTGGCGGCTACGTGGTTCGACCGGTCGATGTCGGGTCCCTGAAGCATTCCGTCCCGGCTGATGTTGGTATAGACGATGCTTTTAGCCCCCGCCTTCTTAGCCTGTTTCGCCAACTCGATGTCGGTGATGGAGGTTTCGCTTTCCCATCCGGAAACATGGACGATCCCGTCCCGGGCATCGATACCGATAATGAATACGTCTCCGTAATGGGCGATCCACCCCTCCACCATACCGGGGCGTTTAGCAAATACCGTTCCCAGGATAAGGCGGTCTATTCCCAAATCGATCATCTCCTCCACGTCCTCATCAGTACGGATTCCGCCCCCCAGTTGTATAATGCCGGGAAAATTCTTCCGGATCCGGATGATTTTCTTCCGGTTTATCTTTGAAGGTTCTCCCCGGGCTCCGTTCAAATCCACCATGTGGAGCCGTTTGTAACCTTGTTCTGCGTACGCCCTGGCAATAAGGGCCGGATCCTTCTCATATTTATTCACATTTTGATAATTACCTTGGACGAGCCGCACACATTTCCCGTCATAAAGATCAATGGCAGGTATAACGATCATTTTTTGTACTCCTCATTTACAGTCGATCCATAAAGGATCTAATATATTCGTCAATGCCGTCAAATGCAACGGGTTCCACCTTTTTTGTTTCTATGGTGAGGTTATCGGCGTAATCGACGGGATCTTTGCCTTCCGCCGCGGCTTTTCCCAGAATTGCCGCGCCGTACGAGGTGGCTTCGGAGATGCTGGTCAGGTACACCGGGGAATCCGGAAACAGCGCTGTGAGGAGGGCGTTGTAATCGGGATTGTTCCGGAAACCGCCCTCCACGTATATGGGATCACCCTTTTCAAGACCAACCCGCTCGAGGGCCACCTTGGTCTGAATGGCCAGAGAGATGTTCAGGACCGCGTAGGCGGCGGGAAAATCGATAAAAAATTCCGGGATGTTTTCTCCCGACATAACCGCGTCCAGGGGTACAACCTCGTCCCCCTCCACGACCCGGGGGTCTGAATCGGGAAACTGTCCGGTACCCTTTACCACCCCGGGAAGGATAAATAGTTTTTTCTCCGCGATGATGTATTTGTAGAGATTCGGATCGAAAGGCGGAAACTTTTCTTCAACGTTGAGTTTTTTTAAAAGGTCCGTATAGGTATCGAACTCCAGCCCCCCCATAAGAATCGCCGTTTTGACGGGTTTCCCGAACGCGGAGATGTTGTAGAACACCACCTTCCCGATTTCATCGGGTTTAAAGGATACCTCTTCGGCTGCCCGCATTGCCACACACCAGGTTCCGGTGGAATTGAGGACGAACCGTTCGTTCTTTTTTTTGATGAGGTACGGCAGAAGGGATGCGTTGGAATCGTGTATCCCCATGGTTACCGCCGTATCCTTAGGCAGTCCCGTAGTCTCAGCAACCCGGGGTGTGATCGTTCCCAGAATGTTCCAGGACTTTTCGATTTTTTTTGGAAGATATTTTTTCAGCTTGAGTTTCTTTGCCGCTACCGAATACTTGAACTTGTGAAAATCCCACAGGTAGGTATGACATCCCAGGTAGGTGTAGTCCGCGCCGGGTTTGCCCGTAAGGAGATAACCGAAGTACTGCGGAAAGGGAAGAATATGTTTTGTCCGTTTAAATTCCTTGGGGAACTTGTTTTTGATGTAGTAGAGTCCCTTGGCGGGATTGATAAGCGCTTTGAGTTCCGCTGTTGCCGTTATCTGCTGCAGTTCATCCGGGCTTTTCCCCACGGCCTTGTAAAAATTCTCATGGAACTTTTCACCGGGCTCGTTGGTGTAGGATACCACCGGGACGGAAAAATCACCCTCCTTATCGATACACGCGAAGGTGGCCCCGTGGGTAGTAACGGATATTATGCGGATAGGGAATTTCTGAGCAAAGTTTTTGAGCTGCCTGAGAAACCAGTTATCCACATTATCTACGTCCTCTATTTCCATATCGTATTTCTTCTGAGTGGGAAAACTCTCATAGACGGAGGCCAGAACGTTCAAGTCCTGGTCGTAGATAACGATTTTTTTGTTGGTTTTACCGACATCGAAAACAGCTATGGCGTAATCTTCCATGGTCTACTCCTTTTTCGAAATGTTTTCCCGGTATTTTTCTACTTCCCAGTTTCGGATAAACTCAATCTGGTCCTTCGGCATGAACCGGTGGCCCCCGAAGGACTCGCTGTATACAGCAATTTTTACGGCATCCAGGAACAGCTCCCGGGCTAACCGGGTCATTTTCCGGTTTCCTCCTGCCGCAAAAGCTCCTAAGTTCTGAACCAGTATAATCTTTGGCGGATTTCCGTTCCGCCGGATATAGGAATCGATTTCCTCCTCCACGGCCTTCCTGCAGTCTCCCTGTTCCCCAATCCAGGCCGGTTCGTGGCCGGCATAGACAATGTGGTCCGGGCTGTATGCTGATGATACCGGCTCCGCGGATTCTTTGTTTTTAACGAGCCGTTTTATTTCCCGGTTGGTGATAAAAGCGGCTGTCCGTTCCTCTCCCCGGTTCTGGAAGACTTCTTCGATGATGTTAGTAATCTCCGCCGCTTTGCCGGGGTCGTACTCCGCGGGCTCGAGGTCCGGCTCCCGTTTTATCTTATCTGCGACCCGCCGCACCACAAGGTCAGTTAGTTCCTCCACCTCCTCCGGTGTCCGCGATCCCGCGACAACTCCGTGGTTCTGCAGAAAGATAAGGCGGGGAAATCTCCCTGTCTCTTCTTCAAAGGTGTGCGTCACTTCCCGGACCTTGTTGGCCAAAACGTACCCCGGGTTAACTAACGGGACCCACGCGGCCCTGCCTGAGAAAAGGTCCCGCACCGTTTCCGCCCCTTTCCGGGCGCAGGTAACGCCGTTTATTAAGGCGGGGTGCGTATGCGCTATGTAGGTTTCCGGAATTAACCCGTGCATCAGGGTTTCCACACTGGGCCGCTTGTCCCGGTCCTCCGGCAGGCGGGCATCCATCAGGTCCTTAAGGGCCCGTTCCTCCCGTTCAGCCGGGTCCGAGGGATATTCGGTTTTCCATATTTTGTTCAGAGCCGGAAGGTCTATCCCGACGAATCCTTCCCGGGAAATATCTCCCAGGGCATTCCCCGAGGCTTTTACATACATCTTGTTTCCCTGTTTAAAGGAGGTGTTCCCGCCGCCCCCCAATACAAACTCCGGGTCCGATCCGTATTTCCTGGAAAGATTGATTAATGCCTGCAGATCCATGGGTCAGCTCCTTTTTCTCAAAACAGATTCTTCGTAAGCATCGATTTGATCCATCCATGCCGGTCCCGCGGGTACTCCGTAATCGGCACAGTACTTGTCCCAGACCGCGTTAAAGGGCATCACTTTGAGTTCTTCGAACATGGCCAGCCGGTGTCCCAGTTTTCCCGTTTCTTCAAACTTTTTTAGCCGGTCTGTAGGTTCCAACAGAGCGTAGAGGAGTGATTTAATGATGCCCCGCACTCCGATTACCCAGGCTTCGATCCGGTTTATGCTGGCGTCAAAAAAGTCCACCGCAAAGAAGACTTTCCCCAATCCGCCGGAACTCACGGCCTCCCGGGCGATAGCCCTGGTGGTGTCGTCGAACAGCACCACGTGGTCGCTGTCCCATCTGACGGGACGGGATACGTGGAGCAGGAGTTTGTCCGCGAAGGTCAGGACCGCGGATACTTTGTCCGCCACCTCCTCGGTGGGATGAAAGTGCCCGGCGTCCAGGCAGAGCATGACGTTGCGGGAGATGGCGTACGCCAGGTAGAACTCGTGTGATCCCACGGTAAAGGCTTCCGCTCCTATTCCGAAGAGTTTGCTTTCCACGGCGTCTATTACCTGGTTCCGGTCCATATCGTCCGAGAGAATTTCGTCCAGGGAATCCTTCAGGATTTCCCGGTACATCTTGCGGTCCGCAGGTCTGTCTTTTGAACCGTCGGGTATCCAGATGTTGTTCACGCAGGGCGTCCCCAGGGCTTTTCCAATCCCCGCGGAGATTTTCCGGCATACTTTTCCGTGTTCGATCCAGAAATCCCTTACGGCTTTGTCCGGGCTGGCCAGGGTAAATCCGGTGTCCGCCTTGGGATGGGAGAAAAAGGTGGGATTAAAATCAAGACCGATTCCCTTCTCCTTTGCCCAATCGATCCACTTCTGAAAGTGCTCCACGGTGATGCCGTTCCGTCCCGGATTATCATCATTGGACTCCCGGTAAACGGCATGCAGATTGAACCGGTGTTTTCCCGGAAGGAGCGACATAACTTTATCGGCGTCCTGCCTAAGCTCCTCCCCGTTTCCGGCTCTGCCGGGATAGTTTCCCGTAGCCATGATGCCCCCGGACAGTTCCCCGGATCCTTCAAAACCGGTTACATCATCACCCTGCCAGCAATTGACCGATATGGGCACCGCTGAAAGATGGTTCAGCGCTTCGTCGGTATTAACGCCGATGTCGGCATACCGCTCCTTTGCCTTCTGATACTCTTCTTCAATT
This sequence comes from uncultured Spirochaetales bacterium, assembly GCA_964618265.1. GTDB lineage: Bacteria > Spirochaetota > Spirochaetia > CAYLLE01 > CAYLLE01 > CAYLLE01. Next base: position 194,925 of record CAZUAE010000004.1, on the reverse strand, counting down.
CTGTCTTTTTGTATTTCCTTATATCCCATGGTAATAACTCCTTTAATTACAGATGCTGATTATAAAATAAGTATACCCGGATCATTCCGTTAACTCAACGAAAGCCTTTTTTACCGCGGCAAGCGACTCTTCCAGCATCCGCCCCAAATGCAGGTCCGTATCGTCCCGGCCCAGCTTCGGTCCGCCGATCTCCAGGTAAGCCGTCACCTCCTCCACGGGAAATTTGTCCGCGTTCTTCATAACGGTCCGCGTTACTTCCTCCAGGTCAACGATCCCCAATTTCTTCTCGGCCTCGGAAAATCCGAAGGTGGAATGGTACCGGGCGTCGGTGTTCTTCAGATGAAACTCCGCCATAAAGGGTACGGCCAGTTCAAAAAGTTGCATGTGATTGTGCAAAACAGTACCGTCGGCGCCGGGTATCCCGTGGGAGACATCTCCGCAGATATAAGCAGGAACGGTCTTCTCAGGCTCCTTCCGGTGCCGGAACCCCAGATCCACCATCATGGAGACGATCTCCTCCGGCAGGGACGGAGGCTCGAACACGGAAGACATGGGTTCCACGGTAAGTCCCTTCAGTCCCGCGTCCTTAGCCAGGACCATCAGTTCTCCCATATGATTAAGGTACCGTCTGATCCCCTCCTCCTTGAAACGGGGCATGTCACGGTACACCGCTCCGGGATTCGAACCGCAGTAGTCCGCCCCGAGGACCGCGGCCTTGCGGATGTACTCCTCGTAGTTCCTCCTAGCGCACTTTTCCAGATACGGGTTTCCGGTAAAGAACCCCCCCAGTTCCCTGTGGGCGGTAAAACAGCTCTTTATCCTGATTCCGTGTTTCTCCGCGGATTCCCGAAGTTCCTTAAAAAAATCCAGTTCCAGGGTATACAGTTCAAAAAAGCTTCCCAGCTGTATGCAGCGGATCCCCTGACCCTGCATCAGTTTAAAAAGCCACTCATAGGTATACCGGTATTCGACGGGATCACTTTTAATCCCCAGTTTAAGCTTCATTACCCGCGCTCCTCATCAATTTTGAAGATCACCTTGTTGTAATGTCCCTCTCCTTTCCGCATCTCGTTGAATATTTTTACCCCTTCCGACAGAGGCGGGTGGTGGCTGATAAAAGGGGAGAGTGCCAACTCATACCGCATCGCTTGGATAGTGGTACTCCAATCATCTGAAGGATTCGGAACGATTGCGGAATTCCATGTGCCGTGTATGATTAGCTCCCGGCGGAGAATGGATGAGAAATCCTTCTCCCCCACCTTAAACTCTCCCCGGATATTCCCCATAAAAAGTACATTCCCGAACCGTGCGGTCATCCTAAGGGTCTGAAGAAACGTATCCGGTAATCCGCACGCCTCCACGGCACAGTCCACTCCCCGGCCCTCCGTGGCCTCCATCACCATCTTAACCGGATCACTTTCCGCGGAGTTTACCGGTATAAATCCCGCCTTTCGCGCAATCTTCAGCTTTCCCGGATCGATGTCCGCCACAAACACCGGTCTGCATCCCCACATGCGCAGCCATTGGGCGGCAAGGTTTCCCACGGTCCCCCCGCCGATAACGGCAGCGGACATTCCCGGGCCTGCGTTCAGCTTCCGCGCTCCGTGAAGGGCCACCGCAGCGGGTTCTGTCATGGTTGCCGTTACGGGATCGAGCCATTCCGGCAGGGGAAAAAGGTTTTCCTCGGGGGCCCATACGTACTGGGCAAAGGCCCCGTCACGCCGGGACCCTAAATAGTCGTAGTCTTCGCACTGGGCGTACGCTCCGACGGTACAGGGCGTACATGATTTACAGGGGATAAGCGGGAAAACCGCCACCCGGTCTCCCGTTTTATATTTCCCTCCATCGGTCTCTTCCGCCACCTCCGCGGTAAACTCGTGTCCCATCACCAAAGGATAGTGATACGCCTTCCCCGCAAAGGCCCGTTCTATGTCTGATCCGCAGATACCTGCAGCCAGCACCTTAAGGAGAGTCCACCGCCTTGGTGCAATATCCGCCTCCTCTGCCGGCCGTTCGGGAAAAGGTATATCCCCGTATTTCAGTTTTCCGTTTTCTTTTAATACTAGTGCTTTCATGGGGCCATTTTAGGGGGCTTAAAGGGATGTGGCAATAGTGGGGTAAGAGCCTTCACCGACGTACCCCCAGTTAATCCAAAAAAAAACATGCCCCCCCTAAATAAGAAAAAGTATAGGCTCTGTGCGCACAATCTACCCACACGGTCAACACAAATCATAGACCATGCACACGCGATACCGCCATCAGGTCAGCACAATGGTAGACTTTGCCTCAACAATACCATTATCCGGCCATCACAATGTGTACGCTTTATGAGCTCATTGGCCCCACCCGGTCAACACAATGCGTAGACATAGCGGGCGCAACTTCTTGATTTAAAGGGGGGCTTTTTCATTTGTACACAGGCTTGTTGAATGGGCCGGCAATCCGTATACTGAAACCATGAAAGCAGCAGTACTGGAGTCGCTGGACTCCATAAACGTAAAGGAAATACCGGATCCGGTATGCGGAGAGAATGAGGCTGTCCTGAAGGTGGAGGCCTGCGCGGTATGCGGGTCCGACATCAGGATTTATCACTATGGGAATGACCGGGTACAGTATCCCGCAATAATGGGACACGAAATCTCCGGACGCATCCTGGAGACGGGCGCCAAGGTTGAGAACCTTGCGGCGGGCGACCGGGTGGCACTGGGGGCCGATGTGCCCTGCGGCACGTGCTACTGGTGTACCAACGGGATGGGCACCAACTGCGCCGTCAATTACGCCATCGGGTATCAGTTTCCGGGGGGCTTCGCGGAAAAGATGCTCTTAAACGAGACCATCCTAAACTACGGTCCCGTAACCAAAATCCCCGATTCCCTTCCCTACGAGGAGGCGGCTGTCGCGGAGCCTTTGGCGTGCGCCGTTAACGGACTGGAGCTTGCAAACTTCGGGATCGGCAAGAGCATCTGCATCATCGGGCTTGGGCCCATCGGATGTATGATGCTGGAACTATCCAAGATATACGGATCGGGACAGGTGTTTGCCGCGCAGCGGTCCAAGGGAAGGCTGGAAATGGCCAGGGACTTCCGCTCCGACGCACGGTTTATCTCCACGGAGGAGGAGGACCTGGTGGAAACGGTGATGCGGGAAACCGGCGGCGAAGGGGTGGACCTGGTGATCACCACCGCCGGAACCGTCAAGGCCCACGAAGACGCCGTCAAAATGGTGCGCCACAGAGGTTACGTGAACCTTTTCGGGGGACTCAAGAATCAGCCGAAACTCACAATCGACTCAAACCTGATCCACTACAAGGAATGTTTCGTGATGGGAAGCCACGGCTCCCTGCCCCGGCATCATCAGATTGCCGTGGACACCATTCACCGGGGATATGTTTCCGCCAAGAAGTACATCTCCAAAATTTTTACCCTGGATGAAATCGAGGATGCCCTGGCCTATCACGAATCCAGGAAGGGCCTTAAAGTAATCGTCAAACCATAAGGGGGCTTAGGATGATTAAAATATCACCCTCCATGATGTGCGCTAATTTCCTCAACCTTGGAGACGATCTGGAGATCTTCCGGGACGAGAAAATTGAATACCTTCATATCGATATAATGGACGGGCATTACGTGCCCAACTTCACGCTGGGACCGGGATTCTGCTCTTTTCTGGATGATGTCTCGGACATCCCCCTGGACATCCACCTGATGATCGAAAACCCGGACACCTATATCCCCCGCTTTACCGGATTTACAAACTGTATGGTCAGCATACACCCCGAAACAGCGTACCATCCCCTCCGGAGTCTTCAGGCCATCCGGGACCACGGCGCAGTGCCGGCCGTCACCATCGATCCGGCGATGCCCATCGAATCTTTCAAACATCTTCTTCCCTTTGTAGAGATGATCTGCGTGATGACGGTGAATCCCGGGTATTCGGGTCAGAAACTGATCCCGCAGACCATCGAAAAAATCAGGGAACTGTCGATCCTGATAAGCCGAGAGGGGCTTCCCATCGAGATAGAAGTTGACGGCAACGTCAGCTGGGAAAACATCCCCATTATGGTGGAGGCGGGGGCGGACATCCTGGTGGCAGGAACCTCCTCGCTTTTTGAAACGGGAGGCGACCTGCGGAACAACATCGGCAGAATCCGTAAAACAGCCGAAGAAGCCGGAGCGCGGAGATGAGTGATAAAAAATCGATTCTGGTGGTGGGCAGTATCAATATGGACCTGATTCTGGAGACGGAGCGTTCTCCGGAAGCAGGAGAGAGTGTGATCGGAGAAAAATACTCCAACGCCTCCGGAGGCAAGGGAGCGAACCTGGCAGTGGCAGCGGCACGGCTGGGTGCGGAGGTCACCTTTGCGGGCCGGGTCGGAAAGGACCGGAACGGCGACATCCTCAGAAACAACCTGGAGACCGCGGGGATCTCAACTGACTACCTTAAAACTGACCCCTACAATCAGACCGGTCTCGCCGCCATCATTCTGGAAGCTACGGGAGAAAACCGGATCGTGGTGGTGCCCGGCGCGAACCTGTCCCTTTCCCCGGAGGACCTTACAGGACCATTCTCCCGGGACTACGATGCCGTGGTGACCAACCTGGAGATCCCCGCTGGTATAACCGCCAAGGTCCGGGAACTGGCGGGAAGAAAAAACATCCCGTTTATCCTGGACGCGGGTCCCGCCCAGCCCTTCGACCTGGACTCGGTTTCCGGACTGGAGATACTCAGTCCCAACGAGACGGAAACCAAGGCCCTTATCGGCGCCCGGTGCGAAACGATACAGCAGGTGGAAGAAGCCGCGGAAAAACTTTCCCGGGCATCGGACGCCAAGTCGGTGGTTATAAAGCTGGGGGAACGGGGCGCCTACTGGTATAAAGACGGCGCCGGCGGAATGGTCGGTCCCTACTGGGTGGAAGCCAAGGACACCACCGCCGCGGGCGACGCCTTTACCGCGGGACTTACCCTGGAATACCTCAAGACCGGCGACATGGAATCGGCGGTCCGCTTCGCAAACGCCGTGGGCGCCCTCTCGGTAACCAAGCTGGGCGCGCAGCCTTCACTCCCCACCCTGGCCGAGGCGGAGCACTTCATCCGGCAGCACTAACCCGCCGCGGCACAAGACACAACCGCGGCAGCGCCGCGGGCCGGGCAAGCCCGGCGCCGGCCTACCCTTCGGCCGTCCACGCGAGCTCGCGGCCGTGAAGAAAGGGAACGCAGCCGGCCGAACTTTCAGGCACCCGCCAGGGCTTCCGGACAAAGACAACCCGCTCCTTTACTTCCGGCAGACCGTAAAAGGAAGCACCCCGCCTGGAACAAAACTCCTCAAACAGCAGACTCCCCTTCCGCGCCCCTAAACGGGATACAAAAAAACCGAACACTGCCGGAAGGGCAGACGGGGCGGCATACACTCCGGCGGGAACGCTGAGGGAAGCTTTTGTCTCTTTAGGATGGGGAGCGCTGTCGGAGCCGAAGAAAAACCTGTCCGGTCCCGAGAGCGCCGCTTCCCGCAGGGCAGCCTGGTGTTCCGGGCTTTTCAGGACGGGTTTACAGAACAGGGAGGGCTCGAAACTTCCGCCCGCAAGATCTTCGAAACTTGCAAGCAAGTGATGAGCCGTAATGGTAGCGGCTATGTTAGGACCGCGGGAGGAGACCGCTTCCGCCGCCTCCCGGGTGGATATATGTTCCAGCACAATCTTCAGGTCCGGAAAGTCCGCGGTCAGTTCGAGGAAAACCGGAAGGAAGGCCGTCTCCCGCTCCATCACCGGAACACCGGGAAGTTCACCGTGGATGCTTAAGACTATCCCCAGCTTTTCCATGGCGGCAAACACCGGATAAACCGACCGGATGTCGGAAACCCCTTCTTCCGAGTTAGTGGTAACACCCTTTGGATAGTACTTTCCGCACACCGCCCCCGCATCCTTAAGGGAATTAAGGGCCGGACGGTCCAGACCGTCATTTACCTGAAAGGTGAAGAGAGGTTCAAAATCAAGACCCTGGGCATCCCGGAGCGCCAGGATCTCCTTCCGGTACTCTCCGAACCGTTTCAGGCTGATTACCGGGGGCTCAGTGTTGGGCATTACCACCGCTCTCCCGGCAAAACGGGAAAGGTCCTTTAGGTACCCCGCCGCGGGTTCTCCCTGACGCAGATGGACATGCATATCATCGGGTTTCAAAACAGAAACTGAGTCCATGACTTAAAAGATCACCTCCCGGTAGTAGGGAAGAAGCAGATACTCCACTTCCGGGGCGTTTATGCTTAAAGACTTGGCGAACATATGCGGGGGCTGCACGTTGTGGGGCATAAGGTCAAAATGGCTGGGAACGGCGATTCGGGGCTGCACCCTCCCGGCCACCACCGAGGCCTCCCAGTGGCTCAAGTTGCGGTAGCCGCCGTTAATGCAGATACTCATCAGGTCGGGCCTGCGGTCCGCGGGGCGCCGGAGAAGGGAACTCATGGCGGTGTCCCCGGTATTATAGTAGCATGTTCCGCCTGTAAACTCCACCAGGTACCCGATGTGGTTCAGGTCCGAAGTATCGGTGGGCTCACAGTAGGTGCCGGTCACCTTCATATCGTTCCGGTCCCATACCTCGCCGGGATGCATCACCGAAATATTCTCCACCGGGACCCCCGCGTCTTCCAGAACCCGCGCGGCCTTAAAAGGGGCCAGAAACGCGGTTTCCGCTTTGTTACCGTACCGCTCTAATGTGTAGGGATCGGCATGGTCGCAGTGGCTGTGGGTGATGAGAATCACATCAGCATAGAAATCCTCCGGCTCGATAAAAATCGGCAGAAGTCTGCTCTTGGCGTTCCGCTCCCCGCCCCTGCCGGAGGCGCAGAAATCGGTGAGGTACGGATCAACGGCAAGAACCGATCCGGCCTCATCTTTCAGAACAAAGGAGTTCTGCCCCAAGGTCCAGATGGCGGCCTTCCCCTCCGGCACCCGGAAGGCCCGGATAGCCGACATGAAGTCCCTGGAGGACATCTCCTGCAGCACATCCTTCGGAAAGGTAATATCATCGGGGGGTATGTATCCCATGGAACCTCCTCTGTTTCATAGTACTGACAAATTGCCCAAACGGGTAGTCTCCATTAAGCTTTTCCATTATAATGATGGCCGGTTTAAATGAAGGCCGTTTCAAATCCATTTTCTCCGTAACAGTGAGAGATGTCTCGGGCGGTATATTGAAAATGGGCGAAAAACGTAAAGGAGATACTATGAGCAGCGAAATCGTAAACAAATTGGCGCTTCCCCCCGAACTGGAAAAGGTACTTAAATCGGTGTCTGTAACCTTTCCTAAAAACCGTGCTCATCTCCTGGACCTCGCCTTTTTAGGTGAAGAGATTCTGGAGGTGGCATACGACGTTCCCGGAAAGGGACGGGTATTAGAGGTCACTGTAACCAAATGCAAAAACGGCGCTGCCGTCAACTATGTGGAACCCTACATGCGCCGGCGGGATCCGGAGGCCATGTCCATAGCGGATGAAGGAACCACCGACAAGGTCCGTTTCCGGGACCGGTTTAACATGGAGTTCAGCCCGTTACGGGACGAAACATTTGAGTGGTTTTCCGGGCAGGAGCAGCTTATCGTTCTTCCCTTTATGTCGGGGGACAAGAACATGGGATATCCGACCCTTTTAGTTGCCCCCTACAACGCCGGTTTTTTCGTAGCCGGTTTGGCGGACCTCCAGGGATTTATTCCGGCTGATGATATCCCCGATGGTTTCAAGCCCGAGGCGGTCCTCTACTTAGCGCCTCCCTTCAGGCATACCCATTTAGGAGGCAAACAGGCAGTGGTCCATAACCGCCGGCCGGGAATGCACGAGCTCTTCTGCTACAACCTCTACCCGGGCCCCAGCGCCAAGAAAGGGGTCTACGGCATCCTCATTACCAGGGGGGAAGAGGAAAACTGGGTCACCCTGCACAGTTCAGCAGTCAGACTGATTACCCCCTACGACAACGAGTTTGTGATCCTCCACGAGGGGGCAAGCGGGGGCGGGAAAACCGAGATGACCCAGGCTATCCAGCGGGAGCCGGACGGCAGGATCCTCCTAGCCCAGGATACCGTCACCGACGAAAATATATACATCGAGCTGAAGGATACCTGCGAACTCAACCCCGTAACCGATGACATGTCCCTGTCCCATCCCGCTATCCAGAAGGACACATCCAAAATTGTCATAGAAGACGCGGAGGCCGGCTGGTTTCTCCGGGTAGACCACCTTACCGAGTACGGCAAGGAGCCGAACCTGGAAAAACTTACCATTCAGCCGCCGGAGCCCCTGATCTTCTTTAACATCGACGCGCCTCCGAATTCAACCATCCTGCTCTGGGAACACACCATGGACACGCCGGATAAACCGTGTCCCAATCCCAGGGTGATTGTGCCCCGGCACTTCATCAAAAACATCGTCCAGGAGCCGGTGGAGGTTGATGTCCGGAGCTTCGGCGTCCGCACGCCTCCCTGCACCCGGGAAAACCCCAACTACGGAATCATCGGGATGCTCCATATCCTGCCGCCAGCCTTAGGCTGGCTGTGGCGCTTGGTGGCGCCGCGGGGCCATTCCAATCCCAGCATCGTAACCGCGGAAGGCCTTACCAGCGAAGGGGTAGGTTCCTACTGGCCCTTTGCCACCGGAAAGATGGTAACCCAGGCCAACCTGCTCCTCAACCAGGTTATAGAGAAGCCCGGCACCAAGTACGTGCTGATTCCCAACCAGTATATCGGCGCCTACAAGGTGGGCTTTAAACCGGAGTGGATCGCCCGGGAATACATCGCCCGGCGGGGCAGCGTCCGGTTCCGGTCCGGCCAGATTGTTCCCGCCCGCTGTCCCCTGTTAGGCTACGCTGTCCCGTCCCTCAAAGTTGACGGACAGGCCATGCCCAAGGGACTCCTCCTGGTCCAGGAACAGCTGGAAGTGGGCAAAGAAGGCTACGACGCCGGCGCGAAGATCCTGGTGGATTTCTTCAAGCAGGAGCTTAAGCAGTACCTTACGGACGACCTGAATCCCCGGGGCAGAAAAATCATAGAAGTCTGCCTTTCCGGCGGAACCCTGGAGGACTACGAAGCCGCCATCGAAGGCTGACGGCTCCCGGTCAATACTGCTTGATGATACAGAAATTTTTCCGTCTGCTGATCCGTCATTCTCCCCTTATAATCGGCGCGGCAGGTCTCCTCTTATTTTCCGCCTTCGGGGTGATAAGTCTCACGCGCGGAGGATTAAGGCTTACGCCGATTGTCGGAATTGTTGTGGGCGCCTCCCTCATCCTCTCCAGCCTGATTCACCGGATCGATTCAGTCAGGCGGCTTGTCTATTATCTGATGCTCCTCGCCCTCTACATCTGCGGCGTGCTGTTTATCGGCCTGCGGCCCCGGTACGCCGGCAGATGGTCTACCCCGAGACCGTCGGAGCTGCTTACCCTGGAACCGCTGAGCATGTGGGACACCCTGATAAACATAATCGGATTCATTCCCTTAGGTTTCCTCTTTGTGATCACCTTCAGTTATATAGAACGGCTGGCGGGGATATGGAAACCGCTCCTGGCAGCGGTATCCTTCAGTACAGCCATCAGCCTATTGATCGAAACCGGACAGCACCTCTCAGCCGCAGGGCGCAGCTCATCCCTCACCGACATCATAACAAACACCATCGGCGCCGTCATCGGGGCAGTATACGCGTCGTGCTATCTCAAGGCCTGGGAATAAGGGCTGTCGGTTAGTTTTTCTGCACTTCGTGGTGGAGGATTCTGTTATTGAATGTGAGGCAAAGCAGTTTTGTGAAAAGCCGGAACAGGTTCGGATCCCAATATTTATTGATAGAAGAACCTTTTCAACCGTTACCCATGATAGTTAATAGACACCTCGGCTCTTTCTCTTGCTTATTTAAAAAAACCGGCCTCCTGAAAAAACTCACATATATATTTCATTAATCACTGTGTATTTTTTTATAATATGATGGTAAAATTATATGAAGCTAATACAATAATACCACTTCCTTTTTTATCTATTGCAAGGAGATATATTTGAATACAAAAAATGATTTAACAAAATATCGTGTCCATATAATAAAAAATCTTAATGACTTAACACATATTAGTGATGATTGGAAAAAGCTTCAATGGCACCCTAATACAGATTTTGATTTTTATAATTTAATTGTGTCTATTCGAGATAATATAATCGGTCCATATGTATTAGTTTTGGAAAAAGAAAATGAAGTAAAGTCTATATTAGTTGGTCGTCTCGAAATAATGACTTTCAAATATAAAATTGGTTATAAAGAAATATTTAAGCTATGTGTAAAAAGTATAAACATATTATATGGAGGTATTTTAGGTGACATCGATGAGAATGTATCAAATAAATATATTAAAAGTTTAAAAAGGGCATTGACACATCGAGAAGCAAATTTAATAAAGTTTAGTTCACTGAATATAGATTCACTATTTTACAAAATCTTAAGAGATAGTGAATCAACTTTCTATAAACTGTTATTTTTAGAAAGATCGACACATTACTTAATTAATATTACTAATTCTTTTGAAGAATTTATGAGTCGGTTTAAATCAAAACATTTATATAATTTTAGACGTTCCAGAAAAAAAATAGAAAAAGATTTTAATGCAAAAATGTTGGTGAAAGTTTTTACTCACGATGATGATATAGAAAAAATGTGCAAGGATGTTGAATTTGTATCAAAAAAAACATATCATAGAAAGCTAGGTTTTGGATTTCAATATAACAAACATAAATATGAATATAATAAGCGCTTTAAATTATTAGCCAATAATGATTCGTTATGTGGAATTGTTGCTTACATTAATGAAACACCAATATCTTTTTGGATTTTTACAATATATAAGGGTATTAGTTATGCTGATTGGACAGGATATGATCCAAGATTAAAAAAATATAGTATCGGGATTTTAACATTAATTGATGCTATTAAATATTTTTGTTCGATAAATGTAGAAAAAATTGATTTTGGAGTGGGAGAGGCTTTCTATAAAGAACGTTTTGGTGGTGAAGAATTTGATGAAGAAGGAGCATTTTTATTCCCAAAAACAATTAAAGGCTTTTTTATGCATATATCTTATAATTTGTTAGATTGGCTCAATATAAAAATAAAAGGCTTATTAAAATTGATTGGATTTTTAGGTCGCATAAAAAGACATGAACGATATAAAAAAGTTAAATAATTACATGCATAAATTTATACTATGCCTATTAATATGCACTAATTTCTTATAACGAACTAGCAAAATACCTCAATCAATTCCCGAACGCAACCCCAAGACTGGGCGCTGCCGTGAGGGCTCCCTCGGGGGTTATCCGTAATTCAGCTTCCAGGAAGATAGATGAGGATTCGCTCAGGAAAAATTGGAACCCCAGGACGGGTCCGAAGATCCAGGAGGTTTCCCGCTCCGTTACAGGATAAACGGAAGGGTCGAATGCTCCGGGAGGAAGCTCCTCCTCGGGCGGTTCATATGTATATCCCAAGGTTGTGGTATAGAGGAAGTTTTTATAACGGGTAACGGCTTTAAGCCGCAGGTTTACCCAATCGGCCAAGGAAAAATCGTGAAAAAATCCCAGCTGAATAGTAAAACCATTCCCCCGTTTGTTTAATCTGTTATTAGTGTAGAAAGGGCTTGTGGAATTGGAAAAGCCGTAGGTACCGCTTATTCTAAAGGAAAAGGGGGCCGCGTCAGCCTGTTTTAAGATCATATAGCCGTAGGACATATATCCAATCATTGTATAATTGTCGGAACCGATATAAAGCGGGGAGGTTATGTCGATTCCCGCTCCTATATCCAGTCTTCCCCCCAAGGTATATACCGTATGCAGATTAAACTCTTCTACATCATCGCGGATTTCCGTCTGCGTCATTACGGTAATGCCGTGGTCAAATCCGTTTATCCAGGAACTCTGTCCGTAGGACAGCGCCAAGGGAAGACAAAAAAACATAAAAGGGAGGAGAGACTTTTTCATATCTTGATAATATATCTCATATACTCTGCGGGTCAACCCGGAATTTTACACACAAGGAATTCTCATTTTATTCCATCATGCAACAGAAAATGATGTTGTTTCTTAGAATTAGCCGTACCATAATGAATCGCTACTATCTCAGGAGGTTTGCTGACACAGCAATTTCCGGTACAATCACTTACCATGATTCAGTATATAACCGGTTCAGCTGTAATATTAGCTTTGATTGCTGTCATTATCCACGGAAACAACGCGCTGCTGATAAAAAAATACGTTATTGTAACCGGAAAAACCGGCCTGAACGGAAAGTCCTTAAAGATCTGCCATTTATCGGACCTGCACAACAAGGGATTCCCCCTTAATCACCGCGTTATTGTGTCGGAAATAAAAAAGGCTCATCCGGATCTTATCGCCGTCACCGGGGATTCGGTAAAACACGAAGGGTTCAATCACAAAAACAGCATAAAGCTGATCAAAACCCTTGCGGCGGAGTATCCTGTTTTTCTGATAACGGGAAATCATGAGTTCGGCTACCGTCATTACGGTTCATTTATCCGGGAAATCAAAGAAGCGGGGGTGCATTTTCTGGAGAACAAAATTGTAACCATCAATAAAAACGGTAAAACAATAATGGTGGGCGGCATACAGGACTTGCATTTTTTTGATGATGACTGGGAAGCATACACGGAAACCGTAGGTAATTTAAAAAATGATGACCCGCGGACTCCCTATATCTTCCTGGCCCACAATCCAGCATACTTCGAGACCTTTAAAGAAACAGATGCAGATTTGATCCTCACCGGGCATACCCACGGCGGACAGTTCCGCATTCCGGGAATCGGAGGCTTTTTTGCCCCGGGTCAGGGATTCTTCCCCAAGTATGATGCCGGGGTCTATCAAAAAGACGGCTGCGCAATGATCATCAGCCGGGGGCTTGGTCCGAGCACCTTTCCCATACGGATCTTAAACAGACCGGAGATAATCTTCATCCAACTAAAATTCGTCGGGTCCTCACCGAACTTACGGAACTCATAGATATTTACATCATTACGGGTTACAATATAAGTACAAAAGTGTACTAAAACGGGGGAGAGAAAATGAAACGGGCAGCTGCGACAGTAATGGTAGCTTTTACCATATGTTTACTCACTACCTGTTCATTTTCCTGGACCGACCTGGATGCTCCGGAAAAAATCCCTATTGTGACAGCGGAGTTCACCATCGCCTGGGACCCTCCCGATGAAACGGAGACCCCGGCAGGGTACCGGGTATACTATTCACCCTACAAAGAAGTACTTTGGACCACTTTAGCCGATATCGACGATGGTGAAACAACGGAGTACACTATAACAAGGGAAGCGTTACCCTATGGAGAATACATTTTTGCTGTTACCTCGTTATCTGAAGACGAATCAGAATCGGAAAAGCATACCTCCCTGGATGATACGGCAGAACCTCCCTCCGGTTGGTACGTGGATTGGGTCGGTGTAGAGTGAGCACAATTCTATTTGTTGAACAAAATACTGAGCTTCGGGAGGAGATGTATACCTACCTCACAAGCAAAGACTACGAAGTTTACGCTACGGCGGAATTACGCGGGGCTTCCGGGCTTTTGGACCAGCTTTCCTTCGATGTGGTGGTGGCTGATGCATGTTACAACACCTACGCCTTAGAAACCCTTCTGAGTGACCTTAATGAAAAAAACGGGCATGCCATTATGATGGTTACATCTAAACCGGACGATTTAGCTCATGCTCATTTCGCGACCAAACACGGGGCCTACGATATCCTTCAAAAACCTTATGACGCCGCGGAACTGGAACAAAAGCTAAGTCATATTATAGAAGTAAAACGTCTCCAGCAGGAAGCTCAGAGTCTACGAGGAGAACGGAATATCATCTATAAGCCGGAAAATTTCATTGGTGAAAGTGAAGGCATTCTATCCGTATTCAGCATGGTCTCAAAAATCCAGAACAGCGATTCCAGCGTACTCTTAACGGGAGAAACGGGAACCGGCAAAGAGTTAGTGGCAGGGGCTATCCATTACACCAGCAACCGGGCAATCAATGCCTTTGTCAAAGTAAACTGCGCCGCCCTTCCGGATGAACTTTTGGAAAACGAACTCTTCGGCCACGAAAAAGGCGCCTACACAGGCGCCACGGAAAGCCGGGTGGGACGGTTTGAGCAGGCAGACGCCGGTTCGATTTTTCTGGATGAGGTGGGGGATATGAGCCCTCAGACGCAGGCCAAGGTACTCAGAGTGATCCAGGAGAAGGAGTTTGAACGGCTGGGAAGCAATAAAACGGTAAAGGTGGATGTACGGATTATATCCGCTACTAATAAAAACCTGGAGGAAGAGATCAGGAAGGGAACCTTCCGGGAGGACCTTTACTACAGGCTCAACGTTATTTCCTTAAAAATCCCGCCTCTGCGGGAACGGCAGGAAGACATTATCCCATTGGCGGATTATTTTATACGAAAGTACTCCGGGGACCTGAAAAAACCGGTGCAGCAGATCCACCCCCTGGCAAAGGAGGTGCTTAAGGAGCACTCCTGGCCGGGCAATGTACGGGAACTTCAGAATATCATCGAACGGGCGGTGCTCCTTTCGGAGGGAGATGAAATCACCATCGAAGACCTGGACATTCCGTTTAAACGGAAAGCGAAAACCTTGGATCCCAACAAGATCCAGATTTCTCCGGACGGTTTTAATCTTAAGGAAATTGAAAAGGGATACATTATCCAGGCCTTAAAGATATGCAGCTGGAATCAGAAGGAAGCGGCCAAGCTGCTGGATATCTCCCGAAGGTCCCTTAATTACAAGATAAAAAAGTACAACATTACCCACCCCTCTTGGCGGGAAAACAAGCCGGAAAACGAAGACTAAGTACAAAATTGTACATATTGAAAAGAACTTGTACGTTTATGAAACTCAAAATCAACCCGAACGCTCTTGCGCCCCAAAACCACAAATCTTATAACTCATTACATAGAAACAAATTAAAAACCTTTTTGCAAAATTCCTGAAATTGGCACGCCCCTTGCTTTAACGTCCCGGTGCGAAACTGAAAATCAGATCGCATTGGGAGGAGAAATGAAAAAGATATTATTGACAGCTATCGGCTTTGTTTGTTTATTAGCAGCAGCCTGCAATCTGCAGTTTCCGCTGTTTCCGAATAAAATCGAAGTTGAAATTACCACACCCGGAGTGTTGTCCCGGGGCCTGGTTCCCGAGATTGACACAAACATAGCGTATTATGAAATCACCTACACTCATGAGGACGGTGATTCCGTAACGGTTTCCACCGAGTCGGCAAGCCACACGAAGGAAAATGCCGCGGCGGGAACATGGACCATTACCGTACTTGCATACAATGCTTCCGATGTTTTAATCGCGTCGGGGGAGAAAGAGGTAACAATAAATCACGGAGACAGCGTTTCAGTTAATATAACCCTGGGACCGATAGCCGGTCCCGGTTCACTGCTGGTGGATGTCCTTTGGCCCGCCGCCGAAATAGAGTCGCCTTCTTTAGAAGGAAACCTGGTTCCCGTGCAGGGGGATCCTGAGAATTTGACATTCCAGTACGGCGCCGGCGGAACCGCGTCCTACAGTAATCCGGAAATTGAGGCCGGTTTCTACACCCTTACGGTAAAGCTCTACGATTACGAACAGCTGGCGGGAGGAGCCGTGGAACTTGTCCAGATACTGCAAGGTTACGAAACCGCGGGTAGTTACGATTTTTCCGATCCCAACCTGACGGGAGATTTGGATGTTACCATTGCGCCGTGTTTCGACGCGTGCCTGGACGTTACCGTAACGGGATACACCGGTCCGGTAGCCTACGGGACACCGGTGACTCTTACCGCGGATACCACTGGTACGGACAGCAATGTTGTATATACTTGGTATTGTAACGGCGAAACCCTTGACACGGGAGTCGATTCTGTGACAATTACTGATAGACTTCCCGGAACCTACCGGATCGACACCATCGCCCTAACCGCCGACGGATTATACGGCGGTTCCGCAACGACAACCATTACTATTCAGGAGTAATAATAAAATGAAGACCCCCCTTATAAGAATAATTACCGTTCTTATACCGGTTATCATATTCTCTGGATCATGCGCGCCGCTGGATATTTTCGCGCCAAGCCTGGGAAATGATGAGGCGGCAGGACATGTTTCCATTGCCGTTACCGCAATACAGGAAAAGGCAATTACCCCCGCGGGAGACTTAGAACCCGCGGAATACGAGATTACAGGGACCGGGCCTGAGAACACATCCTTTACAACGTCCACCCTGGAATCCCGTACGCTGGTGGAAAACCTCGCGGCGGGGGATTGGACCCTAGTAATATCCGCCTATAACGCGGAAGGCATCCTTATCCTGGAAGGAACCGGGAGTGTAACCGTCCAATCGGATGCCACCGCCGAGGTATCGGTCCAGCTCCTTCCGGTAACGGGTACCGGAACATTGACGGTCCGCATTGAATGGCCCGCGGAAGAGCTGGTCAATGCCGTTCCTTCCGGAGCGCTTTCGGTAGACGGCGATAGTACCGAGCTCGTATTCGAAACTTCAGTATCCGGCGCTGCCGAATACTCAAGCGGTGAAAACCTGGAAAGCGGCTGGTATCAGCTGGAAATAACGCTAAAGGACGGCGAAAAAACAGTTATGGGGGCGGTAGAACTCGTCGGGATATTCCCCGAACGAACAACGGAAGCCGTATTTGACTTCGCGGAACTGAACAAAGCGGGGAAGCTAATGGAAATAACGGATCCTGATTTTACCATCGCCTGGGATCCCCCGGAAGATGATTCGGGAAACCCTGTTACTCCGGACAGTTATAATGTCTACTACCGGGCACACGATACCGTACCATGGACCCTTCTGGATACACTTACCGGGAGTACCACGGAATACCTGGTTTCCACAACCGTTTTAGACTACGGCTGCTACGAGTTCGCGGTAACCTCCGTGGATTCCGGCGGGAGTGAGTCGGACAAGCATACCAGTATGGACGATACCGCCGACCCGGCAACGGGCTGGTACGTCGACTGGAAGCAAACTTAATTTTTATAATTTTTTGAAAATAAAGGCCCATCAAGCCTTTAGAAAACAACCCCTCTGCGGTCCTTGAGTCTGGCAAGCTCAAGGGCTGCTTTTTTATTTTATACTGCCGTCAAATCACTTTTAAAACAAAAGACTTACTGATACACTCCATATAATAACAAAAACAGTATTGCGGAGTATTAAAGCCATTGTGCGGTATCTGCGGAATTATAAACAGAAAAGATAACCCTTCCCCTCAGCCGTCGCTCATAGAAGGGATGATCTCCATGCTGCATCACCGCGGTCCGGATGCCGCGGGATACTACCGGGATAACCATGCCTGCCTGGGACAAAGCAGGCTGTCGATAATCGACTTGGAAAGCGGAAGTCAGCCTATGGCGGACATGGATGAACGGCTTTGGCTGGTTTTTAACGGCGAGATCTACAACTATTTAGAGCTGAAAGCAGAACTCACCGCCTTAGGTTACGGGTTCCGAACCAAATCAGACACCGAGGTGATTATTCAGTCTTACCGGGAGTGGGGAACAGATTGTTTTAATAAGTTTAACGGACAGTGGGCCTTGGCGTTATGGGACCCTAAAGAAAAGGAACTGATGCTTTCCCGGGACAGGATGGGTATACGGCCCCTTTATTACACTACCGCGAATAACAGGTTCTGCTTTGCTTCGGAAGTAAAAGCACTGTTCACTCTTCCGGAAATATCCAGGGAATTTGATCCTAAGGGAATAGCCCAAACCTTTACCTTCTGGAGCCCCGTGGATCCGGTTACCGTCTTTAAAGGCGTATATCAGCTCCCCGCGGGGAATTTTGCGGTGCTGAAGAAGGGACAGCTAAGTACAAAACCGTACTGGCAGCCAGAGTTTCCAATTAAGGGTTCAGAAAAAAATCAGGACCTTAAGCAGAACACCGAAAGGCTCCGGGAACTTCTAATAGATGCAGCCAAACTTCGGTTTACCCGGAGCGATGTTCCTGTGGGAGCATATCTTTCCGGCGGAATCGATTCTTCCATAACAGCCGGAATAATCACCAGATATACCGATACGCCCCTAAAAACATTTTCCATACGGTTTAAAGATTCTGAGTTCGACGAAGGGTCCTACCAGAAAGAGATGGTTTCCCGGCTGGAAACGGACCACGAATCGATAGCTGTCGGTTACGGAGATATCGGAACGGTTTTTCCCGATGTAATTTGGCACACGGAACGGCCCATCCTGCGTACAGCTCCCGCGCCGCTCTACCTTTTATCCCGTCTCGTCCGGGAATCGGGATACAAGGTTGTAGTTACCGGAGAAGGCTCCGACGAGGTATTAGGCGGCTACGATCTTTTTAAGGAGCTCAAAGCCCGGATGATGCTCTACCGACATCCGGACTCTCCCATAAAGGAGAGAATTTTCAGCCATCTATACCCCTGGATGGAACGGTCGCCGGTTAAAAATCCTGCGTTTGCCGCGATGTTCTTGGGAAAAGGATTTGATCTGGATGATTTAGGCGTCTCCCACCGTTCCCGTTGGGACGGGGGGGGCCGGCTTCTTAAGATGCTTGATCCTGCCTTTATGGACGGGACTCTTCCTGCTATCGATACAAAGCTGCTTAACACTCTTCCGGAAGGCGCGTCACAGTGGGACAGCCTCTCCCTTGCCCAATACCTGGAGTTTGTTACCCTTCTTTCGGGGTATATTCTCTCCGCCCAGGGAGACCGCATGCTCATGGCAAACTCGGTAGAGGGTCGATTTCCGTTCCTTGATTACCGGCTGGTAGACTTCGCCGACAGCATTCCCGCCCGGCACAAAATACTGTTTTTAGATGAAAAGTATATCCTTAAAAAAGCGTTCCCCGACATTATTCCGGAATCGATCCTGCAAAGACCAAAGCAGCCCTACCGCGCGCCGGACGCGGCAAGTTTTTTCCAAGGCGAACCGGATTGGGTATCTTATGTTACCTCAGAAGATTTAATTAATAAGGCAGGTATATTTCAGTACGATATTGTAACCAAAATCGCAGCCAAATGCAAAAACAGGGGGGGAATGAACATGAGCAACACCGATAACATGAGAATAACCTCGGTTCTTTCGACGATGCTTGTGTATGATCAGTTTATAAGAAACCCTCCCAGAAGCACCGGACTAAGCGGGAATCATGAGAATTGTATGGTAATTGATAAAACAACAAATATTTAATAAAATAAAGATAAGATAAAAGGAAAGAACGTGCTTGTAAATCATATCCTGGAAAAAACCGTAGAAAAATACCCAGATAAAGATGCAGTATGGTTTGATAAGAAATGGAAAACCTATAGGGAAATTGATGGAAACGCAAATAAAATTGCCAATAAGCTCCTTTCTTTAGGAATTAAACGGGGTGACCGGGTTACTCTAATTTTTAAGAATTCCTTCGATTATATTCAAAGTTTTTTCGGTGTCTTAAAGGCCGGAGGAGTAGCAGTTCCCCTGAATACCGAAAATAAAGGTTCTAATATACTCTATCTACTTGATAATTCTGATTCTGTAGCCTGTTTATCCGGAGGCCCTGTAACCAGGCACGTGATTCCTGCGATAAAAAAAAGCAAAAATGTAAAACATTATATTCATCAAGGTAATTCCATTAAATCTTACGATATTGATAACGTTACCTTGCATAGTCTTGGGGAAATCTATGCTAAAGGTAACCCGGAAAAGCCGGAAATCAATACCATAGACCTCGATCTTGCTGCAATAATTTATACCTCCGGAAGCACAGGTATCCCCAAGGGAGTTATGCTTTCTCATTTGAACCTAGTTAGTAATATGCGGTCCATTACCGAATATCTCCATCTAACCCAAGCAGACAGAATTTTGGTTATTCTTCCCTTTTTCTACATTTATGGAAAATCTCTTTTATTAACCCACTTCCTTTGCGGCGGTCAGGTTGTTATAGACAACAATTTTGTATATCCAAACAAAGTGATTGAAACAATGGAAAAAATGGAAACTACAGGCTTTGCCGGGGTTCCTTCCACTTTTACCATTTTACTGAACCGGTCAATCCTTAGGACCAGGGAATTCCCAAAACTCCGGTACGTGACCCAGGCAGGCGGTGCAATGCCGGTGTCAGTGCAGAAAGAAGCGTATAAAGTGTTTTCTCCCGCCGATCTCTATATTATGTATGGTGCAACGGAAGCTGCACCAAGACTCACTTACTTAGAACCTCAAATGCTCAGCAAAAAATGGGGGTCCATCGGAAAAGCCGTTCCCAATGTAGAAGTCCTCGTGGCGGATCCACAGAGTAATCCTGTAGAGCCTGAAACTGAGGGTGAAATAATTGCCAGGGGTTCTAATATTATGAAAGGGTATTGGAAAGACCCTGAAGGAACGAAACAAGTCTTAAAAAACGGGTATTACTATACGGGAGATTTAGGAAAGATCGATTCAGAAGGGTTCCTTTACGTTACCGGCAGAAGTAAGGACATCATTAAAGTAAAAGGGTTCCGGGTAAGTGCAAAGGAAATCGAGGAAGCTATCATGGAGATGGAAGAAGTTGAAGAAACCGCTGTGGTGGGAATTCCTGACGAAATACTAGGCGAAGCCGTAAAGGCTTTTATAGTTTTTAAAGAAGGGATGAATATAAGAAAAGAGGAAATAATCAATTCCTTAAAAGGTAATTTGGTTCTTTACAAAATACCAAAAGAAATCGTAATTATGGGCTCATTACCCAAAAATAAATCCGGTAAAATAATGAAACCGCTTTTGGCAAAAAAAACAAAAAATCAGGAGTAAACCTTTGAACAAAAACAAACCGTTCGGCCCCCATTCCTTAGCATTATACTGTGAATCAGAAGTAACAAAAAGTTCAGAAAAAATTCGGGACATTTTGGCAAAAAAATTTAAGCGCCGGGGGTTAATTGTTGCTATTTCCGGCGGCATCGACAGCAGCCTTACTGCGGCTCTAAGTGTTCAAGCCGTGGGTTCTGAAAACGCATTCGGCCTTCTTATGCCAGAACAGGATTCATCCGAAGATACCCTGTCCCTCAGCAAGAAAGTCGTAGAAAGCCTTGGAATAGATTATGCCTATGAGAATATTACTCCTATTCTCTCCTCTCTTAAATGTTATGAAAAAAGAGACGAAGCAATAAAAGAAATAATCCCGGAATTCGGCAATGGTTGGAAATCAAAAATAGTCCTTCCCAGTGTTGTAGATTCGGACAGACTAAACTACTATTCCGTTGTTGCACTTTCTCCCGAGGGAAAGGAGATTAGAAAGCGGCTCCCACAAAAAAATTACTTAGCCATTGTTGCCGCTACCAATTTTAAACAGCGGGTGAGAAAAATGCTTGAATACTATCATGCCGACCGGCTCAACTACGCTGTTGCCGGAACGCCAAACCGCTTGGAATACGATCAAGGCTTTTTTGTCAAACTCGGGGACGGTGCGGCAGATGTAAAACCCATTGCCCACCTTTACAAAAGCCAAGTGTATCAATTAGCAGACTATCTTGGTGTTCCTGAGGAAATCATAAAAAGGAATCCCACCACAGATACCTATTCCATGCCCCAGTCACAAGATGAGTTTTACTTTTCCCTTCCGTACCTGGAGATGGACCTCTGTCTGTACGGTTTTAACAACAATATACCGATTTCTGAAGTAGCCGATGCGGCGGGGTTGACCGTTAAGCAGACAGAAAGGGTGTACCGGGACATCCGGCAAAAAAGAAGAACTAGCCGGTATTTACATATGTCTCCGGTTCTGACGGGCAGTGTTCCGGAGATTGATATTCACTAGCCGCAATTTTTTTCATACGATCCGCACATAGATCTAAAGCAGCACGCTCTTTTGGATTTAGCTTGATTTCTACAATTCTCAGTCCGTCTTTACAAAAAACAGCAGGCAGCGCCAGGCATATTTCATTATAGCTGTACTCACCATGGCATACTACACTCACCGGATAAATTCCCTCTCTGTTTTTTACAATGCTGTCTACAAAATCCGCAATAGCGGCACCCGCGGCAAAGAAACCGCTATGGGTTCCGACGGCATTTACTATTTCCGTTCCCGCACGCTTGGTCTTATCTATAATATATTCGAGAACTTCGGAATCAAGCAAATCGGTGATTGGAATTCCGTCAAAACTGGCCCTTCCTACAAGGGGAATCATTAGATCGTTATGCATACCGATAACATTTGCTTGTACATTATCAGCCGTACTTTCAAGCTCCCTCGCAATAAAACGTCTAAGCCTCCAGGAATCAAGCAAACATCCGAAACCGAACACATTTAATCCCGGCCATTTCTTTTTAACGGAATAAACTAGATTTTCTGTCGGATTGGTAACGATCAACACCGGTTTTTCTTTTAGAAAGTCCGCTATATCCTCAAAGATTCCGCTAATAATTTTATTATTGCTCCGGAAAAGATCCTCCCGGGTCATTCCTTTTCTTCTGGCAGCGCCGGCTGTGATTATTATAAAGTCCGCGAACTGCACCTCCGATAGCGTGCGGGAATGTTTAATGCAACTTGGGTCCGACACGGACTGGGCTATATCCAAAGCTTTACCCTTTGCCAAGCCTTGATTTATGTCGTAGATGAGAATTCTGTGACATGATTTTTTTGCTATTTCATACGCAGCTGCTGATCCGACAGATCCAGCGCCTATACAATAGATTGTTTTCATAATGTTTTTACCTCATTAAATATAGTTAAATATTACGGTATACGCCTGGATTAATCTTACCAAAACAGTATATTATTTCGTGGGAGGAGATATGTTTTATAAAAAAAGATTTATATATATACTTTTAGTCATAATCCCCATTGTGCTATTTTTAAGCTGCGGAGGCGGTAAGGTGAAGGAAGAAACGGTAACATTGCGAACACTTGATTCAGTTGAACAAGAAAAACTGAATTCTTTAAAAGATAAAAAAATATTTTTCGGGCATCAATCCGTCGGCAGAAATATACTTGATGGTGTTGAAATGCTCTCCGACATTCCAATAATCAAACTGGAAGCTCATCAATCTTCAATTGATCCCGGGATTTCACATGCCTATGTAGGAGAAAACACAAAACCCGAAACAAAAATAGAAGCCTTTAGCAATTATATTGAATCAGGGCTGGGCAATGAGCTTGATATAGCCTTTTTGAAGTTCTGTTATGTGGATATATTGCCTAATACCGATGTAGAAACACTTTTTAATGATTATACGGGGATGGTTGAGGAAATGAAGAACCGATACCCCAATGTTACTTTTGTTCATTTGACGGCACCACTTATGTCTCATGACACAGGAATTAAACCGACTATTAAGAAAATACTAGGCAGAACAGTTAGAGGATATGAGGATAATGTAGAACGCGAAAAATA
Source organism: uncultured Spirochaetales bacterium (assembly GCA_964618265.1). Taxonomy (GTDB): domain Bacteria; phylum Spirochaetota; class Spirochaetia; order CAYLLE01; family CAYLLE01; genus CAYLLE01. Next base: position 171,528 of record CAZUAE010000004.1, on the reverse strand, counting down.
TAACAAATTATTGCGAAACAAGCACCAAGGGAGAGAGCCATTATTTGATATTGCTTACTTTGAATCAGTTTCCTTAGAAGGGAAACGTATTACATATGAGCTGGATGGACAGGGATATTACACCCTTGTACCTGAACTAACTTACGACGGTGGGCATTTGAATGATAAAGGGAAAAGACACATTGCGGAACAGTTGTTGATTTTTCTTTCCAACTTACAGTAACTGTTATTCGACAGTACCATCCCAGCCCGCAATTCTGGCCATCATCCACCAAAGTGCTTTGCCAACCCGTAAGCATCCTGCCTCGGAAATATGGCATCCTCCCTCACCGCCGTTATACCCGGTACCACCAGTAGCTAAAGCAGGATGTCCATTTTGGAATTCATGCCCTTCCCATATATCCGTCTCTTGTTCACCTGCATCGTTCCAACAAAGAATATCCGCATAGTCGAACAGGACCCCGCCATTTGCATCTACATAATTTCTGATAGCTTCATGTTTCAGATACCGCTGATACCCGTTTTCACTGCTTTCATATCCATCAACCGGTCCTGTTGTAAAGAACGTAACAGTTTCCGAATCATGACTATTGTATTGATTTACCGCGTCAAGATACCACTGCAAATTTACAGAATTTTCGGTTAATTCTTCGTCTCCAGCATCCAAACCCCATCTGTTATCACCATCGGGTCCATCCACTGTCGAACCGGCCCAACGGACACCGTGTTCTTCATCATAATCGCCTCCAGGTCCATTATGCCAGGTCATATCCCAGCACCATCCAAACCCAAAGGCTGATACCGGGTTTTCTAAATCATTTCGCATATAATCCAAATGATTCTTCATCATTGTTAAAGCAGATTCATTCGTCCAAAAATCTTCTTCACCCCCATTAATTGCCCATGTTACACTATTCCGATACGTTCTTACTATTCTGAGGTGTTGGTCTGTAGGTCCTTCCGGAGCATCTGACCAGGTTGCATTTACAGAATAATTACTATCTATATTTTCAATAAGTTCTAATCCATAGACATATCCCATACCATGAGATTCTCCGGGAATATTTAGAAGCATCTTTTTAACTTCATCAATCCAAAAAGAAGGAATGTCATCCCATAGCTCAACAACAGTATGGTCAGCTATGATTGTGGTGGAAGAATTCTGCAGTTGCGCCGATGCTTCGTTTGAATATCCGGAGGTTCCAAAGGAGTTAGATGCCGACACTCGATAAAAATACTCAGTATTTGATACGACATCATTATCCGTGTAACTGGTACTGTTTGCATCCAATACTATTTGATTAGCTGAACTATAATCACCAGTTGTAAGAGATCTTTCTAAAAGATACTGGGTTTCTGTAAGTGAATTATCCTCCCAATTAAGTTCAATTGCCGTTAAAGTACCCTCGGCTGACAATTCCGACGGATCTAATGGAACCGAATCAAAATCCGAAGTTGTTAAGTTTATTGTCCCGGCAGTTGTAATGTTTCCATAAATATGCACCACTTCCAACACGGATGTATCAGCACCTGAATCTTGAATTAAATTAAATTCGATTGCATAATGCCCAGCAGGATGCGAATGATGGTAATTGAGTGAGGTGTCTATTTCGGTTATTTCAACGCTTACATCCTCTTCATTGAACGAAACGGTCCAATCCTCTATTATAACATTTTCCGGCCATGTAACAGTAATATCTGCCGAACCAGTACCTGAATCAGTATAAGGAGAAATAACAACCGTTACGTCATAAACATTGCCATTTTGCACCTCAAATTCCTCTGACATTCCTGCGGCAATCGTATTCTCACTAGTGTCAAGTGCATTCACCTCGAGTATCCAAGTACCCGGTACAAGCGATAGTTCGATACTATTATTATTCGAGGATACAGAGTCAATATCCTGTGGCCCATTGAAACTAATTATATATGATTCAATATTAATATCCGGGAGTAATGTTTTATTATTCACTTCAGTATTTATTGTGAGATTAACTTTGGCATAATCTTTTTCTATAATTGGACAGCTAAATACTAAGATACAGAAGAATCCAATTAAAACCATAAGAATAATTGATCTCATAAGCTCTTCCTTACTAATAAGTTTCGAATACTTCTAGTTACTTATATAAAATCTCAATGTATTTGAATAAAGGATTTCTGCATCAGATGTAATAACAGATAAATGATGTACACCCAATGAATAATCACTGCAATTTATCTCAACATTATTTCCGGAGCCAATATTCTCACCATCCAAATACCATGTATAATTGTCGAATTCTTCGATAACACTGACAGAAAATAATTCATCAGACATGATTTTAGTATCTTGTTCTACATCAAAAGTTACGGGTAATTTATCCGGGTTTTCGTTTATTATTTCAATTTCCACCGAAGGATTAAAATCATCTATAACATAATCAATCTGACCTACTGAAATTGCATCTGCATAAATATGTACCGCTTCCATTTTAACTGATGTGCTAGAGCCATAAGCTGCATTTATTTTTAGAACATAGTATTTTGCATCAACTTCATTTTGGAAACGGCAGCTTGTTTCAGATTCCTCTGTAATTTCTAAATCAGTATCATATAGTTGTGCGGTTATCTCATCAATCATTACGTTTTCAGGCCACGTGACCTTAATATCTATTTCACCAATACCAACTTCTACAGGTGATAAATTAATTGGTACGGTAGTTAGTTCGCCGGAAACAATTTCAACAGTATCGATTTGGTCACCCGCAATTGATAACCCATCCGAATTATAAGCTTTTACAGATATATTCCATATTCCCTCTGCAATAACTATTGGATCTGCACAATCGACAATATTTGTAGTCCAGCTCTTACCATTATTTTCATTTGTAAACGTTATGAGATATCCCGCTATCTCATATCCTTCAGGCATAATTGTTTTCGTTGAATCACAATTATCAGTTTCAAAAGCAACTCTCCCTTTAAGAAAGAGGATGTCACTACAACTGATAACAGTAATTGGTATTACTATAATAAAAAAAATATGACACACTTTTTTAATCATTGTTAACTCCAGGTTTATATACACATTCGTTACAATAATATAACACTTAATCTCATACTTACCTACATTATTAATTAAAAAAACATTTAAAAGTAGCAGGGTTTAACAATATATTCTTTAATAAAACACAAAATCAAGTAAATTTGACTTTATTTTACTTATCTAACATTGTAAAAGGTTTTGACATCAATTCTTTATCCAATTCCTCAATATCCTTCTCCCACCATTTTGATTCTAGCAAATTTTCAATTACTTCCGGATCAAAACGAAATCTTACAACTCTAGCAGGATTTCCTACCATTACCGCATAAGGAGGTACGTCTTTGTTAACAACTGCACCAGCAGCAAGAACCGCACCATGCCCGATTGTTTTTACATTTGGCATAATAATAGCATTGTGACCAATCCAAACATCCGAACCGATAACAATGGGAACATGTTCTATCTTGTCTTCCTTTACATATTTAAGAACAGGATTAAAAAATAAGGCATGGGTAGAACAATATTTTAAAGGATGATTCCGGTTCATCACACGAGCAGTATGAGCAAATGAACAATATCTCCCTATTGTTGTTTCTCTACCAAATTGAAAAGGTTTGAAACAACCACCATGAGAGTACGGACCTATATTAACACCGTAATATTTTAAGAATATTTCTCTCAATGTAGAAGAGTAACATTCTCCTCCTTCCAGCTTTAATACAATTCTAATAATATTGTTTCTAATAATTCTACTATGTAAATTATAAAATTTAATAAATAATTTTGATAACATATGTTTTTTCATAACTATTTCCTATAATAAATTATCATCCTGTGATTTTTCTTAGGAGAAAATTTGCAACACGCTCAGGAGTTATTTGTCTATTTTTCTTATTTAATTCAACAAAAACCTGGTCATTTTTTTCTTTTTCGGTTAATACTTCTAATAAAAGTGGTTTTTCGGATTTTTTTGACATAAACTCATTAAAAGACTCTTCGAACTCTTTTTTATTAGTTGCCGAAAGGTATTTAAATCCCCTTGATTCACACCAGCCCCGTGCGCTCGTATTGTGTCCAGCCCCTGTATAATTATTTACCCCTTCATAAGTATTCCAATAAACATGGGAATTAAAAAGCATACCGCAAAAATTATTGTTTACTAATATTCTAACGTTATTCCCGATATGCCTGTTCCAGAGAGCCGTCATATCATAAAAGAAACTCAAATCACCTATCAAAAGAAAACTTAATTTATTACTTATTGCAGAAGCACCAATAAAAGTTGACATTGATCCGTCAATGCCATTCGCTCCCCTGTTACATGATACTTTTACTGACTCGGGTATTTCAAAAAACTGCGAGTACCGTATACTCATACTATTTGCTATATGCAATAAAGATTTTTCCGGAATTTGTTTTAAAAGTTGTTGTACTGCATACATATCTGAATATGGCAATTCCGGAATAGAAAATATCTCCGATATTTCTTGCCATTGTTTTTCATATTCTCCATTTTTTGAAGCAATTAAATCATTGTTCATTAAGTTTGAAAAAAAAGTTTTTTCTTTGCATTCAAATACATTTGTTAATTTTTTAAATGTATCAATAAATTCTCCATCTTCATTTATCAACCAGTGCTGAACATCCAGAGATGCTTGATTCATTAATTTTGATACACCGGTTAATGTATGACCTCCAAAAGTTATAATAATATTTGGCACTAACTTTTTAATTCTATCTAATGCTGCAAATTTTAATATGTTATTAGACAGTATTCTATAATTAGAATGGAAATTTGATAAATTATCGCAAATGAGAACACAGTTATATTTGCTAACAAATTTATCGATCATCTCTTTTTCGATTTTAGTAAATATTTTATGTTGGCCGCATACAAGAAGGATTTTTTTTGATTTTTGTAATTCCGTTGCTTTTTTTAACCAAACATCTTTACTGGTGTCATTATTTATTATCTCAATTTTCCTTATATTAGGGAGATTTTTGGTATTATAATTAAAAACCTCATTTTCTTTAACCTGAAAATTTATATTAACAGGACCAGGATAATTATGTTCTAATAATGAGAGCGCCTGATTTACTGTCAAGGTGCATCTCCATTCATCCGTTTCATCACGGACATGTGGTAACAGAAAGCTCTTTTTACAAACACTACCGTACAAACCTTGAGTCGGGGCCATCTGGTCTTGATATTGATCAAGCAAATACTGTGATCTGTCTCCTGTTAATATTAATAAAGGTAATCGCTGGTATTTTGCTTCATTTGTTGCTGAAAGCAGATTACAGACAGCGGTTCCAGAAGTGCAACATACTGCGACAGGCCGGTTCAACTCTTGTATTAAACCTAAAGCAAAATAACCAGCGCTTCTTTCATCGGTTATGGAAAAACATGAAAAAAATTGATCGTTTTCAATTGAATGTACAAACGGTAATGCCCTTGTTCCCGGAGCTATAACAACATGGTCAATATTATATGATTTTAACAGTGAAATTAAAATTTGAATACTTTTTGAATCAGTATACACACCTCGCTCCTGTCATTCTCTTTTTATTCTTTTCCGTACCCAACGTAACAATCGCAGTAAATCATTTTTATCTTCTTTATTCGACGCTATATAAACTACCGCTATTATATACAATATAAAGCTAAAAAATGATTGGGCTATTACAATTAACCAATTTTCCGGTATCCAAATTGAACGCAGTATCAATAGAAAGGGAATGACACAAATACCGGGAATGACACCTCGAACAAAAGAACCAAAGAACCATTTCCTATATTTAATTTTAATTAATTGCGCGCCATATATAGAAAAAATCCAAAATTCAAAGGCACCTCTTATGATTAACGTCGAAAGAGCTGCTCCAAAAGCTCCCATTTCATAAATAGACACAAGAATGATTGTTAAAACTAAATTAATAATTTGAGTGGAAATTGATATTAAAGAATATATTTTCATTTTAGCCATTGCATATGAAATTTTAACAATAGCACTATATGTTTGTCTTAACATTTCTGCAATTAACAATATCAACAGGATTATCCCGGCAGAAACATACTGTTTTCCTGCATAAAGTGTCATAACCTCCTTATTTAATACAATTAATGGAGTTGCGATAAATAAGAAAAGCCAAGTCATTATGCGACCATACCGAATATAAGTACGGGCCAATTTTTCATGTTGTTTTGTTTCATGCATGGCTGTCAAACTAGGCAAAATGGATTGGGTAGCATGTTCAATTATATTATAAGCATGTTTTGGTACAATTCCTCCTATATAAAAAATTGTTATATCAAATGCACCAGCAAGCTGATTCAAAATAATTGGATCAGCTGCTGTACGGATTCTATTAGCAATCTGACCTATAAAAGACCATATCCCAAATGAAAGTATTTTTTTTATGCTTTTTTTATTAATATACCGTAGCTTAACCCGTAACGATGGAATGATTCTGCGAGAAAAAAAGCCATAAAGCGAAATTCCCAAAACATTTGTTGCTTCTGTTGCGATAACAACCCATATTACCCTGGGACTAATACCTAATATTAAAATTAACAACAAGATTAATCTAAATAAAGTTAACAATAGTCTTATTACATTAATAAGAACAAACCGCTGCTCAACAATTAATCCACTTTCAAATGTTGCAAACGCAAGTCTAAAGGCAAATGAAAATATCATTATACCCATCATCAAATGAGCTTCAGAATGATAAGCTTCATCTATAATAAGTATATGTTCTATAAAAAAAGAAAAGGGCAATCCGAATATTAATACTATAAAAGCAATAATTGTATTTAAAACAAAGGTGCTGGAAGTAATTTGTAAGATCTCAGCATTGTCATCATTTGCTCTTGCAGCAATAAGGTACCTAGCTATTCCTCCAGTAAAAATAGCCTTTGAAATTAACATTATCATCAATACCGACATGAAGAGCGGGTAAAGACTATATTCTTCAACTGGAATTCTTTTTATCAGATACTGTTGAAGCCAAATTAGCATAATCAGGTTTATTACTTGGGAAATAACACCGCTAACTGAATTTTTAAGCAATAAAGACTTGCTAATTTTTACGCCTGAAGCATTTTT
>CAZUAE010000004.1:130032-164291 GCA_964618265.1 uncultured Spirochaetales bacterium | reverse complement strand
CATTTTTTTTATTTATATTATTCATTTAAATATTTATCTTTGAACTATTGATTTAATATAGATATCTTCAGTTTTACTAACAATACCTGGAATAGAAGCTATAACACCCAAGGTTAGATACCAAAAAAAATCCATTTGCCCAAAATATGATACACCGATAAAAGTAACACAATGAGAAAAAAGGGCACATCCCCACGCCCAATAAATTTTTTGTAAGTTAGGATTTTCACAATGATTCATCTTCAAATTTACATTTTTATAGCCTTCTTTTAATACAAAAATAAATAATATTAATGTGAAAATCCCGCCTCTAACTGCTTGCAGGACGTACATATTGGTAACATCATTCAAACCCCATCCCCAATGTCCTGTTGTTAACACGCCGAACAAGAACCATTCAGATAAATTTCTTATAGCACTGTCGATTAATGCATATCTGTGCCAACCAGTAGAACCGCCGACTACATCGACTCTTGCTATAAGATGCCAAACAGGAGCATCCATAATAAATGAAAGTCCAATTAATCCTAAAATTGAAAGGAAAAAAAGTTGTTTTGTATAATCACGAAATCGTAAAATAGAAAGTGCAAAAACAGAAGCGAACAAACTCAGTATTGGACCACTAGAAGAGGATGCAAGTGTCATTATTATTCCACCAATGATACCTAAATTAGACCATATTTTATCAGAGAGTTTACCAAAATATCTTAGAGACCAAGCAATAGGTACAAATACAGCACCGAAACTGCCCGCAAGAATAGGATGCGGAAATGCTCCCTGTGCTCTTAATCTCCCTTCCCTTATCCATGTGAACTCTCTTACACCACCAAAGACATGAAACATGTTATAACGGGTAATAACTTCTATCGCCATAAAAATGCTAACGATAAATGCCATTATCGAAATTCCTTTAACAAGCATTTTAAGGTAATCAAGATTTTTTATATATATTCTAAATAAAAAATAACCCAGCAATGCATCTAAAGCAAACCCCATCCTATTTATAAAAGCATCCACTGTTCGCCTTAATATAACAAAAGTTAATGATAAAATCATTATATAAATTATGAAATAAATATCCATACGATTTAATATAATATTATTGTAATCTTTTCTTAATAAAGCCCTTGTCATAACGGCAAACAACATTATCCTTAATAACGTAATATCAAAAGAACCGAAGGCTAACCTCTGTAAAGGGGTTATTATTAATCCGATAACCAATAAAGGATAAAAAATATTTTTTGCATTTGCTTTAACCACCCATACTAGCATTATTATTAATAAAACTAACGCTAGAGGATGCAATATCGTTTCATTAAATGTATTGTATTCTATATTTCTTAAATTTTGGGGCATAACATAATCTGGAATTATAATGTATTATTGAGATAACAAAAAGTATTATAAATGCGTTCTTTATTTTCTTTTAATCTACCTCGCAATATATCCAAGTAACTTTCTCTTTCTGGAAATATATTCATTATTTTTGATATAGCCATTTCATCGGTATATTTTCTTGCATCAACTACAAAATTAGACATTCCCATGGTTGTAAATACTTCGATGAATTTTTTACTATAAGCTACCCCTATTGTTATAATCTCTTGAGATAATGCAGCTATACATGAATGCAATCTAGAACCAACAAAAAAATCACAAGACCCTATCACACCCTTAATTTCATGTTGATTTAATTCTTTGTCTATCATCTTAACATAAGGGGTATCTACTTTATCCAATATTTTCTTACACGAGATATAATCATTTTCAACATTGTCATAACTAACATTGTAGGTGTGCGGCACTAGAATTATAGATGCCCTCTTAAATTCTACCAGATAAATTATTAAATTCAATAAAAATATTTGATAATCCATTTTTAATCCAAATTTATTCTTGTTGCAAGAATTAAATAGAAGGCCACTTACATTTATCCCAACTTTTATTCTATCTGAATTCAATAATTTAAAATTTTTTACCCGTCTATAATCAGGATCTAGTATAAAGGCAAGATCAGGACAATATTTTGTTTTATACCGGTACCTAAAACGTAAAGCCCGTAAAGCAGTATCATTATGAGTGCGTGTATAAATCATTTTTGAATGTTTAATAATTTTCTTACTCAATTTTTTCGCTATAATTGAATAAAAGGGTCCATAAGTCTGAGGCAATAGGACATAATCTTTTTTTAATAATAAGACGCAAAGTCGGGTTAGTATATTGAAGAAATACTTATCCAAACCATAAATATCACTAAAACTATCACCTGCAAAAATATCAGCAACAAAAGAGCTTTCTTTTATTTGGTTCAAAATGGGTATTTTTTTTATTAATGATTTTTTGAAGAAAATAAAAGGCGGAATGCGTGTTAATACAGCACAAAACAGTGCAAATAATACACTATTCGTTATTCCCCCGCTAAAACTTTTACGATAACCCAATACTTGTATATTGAATATTCCACCTTCAGTCCAGACAGTTCTTATTTTTTTTTTCGAACTAGTACCTACAATCAGTACTATTTGATAATTTTTAAAATATATATTAAAAAGTTTACATGCCGCAGCTGATAATGCGGATACACCTCTGTTATCAGTATCTAACGAAGCGCCAAGAAGTATTATTTTCTTCATAATAATTAAATCCTTATTTATTAATAAAATAATCTATATATTTGAGACAAGAGCTTTTATCTTACCGCTTTCTGTTTTCTTGATTTTTTCAATTTTTTTGAAATCAAAACATAAATCTTCAGGTATATATCTGCTCAATGACCGGCTAAAATCTGCAAGCAACGTTTCTGAAAAACCTTCCATGGGAACATATAGAATAGTCAGATGATCCTTAGCATCTTGAATTATTTGCGTTTCAGCGATTTTTTCCGAGCCGCAAAGAACATAAAGTATGTGATGCATTAGACCCGGCCCCAATCTTTTCCCAGAGGGTGATATAATAACATCGCCTGTTCTCCCATTAATTTTTTGGATTATCGGGAAATTCCTTCCACAACAACACGTTTGATCACTTATTTCAACAACATCACCCGTATCATATCTGATTAACGGCATAGCATAATTCCAAAAACCAGTCGAAATAACACGTCTGAATCTCTCGTCATTATCAACAGGCAACAATTCAGTATAACCATATTCTGGTATTATATGGTATTTCCCCTTATCACAAGTATGGATATAAACAGCACGCTCTGCTGCTCCATAAAAATCAAAAACCGGACATCTAAAACCTTTCTGGATAACATCTTTTACACCGCTGCTCAAGACTTCCGAAGTAGTTAATACTGCTTTTAACTTGATAGGATGATTTTTTTCCAAGCATTTTTTAGCTATAAATGATATCGCTGATGGAAAGCCAAAAAGACCACTGACATTATGGTCCCTCATTAAATCGGCATAATAAAGTGCGGTCTCATTTGAAAGATGGTGACCGGATAAATAAAGTTCCTTCATAAAGGGATCATAATCGTATACTTTCCGATCAGAATTTATCCTTCCTATAATTCGTCCTTTAAGCACAGCACATTTATCATTTAAATTAAGCCCCGCCCACTCCCATTGTCTCCTAACAAAGGCATGTTCGATACCGATAGATCTATAATTTCTATATAATACTAAAGGTGTTCCCGTGCTGCCGCTTGTAGCAGCTTTTCTCAAAAAAAAAGGGTTATATTTAGTGGACACAAATTCTTTACTATTCTTCAAAATTGTTTTTTTGTTGAGAATAGGAATAATGTCAACATCATCTAATGTTTTTATATCATAAGGTTTAATACCATGATGTTTAAATAATGTATTATAATAAGGAATATTTTGATAACTATATGTAATAATTTTACTTAGAAGTTTTAATTGCAAATCATCCAACTCATTTTTAGTCATCCATTGAGTTGATTCAAGCCATTTCCTAAATAAGCGGTAATTGCTGAATAATCTTTTTACCAAATAATGAGAAACACCGTCGTAAAGTAATTTAATATTCATTTTATATCTTTTATTAACGATATGTCTGCCACATTTCATCCACAAAATCTGAACCGGATGTCATATATGAGTGGGCACCAGAAGTACTTCCTCCATAATATTCGATAATGTCTTCAGTTTCCGACATCCACCTGTCCACATATGGAACATATGCAGTATTATCAAAATAACTTTCAGCATTCAATAAAATAGCAGCTAAACCAAAAGCAACCGCGGATGCACTGTTTTGTCTCCTATACACCTCCTGTTTTTCTCCACCGCCATCATAACCTGCTTCCTCAATCCAATGCCATTCAGAAGGATCTAAGTGTTCATGTGCTCCAGCATTACCTCCACTTATATTCACCCCATGGAAAACTGCCGTCTCTCCTGTTCTACTATTATAACGTGTCCATGTATCAGAAATTGGATCAATGAGATTACTATACTGGGTTCGATTTTGCTCTCCGTACCAATAAATCACAGAACCTTGATTAGAATCCGGGTGGAAATAATCTGGAGTAGATGTTAAAACATTAATATATATATCCCGCATGTCATTATCACCAAAGAGCATCCCGGCAAAAATAACCGGCATTTGATAGGTACCGCGGGTACCCCTACCCGGACCACCATCAGCAACAGCATAATAATCGATAGCTACCTGTAAAAAATTATAAAGTAATTCTGTTCGATCCCCCCAATCTGCCATAAGTAAAATTAACGAGTATCCCAAATCTCGTGCTATATCACGATGGTAGTTGTCCATATTCTCTTGAGGTTTTACTGCTGCATTTGACCATGAGGTACCATGCAATATCCAAGGTCTTTTGAATTTGGGAACATAATGTTCACTAATATCAGAAGAATTGGGCATGGATGGAACCGGATCAAGAGAAGGTAACAACTGTAAATCTATATCACCCGCTCTAAAGATTTTTTTATCACCCGCCACAAGTCCAGGTCTGAATCCATCAGCCGGAGGTTCTTGACTTACTATGGTTAAAACTGCTGCAGTATATAAACAGGTTCTCCCCGGACGATCTGGATTTGTCGGATCCAATGAAATGGTAGATATCAGAGAAACGGGCTTTTCTGGGTTCACTGTTAATGGAAAATTCAAAACATGAGTTTCATTCCAGTTAAACGCCCGTTCATCATATGCTTGTCCTGCACCTTCCGACTCACTGCCTACTAAAGGATCAATCATTGATCCATTAACATATTTATTTGATACATCATTTACCCCGGGTTCGGGTGTTACAGAATTCACCGTAACAGGACCCATAACCCAATAATCACCATTAACAAACTTTCCAAATTCAACCTCTTCTGAAAAATTCCATGTAATACCATATTGCGATAATTCATTTGTCTTCCCTAAAGCACTGTTTAATTGTACCTTTAAACCAGATGGTTGTGTATAACAATAAATCGCAATAAACATTAAACTGATTATAAAAAGTGATCTTAAACGCATAATTTTCAATACATCTCTCCTGATTTTGAATATTAGTTCTAACGAATATTATACCCCGGATACACCATTTTATCATTGTTTTATAAGCTACAACGATAATTTGTAAAACAACATAATGAAATTCATTTATTGAACTTTTTTAGAGTATGTACAGCCAGAAAAAGTTTGATTTATATGTGTATATCCATACTTTTCAACCAAGCTCCGGTTGGCAATATTATCTGGTTCAATATTACATTCTATGTATTCAAACCCTAAAGCTGCAGTACGGTTCGCGCACCATTTCCTTAGGGAGGAACCTATTCCTTTTCTTCTTGCCACCGGTGATACTGCTGTCAACTCAACCCATGTGCGCTTTCCAATTCTTTTTATATTTTTATTCTTATCAAATGATTTATATGCTTTTTTCAATCTTCTTTTTCGATTAAGTTCGTGTAACAACACGCGCGGCTTTATTAATATTATTTTAAATTTTTCTTTCCCGCGCATATGCATAATACTTATATCTGATAAAAATTCTTTTTCCTTAAATACTAGTACAGATAATCCCAAAATTTGATCTTCAGATACAAAAACTCCTACATCGGTGGTATCGGATTCTATTACAAAATTCCACCATCTTTTTGAATATCCATTTATATCTTGCCATTTGATGTTATATGGAAAAGCATTTTTACATATTTCTCTGCACCGATATTCATCACCTATATTCGCTAATCTTATATAACCAGATATCTTTTTGTTTCCCATCACAAATCCTTTACTTTCGGCAAAACACCAGTCAAATTGCTGAATTAATAAATTTTTTAATGGTTAATAATAATTCATCAGAAGCCCCATGCCTAATTTTACTAGACGCCGATATTATATCTATTTTTGCTAATATCATTTTTAATTGATTCTCATTATATGCAACTGTTGCTAGCTCATTTTTTTCAAGGATTTTTGCAGTAGCTATTTGATGATCATTTCTGGTTTCATGAAGATTACCAAATCTTGGCATTATTACTATAGGCTTCTCCGCCTCTAATGCAGAAATTATAGTACCCATCCCGGCATGGGAAATGATTGCCGAACACTCCATCATTTTTTTTCTAAAATCAACTGGTGAAAGCAATCTGCAATAACTTATACACCGTGGTTTATAACTTGTTTTGCCTATCTGGGCATAAACGTCATTTCGTCCCTCTTTGTATGCCCAATCATCCACAGTTTTAACAAGACGGTCAAAAGGCATTTGTTCACCCACAGTAACAAAAATCATTTTCCAAACCTGATAAATTCGCTGTATTTAATAATTTTAATATTATTATTTCTAGCCATTTTGACTAATTTTGATGTTAATTTTAACACAAAATTATACTTTATATCCGCATCCTTACTATTTCTTTTTAAATCATGCATTAAGACAACACCGCCGTTGGTTTTTTTTACTTTTTTTAAAATTTTATTCATATTGGGCAAGGCCTTTTTTGAATCACCGGAATCAATAGTCCACCATGCTATAGAAGCACCATACGATTTTACCTCTTTCCAAACGGTCTTATTCACCTTACCATAGGGAGGACGGAACAAAGGCTTATCAGGAAGCCATTGCCGTATTATAGAAAATCCCTTTTTAATATCAGACATTAAATAAACAGAATCACTTCTCCAAGCATGAAGATGATTATAGGAGTGACTTCCTATATCATGACCTTCTGCTTTAATTGCATCTAGAATATCATCATTTCCAATTACATTTTTACCTAGAATAAAAAAAGAGGCTTTAACTTCTAATTCTTTGAGTAGTTTTAACAGCTTAGGAGAAAAAAAGTCATTTGGCCCATCATCATATGTGAGAACCAATATTTTATATTTGCTACAAATTCTATTTAGCCTTATAATGTAAATCCTTTTAAGAAAAAAATACATTATAGTTGACAAATAATTAAATAGCCTTATATTAATCATCAATTTTAAATACAGAACCTTTATATTGAAGTTTGCCATTTTTTTGTAAATGTTTCCACTGCGTAAGCCACAAAGAACAATACGGACCTACCCTTTGTCCCGATAGTGATAATTCTTCAACATTAGCAATACTATCTAGCCAACATCCTTTCGAGCCAAATAGATTACCGATTCGTATAGCAAAATACCCAGGGGCAGCACCAGTTGTAACGATTGCATCCGGTCTTTCTTTTAGTATTACAAAAAATATCATAAAAAGCATAATAATTAGTCTGAATTTGTTCCATCTTGTAGCATCAATTATTTTATAAAACCTTTTTCCGGGCACATCAATTCTATGAGAAGAATGAACCGTCGAAAAAGCAACATTAAATTCACTAAATGCCGGAAGCAACCTTAAAAGTTGAATCCAATGCCCCCCGCCTGAAGAAATAGCTAGCACTTTCGGCTTTTTATTCTTTCGTATTTTCATACTATCTATTTTCATTATTGGGCACATGTTTCTTCATACGGCCAACTATTCGATTAAATTGTTCTTCTCTTATATACTTCCGAAGATCTTCAGAGATTTGTCTTTTTTCATTTAGAAAATGTGCATAAAGAAATCCCATAAACCTTGCTAGACCTCCTATTATATAAGGGTCTTCTGACAAAGCTCTTTTAATTGATTTTAATATCATAAATACTGGATGTGTTGCTATAAAATATTCACTAATTCCCTGCTTAAATCGTAAGTTCAATTTGCCCTTTGCTATTGCATTCAAACCTAATGGTTTATTATGAATAACCATCAAATCTGTGGTTGACCAGGTCTTCCATCCTTTCATTCTAGCAGAAAAACAAGCACAAGTATCTTCTCCTGCATATTTTAACGGTATAAATCCGTTAATATTTTCGTAACATTGTCTTCTAAAAACTGTGATATTCTTCGGTAACGATCTCCAATCATATATATTTCTCTTCAATCCGTTTTGCATTCTATCAAGACAATGTCCTGAAGCCATACCTAATTTGCTATCCGAACTGAAAAAATTCAATATTTTTTTATAATAATCCATCGGCAATTCAATATCTGCATCCAAAATAGCTAAATATTCATAATTTAGATTCAAGCCATTGGCTGTTTCGTATCCTTTATTTATAGCGTAAACATTACTGGCATAGTAAGATACATTGAGATCTTTTTTTCGATGAACATATATTATCCAATCAAATTTTTGAGAATAAGCCTTTATTATTTCTGCAGTTCCGTCCGAAGAACCGTCATCAACAATTATCCATACAAGCGGTAAAATTGTTTGGGATAAAACACTTTTTATTGTACTTTCTATATATTTTTCTTCGTTATAGGCTGGTGTTATTATAATAAATTTATTTTGTTCCACAAAAACCCTACTATTATTGATTGAAATCTACAAAATCGTTAATATTTTTTTTTATATTGTTAATATCATCCAACCACCACTTTTCTTTTTCTAATTTCTCAATAACTTTTTTATCAAATCTATATTTTATTATTCTTGCAGGATTTCCGCCTACTATCGCATAGTTTGGAACATCTTTTGTAACTACGGCTCCGGCAGCTACTACCGCACCATTGCCTATCCTTCTTACACTAGGAACAATGATTGAATTTTTTCCCAACCACACATCATTTCCAATTTCTTTTGGGATATGATTAATATGAGATTTTTTAATAATACCGTATTGGGATTCGTAAAAATAGGGGTGCGTAGACTTATTAGAGAGCGGATGGTTTGCATCCATGATCGAAACTCCCTTAGATATTGAACAATACCTACCTATTTTAACCCCAGGTCTAATACCATCATTATAAAAACATCCATAACTATATAATCCAACATCTATACCATGAAACTTTTTATAGATTTCTCGCAGAGAATTTGAATACATTTCTCCACCTTCTATTTTAGAAATGATTTTTGAGAATAAATTTCTTATTGTTCTTTTTCGTAATAATAAATAAATAAATAAAACTATTCTTTTTTTCATAGTATTTTTATATATTATATTGACCACTCATTTCTTCTATTCCAAACATTTTTCCACATATTATATTTCACCCTGAATGAATTATTATAGGGAGATAAAATTTTAAAGCTCATATATCTTGTCCAAGCCCAAAGATTAAGCATAATAATCGCATATTTTTTATCAAGCCCTTGCCAATGTTTTCTATATAACTGTGCTTTAGCCTTTAACAGTCGAATCAATTTCATATAAGATACATTTTCAGATGATCCGCCGTAATGTATAATTTTTGCATCAGGATAAAGTATACATTTTTTTCCCAGCGAATTCACCCTTATGCTTAAATCTGCGTCTTCTGCATACATATGAAATCTGGTATCAAATCCCCCTAATTCGTTCCATAATTCATAATGTATTAGCAAAAAACAGCCAGTAACTATATCTACTATTTTCGGCTTAGACCAATCCCACCACGCAAGAGATTCTGATGAAAAAAAACGTGATTTTCTAAACAAAACAGATAATCCTACTACCGTGCATAACAAACTCCACCATGTAGTTTTTTTATATCCCGATGTTGGATTTCTTTTTAAATCTCCAAAAAAAGTAGATCCACCGTAAAGGCCGAATCCCGGATTGTCTTTTGCGAACAACACAATCTTATCGATTGCACCATCTAATATTACAGTGTCAGGATTTAGAAGAAGTATAAAGCTACCCTTTGCAGAGTGCCCAGCTATGTTATTCGCTTCTGCAAAGCCAGCATTATAACTCAACTTTATTAGTCTAATATCAGAAAATTCGGATTCAATTAGTTCAGCAGAATCATCTTTGGAAGCATTATCAACGACAATAATTTCAAAACGTAATTCTTTTGTTTCTCTATATATTGAATGAATACATTCTAAAGTTAGCTCAGCAGTATTATAACTAACGATTATAACCGAGACATCTATTACATCTGCCATCTATTATTCAATTAGTTAACCTGTTTTTTAACTACGAACTTAGCAACATTATTTAAAGAGTCTAAGTTTTCAGGTAACATCTCTTCATCTGCAACCTCAACACTATAATTTTCTTCAATAAAAGTAACCAATTCAAGAATTCCTGTAGAATCTATTATTCCGGATTCTAGGAAAGAGTCATCTGAATTTATATTTATTTCTTCTTGGCCAAACAGAAAATTCTGTAAAATAAAATTTTTTAACTCATCTTTTGTTTTTTCAAGATCAATTTTTTTTAACGAAACATCTGCCATTATTAACTCCTTTATTCAGTCATTGCGAAAGGCTCTTCAATATTAATATTACAGCTATACTTTTTTGCTTCAGAATAACGTTCAATATTAACAACCTGATCTTTTATTTGTTCCCTATTATCATACTGTTCCACCTCTTGTTCCCGTTGCTTTACCTTATTAAGCACCGCCTCAAACACAAGGTTAAAAACAGTCGGTATTGTCCTGACTATTATTGCCAGATCGAATCCTAAGGACATCTTTTTCTCATATGCTATATCCAGCTTTATCATCTGTTTAAAGGTCAGTTTATTTTTTCCGCTTACCTGCCAGAGGCCGGTAAGCCCGGGAACCATGGAGAACCTCCTGCCGTGCCATCTGCCGTATTCATTAGCTTCATAAGGAATACAGGGACGGGGACCGACAAGGCTCATATCCCCCTTTACTATGTTTATTAATTGGGGAAGCTCATCTATACATGATTTTCTTAAGACTTTTCCACCGAAGATTATTCGAGGATCTTTGCTGTCCAGTTTTTCCATGGGCCTGTCAAAATTGATAAAGTCTTTAGCGTGATGGGAATGCACCTGTTCATTATTATTATGCTTCATCGTACGGAACTTAATAAAGGTAAACTCTCTCCTGCCTTGGCCTACCCGTTTCTGCTTATAAAAAACAGGTCCCGGAGAAACAATTTTTATATACAGAGCAAGTAATACGAAAAGCGGAGTTAAAACAATCAAACCCAGGAGCGAACCGGTTAAATCCAGCACACGCTTCCATGCGGGGAGGCCGTTCACAAACATCACCTGGTTTTCAGCGGAAGACGGGTTTTTATTACCGGATTCCTCTCCGGCATCTTCGTTATCCTTTGCGTTTTCCCAGTTTTCCGGATACGCATAGATACGCGGCAGAGGCGGAGCAAATGAAAGGTGCGCGTGGAAGTGGGCAGTGAATTTTTCCGCCCCCCGACGGTCGGTCCCGGTAAGAATTACTCCAATGCTGTTTTTTCCCGTCCATCCCAGGTGGTCGGTAAACCGTACTTCACTTTTAAGGACCTCTATAAACTCTTTAATATTTTTTCCACTTTTAAAATTGTAGAAAACAACTGAAAGGTTGGTTTCCAGACGGTCGGAACGGTTCCGCTCGTGCTGAAGTATTTGAGAAAACATTCCTTCAGGATATATACCGTTCAGTCTTCTTTTTTCCACCTTCCGCTGGACCCCGTCAATAAACGGTTTCCATTTAACATTGACCTTTGGATCAGCCATACTTTCCCCCTCTTTTTCTATTTTTACTTAACTTATCGCTTCGGATACACCTTTTTATTTCAATACCGGCCGGCAAACACCGGTTGACCTAAAAACTATTAAGGGTGTCCGAAGCGCCGCCGAAACAGGCTGCCTCAGCTATATGTCACCGGCGTCCTAGAACGCCGCCATCGTTACAGATCCAGCAGGAAAGAACCGGTATCCCCTGGAAAAGCAGACCGCGAAACCGTCTTCACCGGTCCGGATTACGTTTCCCTCCACCTCGATTATAACCTCATCTTCAGCATCCAAAAGCTCTTTCAGCTTTTCGATGGTAAGGGTCAATTCGAGCCGCACCCGGCTCCCCACCGGAATATCGGTACCTTCGGCAAGAAAGTATCCTCCGGCGGAAGACAGGTCCCGGGAAACTGCCGCTGCTGTCTTCTTTTCTCCGTTTTCCGCGTCGACAATTATTGTGGCAGGCACGGAAAGAGAGAACCGCTCCATCTTCCTGTTCTCGATCATGCTGTAGTTAAAGTATCATCATTAGAGGGAGTAATTCATCAAGAATTATTATGATTTGACTATCATTTTTTACGGGAAGGTATTAATAAACTAGTACTATTTTACTAGGTTATTTACAAATTCTTAGCACCCCAGAGGGCAGCCTGCATCCTATTGGGTACATTTATCTTTCTATAGATATTGTATATGTGGGTCTTTACGGTATTAGTACTAATATACAACTGGTCAGCTATGTCGTTATTGTTGCTTCCCTTGCAGATCATGGCAAGGATCTCCACCTCCCGGCCGGTAAGGTCGCCGGGGCGCTTTCTAACGTCCACGGGACTCATGCGGTCCATCCGTTCAGTCTGGAGCATACACTCGATAAGCACATCCCGGCTTACCCAGTATTCACCGTCAAAAAGGACGGTAATACCCTTTAAAATATGGTCAAAGGAGGAATCCATATAAAAAAACCCCCGCACGCCCCATAAAATTGCCTGCTCCTCCATCTGGTGCTCCCGCTGAACGTTAAAAAGGGAGATGATGTAATCGCTGCAGATTTTTTGGTTGTCCCGGATATAGTTCAGGACCGATTTGATCTTGGCGTACTGCATGTCGATAAGGATGAGTTTTGTGTCATCATCCGACAGCATAGAAAGGAGCCGTTCAAACTGGCTTTCCAGAATACAGGATACACCGGTACTCTTTTTAATAATATTCGTGAACACCGTATTCTGCATCAAGGTATCGGCAATAACGATAATGCGCCGCCCTTTTTCCGAGGAAGGCGTGTCACTTTTCATAATATAATCAGTATACTTACTACTCCGGGTATTAGTAAAGGTATTGTTTTTTATTTTGAGTTAAATTGTCCGCGATTTCACTTAAAATGGGTTTATTGCTTTACATTTTGGCAGTTGTTGGGATAGTATGATCAATACAGTATGGGAAAAGTAAGAACGGTACGGCCTAAAAACATTAAGAAAAATGAAGAACGCACTCTCCTCGAGGGGATCCTCTATTACTTTGGTATTATCTGGCGGTATAAATGGATTATAATCATAATCACCTTCCTGGCGGCCGCGGGTTCCGTGGCTTTTTCCATCGTTTCCCTCAGATTACCTCCGGAAGAAAGCCCCCTGCCCAATGTGTATCAGGCTGATGCCCGGCTGCTGGTCCACAGCGGTCAGCGGGGGGGAAGCGCCGCGATATTATCTTCCCTTGGTTTTGATGCACCGAGTTCATCCGGCAATATCGATATGGGTGAATTCGCGGTACAAGTTCTCCAAAGCAGGTACGTCTTGGATCAGCTTGCGGAAGAATTTAATATCGTTGAAAAATATGAAATCACTGAAAATGTACGGAGTAATTCACGAAGAGCTGTTCTAGGCGGATTATCAACGGATTATAATACACGCACAGGTATCCTTTCCATTTCTTATCAGGATATCGATCCGGAATTCGCCATGAAAATCGTCAACTCAATCGTAATTCATCTCCAGGAATGGTTTGTAGAGCAGGGAGGAACGGACAACCTGCAGCAGGTAAAAACTTTGGAAGAAAAACTGATGGAGGTGGAAGAGGATATAATCAAATTAGAATCCAGCATTCAGCAGTTCCAAAGACAGATCGGCGCCCTTTCGGTAACGGAAGTCGCGGAAACCCAATCGGCTATGCTTTCCGGCCTTCAGCAGCAGCTTATGGAACTGGATGTAAGAATCAAAAACTACCGGGAAACAACGACCTTCGAAGACGATCCCACCCTGCAGCGTCTGGAAGCTGAGCGCGATAACATTGCGGAAACAATAGCGGAAGTTTACAGGGGGAATATCGGCGCGGGTCAACCCCTTCCCGCGAGGAACGAACTCCCGGAGCTGCAGATAGAATTTTCCAGATACTTACGGGATTTGGAGGTACGGGAACGTGTTTTCGAAGCGTTATCGGAACAGTACGAGGTGGCAAAACTCACCGCGGAATCGGAGCCTGTTTTTTCCGTCCTGGAATGGGCGGAACTCCCGGAGGAAAAGGCCGGACCCAGCCGCGGTCGGCTGTGTATGATAGTAATAGCAGTGGGGTTATTAGCGGGTATTGTGATAGCTTTTATGATAAACCTTATCCGGAATATCAAGGCCGATCCCGCGAAACGCACCATAATAAAAGAGAATATGAAATGAATTACAAAAAGTTTTTAGTATTGCTTATGATGCTCATACTGTTCGCGGTCTCTTTGTCTTCCCAGGAGATTCCCCAGGTTTTAGAGGAAGAACCGGAGGAAGAGGCCGCCGATGTAACCGACCGCTTAAGCTTGGCCATATCCAACCCCGAATATCCGGTAACTCCCGGAGACACCTACAGCCTGGCCTACATTGCCGGGGGCGAGACGGTTTTTTACGACATCCTCGTGGAAGGGGATTATACCGCAAACCTAAGCCTCTTCGGTGAAATAAACGCCAAAGGAATGCTCTTCCCGAAGCTTAAAGACGAAATAGAACGCCGGGTGGAAAACGCCTACCCCCGGAGCAGTCCCGCGGTAGGCATTACCGGGGTAGGGATATTCCAGGTACGGGTAATCGGCGCCATCGATCAGACTGCTATCGTGTCCGCCTGGGGGCTCTCCCGCTTAAGCGAGATTGTTACAAACCGGCTTGCCCCCTACTCTTCCAGACGCCGTATAGAAATAATCACAAAAACCGGAAAAGTAACCTCCCACGACCTTTTCGCGGCTCGAAACCTCGGCATAGAGGAGGAAGATCCCGTCCTCAAACCGGGCGATACCGTCCGGGTAAGAGAAATCGGGCGGATTGTCGAAGTAAGGGGGGAGGTCTTCCGGCCCGATAAATACGAACTGCTCCCCGGAGAAACCGCCGCGGACCTTATCAGCTTTGCCAAGGGCTTTACCCCGAACGCCGACACTTCCCGTCTCCGGGTGGAAGCCAGCGACGGAGATAAACTGAACGTCTTGACCCACCGATGGGACTCTGAAAAGGAGATACCGTCCCTGGAAAACGTAATCCGCATTACCGTTCCTTCCAAGCTGCAACAGGAACAAATAGTCTACGTAGAAGGGGCCGTGAGTATTCAGCAGGCCATAGAACCGGAACCCGATGAGGACTCCACCCTGGAACTTTACAACCGGATAACCGTTCCTTTTCTCCAGGGAGACACCGTCTTTGATGTAATAAATCCCATACGAAGCAGGGTTTCCACATTCGCGGATTTTGAAAACGCTATGGTGGTGCGGAAAGACCAGCCCGCGATCGATATTAATCTGGAAGAAATCCTCTACCAGAAGGATTCCCCCCAGAACATTCCTGTACAGCCTTTCGACCGCATTATCATACCCGTACTCCAGCCCGTTGTAATGGTCACCGGCGATGTGCCGAACCCGGGCCGGTATCCGTATAACCCGGTAAAACGGCTCGAATATTACCTTAATCTTTCCGGTACCAGCACCCGTTCCAGGCAGCTGGAAACAGCAATTTTTACGGTTTACGATGATGAAGATAACGAGAAGGACATAAGCGCCATTATAGATCCCGGCGACACCATCGACGTCTACCGTCCCCCTCCGCCCGAGCCCGAGCCTGAACCGGAGCCGGAACCTGAAACGCCGCCCCCTCCGTTAGACGTTACCGTAATCGGCGCTGTACAGTTTCAGGGACGTTACGAGTACATGGAAAACGTATTTCCCGATTATTACATACAGTTAGCCGGCGGGTTTAACCAGGAGTTGAACACAGGCGGCGCTTATGAATACTACGACATTAATGGTAATCCCAAAAATAAGCACGCATTCGTGGAACCGGGAGATGTAATCAAAGCTAAACGGAACAGCTTTGTCTACAACTTTAACCGGTATTTTCCGGTTATCACCGCTGGAGTGGGATTTATTACCACAATAATCGGTATTATAAATGCTTTAAGCCCATAGCACCAAAGTATTATGCCTGCCGTAAATCGTAATTTTTCTCCATCCATGCACGGTATTCCCCGGATTTGACACTTTCCACCCACTCCCGGTTTTTCAGATACCATTCTACTGTCTTCTCGAGGCCTTGCCGGAAACTTACGGTTTGTTTCCAGCCCAGCTCTTCCTTTATCTTGCTGCAGTCCACGGCATACCGCCGGTCGTGTCCGGGGCGGTCCTTTACAAAGGTTATCAGTTGTTTGTAATGGTCACGGGGTTTTCCTGTCTTTTCCGCGGTAACCTCGCAGAGGACGTGTATAAGCTTGATGTTTTCCCACTCGTTTTCACCCCCCATCAGGTAAGTTTCGCCTGTTCTGCCCTTCCGAATCACCGTCCAAATCGCCTCCGAGTGGTCTTCCACATACAGCCAGTCCCGGATGTTCTTTCCGTCCCCGTACACGGGGAGATTCTTCATGGCCAGCATATTCTCGATCATCACTGGAATGAGTTTTTCAGGAAACTGATAGGGTCCGTAGTTGTTTGTGCAGTTCGAAATTGTTACCGGCAGTCCGAAGGTATGATGGTAAGCCCGGACCAGATGGTCCGAAGAGGCTTTGGATGCTGAATAGGGGCTCCGCGGATCGTATGGTGTGGTTTCGGTAAAATAGCCTTCGTGTCCCAGGGATCCGAATACCTCGTCGGTGCTCACATGATGGAAGAGTACATCATCCCGGCCCTTCCACAGGTCCCGGAGAATATCAAGAAGCACAAAGGTTCCGGTTATGTTGGTGCGGATAAAATCCGCGGGACCTTCGATGGAACGGTCCACGTGGCTTTCCGCGGCAAAGTGCGCGACCGTGTCTACATCATGTTCTTCCAGGATGCTCCGGCACTCCTTAGGATCCGTTATGTCGGCTTGACGGAAACGGTAGCGGCTGCCGCCGTATTTTTCTTCAATGTCCGCCAGGTTCATCAGGTTACCCGCGTAGGTGAGTTTATCCAGATTAATCACCCTTACATCATCCTCGGTATCAAAGAGGTACCGGATAAAATTGGACCCGATAAATCCGGCGCCGCCGGTTACCAACACGTTTTTAGGTTCTCTCATTTTTTTTAACTCCTTCCGCGATATCCTCATAAAACCGCCTTAGAGATTCCTGCCATTCCGGCGGTTTTATGCCGTAGGCCCTGCTTATTTTCTTGGTAGACATAAGCGAAAACGCGGGGCGCGCGGCCTTTGTGGGATACTCCGAGGTACTCACCCCTTTTACCGCTACCTCCCGGTCCAGTATTCCGAAGGCGCGTCCTAATTCCGCTATCTTCCGGGCAAAATCACACCAAGTGGTTTTTCCGGTTCCGGAATAATGGAACACTCCGTACTCTTTATTTTCCGCCGCTGTTATGGCGATGATTGCCGCGGCTAAATCGGCGGCATTTGTAGGAGATCCGTACTGATCGTTCACCACCCGGAGTTCCTGCCGCTCCCCCATCAGCCTCAGCATGGTGAGAACGAAGTTTTTACCGTGCTTACCGTAAAGCCAGGAGGTGCGGATAATCACGTGCTTTCCGTGCCGCTTCCGGATCTCCTCCTCCCCCGCCAGCTTGGACTTTCCGTAGGCGGATTTGGGCCCCGGGGCATCTTCCTCGGTAAGCGCACGGTCCTCGGTCCCGGGGAAAACGTAATCAGTGGAAACATGAATAAGAAGCGCGTCCAGTTCACGGGCTGTATCCGCAATGTTCGCGGCACCTTGGGCATTTACGGCAAACGCCTTTTCGGTTTCGTCCTCCGCCTGGTCCACCGCAGTGTATGCCGAGCAGTTAACGATGGTATCGATTTTATCATCAGGATTTTCTGAATTGCTCTGTTCTGCAAATTCTTTAAGCGCTTTCGGGACTAGAATGTCCGTATCCAAATCCGTACCCGCGCGGGGAATCCGCGCCTCATCGAGCTGTCCGCATAGTTCCGTTCCCAGCATGCCTTCGGATCCAATCACCCAGATCATACCGCGTACCCCCTGCATTCTTTAAAAGACGGAAGGGACATATCCTTTTCGTTTATAACCGGGTCCGCTACGGGCCAGTCGATACCCAGGTCCGGATCGTCGTACCGGATTCCGGACTCGCATTCCGGGGCGTATAAATCGGTGCATTTATAGAGGAAGTCGGTATCATCCTCCAAAGCGACAAAGCCGTGGGCAAAACCGGGAGGAACGTATAACATCAGCTTGTTTTTATCGGATAGTTCCATTCCGTACCATTTTCCGAAGGCAGCGGATTCTTCCCGGATGTCCACCGCCACGTCCCATACCCTGCCGCGGACCACCTGTACCAGTTTCCCCTGGGCGCGGGGCGGCCGCTGAAAGTGGAGTCCCCGCAGGACCCCCCGCTTAGAACGGGAATGGTTGTCCTGCCGGAAAGTGTCTGGGATCCCGAAACCCGCGAAGTCTTCCGATTTATACGTTTCCAGAAAGAATCCCCGCTCGTCGGTGAACCACTTGGGAGTGATTATTTTAAGCCCCGGTATAGGACCGTCTGTACAGCTGAAGGGCATGTCAACGCTCCAGAAGTTCCAAGATATACTGGCCGTAACTGGACTTGACCAGCGCCGCCCCTAGTTTCCGTAAATCTTCTCTATCAATATAGCCCATGCGCCAGGCGATTTCCTCCACACAGGCTATCTTTAAGCCCTGCCGGTCCTCGATGGTCTTTACAAAGTTTACCGCGTCGTTAAAGGACTCCTGGGTTCCAGTATCGAGCCACGCGTAACCGCGTCCCATGAGTTCAACATTCAGTTTACCCCGGTTCAGGTACTCTAAGTTTACATCGGTAATCTCGAGTTCCCCCCGGGCGGAGGGCTTCAGGTTTTCCGCGATGGAGACAACATCGTTGTCGTAGAAGTAGAGGCCGATCACCGCGTAGTTTGATTTCGGTTCGGCCGGTTTCTCCTCTATGGAAAGGACCTTTCCGGATTCATCAAAATCCACAACTCCGTACCGTTCGGGGTCCCGTACGTAATACCCGAATACCGTGGCTCCTTCTTCCTTCTTTGCCGCGTGCTGGACAAGGGAGGTCAAGTTGTGGCCATAAAAGATGTTATCCCCCAAGATCAGCGCTACGGAATCGGTTCCAATAAAATCCTTACCTACCCGAAAGGCATCGGCCAACCCCCGGGGCTCATCCTGTACCGCGTAGCTGAATGACATCCCCAGCTGACTCCCGTCTCCAAACAGGTCCTCAAACCGCGGGGTGTCCTTGGGAGTAGAAATGATAAGCACATCCCGGATTCCCGCGAACATCAAGGTGGAAAGGGGATAATAGACCATCGGTTTGTCGTATACCGGTAAAAGCTGCTTACACACCGGTAGTGTGGCGGGATAGAGCCGGGTACCGCTTCCTCCGGCAAGGATTATACCTTTCATATTGACCTCCTCGATTTTTAATTCTACCACCGGTACTGTACAAAAAAAAGCCCCTAACCGTTCCCAAGCTCACGGAGCAGCTCCGCTAATGCCCGGGCGGCTTCTGTTACCCGCCTGCAGTCGACGATTTCAATGCTGTCCTTGGGGGTGTGGGTGATGTCCTGGGTTTCGATATTTGCGATGAACCATTCCGAGGACACGGCAATAGCCGGGCAGCCGTAGTGCAGAAAGATGCTGTGATCCCCCTGGACCCACTGTTTTCCCTCCTGAATTAAAGGAAATCTGCTGATCACTTTACGCGCTTTGCTTAGGACATCGTCCGGAACGTCGTAAAATGAAAACTCCGTTCCGCCCTCCCGGTACCCGGCTCCGTCAATGTTGATGTTCAGACTGATGGTATCAAACCGGTTTTGGTTTAACTCGATGTATTTCATCTGCCCCGGGACCGAAAAGTAATCTTCCCCGTTAAAGGCGACAATTTCTATCGTTCTCCTGCCGTCGCAGCCTGCAAGGAGTTCCGCTGTAAGAAGCAGAATGGCCGCGCCGGCGGCGTTGTCGATTGCGCCGGGGGTGCCCTTCTTGGCATCGATGTGAGCGGTAACCACAATACGCTCGCCGGTAATCCCGGCGCGCCGGGCTGCGACATTCCAGCCGGTGCCGGGAATCCGCTCGGACCGGGACACAAGTTTAACCCGCGTACCGTTATACGGAAGCAGACGGCCGCCTTCCTCTTCGGTCATGTAAACGGACGGCACATCGAAATCACCGTCCTCGATCAGGGGAAAAGGATACACCCCTGCCGCGGCAGCGCCGTCCCGTCCGGTGGCGCAGATTAACGCGACCGCCCCGCTTTTTTCTAAGGCTGCTACCGTCTTCTGGTGTTCTTCCGGATTGTAGAAGACGAAACTTTTCGGCATAAGCTGTTCTTTAGCGATCTCTCCGTATAGAAGGATGATCTTTCCGGCTCCGTTCAGTGCTTCAAGCTCCTTACGGGAAGAGACAGCCGCCAGCTCCCCTTCGCCGGAAAAGCCCAGGGAGTAGGGACTCACCAGTACCCGGAACTGCTCATCCTCCGCGGAAAGCTCCGCTCCGCCGCCGTTCCAGTCAACCGCGTCGAAGGGCTGGGTCTCCGTCTCCCACCCCAGCCGGGAGATCTGCTCCTCGAAAAACACCGCGGCTTCCCGGTTTCCGGGGCTTCCCACGGAACGGTCCCCGATCTCGACACACAGTTTTTCCAGATACTCACGGCACTTTGAAAGAAGTTCATCGTTGTTCATGACGGGATAATACCCCGGTTCCTGGGAAATGGATAGGCGGTTCCTTAGTGATTCCGATCATAAAAGTGTGTGAAGCTAACACTCGGTTGTCGAATGAGGAATCCTCATTTTATACCTTTAGGCAGCAGAAAGAGGCTCAGGCAAAAAGCCTGTTCTGAATTGCGAATTTACAACTCTTTTTACAGTACCTAAAAAATTTTTTACTCTTTTCTTAAAAGGTACTCCTTTCATAGCTAAGTTCAGATTAAACCCTTCATAATTTGGAACCGGCCAACCGAATAATTT
This sequence comes from uncultured Spirochaetales bacterium, assembly GCA_964618265.1. GTDB lineage: Bacteria > Spirochaetota > Spirochaetia > CAYLLE01 > CAYLLE01 > CAYLLE01. Next base: position 143,001 of record CAZUAE010000004.1, on the reverse strand, counting down.
CATTACATTAATTCTTGGTACAAGCAACTGTTTTCTTGAAGTCAAATGCTGAGCCTTAACTAATGTTCCTTTTGGCAGAAAAGTTAATGAAAATAAGTCCGGCGACGATAGATCGGCTTCTCGGCGATGAAATGAAAAAACTGAAGCGATTCGTAAGCATTTACCCTACCAGCTCAAAGGTATCGACAGCGATAACGACGGGGAGTTTATCAATTATCAACTCTGGAACTGGGCAAAAAAAACAACATCACCTTCATCCGCTCTCGTGTCTATCACAAAAACGACAACTGTTTTGTTGAACAAAAAAACGATATGGCCGTTAGACGCACCGTCGGATATTATCGCTTTGACACGGAACAGGAGTTTGAAGCATTGGAGGAAGTCTATACTTATCTCTGTTATCTACTGAACTTTTATTACCCTTCAGTCTGTCTAATTGAAAAAACGAGAATAGGTGCACGGATTAATAAAGTATATGATGAGCCAAAACGTCTTGTTGATAAATACATTGCCGAGCTCATACATCTCTATGATCAGAAGAAACAAGAACAGCTATTCCGGGAGAAAGAGAACTCGTAACATTTTAAGATGCTGTCAATCGTATCTGGTAATACCCTGTTTACAGGGATATCTAAGGCACCACTTTCCCTGAGAAAACGTCCTCACGGCAATCCTCGAAAGAGCTGTAATCGATCTAACCCCATGATTTCCGCATTACTTTTGTTCGCCTGTATATGTGTTCGTTCAAAAGGTTCATAGAGCATATCTTTACCTGCTGCTGCATTGGATGAGAGCAAAAGCATTGTCAAAGGGTGGAGACCATAGTATTTTTCTGTTATGGCACAGTGCTTATCACCATTTATTCAAAAACAAACAAAAAGAAGGCAAAAAGAAAAAAGCACTACTCACTACAGTTAGATTTTTGAATGAGGCAATACGGGTTAATCAAATATATTCTATTGACGAAAATAATAATATAATTATAATTTTATCATGATAAAAAGTTATACAGATGAAAAAAACACACAAGTATTAATAGCCTTGTTAAAAGCACACGGTATTCGAAAAGTGATCGCTTCACCTGGCACTACAAATGTTACACTTGTTGGAAGTATGCAATCAGATTCTTTTTTCGAGATGTATTCATCTGTTGATGAACGGTCAGCGGCATATATGGCTTGTGGCCTAGCTGCGGAGTCATACGAGCCTGTAATAATATGCTGCACAGGTGCTACTGCTTCGCGAAATTATTTTTCAGGTCTTACGGAAGCTTATTATAGGAAACTACCAGTATTAGCAATTACTGCAACTCAAGCTATTTCAAAGGTAGGTCATCATATAGCCCAAATTATTGACCGAAGTTCTTTACCAAATGATGTTGTAAAATTAAGTGTAACATTGCCAATAGTTAAAGATGATGATGATTTATGGGAATGTGAATTAAAAGCAAATAAAGCAATATTAGAACTTTTTCGACATGGAGGTGGACCAGTACACATAAATAATCCAACCACCTATATACGCTCTTTTAATACTAAAGATTTGCCTGCCGTACGGAGAATAAAACGTATAAATCTATCAGATGATTTTCCTAAGTTCCCTTCTGGAAAAGTCGCTATATTTTTAGCTTCACATAAGACTATGAGTAAAGAAGAAACACAAGCTATTGACCTTTTTTGTGCATCAAAAAACGCAATTGTGCTTTGTGATCATACAAGTAACTATAAAGGCAATTACCGGATTTTGTTCTCCCTGGTGACCTGTCAAGAAATGCTTGATTATACATCGATACGACCTGATATATTAATCCACATTGGAGAGGTTTCTGGAGACTATTTTTCAATTTCACTTGCGGCTGCTGCAAAGGAAGTATGGCGAGTTAATGAAGATGGTGAAATACGTGATACATTTAGAAAATTAAGTTATGTTTTTGAAATGCCGGAAATAAACTTTTTTACACATTATGGTGCTGACAGCACTAACAATACTGACAGCTATTTGCGTTTATGCCTTTCAAAAACTAAAGAACTACAAAAAAGTATACCGGATTTACCTTTTTCTAATATATGGATTGCAGGGAAAATGGCAGATAGCATACCTGAAAACTCAGTAATTCATTTCGGTATTCTTAATAGTCTCCGTTCTTGGAATTTTTTCGAAATCCCCCAATCAATAACAAGTTCATCAAATGTTGGCGGATTTGGTATTGATGGGGGTCTATCATCCTTAATCGGTGCGTCTCTCACTAGTCACGATAAACTTTATTTTGGTATATTTGGGGATTTATCCTTTTTCTACGATATGAATTCGATAGGCAATCGTCACCTGGGCAACAACTTGCGTATTCTTTTAATAAATAATGGTAAAGGAAATGAATTTAAATTTAATGGTAATATTGGTTCGCAATTCGGTGATGATACAGATGAATATATAGCAGCTGCAAGACATTTTGGTAATAAGTCTAAGACTTTGGTGAAAAATTATATTGAAAATTTGGGTTTTACATATATAAGTGCTAGTAATAAAAGTGAATTTAATAATGTATATGAACAATTTCTGAACAAAAACATAACGGATAAATCAATATTCTTTGAGGCCTTTGTTGAAAGTTCAAATGATGTTTTAGCTTTAAATAAAATAACGGGGATAGAAACAAATTTTAAAGGTCAAACTAAAAAATTAGTAAAATCAATGTTGAGTGATAATAGCGTGAATGCTATCAAAAAAATATTAAAGAAGTAATTTAGTCTTTGTATATTTTTGGTGATATAATTTAACAACATATCGTAATGTTTTCGTTTAGTTGAAGTGCGTTTTATATACCTTTTTTTGCCTTGTTTTTTCATAATTTTTTAGTTCATTTAACTAGTATTCATTAAATATATTTCGCCATCCACCACAACAGGCTTGGGTAAAATCTACATCAGGATATCTATTCAGTTCTATTATTACAGGACCCTCTGGAGTTATTGCAATATCCCAGCCTATTGTGTGGGGCTCTCTAATTAAGTAATGTTTATTTATAACCATTTCACATATTTCCTGCCAAAATGGTAGAATAATATCTTAATTGAGTGTCTAAGGATTATGAGGTACTGCAAACTATACCTGTTAACTCCATGACAGCGTTGTTACCGTTTTCCCTGCAGCGCCCGCACTACCTCCTCCGAAAGGCCGGTGACCCTTGCTATGAGGCTTACGTCTAATCCTTCTTCCAGCATCTTCTGTGCGGTTTCCTTCGCAAAAACGTCGTGCGGGTTTGGCGGTTTTTTGTCCTTCACATAAAATAATACCGGTTTTATTTCACTGTTGCTTCAAGTAAAGAAAAAATACTATAAAATATTTCAAATAGGCAGCACCGTACCTGCACTGATGACGACGGTAATGTAATGCCGCGGTCTGGAGATAAAGCGACGGTTAGGAAACTGCTTGATGTGCTATTGAACTATTATTTATTTAGGGACACCGCCGGATATCTCCAGGATAACTGTATCGATCGGAGAGGCGGTTGCGTTTTTACAGAAAGGATACGGTTCATACACGGGTGCGGCGATCCAGGCCCAGATCGGCCTCCGCCCCGGCGGAGGTACGGCAAAAGCACAAGCGCTGCGGTACGGCCGCTGACCTTACTTTCCCTGTAAAAGCGCCCGCTCCGCCGATTTAAGGATGGCCTTGCTGCTGTAGGTTGCTCCGGAAACCATATCCACCTTGAGGGTTTGCGCTTCCTCAATCCGTTCCGGGAGCACTTCGGCGTCGGCACCCTGACCGTGCTGGTGTTTAACCAGATCCACATCGGTTATCCGGTGGTCTTTGACGGTAACATCCACGACTACTACGAGGGGGAAACCGCTGTACTTGCCGCGGTAGGTTCCGTCGGCTACCTCCTCCAGGTTCACATCCTCGATGGTCATGGCCATCAGTTTCTGCATGTTTGCGTCAGCCTTGTTAACCATAATGGCCATTACTACAGCCAAAATTATTATCACCCCGGCAATGATACCGAGGATTATAAAAATCCGTTTCTTTTTTTTCGTCATCATCTCTCCCGTCAGACTAAGCTTTGCACCAATTCTCCCACCATCCGAACCCGTTCGAGATCACTGTCCGGCGGCGGTTCGTCGGAAATACCCAAAATCAGATTTGGATAAAAAAGATCAACCACCCGGTGGGTACATTCTATAAGATCATCCTCTTTAAAGGAGGGGAGAAAATAAAGGGCGGGAATTCCGTCCACAAGAATAACATCGTCCCCTAAGGCCGATTTGATTTCCTCCAGGGTTACATCACCCTGAGGAACCGGTGTGGCCGCCTCTATGGCGTCCCAGGGGCAGTCCATCAGATACGGGAGCAGGGGCTTCATGGCGCCGTCCACGTGAATAAATGCGTGCTTGCCGGCGTCGTGGAGTTCCTCCACCCGCTTTAGATAATAGGGAAGAAGATGATCGTTCCAAATCGGGGGCGGATCCATAAAGGCATCGATATTCTCCCCGAAGTTCAGGATATCCACGGGACAATTTTTCAGCACCTCGTACATGGCATCATCCGCGGCGGCGGCATGCTCCACATATTCCTGTATCATTTCCGGTTGATCATTTAAAAGATAAATGGTCCGTTCAAAACCTGCATTGTTGATAAAAAGCCCCTGAATGGGGGAGCGGCGGAAAAAGAAGGACGGCACGCCAAGACGGCCGTAGCACGCAAGGTCCTCCTCGAAGGCCTCCTGGTCCCAATACCACTCCTCATCCTGCAGCATGTACTGAAGCACCTTAAAGTCCTCGGGTGTCTTGATCCGGTACTCGGTGCGGTGACCGGAGAGCCCCCACGCGTCGTAGTGGAACACCTGACTTATTTCGCCCGCCGGGGTCTTCCAGGTTGTACGGCGCCGCTTTTCATCCAGCCATTCCTCTGTCTCCTCCACGTTCCGGTACCGCTGCGCCAAAGCCTTACCGAAATACCGTTTGGAGGCATGACAGTACTCATATAAATCGGCAAGGCTTGCGTCTTTAAGATGGTCCGGCATGGTCCCCCGTTTTTTGTTTACCTTATACCAGAACTCAAGCCGGGGCTGCCACATCACTTTGCCGGGGTCTTCCCCCCGGAACACAGTAAGATTGCTGATCATTTTGCCTCCCGAAAGGTATCATAGGGGAACCGAAACCACGCGTCAACCGGCGGATGAATGTGGGGCAAACAGATTATTATTGAATAAGAAACAGCGTCAAATAATTCTATTTCAGCTTCATTATGTATTGTAACAGAAATCACTTAGATCTGGTTTTAATATCTTTTAAAACTTTTTCCGCGGCTTGCCCGTTCGCCTTTCCTTCTTTAACTTCTTCAAACACTTTTTGAAAACTCGCGGCAAATCCATTACATTATATAGCACGCCCTTATTCGTGAGTTCCTTATGATACACCTTTCAGGCTTGTGGAAAATCTATTATAACCCGGCCTTCATCTCTGCTAAAAAAATACCATTTAAAAACGGAGACATTCATGGCGAATAAAAAACAAATCCTTCTTGTCGAAGATGAACGGATGATTGCCCTGGTGGAATCGAACATGCTGAAAAAACACGGCTGCGATGTTGTTCTTGCGAAAAACGGAGACGAAGCTTTTAAAGCGGTAAAGAGTGAAGCAATCGATCTTATCCTAATGGATATTGATTTGGGCAATAACGCCATGGACGGAACTCAAGCGGCCCAGACCATCCTGAAAGATCATGATATACCGATCGTTTTTTGTACCGGCCATTCGGAAAAAGAATACGTGGACAAGGTAAAGGGAATTACCCGTTACGGCTATGTGATCAAACATTCCGGGGAGTTTGTTCTTCTGCAGACCATAGACATGGCCTTTGAACTCTTCGAAGCCCGCAGGAACATCCGGGAACAGAAACAGGCAGCTGAGACGGCCAACGAAAAACTGCAGGAAACTATTTGTGAACTAAAGAGAAAAGACGGAAGGCTGGAAAAACTGAACACCTCGTTAGTCACCGTCAGTGAATGCAACCAGGTGCTTATACGGTCCCGGGATGAAGAAAAGCTGATTAAAGATATCTGCGGGACCATCATAGAAAAAGCGGGTTACCGCTTTGCCTGGGTGGGATACGTAAACGACGGAGGAAAGAAAAAGGTGGAGCCCGTCGCCCGCGCGGGATGTGAACAGGGATACCTGGATGAGCTCGAGATCTTCCTGGAAACGGGAATTACCATGAAGGGTCCTACCGCCAGGGCAATCAGAACCAACAAGACACAAATAATAAGCGATATACAGACCGATACCGGCTACAAACCCTGGCGGGATTACGCACTGTCCCGGGAATACCGTTCCATGATCGCCCTGCCCTTGCGGATACCGGAAAATGAAAGCTTCGGGGTCCTCGACATTTACGCGTCGGAACCTGCAGCGTTCGGGAAGGATGAACGGAATCTTCTGGAGGAGCTTTCCGGTGATCTTTCCTATGGCATCTGGAGTCTTAGAACTGCCCAGGCGCACCGAAGAAACGAAGTACTCCTGAATAAAATCATCGAAAATCTTCCCGTAGGGCTGCAGATTTTCGATGACAAAGGGTTCTCCTTCATGATAAACCATAAACAGAAAGAACTCCTGGGCCTTCCGGATAAGGGTGATGGAATCGGTACGTTCAATATTCTGACGGATCCCTACAGCAAGGCCCGCGGGAAAGATACACTATACCGACGCGCCTATGCCGGAGAGACCATTCATAACAGGGAAAGCGAGTCTAACTTCGGCATACCCGATAATGTATGGAACACCCGCCGGGACAGACGGATCTTCGGTGAAACTATCTTTCCCATCTTCAGCCGGCAGGCTAAAGTGGAATATGTAGTCTCCCTTTTAACGGACATCACCGATAAGAAAAAGAACGAAGAACGGCTAAGAGCGAGCGAAACAAAACACCGGGAGCTATTTGAAAAAGCGCCGGTGGGAATATTTCTTACAAATTCCAAGGGAGAAATTCTCGAGGTAAACCCCGCCTTGGCAAAATCTATCGGCGCCAATAGCCCCCAAGAGGTAAAAGAAAAGATACACAACCTCGGAAAAGATTTTTATGCCGAAGAGGGACGGCGGAGGGAATTTCTCCGGGAACTCGAGAAAAACGGACGGGTAAACAACTTTATTATAGAAGCTATCGGCTTGAACGGTCACCGCTGCCGGCTGAATCTGGATGCCCAGGTCCAGTCCCGGAAGGATGACGGCACTCTTATCATAAGCGGGTTTACCACACCTCTTTAGTATCTTTAGTAGGTGTTAAAAGTTTCTTGCGGCAGGAGGCCTTTACCGCGAAATGGCCCGGAGTTTCTTCCAGGGAAACTTCTGCTTGTAATTATCCAGATAAGCTTTAAAATCCGTATACTTCCAGGCATAAACATCGGAACTGTCTAACCCGGTAAAAATCCGGATGGATGATTCTATGGCGATCTCGCTGTCGTATTCACCGGATACTTCCCTGAGGATTAAACGCTCCCGGTCATAGAAGAACATTCCCTCCGCGTTGCGGCAGAAGAGAATTTTATCAAGCACATCTTTAATAGAAAGTGATTTATCCAGTACCACCGGAACCCTTCCCAGCAATGTCAAGGAAGCCCCGTCTTTCCCGGGATAAATATGGGTGCCTATCCTCTTTTTTAAAGGGAGCCTGTATTCCTCCCCCGGGGTAATATCATCTAAAAGACGGCCGGCGTCAGAAGAAACACCTTTCTGTTGAGCCGTATATTTCTCTGTCTCACTGCAGCTCATAAAAATCAGCGCGGAAAAAACCGCGAAAAGAATAATCGGGGTGAACTTTTTCATATAGATAAATATACAGCTTTTCCGGACTTAAATCCGGAAACGGCAGCAGCCGGCGGCCCGCGGAAACCGGGCGCGGGCAAAAGACCGTGTAAGAGCATGAGTAGACGGAATGTCCCGCGGCAAGCAGAGGTAAAGAATCAGTTGACAGCAGAGCGCGGGGAGAAGGGAATCCTGGTAAGGGCGGAAAGAACAGGAAAAGCCGTTAAAGTTTTTATCGAAGAGTCCCGGAAAGCCGAAGAGAGCAGCGCCGCCGCAGCGGGCGCTTTCCACCTCACCTGTTGAGTTTTTTGTAAATTACACCGGAAACCATTATCATTAATAATAACAAATATCGCAGTTATACTGGTGGGATCATGCCGAAAAAAATACTCATTGTGGAAGAGGGAATCCCTTTAGCCTTAAAGGAAGCTCAAATGCTCAAAAAGCATGGCTTTGACGCAACAACCGTTCACAGTGCCGACGAGGCGTTAAAAGCTGTGGAGCGTGATTCCGTCGACCTTATCCTTATGGATATCGATTTAGGTAATAATGAATCTGATGGAGCAGAAGCCGCACAGGCTATACTTAAAAACTATACTATTCCAATCATTTTTATAACAGGTCACGCGGAAAAGGAATACGCGCGAAAGGTAAAGGACATTCCAAGCTACGGGTACGTGCTCAAAGATTCCGGTGAGTTCGTACTGATTGAATCTGTCAAAATCGCATTCAAACTGTTTAAGGCCCAAAAGAAAGGAAAAAAGAAGCGTCAGAAAACTATAAAAGGCCTGAAAAAAAATATCAGGCAACTGGAAAAAATCAATATAGAAGAACAATACGCAGTCAACCGGCAGCTCAAAGAACGGGTTAAAGAGCTGAACTGTCTTTATTCTATCTCGAAAATTGTAGAAGCACCGGATATTTCCCTTGACGGGATTCTTCAGAAAACGGCGGATGTAATTCCTAAGTCCTGGTTTTATCCTGAAATAACGGTGTGCCGTATCACCCATAACGGCAAAGAATACCGTTCGGAGGGGTTCGAAATAACTCCCTGGCGCATCCGGAGCGGCTTGACTGTAGACGGGGAAAAGACATGCGCGGTGGAAGTATACTACCTGAAGGAAAAACCGGACATCGATGAAGGTCCATTCTTAAAGGAGGAACGGAAACTCATCGATGCCGTAGCTGAACGGCTGGGCATGATCATTGAACGGAAGCAGTATGAATCGCGGCTACATCAAACCATAGCGGAAAAAGACTTTCTGATGCGGGAAATAAACCACCGGGTAAAAAACAACCTTGGCATGGTTTCCTCCCTCATCTACCTGAAGGAATCGATGATAGAAGGATCGGTCGACCTTTCCGATTTGATCCACCAGGTGGAAGCTGTCCGGATCGTGCATGAAAAACTGTATCAATCGGAAGATATAATCCACATTGATTTTAGGGAATATATCCAAGACCTTCTCTCCACGGTATTTTCCTTTCATCCGGTTCCGGTAAAAATCAACAATAAAATCATGGACATTAGATTAGACGCGGGCAAGGCCGTACTCTTGGGGCTCATCATAAACGAAATAGCTACAAACGCAATGCAGCACGGTTTTTCCGGAACAGAAGAACCGGGTTTTACCGTTACACTGGAGAAAACATCGTCACAAAATGGGTATGCGCTTACCCTGGCCAATAACGGTAAGCCTTTTCCGGAGGATGTTAAGCTGGACAATCCGGACACGCTTGGGCTGCGCCTCATCTCATCATTCACAGACCAGCTGGAAGGAACCATGAAACTTACCCGGAAGCCCCACCCCGTTTTCGTGATCAGGTTTTTATAAAATTAAGCAGCCCGGGTATTGTTCCCGGGCTGCGGAGTCGTAAAGGATAGGCACGGCGCACATATACGCCGTCTTTCATTATATAGTGTTTGCCTTCAACACCCCATTTCAGGAATTCCTGGAGCTCATCATTCTTGGCAATACTCCAGGCAACATACTTTGCCGCTAAATCGGGATCTTCCGCTTTGGTGGTGATCATGAGCATTCTTCCCGTAGGGGAATCTGTGGTGCTTCCCTGTCCGTAGGGACCGGAAATATGGGGAATAACCGCTTCCCAGGTGGCTTTCTCGTTACCGGAAATTTCCCGTGTAGTTTGAGTAAAACCGGTTTTTGCCCGGTATGAGTAGTGGTGAATGTAACCGGTTTTTCCGGTTTTCCACATTTCTCCCCACTGGGCTCCGGAGTTAAGGAATGAGTTAGGATCAAAATACCCTTCCGTCCAGAGTTCCTGCATAAAGGATAGATAGTCCTTAAATTTCTGCTGGGTATACTGCAGCTTTAGTTTTCCGTCGATTACATCCACCGGCATATAGTAGGCCGGCCACCAGTAGGACTGAAGATCAAAAGCCCCGTGAAAGCCGTCGAACCATCCCCAGTCTTTCCGGAAAGACGCGGCATAAGTATCGTCCACGCCGTTTCCGTCAGGATCGCCGTAGGTAAAAGCATCAAAGACAGTTTTAATGTCTTCAACGGTTTCGGGCATCTCCAGGCCGAGGTTTTCGAGCCAGTCACTCCGTATCATATCCCCTCTGCGTCCGATATCAGCCCTGGGGTTTGGGAAAGGAATCCCATTTTCTGGATATGTATACCATCAATTTTTCGGAAGAAGAGACAGCAAACGCCATTATCCGGAAAAAAGAGGAAACGGTGGTGGAGATTTTTCAAAATGCCGTAGAAAAACTGATGTCAGTGGGCGCTGATTTTTCTTATATCAGAACGATATTCTTTCAGTACACCGCTCTGCTTTCGAGGGTTTCTTATTCTCTTCACCTCTCCAAACAATCCGATTTGTCGGAAGAGAACTTTCAGGAAATAACCCAACACAAGACAATACCTCAGATGATAGAGCACATCCGGGAACAGACAGCTACAATTCATAAAACCTATCTGAAGGAACAGTCTCTGGACACCAATACCAGACTGATACGGGATGTGGAAAATTATCTTGAAAATAACTATGATCAGAACATCGGATTAGAAACCGTGGCGGATCATTTTTCGATAAGCAAATATCATCTTTCCAGAGTATTCAAAAAAGTAACGAACCAGAATTTCAATGAATATCTTTTGTCCCTCCGTATGGAAAAAGCCAAGGCGCTCCTAAGAAATCCAAAATTTGAGATTCAGGAAGCAGCACATGCGGTAGGTTATTCAAACAGCAACAGCTTTAGAAGGGTCTTCAAACAGCGGTTCGGCATCAGCCCCTCATCTTATCAGCAGCGTCACCGGTATGCGGAGGAAGATGTACCTATTATCTGATTGCCGGCGGTGCTCAGGCTGCCGCTCCGCACAGAGGAACCTGTATTTCCACACGGCTTCCCTTACCTTCTCTTACCGAATCAATGATGATTTCTCCCTTTAATTGAGCCGTCAGGGTACTGATAAGCTGAACACCAAGACTTTTCGAATCATCCTGTAAAAAATCAGCGGGAAGCCCCCTGCCGTTATCTTTCACCCCGAAACGGATTGTTTCATTATCCTTGTGAAGGAAGAGTGTCACCGCTTTTTCTTTTTGCTCCTGAGGAAACGCGTGTTTTACAGAATTCGACACTAACTCGTTTATTATTAATCCGCAGGGAATTGCCTGTTCCACCGAAAGATCGATATCATCCGCCTCTAAGACAAATCGAATATCTGCCGGGCCGAATCCCCTGCTGCCGCTTTTATCGGCGGTAGAAAAGGGCATATCCGCCATGGCGCTCCGCATTTCGACAATGAGCCGTTCCATGTATTTTCTCATTGCAATATCCTGTAAATTTTCGGATTGATAGAGAAATTCATGGACCCGGGATATTGTCTGAATCCGCAGTTTGCTGTCGTAGAGAACATTCTTTGTCGATTCATCAGCGGCGGCTTTTTGATACTCCAGACTAAAGAGACTTGATATCAGCTGGAGGTTGTTCTTTACCCGGTGATGTATCTCCTTCAGGAGCACCGTCTTTTCTTTTAGGAGAGCTGTTAGTTTCTCCTCCGTTAATTTTTGGCCCGTAATATCGGTGATAACGGCAAAACTCCCCAGGAAGTTTCCCCCCGGATCGAAAAGTCCTCTTGGGGACACGATGGCAGCAAGTCTTTTTCCGTCTTTTGTCTGCCACTCCGCGGTGTAACTTGTTTCGTCACGGGCAGACAGTTTTTTCATTTCTTCATAAACCTTCTCAATGCTGTCTTCCTTAAGGTGATTTTCAATGCTGCTTCCGATTAGTTCCCCTTTTGTCCGTCCGAGCATACTGCAGAATTGATCATTCACGAAGGTAATATTCTTTTGTGTATCCACAACCATTATCCCCTCGTGCATTAAATCGATAAGCTGTTTATACCGGTTTCTACTCTCATCGAGTTCCGCTACCGCTTCGCTCCGTCCTTGCTGCGTGGTGATTCCCTGTCGTATTATAAAGAGCAGAAGTATACCCACAAAAAGTAATGTGCATACTGAAACCCAGAAGAGAGAACGGGTCATCGAGTCGATCTCCCGTCCGATGTCTTCCCGGTAAATGCCCGTCCCGATTATCCAGTCCCAGGGCTCAAAGTATGATACATACGAAAGCTTGCGGCCTACATCTTCAGGTTCATCCCGAACCTGCCAGCGGTAACTAACGAATCCGGAACCGTCAGCTTCCGCTGCCGCCACCATTTCCAGAAATACCGCCGTTCCTGTTTCATCCCGGTAACCGGAGACATCGGTGCCTGCCAGATCGGACCGGTAGGGATGCATCAGCAGAACCGGCTCGGTGTTCAGGATCCAGAAGTAATCCTTTTTCTCCGTCCCATAACGCAGTCCTTTAATAATCTCTAAAGCCCTTTTTCGGGCAAAAACATCTTCCATCGTTCCATTTCGGACCAAACCGGCATAATACTCACAAATCTGTATAGGTAAACTGACGGTTTCCTGTATAAATGATTCTTTCTGTTCTGTAACAATCTCCTTAGTGTTCGGCAAAAAATACAGAAAAATTGCAAGGCTGAAGACACCTATAGCCACGGCGCTGGGAAATATGAACTTGAGCCTGTCTTTTAGATTTCGGCTCAGTGATAGATTCATTTTAGCAATATACTCCTAATATTACGCGGCATCAATCCAAACAAATAAGCACCTCCCGGTAGAACCGGGGACGCCCCGG
>CAZUAE010000004.1:122634-129932 GCA_964618265.1 uncultured Spirochaetales bacterium | reverse complement strand
GAACCGGGGACGCCCCGGCGCTTTCTCGAACTCTCCGGGGACTTAAGGAAAAACCTGGTTATCGCTTTCCGGATGCCGTACCTCCGGCCCCTACCTAAGACGGCAGCGAACCCGCCTATATCAGCCGGGGCCAATTGTAGTCCCAGCGCAGTCTACCTATTGAAAGCCCGTCGGTTCGGTCGAACTCATGTTTTAAGTCATCCAGCGGTCTGCTGCAGCTGGTAACAAACCATTCATCCCCAAACCGCACAACTTCACTAGCGTGGGTTGGACCGAGCATATACGAGTCGCAGCCGTGCCATGAGAGCGGCGTTGAAGATACAGCGAACTTGGTACCGTTCCCGTGCCGGTAGAAGAGGTAGTACAGGCCTTTGCGCTCAATAACGCACGGAGACTCGGTCTTACATACAAACGCCTCTAATACGGAAGGGCGGCGCGCCAGGACCGGCGCGGAGTTTTCCCAGTTGATAAGGTCTTTCGAGCGCGCGACAGCAATGCATGACTGCTCCGGATTCTCCGGAAGGTCTGCAACGTAGTAAAGAAGGAACCCCGAGCGTCCCCGCCGAATTACATGCGGATCACGGCACGAACACGGCATGTCTGCATCCCACAGCGCCCACCCGGGCGGCGTCAGAACAGGGTTGGCGGTATGACGGACCCATGTATACAGATCGTCGGAGATCGCCAGATTAATGTACTGAGCGGCATGGACATTGTCCGACGAGTAGAACATATAGAAGCGGCCGGAAACTTCGATCACATATGGCGCGAAAATGTGCGCCGCCTCCCATGGTCTCTCAGGATCCACCGTTAACGCCGGCGACAAGTGCGACCAGCTGACCAGATCCTCACTGACACTGTGCCCAATGACTATTTCATTTCCCGGGGTGTAGCAGCCTTTTCCGACCTCTCCCAAAATATAGAATGCGTGAAATCTGCCGCCGGACTCAACAATGCAGTGATCATTGATGTAATGATTCTCAATCCTGAGAACGCGCTGGAAGGATGACGGCATCCCGGGATGAGGAACCATGTCTATCGGCACTGCTGCACCTCCATCTTTTCCATTATACCTGCCTAAAAGTATAGCAGGCAAGGAATACTCATTTTATACCTTTAGGCAGCAAAAAACGAGACATGATTTTTAAAAAAAAATACCGTAAGATAATTGCTGATTGAATAAGATGAGAATTCCAGGGTTTACATAGGTAAAAAGGAAATTCTAAATTGCAAATTGCTGAACTGACATAGCAAACTGCAGTACACCGAAAGACCATGGTACAATACCGGTCAGCACCTCTTTCCAGCAACGGATACACGATACCGCCCTGGTGATTATGCCGGATTTTCAGAAGCCTTCATCAGTCTCTCGGTAAGCAAACCCATCACCACAGCGGCTGTTACCGTGAGGCTGAAACGGAGCAGGGTGAACTCAAGGCCCATGAACTTAAGCTCTACCATCTCCTGGGGCAGTTTTATGCAGGCCCAGGCGGTGAGAAAGACTATCATGTTTGCCGCACGGGCTCCTTTTTTAAGCATAGCAGCGGCGATGGGAAAAGCCACGTAAAGCGGGCCGGTGGGCAGAGCGCCCAGGAATATCGCCAGGAGAAATCCTTTGACTCCGGACGCATGTCCCAGATAGTCGGCCACCATCTGCTTGGGAACAAAGACTGCGAACAAGCCGATAAGAATGACTATTGCCGGGAGGATCGATATCATCTCGTAGAAGAAACGCAGCGATGTGTCAACTACTCGATCCCGGTTATCAGGGAAAAGATAGACGAGGATTCCGGCAATTACAGCGGTTCCTATAAGAACAATTATGCTCTGTAGGCTTACCGGTTTTTTCGAGGAGTTTTTTCCCTTTCCTTGACTCTTTTGCATTTCCGATTTTCCATTCATTTTCTTATTATTTTTGTTCACAGTAAAACTCCCATAATTAATGCTATGACCAAAGCAAAAAGAAACCCGAAACCGTTCCGCATAACCGTCATTTTAAATCCCAATTCGCGAACCTCGACCGGGAAGGTGACCACGCCTATCATGGTGAGGCTGGCGATGAACCCGGCGACCGTTCCAACCGCCGCTCCTCCCTCCAACAGAGATGCGGCGAGGGGAAAGGCGATTAATGCCGGGATGTGCATCACCGCGCCGACGATGGAAGCGGTAAGAACACCGAGAAACCCGCTCTCTTCTCCAAGGAGATTTTGAATAATCCGCGGGGTTACAAAGCCCAAAAGAACTCCAACAAGAATGATAATGGTGAGGACCATCGGCAGTATGCCGACAAGAGAGCGGACCGCGACACGCAGGGCCTGTTTCGTCTTCTTCCGATCCTTTATAAGCGCCCACAGCAATGCCGCGAAGGCGATTACATTTACTGTTATAGTCGCGGCGTTCATCTTTCCCCCTCCTCTGTATGCAGCATAGGGCTTACCTGTTCATATTTCCGCAAAAAATGCTCAAGCGCTTTTACCCGTATTTGAACAGTTTCATACCATTGTGCCAGATAGTCTTCCCCGTTCGGAGTCAAGGAATATACTTTCCGTGCCGGGCCTCCCTCCCCGGGGGTAAGACGCGAGGCCGCAAAACCTTCTTTTTCAAACTTTCGTAAAATCCGGTAGAGAACAGCCACATCGGGCACAAGCCCTTCGGGAAGCTCCTCCGAAAGTCTTTTGAACAACTCGTACCCGTGGCTCGGGCTTTCTCCTACACTGAGAAGCAGCATAGCCTGTATTAGTCCATGGATACGTGCTTCTTCGCCGCGTGAGCAGGGCCTGCAGTCGAATTCATTTTTATTTCCTTTCATTGAAGCCTCCATTCGCTCTGCGAAAGATTATATATGCACCGTTACCTGAGCCCTCTATCTTTTCCATTATAACCCTGAGATTCTCTAACACTTTCTTGATCTCTTCTCTCTTTTTAATTATAAGCATTCCGGCAAAAGGGTCCCACCGCAATCGTTCGGTCATATTCCTTTATACCTTAGTCCATCTACTAATGAATATATGTCACTATAGATTATACGTCAATAGTTTGCACAATTTGTTTTATGCCAATCGGTTATTTTTTCATTTTCCATTTATGGAGCTTTCCGGCTTTCGGCAGGAACTACCAGAGTGAGGAGCGCGGACGGACTCGGTCTGCAATTAGAATCGGTTGACAAAAATGTGCCTGTTGAATAAATTAGAATACTAGTGAATACAAATGAAGCGGAGGCGGGCATATGGCAAAAACAATTACCTTGAGAATAAATGATGAGACATACGCGCTAATTAAACGCGCCGCAGAAGGCGATCGGCGATCGATTTCCAATTATATAGAATACGCCACCATGGCATTTCTCACTGAGGAGAGCTTTGTCTCGGATCAGGAGATGCAAGAAATTCTCCATGATGAAGAACTACTAAAAGATATAAAAATGGCGGAAACTGATATTCAGAAAGGAAATTACCGTATTGTCGAATGAAAAGTATTCTATAGCTGAAACTGCAACCTTTGAAAAGAAAACAGAAAAGCCAGAATTCAAAAAGCTATACAGTAAGATAAAAGATTATGTCTATCCACAACTGCGGCTAAATCCCTTTTTTGGACCCAATATTAAACGGCTGAAAGGAAATCTTTCAGAGTACTACCGATATAGAACAGGAACCTACCGCCTCTTTTATAAAATATCTCAAGGGAAAGTACTCGTATTTATCATTGATATAACTCATAGAAAAGACGCGTACTAACAGAAAGACCTTTTCCAGCACTCTCAAATTTCAGTATAATTTCCCATAGAGTTGATCGAGAAAATCACAACGATGATATAGATGACAAAACAATTGAATTGCTTAACACCTACGATATTTGTATCGCTCATCTTACTTATTCTCGTCCTTCTGTATCTTACGAGATCATATTACACCACACCTGATGACAATTATGGCAATCTAAGGGTGCGTTTTGATCTGCAAATGAAAAATATTATGTTATATCCTGACGCCATTGATGAATATGTAATTGCGGTAAGCGCTACAGATTACGGGAAAAGACCGTACTCCCTATTCCAACTACGGTTCCCAGCTTGATATCGTAGCGCCCGGCGGGGGAAGCTTTATTCGGGCGCTGAGTCCCGGGGGCAGCCCCACCGCTATGGTAAATGTGTTTTCTCCACGCCGGCGGTGACAGATACTGCTCCGGCGAAGCAGATGCCTGCTTCCCATTTTTGGGCCGTTTTGAGGCAGGGGGAGCCAGTTTTTTGAAAGGATCGCTTTTACCGGCATACCGTTTTCCGCGTTTTCACCTTTATGGACTCATATCCTGCTGCATATAAGCTTCGCTGTCGGGGACTAAATTTTTAAGAAGCATATTCATTGCTTCTCCCATGGCATTATTATGCGATTCTCCGGGTTCCCGGCTATATAGTTTTATTCTGCTCTTATCAACAGATTTCCAGGAAGTGTATCCGGCCGGAGTCACCTTAACCGATACGGGAACAAGATCCAGTTTTGCTTCCGTCCAGCCGACTTGTTTTTCTTCCGCCTTTACAAACCGCCAGCCATTTTCCGTCTTGACCAGTTTACAGCCAGCGGCGTGAACAATCGCCGCGGTGCTCCAGAACATGCGGATAGTCCGTTTGATACCGGCCCACCATGATCCGCCGTACCACCGTTCATCCAGGGCGCGGATAATATCACCCCTTAAATTTCCAGACATATTACACACCATCCACGCGTGAAGCCGCCGGTCTATTCCGCTGCTAAGCTTCTCCTGAGGATAATCCCATCTGCTGCTGTACATTTTGTACTTTTCTGTTTCACCTTCTGTGTAGGGGTGTCCCGCGCTGCACGGATACCAGCAAATCGGGATATCTGATGTAAACACTTTGACATAAGCCAGCGGATCAACCTTTACATTATAATCCAGACCGGAATCGTAATTGAAATAATGAACGGATCCCGCGACTATATGCAGAGAAGCAATCTTTTCTTTACATAACCCAGGATTTCTATTGATAGCACAGGCGATAATCCTGCATGACCCTACACTGGTCACCGCCACAGGTTTATCACTCTCTTTAAGAACTTTTAAAAACAGGTCGATTGCCGATTGTTCCTGAGCCGGATAATCGGATCCGTCATCATCCGCCGATTTTAGTCTCGTTGAGGGACCAGCAGCCACAGGAACCGGTTTTGCCGTAAGCCAGTTGAGCTGGGTCACCGGCAGAAATCCCGGCTCGTACATCTGTTGATACGGATCAACATCTCCGAGATGATCCAGCAGAACCGCCTTTACGTCCGCCCCCGGCATTCCGTAAACAGCGGCAAGATCAAACAGATCATCCACATCGTGGGGCGGATGATGCAGGTCTGTAACGTGTATCAAGTTAACTGACATGGATATCTAGTATCTTCGAAAGACATATTACGTCAACCCCGGATAACAAGCCGAAAGACATTTCCGCGCTTCCAGGTTTACCTTGTATACGGGACGGTTCCTGTTTCATCGACGCGGTAACCCCATTTCGCAATATAGTCTGCCCCGGAGAGAAATTTATCCTGACGGCTCTCGAGTTTTTTCTGAAGCCGTTCGTCCAGTTCGTCCCGGATAACTGAGATCTCCGGGTCATGAACTAAATTCCGCGTTTGGTAAGGATCGGTCTTGTTATCATAGAGCAGCCAAGGACCGTTGAGATCCCGCACATAGGTGTACCGTTTTGTACGCAGTCCCCGGTACTCTCTTCCTCCATGACGGGCAGCCGTCCATTGACCGAACGGTTGCGGACACATGATAAGGGCTGTTCCGTCAGACGGATTTTCACCTCCCGCGATATACCCGGAAAAATCGAAGCCTTCAACAGTATCCGGAATCGGTATGCCGCAGAGACCAAGAAGAGTCGGCATGATATCCGGCGCGTCAATCGGGGCATCTACTTCTCGTGCCTGCCAACCCGGAAGAGCAGGATATCTCAGCAGGAACGGAACGCGAATGGATTCATCCCAAGGCCGCTGCTTCCAGGAATGTCCCTGTGATCCCAACATATCACCGTGATCAGATGTAAAGACGAATATTGTATCATCTTCTATATTACATTCCTTCAGTGTTGCCAGAAGGTCCCCCACGCAGGCATCCAATGCTGAACAATGGGCGTAGTAGCCGGCTAACCACTCCCGCGCTTGATCGGCGATGTTGTCCGGTACATTCGGACGCAGTTCAATGGCGTCTGGAATGTATTGCTGCCGGTACCGGGAAGGGGCTGTATTATAAGGAGCATGGGGCGGACCCCAGGAAAGCATTAACAAGAAGGGTTTTTCCTTTGCATGGCTGCGGATGTATGCATCGACATCACGCGTTTGCGCTATCGCATCGTAACCATCCCAGTACAATTTTTCGTCCGAATTACCGGCATAGTAAAGGGAATGATTATAGTCATGAGTACACTCAAGCACCTTCCAATAATCGAATCCCAATCGGCGGTCGGGAGGGATATAGTTTGATCTGGCCGGACCGTCAATATGCCATTTGCCGACATAAGCTGTATCGTAGCCCGCGGCAGAAAAAGTCTGAGCGATGCTGGACACACGCCGCGGCTGCGGATATACGTCGTTCACAAATACTCCATGAGTCAAAGGCTGCTGTCCGGTGAGCAGGCTTGCCCGATAGGGTGAACAGACCGGGCACCCTGATAAGGCATGGGTAAAGTTGATACTTTCTTGTGATAGAGTATCAAGGTTCGGAGTTTTAACATTCGGATCACCGGCGTAACTAGTTGCTTGCTGCCGCCATTGATCGCCGAAAACGAATACGACATTTGGTTTCTGGTTCATTATTTTTCCTTCGGCCATTTATTTATCCATGTTAAATTAATATGATATCTGAATCTACTATTTTAATTATCATTTTTGGGCTTGCACTTCTTGATCACATTTCCTGCCATTTTACTATACGTTTACCCATTCAAGGAAATTGAAAGTGAAGTTATTAGATATAGATTCCGATACCGTTCTGCTGATCTCTATGGATTAACTTTCTACGAATAGTTCTTGTTTGGACCGGTAAACATCTGAATAATCTGCGCGTCCTCTTCGCCCGGCTCTTCCCGGTTTTTTATCAGGAACGCTCCGCGGCTTTTTCCGCCAATTTAATTTCCTCCAAGTCTACCTTGAACTTGATCATAAACAGGCTTTTTGATGGATAGCAATTTTAATTGTGTCATATATTTAAAAGGGTATTATAATTTTCTGTTATAAAAAAAGGGATTACGATAGAGGAGGCTCGGGGACGCCAGTGACTCGAGATTGAGACGCTCGAGC
>CAZUAE010000004.1:0-122534 GCA_964618265.1 uncultured Spirochaetales bacterium | reverse complement strand
ATTACGATAGAGGAGGCTCGGGGACGCCAGTGACTCGAGATTGAGACGCTCGAGCACGGGAGCGAGCAGCGCGGGGTCTGCATCATCCGATCATTTTCTGTTGGTTCTTGAGGAATATAATAAAAAAAGCCCCCTACATTAATAGGGAGCTATTCTCTGCCCGGAAGAGGACTTGAACCTCCACGGCCTTACGGCCACTAGACCCTGAACCTAGCGTGTCTACCAATTTCACCATCCGGGCGGACTAGACTTTATTAATAACCAACACCCTGCGTGTTGTCAATACAATTTTCAGGCGAGTGTCAGTCCCTTTATACAGACACGTATTCCTGGTATAACTAAGGCAGGCATACACAGTATGCTGAAAAGCTGATTTTGCAGGATGATTTTTACTCCAGGAGGCATATATGGATTTACGGGAATACTTAACTCAGCCGGGAATAAAGCTCTTAGACGGAGGAATGGGCACGCAGCTCGGTACCTTCGGGTTGGAAGGGGGCGGTCATCAATCGATGAAAAATCCGGATAAGGTTCTGGAGGTTCACCAACGTTACGTAGCCGCCGGAAGCAAGCTGCTTATCACCAACAGCCTTACCATGAACCGGATATACCTGGAAACCCATAAGGTTGATGTGAATATTCAGGAAGTAAATCAATCTGCCTGCAGAATTGCCCGGAAAGCCGCGGGAACCGAATGTTTTGTTTTGGGAAACATGAGCTCCACGGGACAGATGCTCCAGCCATACGGAACCTATACGGAGGAGCAGTTCATCGACAACTTCCGGGAACAAGCGGAACTGCTTCTTAAAGGGGGCGTCGACGGGTTTATTATCGAGACGATGTTCGATTTAAAGGAAGCAGTCTGTGCGGTAAAGGGAATTCGGAAGGTGTCAGACTTTCCGGTTTTGGCCCTTATCTCCTTTACCACCGCAAAAGACGGCGGAAAGACCATGATGGGTCAAGGCGCATCGGACTGTGCCGCGGCCCTGGAGGAAGCAGGCGCGGACTGCGCCGGTTCGAACTGCGGCGACCTTACTCCCATGGAGATGGCGGAAGTAATCAAAGTGATGAAGGCCGCGACGGATCTTCCGCTGGCGGCGGAACCGAACGCAGGCAAACCGGAACTAAAAGACGGCGAGACCGTTTTCAACATGGGTCCCGGGGAGTTTGCCCGGGGCGTTAATGCGTGCGCGGATAACGGCGCTGTTGTCTTAGGAGGCTGCTGCGGCACCGGTCCGGATCACATACGGGCCTTAGCTGAACTCATATCCTCCTAAAAGTCCGGACTAACCGGGATTCTCCTTTACCTGGTTTTACCGGAATAACCAGCCGATAAATAAGATCTCCCCAGGAGTTTTTCAAATTGGTATCTCCTAAAGGAATTTCCTCCAGGGTGATTTTTCCAGGGCCTTGGATTTCTCCCTCCGCAGAAACAGTCAGTTCTATCTGCCTGCCGTTATGATTATTAAAAACAGCTCCGCATCCCCGGATTTCCGGCGGAACAGCCGTTATAAGGTGGGAAACCGCATCGTTTTCCCCTTGGGGAAAGTAAAAGGTGTCCTCTACCGTTATCACTGTTTCTCCTTTCCGGGAAAAGGAAAACTTCCTCCGGCACCGAAATACCTTTCCGGCTGCGGGATATGCCTTTTCCAGATTGAGAATAAATACTTCCTCCTCTTCTCCGGGCTGATACATAACATTTTCCGCCCGGTACTGTTTTCCCGCAGCCTGTTCAATCCCGTTTATAAGAGGAACATTATGATGCAGAGAACGGTTTACCCAAATGGTATAACGGGTATCGGGATCAAACGTTTTCGCTGTATATACCTCCGCCCCCGCATCGATGATGACAGGATTTCCGTCGTTGTACAGAATGTAGTTTCCTATATCGTTATGGTTATGAGACTCATCGTTATGCCCTCCCTTCGCCGCAAGAAAAAAACCCTTCGAAGAACCCTCTTCTTCCCGGAGATAGACGATCTGCAGATCCGGCAGGTATGCCTTTTTATAATAGGGAAGAGAGCGGTCTGTTTCAGTTTTTAGCTCGTTGTGGAGGAATACAGAATAAGCATTTATAGGCAGCTGTATCCTCCGGAAAAGTGTTATCAGTTCCTCGGGGCTTTTATCTATGAGCGCTGCTCCCATTCTTTTTAACGATTCATTCTCCGTCCGCTTTCCGTACAGATACAGAATGTACGGATTCGGAAAAACTTTGGCCTTAGCGTCGGCAAAGTTAACAAAAAAAGGAAACCCGATATGGGTTTTGCAGATAAAATCACCCATCTCCCGGATCAAGGAGCTCTGGAATATATCGATTTCACCCCTCGAGACCAGAAACAGCATCTCCAGGGCAAAAAACAAGGTACCGGCAGCCATCCCCCAGTATCCGGGACCTTCGTCGCATCCGCCGTCGGGAGACATTGAGCTGATGTAGATATCCAGGCTCCGCAAAACCTTCCCGATTCCGTCGAACCGGCGGAAAGGATCATCCTCCATATGAATCAGGGTATAGAGAATACCGGTATTACAGTAGGTGTTCCAATTATTAACATACATTCCTTCGTAAGATTTAAAGTTCATCCACCAAAAGTCGTCCCGGGCTAGAAAGGGGTCGATTATCCGCTTTTTTAGTTCGTGTTTAATCCGTTTCCGGACCAGAGGAGTAACCGAGTCCAGAGCCTCCCCGAGAAGTGTATAGGCTCCGGTAAGGGCGGAACCCACCATCACAGCCCTCAGATCGATCATAACTTCAGTAACATCCGGAAGTTTTAGATGGTTCTGGTTCTGCTTAGGATTTCCCGCGTACATATAGTTATGCGCCGGGATGATCCAGGTACTTTCCTCGCAAATCCTCCAAATACCGTCGATGATGGTATCCAAATACCTTCCGTCATACTGCATACATTCCGCTAAAATAAGCAGATTCAAGGTCTGGAACCGCTGGTTTATTATGTCCTGGTATTCTGTTCTGTCACCCTTTTCCCGGTATTTCCTAAACTGCCTGGCTGTCGTTTCCGGCCAGGGAAAATCGATATAGCGGTCCGCCTCGGTTGTTATCCTGTTTACAAGCTCCCCGGGGAGCCCATCCCATGCTTTCCGGTCCGCGGCCGGGGGAATAAGGTTCAGCGCCTCGGGCTTTACTATCTTTTTTTCAATTGTATCGTTATAAAATGATTTCAGCATTATCCTCACCTTCTTTACTTATCAGCCTGGAATATTTCAACCCCCAAGGGGCTGATGGAAAATCCGTTATCCGCTTGGGCAGTGTCTTTTCCTAAAAGGGGATTCCCCGGCTCCAAACCGCTTACCGTCTTTTTCTCCAGAGAATGATTCAGCACAAAGGTAAACGTTTTGTCCCCCGCGGCGGTAACGCGCCGGGTTATCTCCACCCCTTCGGGTACTTCCGCCGGGTTTCCGGCTGTTTCCCGGGTAAGGGCAAGGACCATCTCATCAGTGGGATACGTTCCCAGATAAAACACACCGCCCTTACCGAGCTTCCGGTACGCGCACCCCGCCTCACCGTCCAGGGCCCCTCCGTTGTAGGACCAGAACGTTTCAGCGTTCCGTACCCGGAGCTTCTCCGCCCACAACTGAACGGGCATATCCTTTAGCCGGGAAACCCACTCTCCGGAAGTGCGGATTCGGAATGCTTCCGCCGCCTCCGCGCCGCATAGTTCCGCCAAAGGGCCGGGGGGAGGAACGGAGTGAACGATATTCCGCTCATCCTTTATTCCGCTCCTCCCCGTTATGATTACCTTTCCTCCCGACTCTGCAAATTCGTTGAGCCGTTCAGTCAGTTCATCAGGGACCACACCCCAGGATGGTAGAAAAATAAGTCTAAGCTTGGAAAAATCATCTTCGGGATGGATGAAACCTGCGTCATAATGTTTCCGGTAAAGGGCTCCGTGGATCATCGCGGCAAATTTTCCGGGAGAAGGAAGCCCATGGGTTATGGGTTCATGACTCAACTCCGGAAGGCCCGTATCGTAGAGGATGCCGATATCAAAAAATACCCCGGTCCCTAAAATTGCGCCGCCCGCCTTCGCGGCTTCCTCTCCGATCTCCTTTACCTCACCGTAGCGCCGGTTGATCAGGTTGTCCTGGTCCAGGATCCCCTTCCAGTACTGTTCAGCTCCGTACCGGCAGGTCCGCATCCGGAAAAAGAGTATTCCCTCCGCGCCCCGGGCAACACCCTGCCAGAACTTGAGCCTAATCCCGCCGGGCAAAGGTGTTTCCTGCAGATAATCCCCTTGACCGCCGGGGCCGGACTGTTCTTCCGGAATCAGGAAGTTTCCCCCGAAACTCCGGGCGGCATCCAGGTTCTTGGCTGCCCAGGCTGCCCGGTCCTCCCGGGGGAGGAACATGGGGTAGTTATCGTGGGCATAAACGTCCAGATACCGGCACGCCTTCCGGTAATCGATTCCGCTGAAAGTACCGTTATGGGTTACAAACCATTCCTTCCGGAAGCTCTTGAGTATCTCATACTGTTCCCGGATAAAGTTCACCGCCAGTTCCGATTGAAAGAGCCGGTAATCCAGTACATGGGAGGGGTTTAAATGTGTAGGCCGATCCGGATATGGCAGCTCGATCTGCTCAAAGCTGTTGTAGTCCAGAGACCAGAACCGGTTTCCCCAGTTCCTGTTGAGTTCACCGATGGTGCGGTATTTGGACTTAAGATATTCCCTGAATCCTTTCCCGCAGGAATCGCAGTAACAATCCCGGATATGGCAGTAGATCTCGTTATCTATCTGCCAGCCGATAATCCCCTCTGTATCTCTATAATGTTCCGCTAACGCTTCAGTTAATTTGCGGCAGTAGTCCAGAAAAACAGAAGAAGCGATGCAGGCATGCTGCCGGGAACCGTGTTTCATCTGTCTTCCGTCAGCATCCACCCGGAGCACCTCAGGGTGCTTCTCCGTGAGCCACCGCGGCGGCGCTGCCGTGGGGGTGCCGAATATCACGCTAACACCCGCCTCAGCCAGACGGTCAATCTGTTTGTCAAAAAAAGTGAAATCGTAGTTACCCTCGGCAGGTTCCAGCAGGGACCAGGCGAACTCGCCGATCCGTACCGTATTGAAGGAGAGTTCCTTCATGTAATCGGTATCTTTTAACCGTTCGGAATCTTCCCAGTGCTCAGGGTAATAAGCCGCACCGAAAAGGAATTTGTTCAGTTTCATCATCTTTACTCCCGGAAAAACAATACCATGCAGCGGAAGGGATGTCACCCGAAAACAACCACAGACAGGAGCACAAATATAGGAATAGTGATCATCGATACCGCATACGTTACGATAACGGCGTTTCCGATGTAGGTTACCTGTTCTTCCGTACCGTATGCTTTGGCTGCAATCACGTTATTTGTCGCCGGAGGAACCAAAGCTTCCACCACAACGGTCAGCTTTATTCCAAAGGCAAGCTTTTCCGGAATTCCCTTTAGCGGGAGGAACATCATCAGCAAAAAAAGCAGGACCGGATAGAGGATCATCTTGTAGAGAATGTACCCCCAGTATTCCCGAAGAACCTTAATCTCGTTCTTAGGAATTCCCGCGAGAATTCCGCCGAGAACCACAAGAATCAAATCCAGTGTAATATCTCCGATTATCTTCAATGGGAAAGTGACAACCCGGGGGAACTCATCATAGATGCCCAACAGGGCGATGATAAAACCTGCAACAATCCCGATAAGGGGAGCGTTGGGTTTAAAGACCATCTTCTTATTGCCCCCGGCGGTAAGGTACGAAACGGCAATTGTCCAAAAGCTTATATTAAAGGCAAAGAAGAAGAAAAAGAGGTATATCACCAAAGATTGGGGCGCAAGGGCCGCAATTATGGGCAGCGGAACATATCCGGCGTTGTGCATGGCAAAGAGGATCGTCATCTCCCTCTTCTTGCCGGTTTTCATCAGAGGAGCCCGGTTTATCAGGAGTTTGGCCATCAACAGCTGTATTCCGATGAAACACAAACTGGCAACAAAAAAGCCGGCCATCCACCACCAACCTGCCGTAACCGCCTCATCCCACCCGGTGGAAAAGTTGTAGATAAGATAGAGGGGGAGAAATACATTTATCGTCAGGAACAAGAGAGGCTTCAGTACCCTTTCCCGGAGGGGAGTAATCTGGAAGAGGAGGTAAGACCCCCCAAGGAATACGTAGAACTTGAGGATCGGAATAACAGCTTCACTGAACATGAGGGAGCATCCTTTCACAAACCAACGAAACAATCCCGAATAGTAACGTGCCTCTTAAACGGCTTTTTCCATTATCCGGTTCAATCGGCTGACGAAATCCGCGGGATCTTTAAGTTCAGCCCCTTCTAAGAGCAGGGATTGTTCTAAGAGCAGAAAACTAACGTCGTTGATTTTCCCCTCGTCCTCGCTGTCCTTAATTCCGGCGACAATGGGATGATCCGGATTTATTTCCAGAATAGGTTTTATATCGGGCAGTTCCTTCTGCCCCATGGCCTTAAGCATCTGTTGCATCTTCATTGAGGGATC
Source organism: uncultured Spirochaetales bacterium (assembly GCA_964618265.1). Classification (GTDB taxonomy): domain Bacteria; phylum Spirochaetota; class Spirochaetia; order CAYLLE01; family CAYLLE01; genus CAYLLE01. The sequence continues at coordinate 116,041 of CAZUAE010000004.1, read as the reverse complement.
ACTCTCATCCACTACAATACATGCCGGAGAATCGGAAAGCCGTATAGAAACAACTACATCTTTTACCCGGTCTCCCAATGCTTTTTTTATCTTTTCCGTGATGGGTTTGGCGGCCTTTTCCTTTTTCTTGTCCTTATCCTGCTTTAAATCTTCTCCCGCATCGCTGCGGTTTACCCCTTTTAAGGGCACATCCTTATAGGTAGTGATTCCCGGAATAACAATCTCATCAACTTCATCATCCATTATTAACACTTCAATGTCCTGCTTTCTATACGCCTCCAGAAGGGGAGAGTTCTTTAAAATCTTTTCATCACCGCCGGTGATAAAATAGATGGCCTTCTGGTCCGGGAGCATCCGTTCTTTGTATTCATTCAGACTTACAAATCCGTCCTCTTTGGTGGATTTAAACCTGATCAGCTCGAGAAGAGTATCCCGGTTTGTAAAATCAGAATAAAGTCCTTCCTTTAAGGGACGGTTATACTCGGCAATAAACTTATCGTAGGTTTCTTTATCCTCAAGAGAAATCCTGTTTATTTCTCCCAGAATCTTCTTAACGGAACTCGATTTAATCTGAGTCATCACCCGGTTCTGCTGCAGAATCTCCCTGCTCACATTTAAGGGCAGATCTTCAGAATCTATGATACCCCGAAGAAACCGCAGATAAGTGGGCATTAGTTCCTTATCATCATCGGTTATAAAAACCCGTTTTACATACAGCTTTATACCGGGTTTATAATCCACTTGGTACATATCGAAAGGCGCCTTTTTCGGCACATAAAACAGGGTCGTATACTCAATAGTACCTTCAGCTTGGGTGTGGAGGTAAAAGAGGGGTTCTTCATTATCATGAGAAATGGTTTTGTAAAATTCCTTGTAATCTTCATCTTTCAATTCAGATTTCGGGCGTTTCCACAGAGCTGACGCATTGTTTACCTGCTCAACTTTCTGCTCTTGTTTCTTTTCCTTCCCTTTATCGTCATACTCAGTATGGGTGTAGTGCAGATAGATCGGAAACGCTATATGGTCGGAATACTTTTTAATAACATCTTCAATCTGCCATCGCGCGGCGTACTCTTTTCCTTCTTCGTTTAAATAGAGGGTGATGGTGGTCCCGAAGGAATCCCGTTCGGCCTTTTCCGTCTCGTACTCTCCGGTACCGCCGCTCTTCCAGAGATACGCGGTATCTTCTCCCGCTTTTTTCGAAAGCACTTCGACTTTATCCGCTACCATAAAGGAGCTGTAAAACCCGACTCCGAATCGTCCAATCAGATTAGAGTCCTTCTTCTGATCTCCCGAAAGCCGGGCAAGAAAACCTTTTGTTCCGGAACGGGCGATGGTTCCGAGGTTTTCTATTAACTCTTCCTCGTTCATACCGATTCCGTTATCCGAAACCGTGATGGTTTTTTTGTCCTTTTCATCAAAGGATATATCGATACGGGGATCAAAATCCAGCTTTTTATATTCATCCTCGGTGAGGGTGAGGTATTTCAATTTATCTAATGCATCCGAGGAGTTGGATATAAGCTCCCGGATAAAAATTTCTTTATGTGAGTAGAGGGAATGCACTATCAAGTTTAATAGCTGCGTAACTTCCGTTTGAAACTGATGTTTCGCCATCTGGTACTATCTCCTTTGTTATTGATCTTTAATTGGGGAATTTTTATGATAATATAGCAATAAAGAAGTAAAAGGGCAAACAAAACAGATAAAACTCAGCTATGTAAAGCCTGGAATTCTCATTTTATTCGATTATTTTATGGCTCTTCTAAAAAATAACATCGTTCTCTGTTGCCTGATGGAATAAAATGAGAATTCCTCGATAAAACTCCGGGTAGAATCGGAGGATTGCTGAAAACATAATTTTTCTCCTTGCGAAAAAACAAAAATGGATTTATCCTTGTTAAAAAGTAAATCAGTCGGTATAGATGAAGTATAGAATGTTTTGTTTCCTCCTGTTATTTTTTCTCATTTTTAGCTGTGATAAGAAGTCAGGAGTGGACATAATCAACCTCGAAGATAAGGTAAGAAATCTCTTAGAACTTCACACCTACGAGCATATATACCGGGATATCGTATATTACGGTAAACAGCGTTCTTTTCTCTTCGTTAAAACTGTAGACAAGAGTATTCTATTCTCCATCAATATATCCGTTAAGGCGGGAATCGATTTTAAGGAAGGTTTTCAGCTTTTACGGGAAGAACAGGACGAATCCATCATATACGTCAAACTTCCTCCCGCCAAAGTTCTCTTAGTAGACGCCGATGAATCCACAATACATCAGTATTATGCAGCCGAAACAGGTTCGGAATTGGGTTTAAAGGAGTATAGCGCCCAGCTCAGCGAAATCAAGGAGAAAACCAAAGCTGATGCGGTAGCCAGGGGTATTCTAATTAAAGCAGAAGAAAACGCAAAACGTATTATACGTAATTTTCTAGAATTAGCAGGATTTTCGGAAATTGAATTTATCACCTACACACCTCCTGAAGAGAAGGGGGATATAGAATGAAGATAAGACGGAAAATCATCCTCGGTATCCTTTCAGCTGCGTTAACGGGTGTTATTATCTTTGTAATCATCGATGTAACGCGGGGAACCCCTTTCTTAAGAAGGATGGGAATAACCAGCGAAGAAACCACCTCCTTCTCCGTCTCTTTTCTTGAGGAAATTAGAGACCTGTACACCTTCAACACCGTGGAATACATTTATAAAACCGTTTTTCCCCACGACTATCTTCCGCCCCAATCCAGTCTAGAAAAGACCATACAAAAAATTAAGTCCGCTCCGGAAGAAGAACGGTCCGATACGCAGAAAATGTACCTTCAAGCGTACACCTTGAGCAGGGAGTTTGGGATTGAAAACTATTCCAGCGACTTCATTGTACTAACGATAATCGTTCGGGGCGGATTTGATTTATCCGGAACGGTTTTTGAGGATCCTTCCCGGTCAACAACTGAAGAGATAGCTGAATTTTTTTCAATAACCGAAGAAAAAGAAGGTAATAAAACAATAAAAAATATTTATATGCAGTTACCCCGTCCCGCTATTACGGATGTTATCATAGAAGACATCGATCCCGAAAAATATCTTTATCCCGATCTCAACATCGACGCGGAAGAGTGGAAAAAATTATCCCTTTTCACCCGGAAACAGGTGACCGATAAAGTAATAAAAGAAGGTATTCTGGAAAAAGCGGAGACAAACGGTGAACAATTTATCCGGACCTTGCTGCACCAGGCAGGATACAATAATGTTTTCTTCCAGCAGACCTTGGAAAACTGACAATTAACGATATATGTTATATCTTATAACTATTAATGGGAGATTTTTTCATGCGCCCGACAGAATATTCCGATTATTTTTATGAAAACATTCAGGATATAAGGAAAAAATCACTGGAATTATTACAAAAGTATCCAATAAAGGCTGATACAGAAACTATTGGAACAGCCTTTGACGACACCCAAAGGCTTTTTAATGGAGAATACCCAGGATTTCAAGCAAGCAATACAAAATACCACGATTTTCCCCATACGGCTTCAGTATTTCTTGCCATGATTAGACTCATGGACGGAGCCCTTTTAGAAGATAAAAAACTAACGACCCGGGGTGTTACCTTAGGAGCAGCGGCAGCATTATTTCATGATACCGGATTAATCATGAGGGAAAATGATAATGGAGGAACCGGAGCCAAGTACACAATAGGACACGAAAACAGAAGCATATCCTTAGCTCAGGACTATCTAAGTAAAATCGGGGGTTCGGAAAAAGATAAGGATGAAATCGCCAAAATCATCGACTATACCCGGATGCGCGGCTCGGAAAATAAAGAAGATCCCGCGGAACAAATAAAAATCCTCGGAAAATGTCTCGGCACAGCCGATATCATGGCTCAAATGTCGGACAGATTCTATTTAGAAAAATTGTTCTGTCTGTATCAGGAGTTTCAGGAAGCCGGAATTAAAGGATACGATTCTGAATACGACCTTTTAGCGAAAACAAAGGGCTTTTATAACAACATAGTTATTGAGCGTCTTAATAATGAACTGGGAAACGCCCGGCATTTTTTCAAAGTCCATTTTCGCGAGAGGTTCGGCAAAGACATTGATTTTTATTCCAAGTATATACAAAAAAATATTCAGTATTTATCAGAGGTCCTTGAAAAAAATGATGAGGACTACCAGCACTTCTTTAAACGTGATGCCTCCTGCCTCAATTAGCAGCAATTAACTCCGGGTAGAATCGGGGGCTCGCCTTTTAACTCATGTCGTGTTTGGAATTAAAATACATGGTTTACTTTCATGACCTTCACTATTACATTTAAGAGTAAGTTAAAAAACAAGCACGTTAAGGCGGATTAAAGAAAAAGGAGAGCTGTAATGACTGAACATCTTACAAAGGAATCTTTTCAAGAAAAAATATTCGATTACGAATCTAAAAAAGAGTGGGAATACCAGGGAGATAAACCCTGTATCATAGATTTTTATGCCGATTGGTGCGGTCCATGTAAAATGATAGCCCCGGTTTTAGAAGAACTATCCGATGAATATAAAGATAAAATGGATGTATATAAGGTTAATACCGAAGAGCAACAGGAGTTATCAGGAGCATTCGGTGTACAAAGTATTCCTACGTTGATATTTATTCCCACAGACGGAAAACCGCAAATGGTTGCGGGAGCATTACCGAAAGATACTTTGAAAGACGTTATAAAGGACGTATTAAAAGTAGAATAGTATAAAAATTTAAATAAATTTTTTCTTTCCCTTGCATTTTTAAATCAAATTCATTATATACATAGTGGCTGCCGTAAATTTATTAACGGCAAAGCAGAGAGAGCAGGAGAGTTCATTCAAAAAGTTATTAAGCCGATAGGCTTATAATCTGAAGGCGGCCCGCTGCGTTGCTCGGGTAAAAGCCTATTCAGATAAGATAAATTTTTTTTAATGTTTTTTAATTCTTTCCCCCCAGGTTTTTGACCTCCTTTCCTGGGGGGTTTTTTTATCTCATATAATTGCCTTCTCCGAGCCCCTTAAAAAGACTTTTCTGTACTTTCTATCCAGCAAATTTCCGGCTTCAGCTTTTATAACAATTAATGTAAATAACTGTATTATATGCGGTTATATCGATTGGACCCGTATATGGTGTTGACCGGGGATTGCGGTTTTCTGTATTATCCTGCTATGAGTAAGTATCCTTTTTCTAAAATTGAGAAGAAATGGCAGAAATACTGGGAACAGGAAAAAGTTTTCCAGGTCACCGAGGACACGTCAGTACCAAAAGAGAAACGCAGGTATGTGCTGGACATGTTTCCCTATCCTTCCGCGGCCGGTCTCCATGTCGGGCACCCGGAAGGTTACACAGCAACGGATATCTACTGCAGGTATCTCAGGATGAAGGGATTCCAGGTGCTTCATCCCATGGGATTCGATTCATTCGGATTACCCGCGGAAAACTACGCAATCCAGACAGGAACACCTCCCCGAGCCACAACGGAAGCAAATATCGACCGATTCCGCACTCAAATTAAGGCGTTAGGATTTTCCTACGATTGGAGCAGAGAAATATCCACCCATAAGCCGGAATACTACCGGTGGACTCAGTGGATTTTCCTCAAACTATTTGAAAAAGGACTTGCCTATGAAGACACCGTTCCCATCAACTGGTGTCCCTCCTGTAAAACAGGATTGGCAAACGAAGAGGTAAACAACGGTCTGTGTGACCGCTGTTCATCTCAAGTTGTCCGCAAGGACCTGCGGCAGTGGCTGCTCAGGATAACCCGTTATGCCGATGAGCTGCTCAAGGATTTGGATGATTTAGACTGGCCTGACTCTATTAAGTTGTCCCAGAGAAACTGGATCGGAAGAAGCGAAGGGGCAAATGTGCATTTCCCCCTGGAGAAAACCGATGAGTTAATTGAAGTATATACCACCCGCCCGGACACCCTTTTCGGGGCAACATATATGGTTCTCGCTCCGGAACATCCGTTAGTAGAAAAAATAACCGCTCCGGAACAAAAAGAGCAAGTTGATTCCTATATACAGAATGCCCGGCTGAAATCGGATCTGGAACGAACCGATCTGGCAAAAGAGAAGACCGGCGTGTTTACCGGAGCATATGCGGTAAATCCCGTAAACGGTCAAAAAATCCCGGTATGGATTTCCGACTACATCCTCATCTCCTACGGTACCGGAGCCATCATGGCGGTACCCGGGCATGACGAACGGGACTGGGAGTTCGCAAAGAAGTTCAGCCTGCCCATAATCCAGGTAGTCTCTCCGGACGGGAAGAGTGAAGGACTGGAAGCCCCTTATACCGATGAAGGGATAGCGGTGAACTCAGGCGATTTCTCCGGATTGACCACCAAAGATTTTAAAAAAGCTATAACCGAACGGCTGGAAAAGGAAGGAAAGGGGCGTAAAGCCGTCAATTACAAGCTAAGGGACTGGATATTTTCCCGGCAGCGGTATTGGGGAGAACCTATACCTCTTATTCACTGTGATGAATGCGGTGTGGTTCCGGTTCCCTACGAAGAGCTTCCTCTAACGCTTCCGGAAGTGGAGCATTACACTCCCACAGGCACCGGAGAATCACCCTTAGCAGCAATTGAGGAGTGGGTCAATACCGAATGCCCAAAATGCGGCGGGAAAGGACGCCGGGAGACAAACACGATGCCGCAATGGGCGGGGTCATGCTGGTATTACCTCAGGTATTTAGACCCGGGGAACGAGTCAGAACCTGTTGGCCGGGAAAAGGTAGAATACTGGATGCCGGTGGATCTCTACGTGGGCGGCGCGGAACACGCGGTTCTGCATCTTCTCTATGCCAGGTTCTGGCACAAAGTACTCTACGAGATCGGGGCGGTTACTACCAGGGAACCCTTTATGCGCCTGATTAATCAGGGAATGATCCTGGGAGAAGGCGGTGTAAAGATGTCTAAATCCTTGGGAAATGTAATAAATCCCGACGACATAATCGGAGAGTACGGTGCCGATTCCATGCGGCTTTACGAAATGTTCATGGGTCCGCTGCAGGCAACAAAACCATGGTCCACCAGCGGAATCTCCGGGGTTCACCGTTTCTTAGACCGGGTATGGCGAATATCGGAACGGGAAATTAACGATTCCGAGCCCCCGGATAATCTGGTCAAGGTGCTGCACAAAACGATTAAAAAGGTAAGTCAGGACACCGATGCTCTGGAATTTAACACAGCCATCGCTCAGATGATGATCTTTGTTAACGAAGCCTTTAAGCAAAAGGGAGTATATAACGATGTATGGAAGAGATTTATTCTGCTCCTAGCCCCGTATGCTCCGCATATTGCCGAAGAGATTTGGCAGGAAAAACTTGGCGGTGAAGGGTCCGTCACAAAAGCAAGCTGGCCGGAATGGAATGAAGAACTTACCATCGAGGAAATTGTAACAATAGTAATACAGGTAAACGGCAAATTAAGAGACCGGATCGAGGTTCCCATGGATACACCGGAAGAAGAGGTTAAAGAGAAAGCTCTTGAACAGGAAAAGATCCGGGAATATACCGAAGGGAAAACCGTCAGAAAACTGATCTACGTACCTAACCGTCTGGTTAACATCGTAGCCGGTTAGTAGGTATCGAAAAACCATTGACACGGTTTTTCAGAAGATACGGTAAGGGAGATTGTGCCCTCTTGAGAGTAGAACCGGTGGTATCCCTCCGGAAGAAGAACCGTATCACCTTCAGTTGCCTTGAGGCGCGGCATTAATGGGTTCCAGCACACCCACGCTCCCGCTGGAAAATTAGAAACCGCCGCTTCCTGACGTTCAACTACCGAAAGAGAGTTAAAGGTCCCGGCTTTAAAATCCCTTAGAATCGGGATTGGGTCAATCTTCCAAGGATCTCCCTCTGCCTTTTTAAGGAGAAGACCGCTGAACCGGGGGTAATTAAATCCTTCAAGTGAATATCCCTGAGAAGACAGCTTCAACAGAAGCTCCGCGGCAAAACCATTTTCCCAGCTTAACAATAACAACCCATTGTCTCCGCAGTCCGCGGGATACACTCCGCCCGCAGGGAGGAGCTGATTATTACCGCCCTTTATAATACATTCCGCGGTAACCGGCTGGTTGTCCCGTAAGGGAAAATCCAACTCCACCTGCTTTTCCGATCCCGGCACAGTTTGCTCCATTACTTTACCGTTCCAACCTGTCCAACGCACAATCCAGTCCATATTCTTAAAAAGAGATACCCAGTGTTTCGGCGGATCAGGGAGAATTATTGTTATTTGGTCCGAGTCAAGAACACAACCCGGACAAAATAAGATGATGAATACTATTTCAAGAATAAAAAGATACCGTTTTATAGTTCCCACACCATATATAACGCATTTAATACCTAGTATGCTTCAAGTTTTTCTTTTAAAATAGTTCTAATATGATTCAGTATCTCATGATAAACGGGAGTCCGGTAATCGGGATATGTCCAGGGAAGGAATTGGAAAGCCTTTTTCTGGTAAATAAGAGTTATCTCTCCGTATATTCCTTTCCGCAGAGGGATACGCTGCGTATTGTCTTTGGTCGTTGCCAGTATCAATCTGCTTAAATAGAGGAGACCGGGATCCAGGTTGATAATCCGGTTTTTTGCAGGAGAAAAATTCTGTTCCAGTTTATTCGCTTTAATTTTTATATCGGGAAGCCGTTCCGGATCTATCAAGTCTCTGAATGAAATAAAAACCCGCACTAGGGAACTTCCCATTTCGGCCCGGTAGTAATCCGTAAAGGTAAAAGGTACAGGATCACTTATATAATCAGCGGGACCGTAGGAGTCTTCCAGCACAGGAAGAAAATCCGCGATGCTTGCTCCGGGAGCATAAAGAACAGCAAAAATTAAATTTGCCTCAGGAAATGATTCTGTAAATCCCATATTTTATTCTCCATCTTCTCATTATTGTGATAAAAAATATCATATCCCATAACCTGAGATTAGACAAATTAGACATCAAAAAAGTTGCTACTTTTTATTTTTTATTACATAATTAAAAAGGAACAAGAGGAAAAAACCATGAACGGCATTGACAATTTTGAAGAACAATTAACCCAGGCTATTCAGATAAAATTGGAGAGGCTTGAATCTAAAGAATTATCTCAACTCAAGGAAGAATACCGGCTGCTCTACTCCTCATTTCAGGGCATTTACAATGTTCTTCTCCGTAAATCCCTTATATCCGAAGACCCCTATAAATATGAACAAAAGATTTCCGATATTACCGTCCCGTCAAGTAAAAAAATATCGGAAAACGAACGGCACACCCAGATGACCCAGCGTCTTTCAGAATACGATACACAGCTGGATTTTCTAATAAACTATTATCAATTTACTATCGATTATCTCAACTTAAAACGCATAAAAAAAATCATCAGCCTTACAAAGTATATACAGTGGGATGCCATTACCGAAAACTCTACCGATCCTACGACTCAGGCATTTGCTCTTTATCTTATCAAGACACGGCAGAGCGCGGATAACCTTTCCACAGGAATTTTAAATGAAAATTTGACCGTCGCCGAACGCTCCTACAAAAATGCTCTGAAACTCCTAAAAGAACTCGCGGATTTTCAGAAGGAATACTATAAATATAAAATCAGAACGCTGGTGTTAAAGGACCTTTCCATAGACTGGAACAATCCTCCAACAAAGGAAGAGTTATCCTCAAAAATAAAGCAGGGGATCGCAAAAAAGACCGACGGGATGGCTTTCTACCGGGAATTAATCGAAGAAATATTCGAAGAAAACAAGCCGGAAAATGAGAACGGAAGGGAAGCTGTTCTCAAATCTCTCGAAGTTGAAGCCTCTAAACCGAAAAAGAAAAAGCCAAAAATATCATATACCGATTTTCTGATGAACGGAATAAAGATTTTATCAAACGCGGGAAGAACAGTTATAGAATGCACTGCCAAACTCAAAGATAACGCTGAAGTTCTCGACGCAAAGAAAATCAGCATTAGTGAACGTTTAAAAAAATGGTTGGAGAGGGTGATAAACAAAGAAGAAAAAAAGAGGATCTACGACGTTGAAATTTTTGACACAACCACCTCATCCTCCAAAACAGAGCGTGTTGTCTTCGATACCTTTGCGGAAAACGCTGAAAAGAAGGGAAGAACCCTTGCAGCTATCACATCAAAAACGGGTACAGCAATGAAAAAACTCCAAGGTGCATCGGAGGAACAGTTATTTAATTTCCTATCCCGGAATATCAGCGAATTACAGGTTTTCCACCGTCAGATGCAGGCTTTAGATACCTTTTTTAAATCAGAGGTGGACAGAGAGGACAGAAACAAACTGCGGGGTATAAAGATCGAACTCACTACTCTGAAAAATCATATTGTGAATGCCAATAAGGTTAAACACGAATATGTAGCTAAAAGGGAAGAACTGTCCCAGTTTGAAAAACTTGGAATAGATTCCGAAACAGAAGCTTAATATATTTAATAAATCCCCAGAATTCTCAAATCCACGGCCTTTTTTTTCAACTCCTCCAGTGCTTCTTCGAATTTCTTCTTATCTTCGGGCATCTCTACATCCAGATAGAACATATAACTCCAGGGCTTACCGAGTATCGGACGGGATTCCAGCTTTTTTAAGTTGATGTTCCTTACTGCTAAGCTTTTCATGCAGGAAAAAAGCGCGCCCGGTTTATCGGGTGTTGAAAAGACTACAGAGGCCTTTGATGGCTTGTTAACCGCCGCACTTTCTTCTCTGGAAATAATCAAAAACCGTGTATAGTTTTGAGGGTTTGTTTCAATTCCTTCCTTTAAAATCTTCATCCGGTAAAATTCAGCAGCCTGCATCCCCGCTATAGCAGCATTTTCTTCACTTCCCATTTCCGATATATATTTAATAGAACCGGCGGTATCGTAGAAGGGTACCCGTTCCCAATCCGGATGGCTGTCTAAAAAGCGGGAAGACTGGGTTAATCCCTGAGGATGAGAATAAACCCTCTTGACAGTATCTAATGCTGCTTCCGGTGTGCCAATAAGACAATGAACGATGCGTATCACAGTTTCTCCCGCTATCTTTAAATCGGGATACTGTAAAATATTATCGTAGTTTTCGTGTATCGATCCGGAGAGCGAGTTTTCTATGGGTACTATCCCAAACCGTGTCCGTCCCTCTAATACCGAATCAAATATATCCCTAAAATTCTGACACGGAACGGGCTCTACTTCATCAGCCTGGAAGTATCTAAGGAGGGCTGTTTCACTGTATGCGCCGTGCTCTCCCTGGAAAGCCACGGTAATTCCCTTGGATGCCAAAACGGTTGGAGGCGGAACCTTGTCTTTGCGGACCGCTTCGGGCAAACGTGTCAGCTCTTTTTCCACCACCGGTGCTAATGCTTCTATGTTCCTCATCAACTTCTCAAATTCCCCGGGGAAAAGGGATTGCGGACCATCCGAAAGAGCCTTATCCGGATTCGGGTGAACCTCAACAATCAGACCGTGTGCTCCCGCGGCTACAGCCCCTAACGCGACGGGGGGGACTTTTGCTCTGATACCTACAGCATGACTCGGGTCCACAATAACCGGCAGGTGGCTTAATTTTTTGACCACCGGAATCGAAGAGATATCCAGGCTATTTCGGGTATATGTTTCAAAGGTGCGGATTCCCCGTTCACAGAGGATAACCTGATCGGTTCCATGAGCAAGAAGGTACTCCGCTGCCATAAGCCATTCTTCAATCGTGGAGGATAATCCCCGTTTAAGTATTACCGCTTTTTTCTGGGAACCTACCCGTTTGAGAAGCTCAAAGTTCTGCATATTCCTGGTCCCGATTTGATACGCGTCCACGTAATCCCGCATCATTTCCGCGTGTTCAGGAGATACAATTTCAGTAACCACCGGCAATCCAGTCTTTTCTCCAGCCTCTTTCAGATACGCGAGACCCTCTTCCCCCAAGCCCTGAAACGAATAGGGGGAAGTTCTGGGTTTATACGCGCCTCCCCGGAGAATTACCGCGCCTGAATTTTTGACTATCTCTGCAGTTTCCAGGATCTGTTCTCTGTTTTCCACGGCACAGGGACCGGCAATAACGGTGATCCTGGGACCTCCGATTTTGATATTCCCTACCTTACAGACTGTGTCGGCTTTATTCATCTCCCGGGAGGCAAGCTTGTAGGGTTTAGAAATGGGTATGACACGTTTAACTCCGGGCAGTATCTCCACTTCCCTGATATCCATACTCAGCTGACCAACCGCGCCGAATATGGTTTCTTCCTCTCCCCGGATTTCTTTAATCTTAAAACCACGGCTCTCAAGAAAATTCCGCAGATTTTCTTTGTCATCCGTTCTGATATTTCTTTCAAGTACTATAACCATGGCTGTCTCCTAAAAAAAAGTACCGTTCGCATGAAGCTTATCGCGGACATAGTCTTTAAATTCCGATTCAAGCTTATTCCGGAAGGACATGATTCGGGAAATATACACCAGGGTGCTATGGGGGGCTCCGCTGGAAGTAACACGGCTGCGGCCGGCATTATACATCGCTAAGCCTATAATTTCACTCCCCCCGGCGTCAATACAGTACCGTAGATATTTAAGGCCGTTTCGCGCGTTTATCTCGGGATCAAAGAAATCCCTTACACTTAACTTCGGAAAACTCCGGTTATTTAGCTGAAAAAGACCCCGGTCGATGGAAGAGTAATTTTTATTAAACGCGGTCGGAGAAAATCTGCTTTCCACCCAGGCAAGACTAAAGGCCAAGGATAGAGAAATATCATTCTTGTCCGCGTGATATATAATAGGCATAGAAATCCGGTCAGATCCGGTTACCCCGCAATAAAAATCTACAACCAGGTTATGCGTTTCGCTATGGCGATAGAGACTAAGAGAGGTATCGCTGGCGGGTTCTAAGACAGCTCCATCTCCGTTGATCTCATTCAAGTCCTCGAGTTCCGGTATTGTTACAGCAAGAATACTATTTTCTTTCTTTACAGGAAGCTCTGTTTGAGTATCGGTACTTGAGCAACTCAGCATTGCAGTAATAACCGCAATAAACAGCAGCTTGTTCGGATTTATAGCCATCACTCTCAAAATATAAATGTATCACATTCCTTTTTGCGTGAGCAATTCCTCTTTTTGTATTCCTCGTTTTTGTATTGCATAATATCGAACGATATTCATTTTTCTGGTATAGTACAAGGGATTGTTTTAGACTATTCGAGGAGTACACAATGGCATTATCCTTCGATGTTGTTATCATTGGAGCCGGCGTGGTGGGTTCCGCCATCGCCAGGGAATTGTCAAAATACAGAATAGATATTGCCCTTTTGGAAAAGGAAGTGGATGTCTCTTTCGGTACTTCCAAAGCGAATTCCGGTATTATCCACGCAGGATTTCATTCTCCACCGGACACTTTAAAAGCCAAACTATGCGTTTCCGGTAACCGCCTGTTTGACCGGCTTTCCGAGGAGCTTAACTTTCCCTTCGAACGGCGGGGAGAGATTGTGGTTGCCTTTTCCTTTGAGGAAACTCAAATTCTTAAAGACCTTATGGAACAAGGGCAGAAAAACAACGTCCAGTACCTGGAACTCCTGGGAAGAGACCGGGTATTGGAGCTGGAACCTTATATTAATCCGGATGTAACCGCTGCTCTTTATGCACCGACCGCGGGAATCATCGGTCCCTACGAGCTCTGTTTTGCCCTTGCGGAAAACGCCGCTGCCAATGGAACACGGATATTCACCAATGAACAAGTAATCCGCATTGAAAGAAGAAGAATCGGAAACGGGTTCACCATCGAGACAAAAAGCGGATCCGTGTATAAAGCAAAATACCTGGTAAATGCCGCCGGATTATACGCCGATGAAATTGCCCTTATGGTCGGTCTTCATGACTTTAATATCATTCCCCGCAAAGGCGAAGAGTATCTCCTGGACCGAAGAGTCAGCAATATGGTAAATCATGTGATATTTCCGGTTCCCCGGCAAAAATCAAAAGGGATGCTGGTAATACCGACAGTAGACGGACCGGTAATGGTGGGCCCGACCGCAGAGGATATGGATGTTAAAACAGATTTTACTACCACCCGGGAGGGTCTTGCTAAGGTCTTTGAACATGCACAAAAAATGATTCCGGATATACGGAGTCAGGATGTCATTACATCCTTTGCCGGTGTCCGGCCCGTCGCTACCGGGAATGATTTTATAATCAGCCCTACCGGTGTCCCCGGTTTTGTACATGCCGCGGGTATTCAGTCTCCGGGGCTAACAGCATCACCCGCCATCGCGGAAATGGTTACTCAAATACTTCTCAAAGAGGGGCTGAGAATGGAAGCGAATAAAGATTTTAATCCCTACCGGCAGGGCATAAAAAGAACGAGAAAAATGCTGGATTCGGGAGATATTGATGAACTAGCTGAGGAAATCGGGAAAAATCCAACGTATTCAAATCTCGTTTGCCGATGCGAAAACGTCACGGAAGCAGAAATAGTCGAAGCTGTAAGGCGGGGTCATACTACCCTGGACAGCCTTAAGTTTACTACCCGGGCGCAATCCGGGAGATGCCAGGGTGGATTTTGTACTCATCGTATCATACAGATCATTCATCGGGAAACAGGAATTCCCTACGAGAAAATTACCAAAAAGGGTCCCGGTTCCGAAGTCATATTATACCGAACCAAAAAGGGCGGTAACCGATGATTCAAAAGGTACAGGCATTAGTAATAGGCGCCGGTCCCGCGGGTTTAGCAGCAGCAGTCTCCCTTCGGAAGGAAGGGATGGAAGACATACGGGTTGTTGAACGGGAAGGATACATTGGAGGTGTACTGCATCAATGCATTCACGACGGCTTCGGCCTTCACCGGTATGGAGAAACGTATACCGGCCCGGAGTACGCGGAAATAATCTGTGAAGAAGCGGAGGGTATACCGATTTTTACCAATGAAGCGGTGGTATCTCTTTCCAGTGAAGGAACGACTCATAGGGCGGTTATTCTTTCCAAACAGCAAGGAGTATATGTGCTGGAAGCGGATGCGGTAATCCTCTCCATGGGCTGCAGGGAACGCACAAGAGGTAATATATCCATTCCCGGCACCAGACCGGCCGGAATAATGACTGCCGGGTTGGCTCAAAAATTGGTAAACATAGAAGGCTGTCTCCCGGGCAAAGAAATCGTCATCTTAGGTTCCGGAGATATCGGACTTATAATGGCGAGAAGACTCACTTGGGAAGGGGCCCATGTTGCAGGAATAGTGGAGATACAGCCGTATCCCGGAGGCTTACCGAGAAATGTTGTGCAGTGTGTAGAGGACTATACTATTCCTCTCTACCTCTCCCACAGTATTGTGAAAATACATGGTAAGAAGCGTGTCGAGATGGTTGATGTTGCGCCATTGGGTATTTCCAAGGAACCCCTCTTAGAAAAAGGATTTACCCTTGCCTGCGACACACTACTTTTATCGGTGGGTCTTATTCCGGAGAACGAACTCTCCCGGCAAGCTGGTGTTGATCTTCACCGGGTTACCGGCGGTCCTATAGTGGACAATACTCTCATGACAAGTATTCCCGGTATATTCGCCTGCGGTAATGTGCTTCATGTTCATGACGTGGTTGATTATGTTTCCGAAGAGGGAGAACGGTGCGGTAAGCATGCGGCAGCGTATCTTAAGAAACGGAAATCAGCACCGGAGGACACCATCGCCCTGAGGCCCGGAAATATGATTCGATATGTCCTTCCGATGCGGGTAAACCGGGAAGAGAAAAACATTCCGATTTATCTTCGTGCTCTCGATATCGCGGAAAAAGGTTCAATTATTATACGGGACGGAAGCAGAATAATTCACCGGAAAAGATTCCGGGGGATTCATCCCGGAACTATTATCCGTATGGATGTACCTGAAATAAAAACCGGCAGCGATTCGGTGACTTTTAGTTTAGAGGTTAAATGATGAAACGGAAACTTACCTGTATAAGATGCCCCTTAGGCTGCACCATGGAAGCGGAAACTGAGGGAGAAAGCATTATTTCTATTTCCGGGAACCGGTGTAAACGGGGTATCGAATATGCAGAGAAAGAGCTTTTTAATCCCGAGAGAATTGTTACCACAACCGTTTCCGCGGATGATTTACAAACAAAGTTTCTCCCGGTAAGGACGGACCGGCCTGTTCCGAGAGAAAGGGTGTTCGAGGTATTATCTGAAGCTTCTGCAATCACCGCACGGCCTCCCCTCAGACGGGGGGATGTACTTATTCCATCCGTTGCGGGAACCGAGGCAAACTTAATTGCGTCAAAATCCCTTTAGGCTCTTTAAGGTATCTTATTTACCGATAGATTTTTAAACGATGCCGGTCCAAGAGACCGCAGAGAAACTTCAATTCCGCTTTCAATATCAAAATAAGTTTTAAACCGGATCTTATCTATTCCATTCACAGCTATGGTGATATATTCCGCCTGCGGCTCGTAGAGAATCTCTACGTTAAAATACTCATCCATCGGTTCTTCTATACCCCCATTGAGGACCCGGTACATATCCACATCATTATTGGACCGGTAAAGTTCAAGCCAGGTTCGGTCGCTTTTGTACACATCAGGGTCCCGGGTGAACCATACCAGCAGTGAGTTGCCGAAACCGTATCCCTTTTTATCCGAGTCGGCAGCAAACAAATGAAGGCCTAGACCTACCCATCCGCTTCCTTCCGATTTCGCATCAAAACGGTAGAGAAGCGGCTTCCCCTCCTGAGGAACAGGCAGCACATATTTTGCAAAATACGCATCGGTGTCGTTTTGGCTTAATGTTGTTCCGTTTTTCCGCCAGCTTCCAATCTGCGGCTCTCCGCCGTTGAATCCGGACATTACAGATTTACTGAACTGTTGCCGCACACTGGAGATAATCCCCCGGAATACCGATAGACTGAAAATGCGTTCGGAAATTGCTTCTTTTTCAATCTCGATTTTATCCAGCTCCTCAGATAGGATTTCTTTGATCTCGTTTCCCGTTATACCCGGCTCAGGTTTCGGGATACCCTTAATTTGTTCCTCCATCTGATTAAATCCATCAGCAGCCTGATTGTTTAGACTGGAAATAGATTTTTCTACACCGGCAATCCGGGAATCCAGGGAGGAAACTTTTGATGCCAGTTCATTTAATCTTCCGGAGATCTTTTCCGCTTCATTCATAAATAACTCAGCAGCAGCATTCAGCTTAGAGTCTATAGTGGTCCCGATATTCTGTTCTGTTATTTCAAGCTGTTTAGCTCCATTTTCTTCAAGGGCTGATATCCGGGAATACAGAGTATTTTCCAGAGTCTGCAGCGCTTTATCAGTTTCATCCTTTACCGAAGAAAGCTGATGAAAAAGAATTTCTTCCAGCTTTTCATAATCCACGGATACTTCCTCTCCAGTTTTCGCATCCGTTAACCGCTGTTTTAGACGGGTTATCTCTTCGGTCAAGGACGCATTGGATTCCTTCAGGTTTTCTATAACCTCGTTAAGGCTCTTAACTTCTGTTTTCAATCCGGAAATTGCTTTTCCCTTTTCAGCAATTTCCGCTTCATACGCTTTCTGATAAAAAGCTTCGAACATTGCCTCCAAAACATCTGTCCGGTTAAGATCATCCAATTCCACATCATCCTGCCGGGCAATGGTAAGCACCTCTATGATATCATCCCGGGTAATATCCAAAGAAACGGAATAGAATGTTTCTCCCACCACTACACCTTCTATCACGGCATTACCCTCTTCGTTCATTCTGCCGGATGCAAAATCCAGCACAACATCACCGGGCAAGATATTTGAATCTGAAGGGTATACATTTTCCACACTCCAGGAAATACCCTCTGCGCTTTCAGCTTTTACCGTAAAAGAATAGTCCTGCCCATCCATTGATAGATTACGCACATAAAACGACCGGGGACCGGCTGCGCTTATCACCGCCTTAGATAAATCGATATTTTGTCCGTTCACCGAGAAAAGGGGTATAAGCAGAAGAAAAATTAAAGGTAGAAAAAAAACATATCCCTTATTCATAAAATGAGACCTCCCTGTCTCTTATGAATATCGGCAGGTACACAGTTAATTTACTTCAATTTTTATTAGATTTGATTAAACCGGCGCATTTCGGTTATTGTTTCCCGGATTACCTTGGTATCGGAGGCACTCACCGGTTTATCCGCGTAAAAAACTTCCAAAATTGATTTAATACCGCCATCTAAATGCGGAATAACAGGATATTGATTTTGCACTCTTCTTTTCCATTCCAGCCATCCGATTGTTTCAGGCGTCAGCACCCGTCTTTTATTTACATTCACCATTTGTCTTACCAGATATTTATATCTTCTGTCCGGAGAACGGGTGAAATAACCCAGCCTTCTCAGACGCAGAACGATCATTATGAGAACCGTACCAATAGCAATTACAAAAAAACCAAATACAATTGGTTCCACAGGGATGGTAACTTTTTTCTTTTCCCGTTCTTCCTCGGCGCTTTCAGGCGGTGTAATCCTCTCTCCAATTATTGTCGAGAGCTGCCGGGCGGTTAGGGACTCTTCAAAAAGCTGAAACTGCATGTAAAAATTCGGATCCATATACATTTCAGGATCCAGAGGAGGGGTAGCTTCTATAGTTCTCCAACCAGCTTCACCATCGTAGATCTCAGGCCAGGCATGAGACAGCAGTCCGGAAACGGAGGCTTCTCCGGATTCTCTGGGTATGTTTACCAGAAATCCGGAAGCGTATCTGGCGGGTATTCCGTTTAGCCGTGCCAGCACAATAAACGCTGTAGTAAAATGAACACAGTATCCCGATCCTCCTTCAAAAAGGAATGAATCCAAAAAAGTGGTTTCCCCTGGAGGACCGGGAGGATTAAGAGAATACGCATAGCTATATTTCAGGTAATCTAAAATGTTTCTTACGGTACTCTGAATATCTTCCCCCGCAAGCCGCTCCGAAAGGGTTTGGAGGTTATCGGTAGTGTTGGGAGGTATCTGCAGGTATATCTCCTTCATATCTTCTTCAAGTTTATGAGAATCAGACTCATTCTTAAAAAGGGCTACAGCGTCTCCCCGAATCAACGGCGTTTTTAAGCGATACCCGGTTTTTTCTCCGGCATAGGATAAATTCGGCTCATTTTCCCGGTAAAGAATGATTCTTTCTGTATCGAGGACATGGGGAATATAGGAGAAGAACTCATTTTCTACTCTTACAGTTACAAAAGAATTATTACCGGGGGTTCCCTTAGGATCATGACTCACAGAAACACCGTTTTCATCCACATCGGTTCCTGCTTCCTTTACTTTCTCACTGAGATACCAGGCATCATCGGTATAGATATCGAAAACTCTTGTACGAAGGTATATAGTGGAGCCTCCTTCTCCGCGAACCGTAAAAATCGGTTGTTCCGAGAGAAGCGGCTTGCCTCCCAGTTTTTTTTCATCAAAAGAGTAACCGTAGCCGGGGATTGAATAAAGCAATGGGAAGTTAGGAAAAAGGTTCAGAGTCAATTCCCTGAAACCCGGTGAAATTCTTTGGTCAATAAACCTGCTTCCCCCGGGTTCGTATGCCCCCATAAAAGGAAGTACAATCAGTATTGATAATACCAGAATAACAGCAGCCCCTTTAACCAAATTCCCCCGATTATGCATCACTCCCTGGACATGGATCAGCTTTGGCTTTATCCAGACAAAAGAAAATCCCGTAATAATAAGAAAAGTGAAAGATAGAGAAATCCATAATACATTTGTAAAGATAAGGGCTATTATAAAGGAACCGATAAAAAGGAGAAGAGAAACAGTACGGAGAAATCCCCACTTTAACGCACCCCCGCCGAGGAAAGCGGAAAAATACCCAATTGTCATCAAATAGATAAAGGAAATAGATCCCGATGCCTTTCCGTCCCGTACTAAATCAAACCATATAAGATACGCGGAATACGGGGTTATAACGATATCGGTAAAAATAATAAAGGCTCCAAATCCTCCTAAGAAAAAGAGAAGAAACGCGGAAAGATATTTAGAAAACCCTTTCGAATAGGTAAAAGCAGTAAATAGTATCAGTACCAAACCCATAAAAAGACCCAGCATTAAAAAAGGTCCTTCAGGATTCAAAGTAAGACCGAAAACAAGGGGCAATGCACCCGTAATTATTATTGCCGCTAGTTCCTTAAGTGCTATCTTAGCCCATTTCATGACATAAGATCCTCTTTTATTGTTTCCGCGTCCCAAACGGGTATACAGTTTCCCTCTCTTTCCTTAATGGCATCTAAAGTAACCATGATTTTCTGGGCTTCATGTTCTTTTAAAGCAGAAAAATTAAACACCGCAGCAGAAGCGATCTCTTTCCTCCCGCCGTCTTCCAACAAAGTGATGATTTCGGGATCCGGGATATGAGTAATAAATATTACTAAGGAAGGATTAAAGCGGCTGTCGTAACGGTCCGCTTCTAAAAGGCGTACCGGTGACGAGATTGATTCAAACCGTAATTGAATAGTTCTTCTATGAAAAACAAGAAATTTATCTTCGTCATATCCATCAAAATAAAAATCTTCCCATCCCGCCGCATTTACATAGACACAGATACCTGTTGAAATAAAATATTTTACCAGGGCAACAAGAACTTCGATGGAACAGTCCTCAGAAATAAGGGTATTAGTAGATAAAGGACCTATTCTCCTTGTGTCCAGATAGATCGAAACACCCGGCTGACTTGTGGTATCATATTCCTTCAGAAACGGCTCTCCTAAGGCTGCAAATTTTTTCCATGCAATGTGCTGTATGGATTCTCCTCTTTGATATTCCGTTAATGTTCTAAAGAGTGTCACATCATCCAGTTCACCTGTGGCAGACCCTACTATTTCAGCCCCGGTGCTTTCATTTAAAAACCGGGTAGGCACCACAGAAAGGAGCCGCGGGTACACATAAAACGTCCGGTGCCAAACGGGTAACCGGAATCTAAAAAACCCGAAGAAATCGGTTACTATCAATGATTCAAGACCAACGGTATACACTCCCCTTACCGGACAATTGATTACCCGTTCCTTTGAATAGATTTCCCCGCTCTTAAGAATAACAATGGATCTATCTGTCTCCCCCCCAAATCTCGGAAGCGCAACTCTAAACCGGAACAGAATTGGAGTTGACATAAAAATCGATTCATTTTTTATGGAAAGCTTATAAATAACTTCTTCCCCTTTTAGGGGGTGTTCAGAGCTGAATTCCTGGTGATACCGGAGATAAAACCGGATAAGCATAAGGTGGATAAAAGATAATCCCGGAACAGCGGCATATATAAAAAAGAGTATAAAAAATACTTTACCGAAATATAGTCCCGATAAAAGAAGAATTACAAACAGGAAAAAGTAAATACCGAAAATTCCGATACGCTTCAAATCATTTTGCCTCTAAAGACCCGCGGGTTTCCGTGTACGGGAGAGTACTTCACTAATAATGTCATCCGCGGTTTTTGACTCCATTCGCGCTCCGGCGGTGAGGAGAATCCTATGCCTCAAAACAGAATGGGCAACTGCTGAAACATCTTCTGGAATAACAAACTCCCTTCCCTCTAAAAGCGCGTTTGCCTGGGATGCAGTCATCAGATGGAGAGTCGCCCGGGGACTCATCCCGAGTCTTACCGTAGACAATTTCCTGGTTCCCTGTGAAATATCTGTAAGGTACTTTTTTATTTTCTCGTTTACCGTTATTTTTTTTACCCGTTTTCGTACGGCCATTACCATTTCCGATGTCATAGCAGAAGGCGGTAACTTGGTTTCCCCCTGGGAAGGATCCCATTCTTTAAACCGTTCAAGAATAACCATTTCATCATTACTATCCGGATAACCTATGGAAAAAGAAATCCCAAAGCGGTCCATCTGCCCTTCCGGCAGCAGAAAAGTACCCGCGAAGGATACCGGATTTTGTGTTGCCACAACAAAAAAAGGGGTCGGTAAAGGATAACTTACCCCATCAACCGTAACCGAGTGTTCCTGCATAGCCTCTAAAAGGGCCGATTGCGTCCTTGCCGATGCCCGGTTTATCTCATCCGCTAAAATAAACTGATGCATCACGCCGCCCGGCTTAAAGATAAACTCCCTTTTCTCCTGGTTCCAAACGGTCATTCCGGTTATATCACCCGGAAGCAGATCCGGTGTAAATTGTATTCTTCCCATATCAAGGCCGGAAGCAGAAGCTAAACACCGTGCCAGTGTGGTTTTGCCCACGCCAGGAATATCCTCAATAAGGATATGGAGTC
This sequence comes from uncultured Spirochaetales bacterium, assembly GCA_964618265.1. Classification (GTDB taxonomy): domain Bacteria; phylum Spirochaetota; class Spirochaetia; order CAYLLE01; family CAYLLE01; genus CAYLLE01. The sequence continues at coordinate 93,839 of CAZUAE010000004.1, read as the reverse complement.
CGCTGTAAAACCCTATAAGAAGTGTACGGAGATGGTATGTTTTACCAACAAATACAGATGAAATTGTTTTTCTTACTTCTTCAGTTTTTTCTAATATTTCAGACACGGAAACATCTTTCTTCATTTATATACGCTACTCATTATTTACTGTTTTCGTCAAGTATTTGGTACTAAACGCAGCAATTCTAAATTTGTAATTTAGAATTGCTTGTAAGATATATATTGCGGTTGCTTCCAAAAACGTCTATTATTACCATATGGAATTAGATTCCTTCAAAATTCCCGGGGAAACGTATCACGGGGATGATTTTATCCATGAGATTCCTCCTGTATTAAAAAAGTACGGAAACCGTGTTTTCATCGTGACGGACCCGCTCTATAGAAACACATCCAGGCTCCGCTCCTTCTTATTTCGGCTGCAGGAGAACGGCATCGATAACATCCTCTACGATAATCTGCCGGGACACATCACTTTTGACGTTCTTACCGAGGCTGTCAGACTCGCTAAGGCAGGTAAAATTGATATGCTTTTGGCTTACGGAGGAACGACCATTACCATGGCGGCGAAAACGATCGCCCTGGCAATAAAAACCGGAACAGTAAAAGGAATTCTTGGCACAGAGCCGATTTCAGGAGAAACTCTTCCGGTTTTTGCTGTTGCAACATCCATCAGAAATTACAACGCATATCTGCCTTCCGCGTATATCCTTAATAAAAAAAGCATGCGGCCGGTATTCTATTCCCTTAATTCTGTATCAATGAAGGGAGTATTTTTCGATGCTTCGTTATCGGAATCCATTTCAAATAAAAATCACGGCACAATATGCTTGGATATGATTTTATCAGCATTTGAAGGGCTTAAAAATCCAAACAACTCCTTCATATCGAAGTCTATCCTTTTTAAAGTTATTGAATACGCCTTTTCCGCCCTGGAAGCTCTTTCTGCGAATAAACCCGGGGAAGGAAACGATAACTGCTGGAAAGCCGGTGTTTTGATGAGTATGACAATGAATTCCGTCAAACGCGGTATCGGTTCTGCCTTAGTGGAAGCATTCAGAGCAGGTTTGCAGATACCGAGATCCTGGTCTGCCTCGGTTCTTCTTCCTCATATACTTGACGCAAACATGGGAATCGATCCGGATTTATACAGGCGGATTGTGTATGAAATTGATGAAAGTCTTTTTCATCTTACTACCTCTGAATCTGTACTGCATCTATCCGCGCTTGTTCGGAGGAAAATGGCCCAGATTGAATTGCCGGCTAGATTGAATGTTTTAGAAGTAACAAAAAAGGAGATCCGGGAAATTGCTGAATTAGCAATCTCTCTCTCCTCCCAAGAACAATTATTCGAAACTGATATATCTCTTCAGGAAACCGTTACATTATTGGAACAGGCTTTATAAAAAAATGATTACCCTAAGAAAGCTTAACGGATTACCGGACCGTCTTAGGAGAAAAAAAACCGCTGAACTATTAGATCTATTCGAAGATCAAATAGCAAAAAGAGGAACGGGCTATCAATCAATTTATCTATCCCGTCTGGTTAACTCACTCACCTTGGCTGCGCCAGAAGAGAAAGCTGTTTTTATGAACACAAATACCCTCGAAAAAGCCGATCCCCAAATGGTTCGTTCGATACTCGGCAATATAAAACATCGATTATACGAATCCATCGATCTTCCGCGTGCTGATTGGAATATTAAAGAGAAGAACACAAGAAACAATCCTGTCCGATTAATATTTCCTTTCAAAGTCTTTTTAGAAAACATCCGTTCTCCGTACAATCTGGGATCGATTTTCCGTACCAGTGATGCCTTCGGCGTTTCATCACTGATCCTAACTCCTGATTCACCCAATCCGGAACATCCGCGGTGTAAGCGATCATCCATGGGAACCTGGAATACCGTCGCATGGAGACGGGGATCTTTGGAAGATCTTATAGAAGAGCGGAATGTTTTCTGTTTAGAACTCGGAGGTATTTCCGTCTATAATTTTGATTTCCCTCCATCGGGAATTGTTATTTTAGGAAATGAAGAATACGGTATCAGCAATGAGGCGAAGAAATTAACGGAAAAAAAATCCGGTAGGGTGACTATCCCTATGGCGGGATATAAGGGGTCGCTTAACGTATCTAATGCGTATGCAGTATTAATGAGTTTGTGGTTTAGAAGCACCTTTTTACCTAAAGGAATTAAAAATTGCGGCTCCTGACCTTACTAAGGAAATCAGAGCCGCGGCAGTGTTATTATGAATTTAAGACAACTTCGTGAGTTATATTAGCTGCCTTTCCTAACATTACATGAACACCGCAATATTTTTCCAAAGATAGATCGATAGCCTTATCTATCTTTTCTTTATCCAATTCTTTGCCGGAAAAAACATATTTTAAATGAATATTTTTATATACTTTAGGATGTTCTTCCGTCATATCAGCTTCTACATCAAGATGAAATGAGTCATACTGCATTTTCATCTTTCCCAAGACTGATGCCACATCCATACCGGTACATCCTGCCAAAGCAGATAAAATGAGGGGCTTAGGCCTCGGACCATAATCTCTTCCCCCAAACTCTTTGTCTGCATCAATACCAAAATGATGTCCGTCTAACTCTACATCAAATGCTAATCCGTCTTTATGTGTAACCTTTGTTTTATGTGACATAATAACTCCTATCGTTTTAACGCCTTATCTATTTCCGGTTGGTTAAAACCTACAATTATTCTTCCGTTAATATCCAAAACAGGTACTCCCATCTGCCCTGATTTTTTTACCATCTCTTCGGCCCGTTTCATATCATGAGCTACATTATATTCAGAAAAAGGGACCTTATTTTCTCTCAGGTAGTCTTTAACCTTCACACAATAACCGCAGGATGGGGTTGTATATATACTTACCGCCATTGAAAAACCCTCCTATATATTATATTTAATATATAGGAATATATATATATTATTTTTATTTGTCAATCACTTTGACGGGAACCCGCTTCTTTTTCAAAGGCATTCTGTAACCGCTGCTGTATTACTTTAAAATGCTCTTCCGACTTTACCCGGAATTCCTGGAGCACCCGTTTTTCGAGCTGGTCGAAACTCATAACTTCACTCTCATATTCACACAAGGCATTTGCCAGATAAACAGTAAATACTACATCGCGGAATTCCGGCGGGGCATCTAAAGGATTTATATGATACCTGATTGCGGCGATAAGGGCATCGGGAAAGTTCCACTTTTCTGCTACCAATGCGCCCACAACGGAATGATTTAGACCTCCGACCATAGATTCAAATAGTTCCTGAGGAATATTTTTTTCCTTACTAAAGTTTTCTATTTTTTCGATTAATTCGGGATGAACGGAAGAAAAAATAATCTTACCCATATCATGAAGGATTCCCCCCACATATACATCATCAAGGATTTCTTTCTTTTTGGTTAGGCTGCGTACCAAATTATAAGCGTAAAATGCTGTTTTATAGGAATGACGCCACAGTTTTTTTGTTTCCCGTGTTTCGTTTCCCAAAATCTTTTGCGTACCATACGAGTAAAGTTGGTTTTTAAGCATCCGCATCCCGACCATTTTTACTGCTTCGACAATATTGTCTACTTTTTTGGGAAGCATAAATGCCGCAGAATTTACTATCCGTAATAAATCCGCGGTTAACGCCGGGTCCATGCTCACATGCCTGGCGATGTCCTGAATATCAGCATTAGGATCGCTAATCATTTTCTGGAGCTCAACTATATTTTCGGGAAATCTTGGAAGTGTTTCTATTTCATTGACAAGTTTTTCCGATAAAATGTTAAGCTTTTCAAGCCTTACCTCCGACATGGGAATAGTAAGCTTAGCTATTGTTTCCCCTCCTTGGACATCTATATCAAAAGAATCTTCATCAAGGCCGACTTTTTTCAACATTAGGATAAGGATTACAATACCTAAACCGGCACCTTCGGAATCATCTAAAACTGTCGATAATACCTCCTCCAGAGTATCAAAAGCCCTTGACCGGGCTATTCGATCATAAACCCGCATCTGCTCTTTTCTAGTTATTTCGGTATTATTACAGACATAAAGATTAAATACTTGCCCTTTGGTATGGAAAATAACCTTCACGTAAAGACCTTCTTTTTTTTGTATATCCATATAATAATCAATATTATCAAGGGTCTCTTGCTTGAAAGTCTTCATTCCCTCTTTATAATCGTTATCATCCAATAACTTTAAGTTTTTTTCCTGAAAATAGATCCGTTTTGTATTAGCTTTTTTTGCATTTACTGCGAGTTCCCGCATACAATATGCCAGAGGATCCTTTAATTTTTCCTGACCCAATTCTTTTAAGAAAAATCCTAAAATTTCTTCCAAATATAGTTCTGTTTCATGCGGAAGGGTATATGTCTTAATTGTTAATGGAACTGAATTTCTAGCGACATGAGTAACCTTATCTACATCAACTTTCTTCATTACGGCGGACCACCTGATTTTATACTCTTTAGGCACTTTCAAAATTTGATAATTTTGATAGCGGCTCTCTTTACATAAAATATTTTAGCAACATTATATATTATTATGGTATTCTTCAGCAAACCCCGTAAATATGACAGTAATTATCTTATCATATCTTTTCGACACTATAAAACATACTGTATAATGAAAGAAATCCATATGTCAAGTTATGTTAAGTGGGGCAATGCTAAATTTGCAATTTAGCATTGCCTTCTTCCTCATGTCATGCTTGGAATTACGATCACTTAAGGAATTCTCCTTTAAAGCTGATGATTAGGATGATTTCTATTGAGCTTTTAGGGTTGATAAAGAATTGATCCATACGTAGTATTAAGTCATGAAATTAAAGCAGTTAGCTGAATATTTTGAATCTCTGCTGCATATAGAGGAAACTCAAAGAAATGATAGCTCCCTAAACGGCCTTCAGGTAGGAAAATTTTCTCAGGATATTACCCGTATAGCATTTTCAGTAGATGCCGGATTAGAAATTTTCAAAAGGGCCGTGGAAAAAGACGCGCAATTGCTCTTTGTGCACCACGGAATTTTTTGGGGGAAGCAATTCGCCTTAACCGGCATCCATCATGACAGAATATCCTATCTTTCTCAGAACAGTTTAGCCCTTTTCGCCGTTCATCTTCCTCTCGATATGCATCCTGAAGTAGGAAATAACGCCGTATTAGCTTCACAAATTGGTCTAAAAGAGGTAACATCCTTCGGAAATTATCATGGAATCATGATTGGTCAGAAAGGAATTCTGCCGGAACCAAAACGGATAGAGGATTTGGAACAGATTATATGCGGACCTAAAGGCGGAAAGCAATTCCCCTTTGGTTCTGAATTAAACAAGAGAATCGGTATCATTTCCGGAAGTGCTCCAAGAGAAGCCGAACAGGCCATCAGTGAAGATTTAGACTGCTATATAACCGGGGAACCTTCTCATGAGATTTACCATCTCTGTATGGAAGGTAGAATTAATGTATTATTCTGCGGACATTATGTAACAGAAACAGCAGGGGTCAAAGCTTTGTGTGAAAAAACAAAAAAGGATACGGGAATCGATACGGTATTTATCGATATGCCGACAGGATTATAATATGGAAAATAGTAAAAAACAGAAGCTGCGTCCCTTCATTCTTACCGGTATTATCATACTGCTGGATCAGGTAACCAAATTTATCATTATCAAAAATATTAGCCCGTTTAGTTCCGGAATCTCTGTTTTTAACGGTTTCTTACGGATAATCCATACCCGAAATAAAGCCATCGCGTTCAGTATCGGTAAGGGCCTGCCGGAATCTATTAAAACTATTCTCTTTATAATTATTCCAATTATAGTACTGATAGTGTTAGTGATTTATTATTTTAAAACAAAAGATTTGAATAAGTTTCAGATATGGGCAGTCGGTGGTATACTGGGAGGAGGAATAGGCAATTTAATTGACAGAATCTTCCGCTCAGAAGGTGTTGTCGATTTTCTATATTTCAAATTCTACGGCATTTTCGGCATGGAAAGATGGCCGGCATTCAACATCGCCGATGCAAGTATCGTCATATTCGGTATATTATTATTCATATCCATACTGATAGGAGAAGGGAAGAAAAATCATGAACAAAAAAGTTAATACTTTACTTTTTATATTAGGAGCTACCTTAACAAATATTATAATTATGGTGGCAATATTCCTGTTATTATTCACTCCATATGTACGTTTTTTAGCACCTAATATTTCACCGGGAATAAACAATATCTTAGCGATGTTAATTTTTATCGGATCAATTGTGGCAACATATTTTATATATCATCGTATTGTAAAATTTATCTCTAAGAAATACGATTTGGATAAGTATTTTGATCCATTATTTAAAAAGAAGGGAAACTAAAGCCGTTTCCTGAGCAATCAGCAATTCAAAATTGCAAATTCAGAATTGCTTTTGATCAATATCCGTCAGACATTGATCGGTTAACATCTTTCTTATAGAGCTCGTTATAAACAAAGCCCCTATTTTTTAATTTATCCTTAATTTCCTGAGGAAAGGGAAGGTATCTCCAAAAAATCCCGCGAATTTCTCTATCCAGCTTTTGGGTTCCCTCACTTTCTTTGGTGATCCAAAGAATGTAATCCTGAATAAATGATTCCCGAACATCACCTTTCCGTCTACGGTCTGTAAACCATTGATAATACCAACCCGTCAAACCTTCTTCCATCCAGTAATGCTGCGCTTTCTCTTTAGCAACCTGCCACCGCAGATCCGCGAGAGCTGCCGCGACAGCTGTCTTTAAATCTTTCGGATACATAGGGACTGCAATTCTTCCCTTCCCGGTAGCACGGTTGAATTTTTCAAAGGGTTCCCAGCAAATACCCTGATCACCATAACAGGGAATCAAAATAACGTTCGGTATTATTCTGTTTGTCTGCTGTTTAAAGGAACGGCTAAAAATTCCGGGATCCAAGTATTCAATATCCGCGAGGATGTTGATCACATTTTCTCGAGTTGCAATATCCGCTAATGTGCCTCTAAAATACTGTTTCATTAAAATCGGAAAATGGTTTCCCTGCCTTCCGACACAAAGCTTGGCCATCTGCCGAATGGTATTCATCTCTTCCACAACTGCCTTATTATCAAAAGCGGTATCATCAGTATAGGATTCACGTTCTTTTAATTTTTCCAGTTGGTCCGAAATACCGTCCAATTCGCTATAATACCGTCCAATTTCCCGATTCATGGTCCCCAGCTTTTTTATTATAGAACTAATTTCGGTAAAGGCATTCCGCTGGGCATCGTTATAAGCCATCTTCATTCCGCCCAAGTCATCCCGGGTATCATGATTCATCAATATTTCCACTTGTTCTTTTAAATACTGTTCTTGACTTTCGAGATCGGCTACCTTGTTTCGGATCAAAGTTATCTGCGCATCATGCCGTCCGCGGGTTTTTTCCACCATGGTATTGAGACGCTGGCCTTCGCTCTGACGGGATACTTTCGTTTCATCTGTTGCAGAAACGGATACTTTTCCAACGGCGATGTGTTCTAACCATTCATCAACGTAATGAATCGGTTCACCGGTGTTATTTTTAAAAATTATTTTCGAAAATATAATTATCTGTTCCTTGTCAAGGAGAGTAGGCAGTAATATACCGAACCGCAAAAGCATCCGCTTAGGTATGGAGAAATTTCTTGCTTTACCGGATACAGACCTAAGAAGGTCCCAATAAGCAGGTATTAACCTTGACCGGTACATAGACCTGTCTTGATTATCCTTTGCATTTAAGAAAGAACCAAGTAAATTATGAACTTTTTTTGAGGTGTCCCCTTCGCCGGTTAGAGCTTCTTTATAATAATTTTTATTTCGGAATATCGGCTTCGGTTTTTCCTCCAGCTTTTCCGGACGAACAAATTCCTTAGCTTCATCAACGAAGGTATCATCCCCTTTGTTCTCATCAGCCTCTTCCTCAAATAATTCAGCAAATTCAGGAACATTATCTGCCTTATTGTCATTATCAAAAAGTTCAGCTATTTCAGGGTCCATACCACCGGGATTTATACTGTCATTGTTATTTGATTTTCCATTCATGATTGGTTAATTAAGTGGAGGTGACGGGAGTCGAACCCGTGACCCCTTGAATGCCATTCAAGTACTCTAGCCAGCTGAGCTACACCCCCACATTCTTATTACCTGGTATTTATAATAGAAAAACAGATACTCCGTGTCAATATGAAAATATAAGGTATAAAAAGAGAATTACTAAAGAAAAAAAAAGCCTCCACATCTGCAGAGGCTTCGTAATACATAATTACATTTCTTTATTACCTGTCATAATATCTGTCACTGTCGTTATGATCTTTAACATAACGAATTAGTTTTCTCATTCCATGATCCAACTGCGGTTTAAAAAAATATCCAATTGCAATTCCTATTAATATTCCGAAAACAAGCATCACTCTTCCCCCTCAATATCTACTTTGATTGTATTTCCATCTTCAACTTTTTCTCTGGGCGGTATGATTACTTTCAATATCCCGTTTTTAAAGGAAGCCTTTACATTTTCCCGGTCAAATTTATCATCCGGAACATAATAACGTTGGTCATCGATATCTTTAAACTTTAGTCGCCGTTTAAAGAAGCGAATATTTCCTTCCTCCTCTCTATGTTCCTCATTTACCTTAGCTGAAAATATCATGTAATCTCCCTTAAATTCGAGATTGATATTATCTTCGGTATAACCTGCCAAGGCAAATTCAAAGATAAGACTCTTATCATCCGTCATGTAGATGTTAGAAGGAGGAAACATATACGCGGGATAGAAATCCATATTTTCATTCCAATTGAATTTCCTGCCCATTCCTTCATGGGGTCCCTTCCAATCCATACCTTCATTGAAGTATGAACTGAAATTTTCGGCCGCACTAAATATTTCATCCATTATGCGGCCAATGTCGATACAACGATCTTTCATAAAACACTCCTTGTGTATTAAAGTAGCCCCTGTTAAGGCGGCTTATTGAGAAAACCCTTTCGGCGTTTCCTCTTTCATTTGTTTACAGTATGCAAGTACTGTACCATTTCATTCTATTAAACAACACAGCCGGATAAAAATGTCACCAGGAATAAAATCATATAACGCAAACAATTAAACCTTGTTATTTTTTCCCGTTTCCAAATTAATTTTGCCTCATCCATACTGAATTGATAGACAGGGTCATAATGATACGTTGGTTATCGTAAGCGTGGTATAACGGGTCAAAGAGAGCCTGTTTATGATTTTTCCTTCCAATATGAGGAATCATTGTGTATATTGGTTAGGCGGAGGAATCTATTGAGCATTAGAGTTCTATATTTGGGAGAAATAGTAGGCAAAGCCGGCGTTTACTGCGTTAAAAATAGTCTACATAATCTTAAAAAAGAGTACGGAATCGATTTTGTAATTGGGAATGGAGACGGGGTAACCGGAGGATTCGGTCTTGGTAAAAATCATTCCGTTTACTTGAGAAAGTTAGGTGTTAACGCTATCACAACCGGAGATTGCGCCTATTATAAAAAAGATATGGTAGAGCATATCAAGCATACCAATTATATCCTAAGACCTACTAATTATCCGCATAGCAATCCGGGAAGAGGGTGGCGGTGCTTTAATATAAACGAAGACCGTATCGGAGTTATCAGTGTTCTTGGACAAGCGGGTTTTCCAAGACACCATCTTGGCAACCCCTTTTCAATGTTACCTAACCTTATTGAACATATAAAAAATCAGACACAGACAATTATTATTGATTTTCACGCCCTTACCACCGCTGAAAAATGGTCACTATTCTTTCATCTGGATGGAACAGTTTCAGCAATTATCGGGAGCGGTACAAAAATTTTGACACCGGACGCGCAAATTCTTGAAAAAGGAACAGCGGTAATTACAGATGCCGGCCGCACCGGTTCAGCAAGAAGTATTGGAGGGTTTGACCCTGATATTGAGATAAGAAAATATCTTACCCAAGTTCCGGAAAGATCAAAAGAGCATTGGGAAAAACTACAGATTCAGGGTGTAATACTTACAATTGCCAATTCAGGAATAACCGAATCCATTGAAATTATCAGGAAAGATCTTGAAAACCCGGGAACCGGAGGTTGAAATGAAAGAAATAGCCACAGTGCTTCACATTAATAATGATATAATTACTGTTCAGTGCGGAGAACAGGAAAACTGTAAATCCTGCTCTTCTATGTTTTGCAAAGCATCAAAAGGACGTGTCTTTGAAGCCCTGAACATCAAGGAAATACCATTACATGAAAATGATAACGTGGAAGTGTATATGGATCCGGGAAAAACCGTAAAAGCCGGATTCGTTATATTAATTCTGCCGCTCCTCCTATTTTTTCTTCTCTATTTGATCGGGGGTTTATTATTCAGCACAGAGGGGATAAAGATTCTATTCGGCACAGCAGGACTTTTATTGGGCTTTGGAGCAGCATACCTTTGGGGAAAAAGAGTTAGGAACAAAGAAATGCCCATTATCTATTCACGTTCTGAGTGATTTCATCAGCATGATAAGAACTTCTCACCATTGGACCGGAGGCAATACCGGTAAATCCTAATTTTTTTCCTATGTTTTTATACGCATCAAAAACATCGGGGTGAACATATTCAACCATGCTGTAATGATGAGGAGAAGGCGCAATATATTGGCCGATTGTTACCAGATCACACCGAACCTTTTTTAACTCTTTTAGTACCTCGGTAACCTCTTCAAAAGTTTCTCCCATCCCAACCATAATACCGGATTTTGTTAATACATCAGGCTTCGCTATCTTTGCCCATTCCAGAAGTTGTAATGATCGTTCATATTCAGCTTCCGGCCGAATGTTTTTATAAAGACGCGGCACTGTTTCCACATTATGATTAAGGACATCAGGCTGAGCGTCAAGTACGGTATTAAGGGCTTCCCGATTCCCTTGAAAATCCGGAATGAGTACTTCGATTTTTATTTCCGGATTTTGTTCTTTTACTGCTTCCATTACTCTTTTATAATGCTCAGCGCCGCCGTCGGAAAGGTCGTCCCGGGTTACAGAAGTGATAACCAGATAACGAAGCTGCATCTTTCTTACTGCTTCAGCGATCCTATTGCCTTCATTAGGATCTACCTTTTCGGGGTTATCCTTTGTTACGTTACAGAATCTACAATGTCTGGTGCAATGCTTCCCCAGGATGAGAAATGTTGCAGTACCTCTGCTGAAACATTCCATCTTATTTGGGCAATTAGCTTCAACACAAACTGTATTTAAAGACAGGGTATTGAGAATATTTTTTATGTCCTTAAGACTCTTATTATTCTGGATTGGAGTTCTAATCCAAACAGGTTTTCTTATATAATTTGATCTATTCATATAAATTCCACCTTGTCATATCGGAATATCCTGGAAAAATAGGGTACAAAATCATTCATTATATCTACCATTGCATATGTTTTTCCCTTTATCTTTTGCAGCGAAGTGACCCCCTTGTCCCGGATTCCGCAGGGAACGATCCAATTAAAATGGGAAAGATCTGTATTCACATTTAAAGCAAATCCATGCATTGTAATTTTTTCTGAGATAGAAATACCAACAGCTGCTATCTTTTCATTTCCTACCCAAATACCGTGTAACCCCGTTATCCTGTCAGAATCTATTTCGAATTTTTCCTTTAGAAATTGAATAATAACTTCTTCAAGATTCCAGATAAATTTTTTAAGCTTTCGTTCATGATTATAGAGATTGATGATGATGTATCCCACCACCTGTCCCGGACCATGATACGTTGCTTCTCCGCCCCGTTCAATGTGTTGAACCGCTATCTTATGATCTGACAGGTATTGCTCAGATACCAGTAAATCCCTCTTTGAAGCCCTTCTACCCATGGTGATAACAGGGGGATGTTCCAGGAGCAGAAGGGTGTCATTTATTTCCTCTTCCCGTCTTTTAATTACAAGCGTTTTTTGAAGCGCCAATGCATCGGTATAATCTACCCTGCCGATTTTTCTTACTGTTAAAGTCATTTATCACCTTAAAATTGGATATTACCGTTCAAGTATATTATAAATATATATTATAACAGAGGATAGAAAAATGATTTCTGAAGAAAAAGTAAAAGGAAATAAAATCCTTATCGCCGATGATAACAGGATAAACATACTATATCTAAAGACATTTCTGCAAAAGCAGGGATTTAAGGTAGCGGAAGCTTCCAGCGGGAGAAAAGCCCTGGAAATACTAATGGAACAACACATTGACCTTGTTCTACTGGATATCTCCATGCCTGATCTTGACGGACAGGAGACATTATCGCTAATGCGCGGGCAATCGGAAAAAATCCAAAATAGCGAAGTACCTGTAATCGCGATTACGGCATTTACCTTAGATGGAGATAGAGAAAAATTTCTTAAGCAAGGCTTCGATGAATACATTAAGAAGCCCTTTAAAAAACAGGATATAATTTCAAAAATTCACTATTTTTTAGAGGACAATTGATGAAATCCACAAAACCAAGCAAAGATAAATATTTTTATATTGTAGGTATTGGCGCTTCAGCCGGAGGATTAGAGGCGCTTGAAAAACTTTTCGATTCTATGCCGGAACAAGAAGAATTGGCCTTTATAATAATACAGCATCTCTCTCCGGATTATAAAAGCCTGATGGGAGAACTTTTAGAAAAACATACAAACTTAAGTATTTACCAAGTGGAAGACGGTACAGCTGTAGAACCGCGATCCATTTATTTAATTCCTAGAAAAAAAAATATGTATATCTATCAGGGTAAATTATTCCTGACTCCTCAGGAACAGGGCCTGAATCTTCCAATTGATATTTTTCTCGAATCCCTCGCGGAAGATCAAGCTGAAAAAGGTATTGCAGTCATTCTCTCGGGAACAGGAAGTGACGGAACACGGGGTATACGTTCAGTTAAAGAAAACGGGGGGTTCGTTATAGTACAGGATGAAACAACAGCGAAATTTGACGGAATGCCTAAGAGTGCTATTTCCACAGAAATTGTAGATTCCGTACTGCCCCCGGAAGAAATAGGGAAAGAAATAAAAAACTTCATAACCGGTACAAAAAATGTCTCTTCATCAGAAAAAAGCCAGAATGGGAAAAAAGAATCTGATCTCACGAAAGCTTTTATGCTCCTAAAACGGAAAACGGGCGTTGATTTATCGTATTACAAGGAAAGCACTCTGTTCCGGCGGATTGAACGAAGAATGGGAATAAATCAGATCGAAGACTTCCCTGCATATATCCGGTTTCTAGAAAAAAACAGCGAAGAAATAAATATTTTATTTAAAGAGATTCTTATAGGGGTCACGCGGTTCTTCAGAGACAAAGAGGCTTTTGATTTTTTGGAAAATCAGGTGATTCCTTCTATAGTCGATGGCAAAAATAGAGAAGACTCAATAAGAATATGGGTCGCCGGCTGTTCCACCGGAGAAGAAGCCTACAGCATAGCAATTCTTCTGTATGAATATATGCAGAAGCAGAACATCAAGAGGGAAATAAAAATTTTTGCCACTGATATCGACCGTGATGCAATTGAATTTGCATCATTCGGGATGTATCCGGAAAGCATTGCCGCGGACGCACCGAAGCACCGCCTTCAGAGGTTTTTCGTAAAAAAGGGTGACTACTATCAAATAATCCATCCCATAAGAGAGATGGTTATTTTCGCTTATCATAATGTTTTTAAGGATCCCCCCTTTAGAAGAGTTGATTTGATAAGCTGCCGTAATCTGCTCATATATCTACAGCCTGTTCTACAGAAAAAAATTCTTTCCAACTTCCACTTCGCCCTTAATCCGAAAGGATACTTGGTGCTGGGATCCAGCGAAACATTATTAGAATACAGCAAGTTTTTTGATACCCTAGATCATAAATGGAAAATATTTTCCACAAAGGGTCTACTGGGACCGGAGCGGAATGTACCTCTACAAGAATTATCGATAACAAAACCTTATAATAATGTAATAAAAAACAAGACTGATACCGACTGGGATAATACAGGCGTTCTTTCTCAGGAAATTATATTCGAACAGCTTATAAACGCTCTCTTCGCCCCCTGTATTTTAATAGACAGCGAAAAACAAATAACCCATATTTTTGGTGACATTAATCCTTTTTTCCAATTACCCACTGGAAAAGTTAATTTTGACATTATCAAAATGGCTAGAAAAGAAATTCAGATACCACTTGGTAATGCAATTGATGCCGCGGCATCAGAACATAAAATGATAACCTATAACGATATTATCATAGGTAAAAACACGGAGGCCTTTGCCTCAAACATAACTGTGATTCCCATTAAAAATTCTTTCGGCGGATACAATTACGCAATTATCTTTGAAAAACAGGAAGAAACCCCCGGCTCGGAAAAAGTCACTCAGCGATACAGTTTAGAAGAAAGTGTGAACCAAAGAATACGTAATCTCGAAAATGAATTACAACATACTAAAGAAAACCTCCAGGCAACAATAGAGGAACTTGAGACAAGCAATGAAGAGCTTCAGGCTACCAATGAAGAGCTGTTATCTTCCAATGAAGAGTTACAAAGTACTAATGAAGAACTTCAATCGGTAAATGAAGAATTGATTACGGTAAACGCGGAATATCAAAAAAAGATCGAGGAGTTATCAAATCTCAATGACGATATAAACAATCTCCTTTCCGGTTCCGATGTCGGCACCTTGTTTTTAGATACCGATTTAACCATAAGAAAATTTACCCCGGCAGCGGCAAAACATATTCGGATAATAAAATCCGATGCCGGAAGACCAATCTCCGATCTCTCTCATTCTTTAGAATATCCCGAATTCATAGATGACATAAATCGGGTGATGAACACAAATTCAAAGATCGAAAAAGAAATAAAAAACAAAAGCGACGAATGGCTCCTTATCAAAATCCATCCTTATAAATCAAATCAAAGTACCATCGAGGGAATAGTAATCACTTTAATAGACATTACGAAACAGAAAGAAGCTGAGATTGCAATGGAACAAAAACATGAGCTTCTTATGAAGATATTGGAATCAAGCCCTATCGGTAAAACGATGATCAATTTGGAAGGTAAAATAACCTTCGCCAATAAAGAGGCGGAAAAAATATTAGGTATTAAAAGGGATGAATTAAGAAAAATGCAGTACAATGCGGCGGAATTCAAGATTACCGATACAGACGGTAATCCAATTCCGGATGAACAGCTTCCTTTCAATCAAATCATTAAGACCGGAAATCCTGTTCATAATTTTGAGCACTATATAGAGTTTCCCAACGGAAATAGGAAAAAGCTTCAAATTAATGGGAATCCCATTATTTCTTCGGAAGGTAACATAGATGGTGCTGTGTTTGCGATCATAGAACAGTAACAGGGAGGATAAAATGAATAATGACGGTCCGCAAGTAAATATGTTTTCATCCGAAGAATTATTAAATAGAGTCGGTAATGACAAAGAACTGGCTGACGAGATTCTAGCTGCATATCTCAAGTTATTACCGGATCTAAAGGATAAAATGGAAAGGAGTATACAAAAAAACGATACGCATTCCGTATTTAAAGCTGCCCATACATTAAATGGTGCATCTGCAAATGTAGCAGCAACAGCAATCAGAAATATAGCATGTGATATAGAAAAAGCGGGGAAACAGGAAGATATCGATTCAATAAACCGATTATTTATGTCACTAAATAATAAAATTCAAGAAACGGAAAGAGAAATAAAATCATTCCTGCAAATGACTAATGAATAATCATCTGAGCCGTTATCTTTTTAAACTTGTTATAAGCTTCCTGATAAGAATCATAAAAAGTATAATTCATAAAATTTACTTCTTTAGCGGTTCCGTTTTCTTTGCATAACAAAATTGGATTTTTTAAAATCCCCCATATTTCTTTAAACACAACACCTTTATTTCTTAAATAGGAGGAAAACGAAAGATCTTCTAGAGGTACATGAAAATGATCGGTGGTATATAAATATCCAATACCATCTAGAATTTGTTCAAACGGTCCCTTAGAATAATGAAATATCCTGCTGGGATGGATTGTTCTTTTTAAAAGATTCGCTTTAATCAGTGCTTCCTTCATATCCGATATTAGTATACCAAAGGCATCATAATTTAACCGTGTTCTAAAAACCATTACAGCAATATCTGTATCAAGAGAATTTTTATGAAGCAGTGCCGGTATATCATAATTAACTACATAATAATCTGCAATTTTTTTGATTGTCTGCCCATTTATCATTAAAACATCCGTATGGGGAACCCATATCTGAAATAATTCTTCAGGTCTTAAATTTAATTTATTTAGGGCATAAAAGGCTCCAATTATAGGAGCTGAAGCAAAAGAAACTTTAAAAAAAGATTCAAATTCTTTCTTCATTTTCGGAGTACAGGCGCGCTTTCCTCTGACTGCAAATCGTAATTTCAATGAATAGTGTTCTTCCACGATGTGATGCTGCATTATAAATTTTCCGGGAAGATTGGCTAAATAAACCATGAAAAGATCTTTTTTATAAGCAGGGCATTTTTCTATTACCTTCAGCATTGCGCTTTCTACTTTAACATCATTTGCCTCGGGCCGGAGGTAGATAAAAATATCCTGCATATCAGAATCTTCAGCCGGACCCGGATATGGAATAATGACCGTCGGAAGACCTTTATCTTTCATTACTTTAAAAATAACATATAAAGATATTTTTCGTAAGCCAATCAATACACAAAAGAGGAATTCTCATATTATTCAATATTATTATTCTGGTACGCGCACTTTTAGAGATTTTTCTTCTATCTTTGCGGTTATGCCGTTAAAAGGCACTTCATCTCCGTCTACTTGGAAGGGAATGTCTTCAATTTTATCAATTTCTATTGATTCTCTAAAGTCAAATTCTACTAAATAGCGATTTTTCCTCCTGGGGATTCTCGATATAGTATCTGCTATAAAAGCAATAAAGCTGAATACTCCCCGAATCTGAAATATATAGCACTCAACTTTACCGTCAAAAGGATTACTCTTTTTTAAAATGGGAGTAAGGGGCATTTGTTTAAAACTTGTATTCATAATGAGTAATTCACGCCCCTTTAGAACTCTTTCGGTACCGTCAGTTTTAACATGAAAACGGAAAGACGGGTACCTCAACAATATTTCTAACAGAGCACCTATATACCCGACATTTCCTAAAGCTTTTTTTAATTGCACGCCCACCGATACCATTGTTAAAGAACTCAAACCCATACTGATATTTAGAATAGAATGCCTGTCACCAATAGCCAGGGTATCTATTTTAACAACTTTTTTGCTCCACAAAGAGACACGGAGGGCTCTTGCTAAAGAATTCGGTATTTTAAAATATTTAGCTAGTTGATTCCCCGTACCGCCGGGAAGTATCATCAGAACAATATCGGTATGTATAATTTTATTTGCAATAAGAGAAATGGTTCCGTCACCACCCATTACCATGATATCCGAGATTTGTTTCTTTAGCTCTTCATCCACCACAGATAAAATCTTATCTATGGAATCGCTTACAAATAATGTATACGGGATTTCAGTCTCATCCATTTTTTTTCTTAAATAATATTCAGTTCTTTTTGACTCCGTTTGCCCTCCTTGGGTATTTATTATGATCAAAATCTTACGCATCATTAATTCTCCTCAGATTGATTCCACACCTTATATTTAAAGGGTTGTCCCTATAATAACCGTATTTGTATACTAAAGGCAGTATGTATGAGAAATAAGTATATATTAAATAAAGGAGCAGAATTAATGAACCATGGGTTTATCCGCGTCGCCGCATGCGTAATAAAAGTAATCATAGGTAATTGCAAAAGCAATACTGAAGCAATCGCGCGATTATTCAAGAAAGCTGTAGAGGATTCAGCACAGATTGTGTTGTTCCCGGAACTTAGCCTGACCGGATACAGCTGCGGCGATCTGTTTCATCAGGAACACCTTCTAAATGATGCATATAATTGTTTACTGAAATTAAAAAAAGAAACTAAAGGACTTAAAGCGGTTCTAATAGCAGGACTTCCCCTCCGTCAAAACAATCAACTTTTTAATTGCGCTGTTGTGCTTCAGGAAGGGGAAATACTTGGAGTAATCCCAAAATCATTCATACCCGGATATAAAGAATACTATGAAGAACGGTGGTTTGCAGCGGGAGTGAATGCGTTAAATGAATATATATATATTGATGGGAAGGAAGTGCCCTTCGGAGGCGACATCCTCTTTCAAGCGAAAAAATTCCCAGAAATCAAATTCGGTATAGAAATTTGTGAAGACCTTTGGGCGCCAATTCCGCCTAGCACCCATCAAGCCATTGCCGGCTCATGCATTACCTTCAATCCCTCTGCCAGTAACGAAATAATTGCAAAACACGAATACCGTAAAGATCTTGTAAAAAATCAATCCGCGCGTAACAATTCCGCTTATATTTATGTCTCGAGCGGACCCGGAGAATCAACCACGGATGTAGTTTACGGAGGTCACGGCATGATAGCCGAATACGGCAATATTTTAGCAGAGACGCGGCGGTTTTCCAGAGATGAGCAGATAATTACAGCCGATATTGATACACAAAAATTATTAAACGACCGAATAAAAACTACCTCTTTTATGGAACAGGGAATATTTGACCGCCGAAAGCCTTTTCGGGACATTCTCTTTGATCTTACTGCATTGGAAATCAAAAAATTGAAACGGGAGGTAAATCCATTCCCTTTCGTGCCTTCATCCCCGGATACTCGGGACCAGCGGTCAAGAGAAATTTTTTCAATACAGACTGCCGGATTAGCAAAACGGCTGGAACACGTAGGAGCTAATCATGCGGTTCTCGGCATCTCCGGCGGTCTTGATTCAACTTTAGCATTACTGGTGGCAACAAAAACCATGGACCTGTTAAAACTGCCGCGCGAGAACATACTCGGTGTAACAATGCCCGGATTTGGCACATCTTCCGATACTCATGAAAACGCCTTAACCCTTATGAAGGTTCTGGGGATATCATACAGAGAAATTGATATTAGGGAATCCTGCAGAGTTCACTTTAAGGATATCGGACATAAAGAAAGCGATCATGACACCGTCTACGAAAACACTCAAGCGCGGATGCGCACTCTAATCTTAATGGATTTAGCAAATCAAATTGGAGGAATTCAAATAGGAACGGGTGACCTCTCCGAGCTGGCTTTAGGATGGTGTACCTATAATGGAGACCATATGGCTATGTACGGCGTTAATGCCGGTGTACCGAAATCATTGGTTCGATATTTGGTGCGGTGGGTTGCCGATAATGTGGTAAGTGAAGAAACAAAGAAGGTATTAGATAAAATAGTCGGGACTCCGATAAGTCCGGAATTGCTTCCTCCCGAATCCGGTGGAGGGATAAGCCAAAAAACCGAAGATATTATCGGTCCTTACGAATTACATGATTTCTTTTTATATCATTTAATACGCTACGGAGCATCACCGAAGAAAATACTCTTTCTGGCGGAAAACGCATTTAAAAACCGTTATTCCCAAAATGAACTTAGAAAGTGGCTGACGGTTTTTATCACACGCTTTTTCAGACATCAATTTAAACGGTCCTGTCTTCCGGACGGACCAAAGGTAGGAACCATCAGCCTTTCACCCCGGGGTGATTGGAGAATGCCCAGCGACTCCGATGTAAACTCATGGTTATCGGAACTGAAAGAAATTATTTGTTAACGGCGGTGGCGTAATGTAAAGAGAGAAAAGGCTAAACAAACAGGAAGAGCGACGTACAGAAGAAGCCGTCCTAACGTTGGGATACCGGATATTATCACAAAATCGTAGGCCGAAGGGATATACATACGGAATAAAATTACCAGGAAAAAGAAAAACCCGGTGAGAATCAAAAAAATATTTCCACCTTTAGCAGCTCGCCATACAGAACCCAGTACACAGGCAATTGCTAATAATAAGTAAATAATGCTCCAAGACATTTATAGGCTCCTTTCAGATATATAGTTTAGGGAAACAGGAAATTTGTCAATGAAAAAAAAATATACATAATAGTTATTGAAGATACCTAAGCATCTCCTTGCTGTATTCGCTGCAAGGATATTATATTAAAAATAAAGTTGAAAGAGTAGTACAGGAAAAATGGCAAAAGGAACAGTTTTAATAATCGACCGTCTAATCCGGATAGCCGGGTTTTGGCTGAATGGAAAAACAAATTATAATTCTCCCGTGGTACGGTGTGGAGACCGGGGGCTTAAAAGTCCGGTTTACACAATAATCATAACCCGTCTCGCAAAGGATCTTATATTAATTCAGGAAGATATTATTTCCCCGGCCGGAATTCACCGTGTTTTTAGAAGCTGGACTTTCCGTAAAGAGAAGAAATGGGAAGTGTCCAGTTTGGAAAAAAATGGTAAGCAGGTTTATATTAACAATCTTTACGAAGAAGCTAAAGATTTGGAGAAGAGGTTCGATATACTTCTTAAGATTAAGTCTCCACCCGGATTATACTATTACGATGAAATAACCTGTTCCCCTAAAGAGATGGAAGATCTTTATCCGGTAAATGCTATTACCCTTAAAAATAGAATAGCTCATTGGCTAAACAGAAGACTTCTTAGACCTGCCTTTATTTTTCCAATTCTATTGATTGCCTGTATTACCTTAGCAATCTTTGCAAGTAATTACTTTATCCGGGTAAGTTCCATTAAAGCATCAGTCAATGAACAGATGAAGGTATTAAATACTTTTCTTGTGGGTGCGGAAAATGAAATTTCCTCGATAAAAGACAAGATACTTACCGATAAAAAAACATTTGAATTTAATAAAAAAAATGCTGTAATGAATATTCTTAGGCTGAAAGAAGAACTCGCGTATTTTCTTAGTGCAAGAAAAGAAGCCTACACATTAATTGCTGAAAATGTTGAAGAAGCAGTAAGTTACGGAGAAATTATCTATGAAATGTCCCGGCTTCCAAGTGAAGAATATCAGGCCCGTATTTTCCTAGCTATGGATCCCAAAAAAATTAAACCTTTAGGAACATTACAACCAAAGTTTTCATGTATGATATATCCTGTTTGTATTCCCGGAAGACAAATTGATGGAATGGGTTTTAGAATAACTGATGGTTATATGGATAAACGGGAAGATCCTATCGGGTCAGGAGGAACTTCTCCTCATTATGCGGTTGATATAGTAAATGTAAGTAATGTTTCCGCCATCAGCTATGCAGGTGAAATAATCCGAGAGGGATTTCCTCCCGGTTATGTTACCTCTACCTATAAAGGTACGATTATCGATAAAGGGTTCGATAACAGTTATGGTTGGTACTTAGAAATTGAACATCCAATGCATAAGGATATCCTAGAAAAATACCCCAACTCCGAAGGCTGGTCGACCTACTATGCTCATCTTGCGGAAGAACCGCGGTTAGAAATCGGGGAAAGTGTCAAGACAGGTGAAATATTAGGCGATATCGGAGATACAGGAAAGGCCACCGGCCCGCATCTCCACTTCGAATTGCGGATTTATCACCCCAGAGGACAATATTACCGAAACGGCATTCTGTATAACAAATTGAATCCATTCTAATCAAAAAACAGCCTCTAAACCCGCCATGTATAGATGACCGCTGGTTTTAAACATAGAATACCGGCATTCCATCAAAACCATATCATGCTCTTTTGCCAGTACTTTCATATCCTGAGTAACTTTTTTCCCTCTGACAAATAGAATGGCATGGATGTCAGACATCACTCCAGTTCGAACAACCTGTAATCCCGTAAGTCCGGATATCAGTAGAATACCATCTTCCGTTAGTGTTAAAACATCACTCATTAAATCCGAAGCAAAGCCGTATTTCAGTTCCGAGTTGAGATATTCTTCTCCGCGAACTAAATTCCCATTAATAGTATGGAGAATTTCCTCTACGGTCATTATTACCTTTGCTCCATCAGCATTTTCTCCGCGCTGTGATATTCCAGTCCGAAGGCCTCAGCTACATCGGGATAGGTGCACTTTCCCCTATAGGTGTTGAGTCCCTTCATAACTGCTGCATTTTCCTTACAAGCCTTTTCTAGTCCTTTATTTGCTATGGTTAAGCCGTAGGGTAGTGTGGTGCTTACTAGAGCCCGGGTTGAAGAAAATGCCACCGCTCCAGGCATATTGGCTACGCAATAATGGACAACATCCTCGATCACATAAATTGGATCATCATGAGTAGTCGGTTTCGCGGTTTCAATACAGCCCCCTTGATCTACCGCGACATCCACAACTACAGCACCTTTTTTCATAAGCGAAAGGTCCTCTCGTTTGATAAGTTTTGGTGTAGGTGCACCATGAATAAGCACAGCGCCAATAATAAGATCGGCATCCTTTATTTCTTTAAGAATATTCGCTCGATTACTATACAGCGTCGTAATGGAACCGCCATAAATATCATCCAGATATTCGAGCCGCTCCGCATCAATGTCCAGCACCGTTACTTCAGCTCCGAACCCAACCGCAATTTTGCAGGCATTTCTTCCAACAACACCGCCGCCGACTATCACCACCTTACCCCGATCCACACCGGGTACACCACCGAGTAAAATACCCCTTCCGCCAAAGGGCTTTTCTAAATACTTAGCGCCCTCCTGTACACTGAGTCTTCCTGCTATTTCACTCATAGGTTTTAGACACGGAAGCTGCTTTTTTTCTGTTTCTATTGTTTCATATGCAACACCGGAAACCTTCCGAAATAATAAAAATTCGGTTAACTCCCGGTTCGCCGCAAGATGAAGATACGTATAAAGAATCTGTCCTCCCCGCAGCATATCATATTCCTGCGGCTGCGGTTCTTTTACTTTTATTATCATATCGCAGGCATCGAAAATTTCATTAGCTTCCGGTACGATAACAGCTCCGGCTTCTGAATATTCGGTATCATCAAATCCCGCAAGAGATCCAGCTCCGGATTGGACCAAGACTTCATGACCATGATTTGTGTAAGTTCCTACACAATCAGGAGTCAATCCAACCCTGTACTCATGAGTCTTAACTTCCCTTAGTGTTCCAATTTTCAACTAAATCACCTCCAATTATAAATATTATTATAATGCCATAATGTCTCTTTGTTCGAGATCCATCATCTGTATCTTTTTAACACAATACATCCATTTAAAAGCAGAAACCCTCCTCCCTATAAAATCAAAACGATAAAGTATTTCATCATAATAAAACTCTAACCCTTCTTTATTTTGTACATTTATTCCCTCTATGTTTTGAATATCAAAGGCAATATATCCGCCCTTCAAGGGGTAAAGTTCTATACGATCATTAAATAAGGCAAGCTTTCCTATATGCAGTTTTTTAAGCGGATCTGAACGGTAGCCTGTACGCACGAACGCTTTTCTGTCTTCAAAAAGTTTTGTATTTCCATCACCATTTATAAAATTATTCAAAATGTCATTCATCTTTGATAATTGCCACTTGTTCCATTCACGTATTGTCTTAAAGAAAATTTTATGTGAACATCTTTCAAACATACCATATATATTATAACGGACCCCATAAGAACAGTTGGTACAATAGAAAATATCATCAGCAGAGCGGAGAGTTCCGATACGTTTACAGTTAGGACAGATAAATAATGCCTGCTCTAAATTCTCAGCAAGATGCTTTCCCTTAAAGGAAATCATATTTTGCTTTTGGTATTCATAATCATCAAATTCTAAAAGTGAGTTGAGTTTTTTCCAAATTTCATTTACAGACATCTTTTTTATTTCTTCCGGCATAAAGCCGATTTTGAAATCTACAGTAAGCCGGCCTTTTCGTGAGGATTTCATCCATCTTGCCCTTGTAAAATAAGCTCCTTTAAGGATTGGAACAATAACCGGGATTTTAAGCAGTCTAATTAATTTGGCAGTAGAAGGAATCAACGGAAGACAATGGCCATCCCAGGTATTCTGACCTTCCGGAAAAACACCGATGCATCCATTCTGTTTTTTGATTCGCAATATATGCCGTATTGTGTCTGTATCAGAAACTGCCTTTGTTTTAGGTATAGCTCCGACGAGGCCTAGCGCGAAATTTAGGAGGGGCGAACGGAATTGTGCGTCTGATGTAACATAATATATCGGGTTTGGGATTAAAACGTTTACAATAAAGGGATCCCAAATGCTGAAATGATTAGGTAAAACAAGAAAGGGAGGTTTTACTCGGTAAATGATTGAATGATTTTCAATTTTAATGTTAAAACGTTTCTTTAAGTAAAATCCGAATGTATACCTTAAAAACGTATTTAAATATAGATGGGCCTTGATTTCTTTATTTGCTTTTCGCTTTTTCTTCCGTTTACTATTCATTATACGACCTCTTCTACGAAAGTATTTTTTAAAAAATGTTAAAATTCCTTTAGCTTTCCCCATCCCAGAATATTATATACATAATGGTAGTACAAATCATCAAATCATCCTATAGTAAATAATGAAACATTTCCCCATCGCATTAATTATCGCACTGTGCGTACAAATAACATGCCAGCTCTTTAAAGTGATCTATTATTCTATAAGACAAAAAAAATTGAGTCTCCATTATTTTACTTCCGCGGGTGGGTTTCCCAGTTCTCATACGGCATTCGTCACAGCCTTAACCACTGCAATCGGTATCCGGAACGGCGTTCATTCCGATATCTTTGCTGTCTCTGCTGTTTTCACCGCCATCATCGCTTATGATGCTTATCGGCTCAGAGGTCATGTTCAAGATGCCGCGAAAACAATTAATCGTCTAATGGCAGAACATTTTCCAGAAGAAAAAGACAGGCTTTCAGAAATGGTTGGTCATTCAATTTCAGAAATTGCAGCAGGAATATTGTTTGGAGGGACTGCAGCCGGACTCATCACAATTCTAGTTAGCGGTTAATATAGAAAGATCGCGATCCTGTCTTAATAACTAACATACTTTTTTATATCTAAGACTAATAATTTAAAATCAATTTCTGATTTGTACGTTCCCGCAGTAGGGATAAGCTGCGGATCATCCCAAAAGACTATTTCCCCTTTAATTTCTTTAGGCTTCTGGTAATGACGTGCCCTTAAATATTCACGAACACCATTTTTAACCGCTTCTTCCATTGAAGTTATTTTCCCTCTATATCCCGCATACAGGCTGCCTGTTCCAACCCCCCTTACAGTAGGAATAGTATTACTATCCCATGCTTCTAAATATTCCCGCTGATGCGGCGCTAAATAATATTCCAGTGTTATAAACTGTTTCTGTTTATCTCTCCAGGTCTCCGTTGTTTTTAGCGCGGGATCTCCCATCTCAATTTGGTGTAAAGGAGACAGTACAAATTTTTCATTCACATTTCTTGCATTATCTTGGGGGACATAGGTAAAAGAAAAACCGTAAAGCAAGCCGCTGAATACGTATTGAGCTTCCGATAAAATTTTACGGTATAAATCTTCCAGCGAATATGTTTTTCTTTCCTGTTGAAACTCTCCACCCGTCTCCGGTATCAGCCAAAAATCAGCTTTAAGAACCGGTTCTGCTGAAAATAAATTTAATGTCATCAAAAGAAAGACATAAAGAGTAAATAAAATTCGTTTCATCAATATTAATATCGGCGGTCCTCTAAAAATACTCGAATGGGATTTAAACCATGACGAATCCACAAATAAAAATAAGCTACCGCAAATCCTGCCAAATGAGTTAAATGAGCTACGTTACTTCCTACAGAGAAAAATTGTGAAAAAAGCTCTATAGCGGTATAACCCAATACAAGAATAGGAGCTCTAACAGGAAGTATACCGAAAATGTAAATCATCGATCTAGGAAACAGGGTGGCAAAAGCCAGTAAAACTCCAAAAACAGCTCCTGAAGCTCCCATAAGGAATACCAAATAAGTTCCGCTAAGCCAATATACCAATAAAGAAAATAGACCTGCCCCAATACCGCTTATAAAATAGAAAAGGAGAAACTCGTTACTTCCCATTTTCCGTTCAACCTGTATACCGAAAAACAAAATCCCCAACATATTAAAAAGGATGTGAGAAAAATCCGCGTGCACAAACATATATGTGATAACTTGCCACCAATAATGATACCGCACTACCAGAACGGGATTCATGGAGAGATAACGCGCAATTCCCCCGCCGGAAAAAACATTTGTTAAAAAGAATATAGCTACATTTACGATAATTATAATAATTGACGCATTATAGTATCTGTAAATAAACGGCCGTCGTAAAATTGATTTATTATTCATAATCAGAACATAAGGTCATTTGCTGTATGGGTCAATACATGATAGAGGAATTCTCAATTGCAAATTTAGAATTGTTCTATCTGATATACTTCATGCTTTATAATTTCATTTGTAACGGCAAATTAAAAATAGTAAAATGGATATTATATGAAAAAGGATTATACAAAGGCGGATTATTTTTCAAGCAAAGCAAAAAAAGAAGGTTATCAAGCAAGATCAGTTTACAAACTCAAAGAAATTCAGAAGAAATTCCGCGTTTTAAACAGGGGTAATTCCGTTCTTGATATCGGAGCTGCGCCCGGGTCCTGGAGCTCCTATACCGTCAAGTTAATCGGACAGGAAGGAAGATTAACAGCTGTTGATTTAAAGGATCTCTCCGGCGGTCTTAAAGAAGATGATAGAGTTACATTTATTCAGGGTGATTTTTTTGATCAAAAAATAATTGAATCCATTGCTGAAAACGGACCGTACGAAGTAATAATAAGCGATGCGGCTCCCGCTACTACAGGAAATAGAACCACAGATACTGCAAGATCGGAAGCACTGGCAGATCACGTACTGTTTATAGCTAATTCATTATTAGAAAAAAACGGCAATCTTGTAATAAAAATATTCCAGGGCGGACAGCAGAAAGTTATTCTGAATCGATTGCGTGCGGAATTCAATACCGCAAAGGCCTACAAGCCTACAGCTACAAGAAAATCTTCTTTTGAGATTTATTTAATTGGAATAGGGAAAAAATAAGCCGATACTGGAAATTAGAATAACAGCGTTATATTGTAAATTGGCAGCTTATGAAAAAAGAAGTATACATTCTATTCTTAGTTCTAACACTTAGCATTATCTTATTTCTTTCGGGATGTGAAACCTTTTTAAAAAAAGAATCTATTGATAATCAATCTCAATTTTCTTATACCACGGGAAATTCTGAGAAAGTTTATTCCGATACGTATAAAGCAGAAACAGTCTTAAGTGAAAAGCAGAAGCTCATTATTAAAGGAGCCAAAGAATTATTAGGAAAAACTTCTTTAATTATTAAAGGACGTTCTTTTAATTATGACTGTACCGGAACTGTTCTTGCTGTCTATTATTATGCCGGCATAGATTTAACAGTCTATTTCCCCCGTTATAGGGGAAACGGAGTGTCCAGATTATATCAGACAGCAGCCGATTTCAATTTGTTTTATAAAACATCACTTCCCGCTCCCGGAGATATTATTTTTTGGGACAACACTTACGATAGGAACAGCGATAAAATTTGGAATGACCCGCTCACTCACGCCGGAATCGTTTTAGAAATAGATGAAGACGGTACTATTTCCTACGTTCATTTAAATTATGCTAAAGGAATAATTATTGAAAAAATGAATTTGCTTAATCCTGAAGTGCATGTAAAAAACCAGGGTAGTGAAACGTATACATACAATTCTCCCATGAGAATGAGAAGCCATCGGTACATAAATCCTACCCAGTGGCTCTCCAGTCATTTAAACAGAGGATTCGGCATGCTTTACAAAATCACACAGGAATAATTAATAGTCCCGTACTAATAATTTTTTGATTATCTTTTTTAGGAGAGGCTTTGCCTCTGATTCAGGAAGTTGAGCTGTTTGTTTCAGTGCATTATCTGTATACTTTTTTGCGCGTTTCCGGGCCGCGTTAATACCCTGACTCTTTTTTACTAACTTCAATGCTTTTCTAACATGCTTTTCCGATCTAATACCTTTTTCTAAAAGTTCCTGAAGCGTATTATCTCCATACTTTACGGCATAAATCAAGGGCATTGTTGCTATGCCTTGACGCAAATCACTTCCTACAGGTTTTCCTGTAGTATCTCGGTTTCCTGAAATGTCAAGTATATCATCGATTATCTGAAAAGCCATTCCCAGGTTGTAACCAACCCGATGAAGTCTCGTTAACTCCTGATCATTTCCTCCCGACTCTGAAGAACCAACATGCATACTGATCATGATTAATGCGGCGGTTTTTCCGGCTATACGTTTAATATAATCCCTTAGTCCTAATTCAATACGGTTATTACCTACGGATATTTCGGAATCACATATTTTTTCTACCGCTTTAGAAAGATTTTTTGCATTTTCCATGGAGGCGTGCTTAGAAACAATGGAAAAACAACGGGAAAAGAGGTAGTCCCCCATAAGCACACTATTCTTAATTCCGTAAACCCGGTGCAGTGTAACATCACCTCTTCGCGTATCGGATTCATCGATAATATCATCATGAACTAAAGTAGCCATATGGAGCAGCTCAATAGCCGCGGCAATGGAATATATTTTTTCGGGTAATTCTTTATCCAGCTGTTTTTGAGTTTGGTAAGCAGAGAGAATAACAAGTCCCGGGCGAATCAGTTTTCCATCCCTGGAAACAAGTGAATTTAAGCCTTCTCTTATAATATCATTTGAAGATATTACACTTTCATTTATGATTTCATGGACCTTTGAAAGATCACCTTGTATTACTGGAAAATCATCCCAAAAATTTGTCATTTATTACCGCCGCTACTTACCAGAAGTTTTTAAAAAAAGCAGCCGGAAATCCGGCTGCTTATCATTCCTCTTTCGGATTTCTTATCTGTCTAATTCATTCTATTTATTTACGTTCCGTTTCCGGACTTTAGATTTTCTCGGTTCATTGACATAAAGAAATGTTCTTTTCGCAATTCCGGTGCCATTCCACCATTTCTGCAGCCACGGCATAACCCAATGATCCAAACCAAAGCCTCTTCCGGCTCCGCCCATAAGGACAATGGCGGCGAATATATACCAGAATATTTCGGCACCTGTCATTGCCGATATGATAAACATTACAGACAGTACGATAGATGCTGCTGAAGCAAGAAAAGTAAACAGTCCGCCGATTAAGGCTAACCCTATGGCTACCTCTGCCAGTACCACAACAATTTGAAAAAAGGACGGCGCCAATGAAATAATGTTATCCGCGATCCACTGATACACAATCCACGGATCGCTCAACAAAGCCTCCGCTGCTTCCCATTCTTCCCCTCCGTCGGCAGGCGTAGCGGCTGAAACATCCTGTGCAATAATATAAATATTATCCGGATTCAACCATCCATCTTTTATTTTATTAATACCTTCAATGAGCCACATAACACCTACATAAATTCTTAAGGGTACCGCCCAATAAATAGGTATCTTAGCAGAAAGATGATTCCCAAAAACCGACCTTCCCTCCTTCATGGTAAAAAACTCATGCTGAAGGTAAGACCATACTACATTGATTCCTCCAAGACCCAATAAATAGTGAAGGTTTATAAAATGTTTTAACAGCATTGCGAAAATACCCGACATTTTCATTCCGCCGGCATTTGATACTGCATATTTCCCGCCAATGGAAACCATAAAGCCGTGGTAGTTGGACTTAAATTCGACTTTGTCTTTCTTCTCTATTTCCGCGATGATGTTTTTTGCTGCGGTTTCTCCCGTCTGCAGTGCTGTCTCAACAATTTGGGGAACCACTTTTTCGCCTTCGACAAACCAAATGATATCTCCCACTAGGTAGACATTTTTATAATCCACCGACTGCATATGTTCATTTACAAGAATTCTACCCCGTTCGCCTACTATATAGCGTTCGTCTTCATCAAAACTGCAGCCGGCCATTCCATGGATTCCTTCCGCTGATGCAATGGTACTTTCTCCGCGGGCACATTGCCCCTTCGTTAAGTCAACATTAGCGGTAAACTCAGAACCGTGTATACCGCAAGTCCAGATAAAAGTATCGGTGGCTATCTCCCTGCCGTCTGATATCTTTATCTTCCCCTCCTCCGCTTCCACGATGGGAGAGTTAATGTAAATTTCCGCTCCCATTTTTTTCAGCCGTTTTTCAGCCTTTTTCCTTAATTTAACGGGCATAATAGGAAGTATACTGTCTAAAGCTTCTACTATAAGGACGCGAGCCTCATTCTCATCTATGTGATAATCTCTACAAAGTGTTTTTTTTCTTTCCAATAATTCTCCAGCAAGTTCTATTCCGGTGAAACCAGCTCCTGCTACCGCAAAAGTAAGCATTTTCTTTCTTTCATTAATATCAGGTTCACGAGCCGCTTCCCTAAACCGGTTTTCTACATGTTCCCTGATACGCATTGCATCTTCCAAAGACCACAAGGTAAAAGAATTCTCCTGAACCCCTGGAATTCCAAAAAATTCAGGTTCACCTCCGGCACCAATAACCAGATAATCATAATCGTAGCTGGCTATTTTTGAATAGAGCTGCTGTTTGTCAAAATCAATGGATTTTATGGTATCAGTGTAGACAGATATATTTTTCCCGCCGAAAATTCTATCAAAACTCACCTGCACCAAGGATGCATCTACCCTCGATCCTGCTACTTCATGAAGTTCCGTCATTAAAGTATGATACGGATTTTTATCGATTAACACCAATTCAATGTCTTTTCTTTTCTTATATTTTTTATAAAGTTTTTTAGCGGTATGAACACCGCCATAACCGCCGCCGAGAATTACAATTTTGGTTTTGTCTCCCATGAATTACCTCGTTTTTATATACATCTATAGCAAGAATAATTAAAATAAATTTAAACATCAAGTAAACATTTTTTTCTTAACCCAAGACATAAATGGAAAAATGATATATCTTATAAGCAATTAACTCACGATCTTTTACAAGGAAGGTGATCGGATCATGAAACCGCAAGATGTGTTACAAAATTCGATGATTCCTTTTTACTACTCTTCATTTCATAGTTTAGATAAGTATTACCGAATCACTAATTCTCCTTTCCAATTTATCACAGTTAAATCTTCATTGGTCCAGCTCGCTAAGTTATTCGATTCCCTTGAATTTCCCGGTTTAGCTTTTTGTGATGCTGCAGTTAATGAAGGTGGTTCCCGTACGTTTATAAAATGTATGGATGATAATATATTTCCTATTCATTCACATCCGCTGCTTAATCTTTACTATTCTATTCAGGAAGAAAAGTATTTTGATGCTCAGAATATATACGGCTTCTTAAAAACAAATACAATGCCGCCTTATTTATCCTCCAAGGACTCCCCCCAGATTGCTTGGGAAAACGCAATATTACTCTCTAGATACAGATTTATAGAACGCGATAACGTTTTTTCTGAAACCGTTAATTTTTCCAATATAGCGATAGAAACAATAAGAATAATTTTATTAATGATCCTTACCGGCCCGTATCCTTGGAAAGGCTTGAACCATTTGATGAATACCGGATTCATCAATCGATACCTGCCTGAAGTATCTGAATTGAATGAGACGGTGCATTCTAAAGAAAATCATCCAGAGGGGAATGCCTGGGAACACACTCTTGAAACGTTTCGCTATAGGAAAAGTGTTGATCCATTACTTGCAGTTTCTCTACTCCTTCATGATCTGGGTAAACCGCAAAGTACCCGGCATAAAGAAAAGTATTTTGACGGTCACGCGGAAACTGGAGCAAGACGGGCAAGCCGTCTCCTTCAACGCTTGGGTTTTGCTGACGATTTTATTAAAGATGCCGCCTTTTTGATTAAATATCACATGTTGCCCGGGGCATTACATCAACTCCCGCTGTACCGAACAGAAAAAATTATGGCTTCACCTCTTTTCCCTCTGCTCCTTGAGCTGTTTAGGTGCGACCTTTCATCCACATTTACCGGCCCGGAACCATATTATCAAGCCTGCAAAGTTTACCGGGAATTTTTACGTAATAGGAAAAATCCTTTCCGAAACCCCGAAGGAAAAAAACTATTACGGCAATATGTTGAATGACATGAGTAAAAAGACAATTCTAAATTGCAAATTTAGAATTGCTCGAGTAATATTTCTTTAAGTTCATGATACCCATTGCTTATCGTGACTTTTTTTTCTTTTTTATACTGTAACCTTGAAAGATTTGCCGGTAATTTTACCGGCTTACCAATAGCTTTCTCACATACTTCAGGAAATTTACCGGGATGCGCCGTCCCGAGAACAACCAATGGAGTATCTTTCTGCCGGCTGTATTTTTGGGCCGCATATATACCCACGGCAGTATGAGGATCTGCGATATAGCCAGTTGAAAGAAAAAAGTTTTTAATAACTTTCAATGTTTCATGATCTGTAGCTGTAAAGGCAGAAATTAATTTATTTAAAGGAATATCTACAGAATTCATTAAGTATTCTATTCGTTCGAAATTACTCGGGTTTCCTACATCCATTGCGTTAGAGATAGTAGGTATTGATGTCCTGGGTCGGAAAATGCCTGTAATCAAATACTCCGGAATAACGTCGTTTGCGTTTGTTGCGGCAACGAAATGAGATACAGGCAGTCCCCACTTCCATGCATATAATCCGGCAGCTAAATTGCCGAAATTTCCGCTGGGAACTACAAATACAGGAGCAGCTTTTTGCTCTTTAAACAATAACGCTGCCGCATATGCATAATAAACCATCTGCGGAAGAAATCTTCCAATATTTATTGAGTTAGCGGAGGTTAAAAAAAGAGTTTCTCTAAGTTCTGAATCATTAAAGGCAGTTTTTACCATTTTCTGGCAATCATCAAACGATCCTTTTACCTCAAGTGCGGTTATATTTCCCCCAAGGGTAGTAATTTGTTTCCTCTGAATTGAGCTAATCCTTCCCGCTGGAAACAGAACAATTCCGTCGATATTGTGCTTCCCATAAAAAGCCTGTGCTACTGCGCTTCCTGTATCACCCGAGGTTGCTGTTAGTACCGTAATTCTTTTGTCTATCCTTCCCGCAATGGCGCTAAGAACAGATGCAAGAAAGCCTACGCCAAAGTCTTTAAAAGAATGAGAAGGCCCATGAAATAACTCAAGAATCCAGAGATAATTATTAATTTTTTTTAATTTTGGTTGAAAAGGGAAAGCTGTTTTAAGGATTGACTCTATATTGTCAAAATCGTGTATAAAGGGTTTCAAAATCTCGTATGTTGTTTCGAAAAAATCACTACTAAAAAATAAACTTTCTTTATACGGAGAACCTATGGGTACATAAAGGCCTCCGTCCTTAGCTAACCCCCGCAGCAAAGGTTCTTTAAAGCCTACCTTTTCATTATTGTTTCTTGTACTTACAAAAGATACCATTCTTCAGGCATTCTTATTATAACTTATCGATGAGCATTGAGCACTTGCCGGAAGGGATAGGAAGTGTCTTCTTTTTCTTTCCCAGCACCTCAATAGTAAAATAGTAAAGCTTTTCAGATTCCAGCCTTATTTCCCAACCTCTGCCACTTTTATTACTTAGAATTGTTATCATATTTCTCTTAAGAGATAGATTCTCAATACCCATAATCTCAAGACTTGGTATTATCCAATCCACTGTTTTCCTGGGCAGGCTAATATACAGTCCAATTACATTCTCAATCATTAAAGCTATTGTTGATAATCCGGTATAGTGCAGAAAGAGCGGTCTGGGAAAATTTTGCTTTCCTTGCCATTTTGCAGGTCCCTCTTTTTTAGGCGCGTAAGCTTCATATACATTCCCTTTCTCTTTTCCTTCAGGATGAAGAGTATCAAGCATATAATAGAGATGACGGATGGCACATTCTCTGGCTAACTCATAAAACCCATATTTTTCCAATCCCTTTATTACCATAAACGTGAGAGGCGGGTAGACAGAACCTCTAAATCCCCTGCCTCTTTCATCAAAATCAGGTTCATCTGCCGCTAAACTCGGAAAGGGATTTTCTGTACCGAATGTTTTCGGATTCTTTAAATGCGCGATCAGCTTATCCATTTTAGCTTCATTAGGGAATTCCGCCAGCAAAGGCCAAAAGGAAGCGATTGTTTTTACTCCTAACTGTTCTTCCTTTTTATCTAAATCGTAATAAATACCATCGGCCTCATTCCACATTAAATTATTTATCCGTGTTTTTAACGAGAAGTAATGACGCATGTATTTAAAACTTATTTCTTTATCATTTAGAATATCTCCCAATTCAGACATATAGAGAGCATTAATTGCCTGCTGAGTGTTAAAATCTATTGGGTAAAACAAACCTTTACGGGGAGAATTGTCCATTTTAGTTGCACTTGGCGGTACTGCGTATAACCCATTTTCCTGTCTAAAAGTATTTTCTAACCACTGAAAATACTTTTCTAAAATAGGCATACACTCCCTTATTCTCTTCTTATTACCAATTTTATGATATAGATTGTACTCAGCCCATGAGAACAGCGGCGGATTTACTCCCTCCGGATTATCGGAACTGAATACGGGGCTGCCATCTTTTACGTTGTAATCACCTCTTATTGCACCTGTTTCTTCCTGCTTGTTATAAAAATTATCAAGCTGCGGAGCAGCGGGATAGATTTTATTGCTGTATACCAGGAAAAAAGTACTGAATAAAGATTCAAATTGATTGATTATTCCGCTATTGGGATAATAAAAAAACTTAGTCTCTAATCCGCTTTTTTTTGTTCCTTTGTGCCAAAAATCCTGAATCCAAGCCCAAGTTTGATCATAGATATCGACAAAATCCTGGTCATAAAAATGAATTTTTGGGAAATCTTTTTTAATCACTACAATATCCTATTATTTATATATTAATTATGGAATAATTTGAGAATTCATCCTCAAATAATAAACATTCTATCACTCATTTCTGTTCAGTCAAATACTTTTTATGAAAATACAGCAAGTCTGAGTCTGCAATTTAGACTTGCTTATTAGCTTGGAAATTATGATTCTCTTATGTTTTCATTAGGAATTTTTAAAAAAATACACTGCATTATTATGGAAGTCAAATTTTATTAAAAACTCAGAGAAATTCTCATTTTATTCCATCAGGCAACAGCGATAGCATATGAAATTTACGTATCTTGACATGGTATACAAGTGTGTATAAAAATACATTCAATATGAATAAAGAAGAACTCAGATTAACAGCTGAACTTGCACGGCTTCATGTTACCGAAGAAGAACTCGACAAGCTATCCGCAGCTGTATCGGAAATGATAACCTATTTTTCTAAGATGAGCGAGCTCAAAGTTGATCATCTTCTTCCAACAACTCATGCGCTGTTCACCAAAAACAGGGTTAGAAATGATATTCCCTTACAATTCAATTCCGATCTTCTACTTGATAATGCTCAGGAAGTAGAAGAACGGTTCATTGTAATCCCCAACGTACTATAATGGCTCATTCAACATGAGCGCAAATTATCACCAGCAGGATATTTTATGGATTGGATAGAAAAAAAATGGCTTGCCCTGAAAAACAATGATGCTCTGAAGAAATATTCACACTCTGTCAATAAACTCAATCAAAAGATAGGTGTGTTTTTTCAATTTGATCCGGATCTTCAAAAAAAAGGGGCAATTCCTTTTGCAGTAAAAGACAACATTTCCGTTTCAGGTTTTAATCTCACCTGCGGATCAAAGATGCTTGAAAATTTAAAATCCCCTTATAACGCAACCGCGGTCCAAAATCTTATTAATTGCGGGGGTTGGGTTGTAGGTAAAACTGCCATGGATGAATTTGGTATGGGTTCATCCACAACAACTTCGCCATTGATAAAAACTCATAATCCCTGGGATACCCGTAAAGTAACCGGCGGTTCTTCCGGTGGTTCCGCTGCCGCCGTTGCTTCAGGTATGGTCCCCCTCGCGCTTGGAAGCGATACCGGTGGATCAATAAGGCAGCCCGCGAGTTTTTGCGGGATATATGGCCTAAAACCTACCTACGGGACTGTGTCGAGGTACGGTCTTGTTGCATATGCAAGCTCTTTAGAAGTGATAGGATTATTAGCATCTAATGCCAGCATAATAGAGGGAGCATTCAGCCTTATTAAAGGAATTGACACCTTAGATCAGACCTCTCAAGAATATCCTGCGGTTACTTCACAAGAACCCAAAAATATAGGAATACTCTCTAATATTGCTTCATTGAAAATGCATCCGGATATTGTAACTTCATACAAAACAACAATCCAACGATTAGAAACATGTAAATATAATCTTAAGCATATTGATTTTCCTTTATTCGATTACATTGCCCCCGCGTACTACACCATTGCCACTGCCGAAGCAAGCGCAAACCTGGCAAGATTTAATGGAGTGCGGTATGGACTAAGCCCTGATTTTGCAGAAAACCCGGAAGAACTAGTTAAGCTTGCCAGAAGTCAGGGATTTGGTGATGAAGTTAAGTTGAGAATACTTCTGGGTACCTATGTACTCCGGTCCGGTTTTCAGGACAAGTACTATTTAAAAGCTCAAAAGGTAAGAACGGCGATTAGAAACAAATTGGATGAGATTTTTTCTGAAATCGATCTTCTACTTCTTCCTGTGTTTCCCGTACCGCCCTTTGACAGAGACGATCCTGATCTCAATCCTTTTCAGCAAAAAATAGCGGATACTTACACATGTTTAGCTAATTTAGCAGGTATTCCCGCCTTGGCAATTCCATCGGAGGTTATTCACGGATTACCCATCGGAGTACAGCTTATAGGCCCTGCTTATTCTGAAGATTCTATTTTTTCTGTTGCAAAGAAACTCGAAGATAGTTATCCACGTCCTGAACCTCCGCTAAAAATTGATGACTGGAGTTAAATATGTTTCAATCATATATCGGTTTAGAAATCCATATTCATCTGCTTACTAAAAGCAAAGTTTTTTGCAGTTGTCCTTCTAAATTTGGCGACGAACCAAACACAAATATATGTCCAATTTGTATGGGATATCCCGGCACATTACCTGTATTGAATGATGAAGCGGTAAAAATGGCTTACCTTGTTTCTCGCGCTCTTAACTGTTCTTTAAGCTCCGATATTTATTTTGACAGAAAAAATTATTATTATCCTGATTTACCTAAGAATTATCAAATTTCTCAATTTAATTCTCCCATCGGTACTGATGGATATCTGGATGTGGAATTCCATAAACACAAAAAAAGGGTTCGCATAAAAGAATGTCATCTAGAAGAAGATGCCGGCAAGATGATCCATGCCGGAGATATTTCTCTCTGTGATTTTAACCGTGCCGGCACACCTTTACTCGAAATAGTAACTCAGCCGGATTTGGAAGTGGGGGAAGAAGCGGAGACACTCCTTCAGTACTTCAGAAGACTTGTAAGATATTTGGGAGTATGCGATGGAAACATGGAAGAAGGTTCATTACGCTGCGATGCGAATGTGTCGGTAAATCTACGCGGAGAGGGACTCGGCAGCAAAGTAGAAATTAAAAACATGAACTCCTTTAAATTCGTTAGAAAGGCTTTAAACTTTGAAATTGACCGGCAAACAGAAATATTAGAACGGGGAGGGACTATTGTACAGGAAACGCGCCTCTGGAATGAAAATCGGGATATATCCGAAAGTATGCGGATAAAGGAGAGCGCCCATGATTATCGATATTTTCCAGAGCCGGATCTTCCTCCCTTTCACGCGGATTCATTCTTTTTATCAGAAGTTGACTCCATGTTGGTGGAGTTACCCGCGGATAGAAAAGCTAGAATCATGTCTCAATACATTCTTTCTGAGTTTCAAGCTTCATTCGTATGCGAAGAGAAAGAAACTGCGGATTATTTTGAAAAGGTAGCAGCTTTAGTAAATGATCCGGAGACAATTGTCACCTGGATGGCTTCCGATGTAAAAAAAATGATCAACCGGTTTGATATGAACATCGATGAATGTCCATTAACTCCAGAGAGATTTTCAAGTCTTTTGAAACTGCTCAACGGTAAGAGGATACACGGAAAAATTGCAAAGCAAGTTTTAGATGTGATATTTAAAGAAGACAAAGAGCCTGAAACAATTATTAAAGAAAAAGGGTGGGAACAGATAACTGACAGATCCGTCATAACCAATGTTATAGAAAAAGTAATAATGGAGCATCAAAAAATAGTAGATACCATCCGGGCCGGTGATTCAAAACCTCTAGGTTTTTTAATGGGACAGGCCATGAAGGCAACATCAGGAAGAGCAGAGCCTGTACTGACAAAACAAATTCTACAGGAAAAGATTGCGCGCCGCGTTTTAGATTTTATATCCTTCAGCGGAGCAATAACCGGTAAAGTCGGCATCAATGGAATGATTGAACCGGGGAATTTAACAAATATTAAAGACGTTTTGAAAGATGGCTATGTATCGGATGATATAGTTATTGAATCACATCAACCCGGAAAAATATTGAGTGAAGAAATAATTCCGGAAGATTGGGCTGAATTAATACACATTATAAGCTATAGATTAAATACAGGAAATACAACGGGTTTTGTCATCGGGCACGGAACCGATACGCTCCCCTATTCCTCTTCGCTATTGCACTGGTTATTTGGTAATGCTGTTCCTATTGTAATTACCGCTTCTTTTCAACCGTTCGGAGTAGGTTCTGAAGCAGCCGAGAACTTGAAAAAGGCAGTGGAATTATCTGCTGAAGGAAAAAACGATGTTTCTGTCTATATAGATAAAAAAGTATTTCCCGCAGTTAATCTCAGGTTCGAAAGGGTAAGAAATACCGAAAATAGAACAGAGTACAATTTTAAAACATGGAATGAACAGTCCTTTGCATCATTACCAAAACCTTTTAATCGATGGGATAATATTCCTAAAGAAAAGGGTAAACTGATTTCTCTACTGGAAACCATAATCAATTCGATTTATATAGCTAAAGTATTTCCCGGTTTACGGGGAGAAAGCCTCATTGCGTTAGCGAAAAACGGCATAAAATATTTCATAATAGAATTATTCGATACAGGAACAGCCAATCTGCGCAAAACTCCTTATTCGCTAAGAAATTTTTTTGAGTACGCGGAAGATAATGATATTGTGATTTTTTGCACCTCCCAACAGGAAGGCATAGTAGATTTTTCGGATTATATAACCAGTCATGATTTATGGAAAGAAGGGGCAATACCAATGGGTCCAATGATAACTGAATCTGCCTATACCCGATTAATAGCAGCTTTGATGGTCTCTTCAGATGAATCCGAAGTAAAAAGCTTAATGGAGGAATAAAAAATGCGGATATTGGCTAAAGATATAAAAAATCACCTAGGTAAAACTATAGAGGTTTGCGGCTGGGTCCACAGGATCCGTGAACTTGGAGCGGTGTCGTTCGCAATACTTCGAGACCGTTCCGGAACTGTTCAGATTGTGTATGAAGAGCTGCCTGATATCAATAATGAATCTGTAATACAAGTAAAAGGAACGGTTATAGAAAATCCCAAAGCACCGGAAGGATTTGAAATTCAAGCCGGTGTTACAAACATAATATCTCAATCCGACCCCGAACTTCCCGTTTCAGTTAATCAAGACCCAAAGAACACAAGTATTGAAACTCTTTTAGATAACCGTTTTATTTCTCTCAGGATACCTAAGATACGAAAAATATTTTCCCTCCAATCGGAAATAATAAGCAGTTTTTCCCAGTTCCTAAAAGATAATTATTATACCGAAATAAAAACGAGTAAATTAATCAGTTCCGGAACAGAAGGGGGGACCGGGCTATTTCGAGTTGAATATTTTGATGACCACGTTTTTCTCGCGCAGTCTCCTCAATTTTATAAACAGGCAATGGTTGCTTCAGGTCTTGAACGTGTTTTTGAAATAGGTACGGCTTATCGTGCCGAAAAGCATGAAACAGCCCGGCACCTAAATGAATACGTGTCATTGGATTTGGAAGTTGCCTTTATTGAAGATGAAGATGAACTGATTGAATTGGAACGGAGTATTTTAAAGTATATTTTTAAAAATATTAAAGAAAAATGCCCAAACATCCTCGAAGTATGGAATGCATCTGTTCCAAATAATGACGAAGTAGATTCTATACCGGTAATCGATCATGAATCTGCCAAAAAAATAATCTCCAAAGAATCTAATAAGCGTGCTTTTGAGATAACACCGGAAGGGGAGAAAACACTCTGTGAATGGGCCAAACGGGAATACAATATCGATGCGGTATTTGTTAAGGCATTTCCAAGAAGAAAAAGGCCCTTTTACACCTATCCTGACGGAAAAAAGACAAAAAGTTTTGATCTCCTTTTTAGAGGATTGGAAATAACCACAGGGGGACAGCGTATCCATGATTATAATTTACTTTTAGAAACTCTGCCGAAATTTGGTCTAAAAGAGGAAGATCTTATTGATTATACTACGATTTTTAAATACGGCTGCCCTCCTCATGGCGGATTCGCAATCGGATTGGAACGGCTGACTCAAAAAATCCTCGGGTTAGGAAACATAAAAGAAGCATCGTTATTCCCTAGGGACCGAAAGAGAATTAGACCATAGCACTATAATTTAGAGCATCTTTTTGATGGTTTCTAAGAAACCTTTCGGATCTGACAAATCCATGGGAAGAAAGACCTTAGTTTCGGGTTTTGCAACTTTTTCAATCTCGTTTATATATTCCTCAGAAAGCCGAAGCGCAACAGCTTCTTCGCCGCCCTGATTACCCATAGCTTCAGCAATTTTTTTTATGCTTGCGGCTGATGCTCTGGCTACCGCGCGGATTTCCCGGGCTCTCCCTTCTGCCTCATTGATAACACGCTGCTTTTCACCCTCGCTTTTATTGAAAGCCTCTTCCATAACACCCTTAGAATAATTGATTCGGGATTCCATTTCACCGAGACTCTTAGCTATCACCGCTCTTCTCTCACGTTCAGCGCGCATTTGTATCTCCATAGCGGTTAGAATATTATCCGGGACTCGGATATTTTGTATCTCATAACGGGTTATAGTTACACCCCACGGGTCTGTAGCTTCATCTATTCCCTTGACAATGGCCGCGTTTATTTTGTTTCTCTCTTCGAATGTTTTATCCAATTCTAATTTTCCAATAACTGAACGCATAGTGGTCTGTGCAAGTTGAATCGTTGCATATTTATAGTTAGTTATTCCATAACTGGCTTTTTTCGGATCAATAACTTTAAAGTATAAAACTCCATCCACTTCAACCCGGACATTGTCCTGGGTAAAGCAGGGCTGTGTTGGAACATCCACAGCCTGCTCTTTAAGACTATGCTGATATTTTACTTTGTCGATAAAGGGAACAAGCATATTGAATCCGGCATCCAGGACTTTAGTAAACTTACCCAATCTTTCGACTACCATTGTAGTCTTACCCGGAATAATTCGGATGCTCCTTATGATGGAATAAAGAACTACTAATCCAAAAAATCCTCCCAGTACTGCCAGGGGAATCAACTCATTCATATCGTTCCTCCTTTTTATCTTCTTCTCTTTTCTTCATTCCGCCTTTATTATCAATTCCTGTTCCTTCAAGGACAGATTGTACAAAACCTTTTATCTGTGCTATTTCAAAAGGGAAAACAGAGATATCGGACTTATCAAGTATATTACCTAGCCTATCCACAAAATGTTCTGCAACCCTCATGGCTACAGCCTTTTTCCCTTTCGGAAGTTGGATTGACCTTGCTATTTCGGTTATTCCTTCAGAAGTAGCTTCCGCTATTTGTTCAATAGCGGAAGCTTTCCCTTCGGATTCATTAATTCGTCTTTTTCTTTCTCCCCGACTCAAATTTATAGCTTCTTCTCTTTCGCCTTTTGAAATATTAATACGAAATTCTCTCTCGCCTTCACTTTTTAATATTTCTGCCCTCTTTTCCCGTTCAGCCCGTACCTGTTGCTCCATCGCTTCAAGAACGGTAGTTGTCGGAGTGATATCCCGGATTTCATACCTTGTGACTTTAATCCCCCATGGATCCGATGCCTCATCAATGCTCTTTACAATGGCATCATTAATGGCATCTCGTTCTGAAAAAGTATTATCAAGTTCAATTTTTCCAATTTCAGAGCGCATTGTTGTTTGTGCCAACTGCGTAGTGGCAAACCGGTAATCATCAATACCGTAACTCGCCTTCATGGGATCAAAAACTTTTAAATAGAGGACTCCATCCACAGTAACCTGTACATTGTCTTTAGTAATACATATCTGAGGAGGAACATCGATAACCTCTTCTTTTAAAATATTTCTATATGCAACTTTCTGGATGAATGGAATTACTAAATGAAACCCGGGACCCAGAGTTCGTTTATACTTACCGAACTCCTCAATAATCCATGCTTCTTGTTCGGGAACAATCCGTATCAGTTTATAGAAAATCAGGAAAAAGAGAACAATTAACGAACCCGTAAAAATATAAACACCCAAAACGCTCATTTATTCATCCTCCATTATTTTCCTTGTAACCACAAAGGACATATTTTCTTTTTCTATTATTTCCGCATACTCTCCAGCCTCAAAAGTTTCATCATAACTCTTTGCGTGCCACGTCGTACCGGCAAGGCGAATTCTTCCTGGTGACTGGGGAGTTATCTTTTCGATAACCTTAACTTTTTTACCGATGTAATCAGTGTCTAAATCTTTACTTATCAGCTTCCCTTTGAAAACTCTAGCTAAATATTTCCGAAGGAAGAACAGTGTAATTCCTGATGATGCTAACCATATCGCTATTTGGAGCAGAAGCCTTGATTTTAAACCGGAAAAGAGAAAGGAGAGAATAGAGGTTAGAATTGCTCCGGCACCAAAAAAGAAAATTACAAATCCGGGAATAAAAAATTCCGAGAAGACCATAATAAGGCCGAAAAAAGCCCAGATAAATGGAATGAAATTCATAATAATGCTATAACATTAAACCCATTTCGAGGACTGGTCAATAATCTATTTCACGAGTCACATTTTTTTCCGAGGAATTCTAATTTTATATCTTCAGGCACCATAGGAGCATGATTTCCCGGATCATTGTATTGCATATTTTCTATCATTAATGTACTGTTGCTGGGAATTTCTGTACTGTTACTACTTTAGGGAAAACACTATTTGAAAAACGATATTTCACTCACAGATGATCGAACACTCTTTAAATCACTTTTGAAGTTAGCTGTCCCTATAATGCTCTCCAATTTACTACAAATGCTCTACAACCTTGCAGACGCCTATTTTTTAGGCAAATTAGGTAAAGAGGCATTAGCTGCGCCTGCGGTTTCATTTAATCTTATTTTTTTCTTAGTAGTATTTGGACTTGGTTTTTCTATGGCGGGAACCACACTGATTGCACAATCCCGAGGAAAAAACGACCGAGAAAAAATGGATTACTACTTAGGACAAATGGCAGGTCTGGTTACAATAATTTCGGTAGTAATATCTATATTGGGATTACTTCTCTCCAATCCATTATTAAAACTGTTACAGGTCCCTAAAGATGCTTTTACCTATACCTACCAATATATCACCATTATTTTCGCGGGAATGCCCTTCATGTTTATGATATTTATACTTCAAGCTTCTATGCAGGGAATAGGGGATTCCGTAACTCCGCTGATTATTCAGTTTTTTACTGTTCTCATGAACATCACCCTTGATCCTCTTCTCATTTTTGGAATCGGTTTTTTCCCAAAACTCGAAGTACAGGGCGCAGCCATTGCAACGGTTTTCTCACGTTTTTCAGGTTCCGTTGCCGCTTTAATAATACTTATTCATGGCAAAAAGGGATTAAAATTAAAATTACAGAACATGAAACCAAAAAAATCCGCTGTATCTCTTCTATTTAAAATTGGCTTTCCCGCTTCTATTGGTCAAGGAATATCGGCTTTGGGATTCGCGGTGCTTCAAGGATTAGTGAACAGTTTTGGCACAGCGGTAGTAGCCGCATTTGGAATCGGTACTAGAGTGATCGGACTGTTTAATATGCCTGCCTTGGGTATGGCTAGGGCGACAACATCTATGGTTGGAAGATGTCTCGGAGCAAAAAAAGCTGATTTGGCAAAAAAAGTGGTTAAACAAGCTGTAATATCAATCTTCATTTTTATATCAATTAGTATGAGTTTAACTTTTTTCTTTGGAGCTTCCGTAATCCGGTTTTTTGTAGATGAACAGGAAGTAATTCAGCATGGGTCAATGATGTTTAAGATCATTTCCGTTTCAGTTGTAGCATTTGCATTATTTACAGTAATTACCGGTGCTTTTCAGGGGGGCGGGGATACCAAGCCGATAATGTACCTAAATATCGGCAGACTTTGGGGGTTCCGTGTTCCTTTAGCTTTTTTGCTTTCCGTCGGTCTAATGTGGGGTCCAGTAGGTATATGGGTATCCATGTTTATATCAAACTTTGCTATTGCGCTCATTGGTTTTCTCTATTTAAAAAAGGGGAAATGGT
Organism: uncultured Spirochaetales bacterium; assembly: GCA_964618265.1. Lineage (GTDB taxonomy): Bacteria > Spirochaetota > Spirochaetia > CAYLLE01 > CAYLLE01 > CAYLLE01. Next base: position 49,467 of record CAZUAE010000004.1, on the reverse strand, counting down.
TGATAAAAATTGATCCGGACACTATTTAGAGCAATTCTAAATTTGCAATCTAGAATTCCCTTTTTACTCATGTCATGCTTGGAATTCTCATTTTATTCGATAGTTATTTGTGCAATCGCCTCTAATAATATAAAATGTCTTTTTCTGAAGCTTCCGTTCTAAATTTAACTTCAGCTATATCACAGGCCATTCTTACCTGTGAAATCATATTTTTTCCGGCTTTTACTTCTATATATCCTTTATTTGTCCGAGGTATAACATCGTATACCTCCGGAAGAATTATCAAGCTTTTTTTTAATAGCTGAGCTTTTTGATCATCAAGCTTATCTATTATGTAAAAAAATGATTTATACTTTGACATTTCTTCGGTTACCTACTCGGATGAAATAGATTTTTCAAATGGACGCTGTAAGTCTTGATCCATTATTGTTGAAATAGTATTTATATGTTCATCAATTTTCATTTTGACATTTTTTACTATAAACTCATGATTTTCAGCTTCTCTATCTTCAAATAGTTTTCTTTTATATTTAATTTTTAATATCCTTTCTACCGATTCATCAATTTTTGACTCACTGATTTCGCCGTTTATAACCGCATTCATTAAAATATCAAAAGTTTTATGCGGATCATCCGGCTTTAATAAGATATCGACACCTGCATTTACACTTTTTACTATTATTTCCTTTTGCGTATAATATTTTGTTAAAGCACCCATTTCCAAAGCGTCCGTTATTATTAAATTTTCAAATCCGAGTTCTTCCCTTAATATCTCTTCAAGAAGATATTTAGAAAATGTAGCCGGTTCTCCATTCCCTAAAACTGTGGGTAGGTTTATATGTCCAATCATAATTCCGTCGGTACCGGCTAAAATTCCCCTTTTAAAAGGGAAAAACTCTACATCTCTTAGTCTGTTCAAATTATGGGCAATCGAAACAGCTCCTTCATGACTGTCACTCCGGGCATCACCATGACCGGGAAAGTGTTTAACAACCGCACTGACATTTTGAGACTGTAACCCCTTAACCTCATTAAAAACCATATCTGCAACAAGAAATTTATCATTACCAAAGGATCTTGATTCAAGACAAATTGCGGTATTACTAGGGTTTGGATCAATATCAGCAACCGGCGCCATGTTCATATTAATCCCTAAGCCGGATAGTTCGCTCCCCATAATTTTTCCAAATAGATACGCATTTTCAGGAAATCCTGTATCACCGATATCTCTTTGGCTTGGGAAAATTGTATCAGTAATATTTCCGCTCTCGTTTAATCTGCTGACAACACCGCCTTCCTGATCTGCTGCTATAAAAAGCGGCAAATTACTTTTTCCTTGTAATCCTCTGATTAAATCAACAGTCTGTTCTACAGTAATTATATCTTTACCAAATAATATTATTCCTCCGGGATTTATCCGGGAAAGCAGCAATTCAGCTTCCTTCTTATCGGGCTCAGAAGCGAAGGAAGGCATTATCATTTGTCCGATTTTTTGTTTTAAGTTCATCGAAGCTATTGTTTTTTTTATAAATACGGTTGCTTCTTGATCCTTGTTTAATTCAAATTGCCTCGCTGTCCGGTTATTTATATCAATCAAACTATAGGGAGTTTTTGATGATATTATTTTTTTCTCCCCTTCAATAGATGCTTCTGTTGTTTCTGATGAATAGATATCAGCTATACTAATCTGAGATTTTGGCTCGGTATTATTTATGATTACATCCGCAGCAATATCCGGTTTAGTATTGATACTGACACATCCTCCCATAACAAGGATCGCGGCACACAGTAAAAAGAGGTGACATATTACTGATCTAAGAAAAATCATTTATTCCCATTCTCAAAATAATCAGGTTATTGTGTAAAACCATTCTACACCTCTATACACAGAAACACAACGGAATTTCAAACAACTCTCAAAGATTGACTAACCTGGGTCATAAATTAATTCAGCCGCTTTCAAAAATAAATAATTTTGAAAGACCTCAATTAGGATTATTTTATTTTACGCTTGCCTTTATCATTTTTTTTCAAGCCTTTGAGTAATAAGGAAAAATTATATCCTGATTTTTCAGCTTCCTGTTTTAATTTTTTTATTGATTGAGATAAATTTGTCTCGGAAGATTTGAACAATTTGTTATCAGGTCTGTTTTTTACCAGTAAGCCTAACGATCTTGACAGATATATCCAGTCACAGGCAGTGAAAAAGGCTTCCTTATTGAACCATATTATATTATCATATTCATTCAATCCTATCAGATCTTTAAATGACTCCATTTCCACGATATCAGGAATTATGCCCTTTTTCTCAATAGCCGCTTCCTCAAAATTTAGCAGTACAGTTAGAAAACTTGAATAGGCCAAATCACCAACCCCCACCCGATTCAATATTTTATTGAACTGTTTATCAAGTTTCCATCGGGTTACAAAATGTCTGTCTTTTATTTTAATTTTTTGATCCTGGGCACCCGGAATAGATTCTGCAGTATCAAAGTATCTTAGAACTGCCCAAGCAAAAATAGTAATATAGAGTGACTTATTTTTTTTCAGTATTTCCCCTGTTGAATCATTTTTTTTACTCAAAAATTCGGAAAGTCGGTCAAGAAGTAATGAAAAATCCTTTGCCTGTTTTTTATTAAAAGATTGTTTACTATAATTTTCTACAGTTGAATAAAAGGATTCAAAACGATTTATAAGATCTTTTCTCTGATCATTCTGCGGTATTTTACCTTTGTTGAAAGCTTCTTCAATAAAACTTAATATTTTATCATCAAATAATGTATGAAATGCGTCATACACAGGACTGAGATACATTTCCCAAATCGCCTCGTCAATATTTTCTACTCCATCTCCCGCTAACGAATTATATAAATTTGAATAATGCAATTCATCATTATCTTCTACTTCATATAAATCAATTAAAACCTGGCATTCATATCCCTGTAATTTGACGAACAATCCATCATCAAAAATTTCCTTGCTTTTGCGAATAAACCATAAATTACTTCTTTGCTCACGGAATATCAGGTATTGATTATAAGAGTTGGTTAATCCTAAAGCTTCTCCTAAGGAAATCCGGCGCAAATTTTTTGTTCCATTACTTTTCTCCAAGAATTCAACAGAGGTTTTTATTCTTCCCCAGCCTGTAGAATAAGAATTATTATATAAAACGACCCCATGTTCTACTCCGTAAGAATTAGAAAACGCAAAGATATTTTGATTAGAAATTCCATCATCAGAAATAATTTCGTATAGCTTAAAATTCTTCGCATCGGCAAAAAGATATCTTTTTTTCATCAATGGAAAAATCTCTCTCTCATGACGTTTAATGAGTTCTTTATCTGCAGTCTCATTCCAGTAAGCTTTATTATATTCCATCCCGTATTTTTCTCGAAATCCCTCTACCTGTCCGTGTCCGAACATAGGCAGTCCCGGCATTGTTACCATAAGAGTGCATATTCCGAAATACTTATCCCCTTTCCCAAATTGCTCGACCGCTGTTTCTTCATCAGGATTATTCATAAAGTTGACAAATCTTTTAAGTATCTCAGGATCAAATGTCAAAGTGTTTCTGATGGTTTGTTGATACTTACCGTTTTCTTCATCTTTCAGCATATTCATAAAGGCGCTGTTATAAACCCGATGCATTCCTAAGGATCTTACAAAATAACCCTCCATCATCCAGAATGCTTCAGCCAGCAATAATGTATCCGGAACTTCCTGTGAAACCCGCTCAACAACCTCCCTCCAAAATTCCTTAGGTATAACAGAATTAAATTCTTCTTTCGTCATTCCATGTTCTGCCCTGGAAGGAATATCACCTCCAGTACCAGGTTCCGGAAACCATAATCGCTGATAATGTTTTTTTGCTAATGTCATCGCTGCATCGAATCGAATAATGGGAAAATTCCGTGCAACATGGAGTATTGTCTGAATAACACCTTCCCTCGCAGCGGGATTAAGAAAATTTAATTGAGCAGTATCATTCCAAGGCATTCCTGTACCATCATTTCCATGGTATATAAATCGCGGATCCCCGGAATCAAAATCCACCCGTTTAAATACAACAGCTGCGTCCGTCCTGTCATAATAATGATCTTCTATATAGATTCCGATTCCTTCCGTGTTTGATAAATTTTCTCCCTCAAAGGTATATCCGGGAAAAGGAGAATAAGGTAACTGGATATACCAATCGGGGTGTTCGACAACCCAGCGGGAATCAATACCGGTATGGTTCGGAACCATATCACTGGCAAGACGAATACCATGTTGTATACATCTGCTCCGCAGTGTGCTCAGGGATTCCCAACCTCCCAACCTTTCGGAAATTTCATAATCCATTAAAGAATACGCGGAAGCCTCTGCTTCCGGATTGCCGCACTTTCTCTTTATTTCTTTAGATGCCTTGCTTCTTTCCCACAGCCCAATGAGCCACAGTCCGTTAAATCCCTGGGACGCGAGTAAATTGATTTCTTCTTCCGGGATTTGATCCAGACGATAGATATTACGATCATATTTATTCGACAATTGATCCATCCAAACAAATACACTTTTTGCGATAAGAACGATTTTCGGCATCCAATCCGTGTCCGGACTAAAGCGCTCCGCATCTTCATTAAGACCGCCGAATTCATATACCTTGCTCGGACCTGGGCCTGTAAAACTTATTTTCGTTTCCTCTTTTATCAAATCTAAAGAAGTAAGAATCCTAAATAATAGATCCTGAATAAAATGATACCAATACTTTCTAATATACTGCAGCTGCTCTAGAAGAGAGTTTGGATGAGCCTTGATAGGTGCCAACAGCATATCAAATAAGGATGCAGATTCAGGACCGAATGCGGGCGCTTCATTATCATAAAAATATTTGACATGATCAATAAGTTTTAGATAATCCGTATTCTCTTTTAATTCTTTATCGTCAAACAGCTCTCTATATGGTTCATAGGCGGGGTTTTCATTAGCAAACCACAGAAGAATGAGCTCCTCAAGGGCAATGGCACGATTTGAAGATTGTGCTGTTTTACCGAGTAAATACTGTTCAGCATCAGCTTTTTTATTGTATACATCCAGAGGGGGGAATTTTTCGGTAAATCTATGTAATACCTTATCTAAATTATTTTTTCCCATTTTTTCTTCTACGTACCGCAATGTTTTTTCAAGAAAATCCGTACCATTTTCCTCAGCATATTGGCGAAACATATAGTGAAAAATTTCATCAATTAAACCCATTGTGTGAAGGTTTCCAGTCCTGACGGCAGCTTCAGGATTTTCAACTAAGTTTCTTTTCGAGTTAATCTTATAAGCGAAAAGCCTTACGGATTGATAATTTGTAAAAATAACATTTCCCGTTAATCCATACAGGGCTTTATCAAATTCATACTTATCCCGTACATCTTTAGCTATATGAAATTCTCTTTCCACAATTAACTCCTTTTTTTCGGAACATACATATTTCTCTTATTTTTGCATTTAAATTAGTGTTTTCTATTAGCGACTCTATAGAAACAGGGATTCGATAACTCCAATTATTCTGGTTATGTGTCCCCGGTACATTTATTCTCTCTTCCATTGGCTCATTTGGTCTGACATTTTCATCTAAGGCGAGAAAATCCTGTATTGGACATAAGAATAAAAGAGACGATGCTTCCGCAAGAGCTTTTATAATTTTATACACCGATTTTTGGTCAAGGATCTTCGGAGGGTCATCATAAAACCCTAAGGAATACCAAAATTTATCAGTCTCCTCATCCTGGGCCCACCATTCTCTCAATGAACTTGTATCATGCACTGATGGACTAATAACCGAAAGTTCAGGATACCGTTTGACGGGAATAAAAGGAGCTTCTTTCTTTTCATATTCCCTTGTCCACCGAGGTATCCTAAGGCCTAATATGTTAAGTTTTTCTAATGTAGCCGGAACTGCTTCGGGTACATCCCCTAAGTCTTCTGCACAAATAAGCATCCCCGTATAAGAATCCATGAAGCTTAATAGTTTTTCTCCCTGCTTTCCCCATATTTTTTCCGACTCTATACGATACTCCTTAAATAACTCATAAATCAGATTTTTCATGTCATCCGATACATATGACATCTGTGAAGATGAGATACCGTTCCAAGCCGGGACATACAGTCCGTCACTTATCTCAATAAAAACTCTATCGCCATATAATCTCAATAACTGATCTATAGTTTCTTTATTTAAATTTAAGGCTTTAATATCCTTCTCTCCCTTTATATTTGCATCAAACAGGAAAAGAGATTCTTGTCTAATTCTCTGAAAACAGGATTTTACCGTGTGCTTTTGTTCATCTGTTAATCCATCAATAATGCTATTTATTGTTTCTTCCTTCACATGCGGTTCGGATAGAAATGAAATATGTTCAGAATTAAAACCGGAATTTATAAGCTTTTTCCTGCTGAGATAGGCAGATGGTTTAAAAAAACCAAGTCTTCCTGATACATTCCTAACAGAAATTGCCCAAATCCTAAAAAAACCGAGAACATGATCAATACGAAATGCATGATAAAACTTATCTGCTTGATTCAGGCGTCTCTTCCACCAGCTGTAGCTGTTCCGTTCGAGAATGTCCCATCGATAGATTGGAAAACCCCAATTCTGCCCTTCAGAAGAAAACATGTCAGGCGGTGCGCCTGCGTTTAGGGAAAGGTTGAAATATTCACGATGTCTCCATACGTCAGCACTATCCTCATTCATCAAAATGGGCAGATCTCCTTTAAGAAAAATATCCATGTTAGATAATGTTTGTGCTGCATTTTGTAATTGCTGTTCTGCTCTATATTGTATCCACGCAAAAAACAAGATGTCTCGATCACCTTCCTGTAATGCTTGGTCCCATAAATTAAGAATAGTTTCAGGATCAGGTGAGTTAAAATCGCTCCATTCAACCCAGGAGATTTCGTTATTAGACATTTTTAAGGATCGGAATAGAGAATATACCGGAACCCAGGGATTATCATTACACCAGCCCAAAAAAATCGGATCCTTTACAGTATTATATCCCCGCATATCAAACAGTCTGCCTAGAATATCCATCTTTTTTTTGAGTACCTCGTGATAGCTAACCCTTTTCAAGGCATCATAACAACTCTTTAACTTTTGAGTTAACTCTACCACTGTTTTGTCATCTTCGTTATATTCCGGTAAATCCTGCATTCTAATAAAAATGGGATTTAGGGCAAAAGCACTAAGTGCACTATACGGAGAAGTTTGTTGACCCGTGTCGTTGACCGGCAGGATTTGAATCATCTCCAGACCCGTATGTCTGCACCATTCACCAAGTGTGATGAGATCTGGGAATTCCCCAATACCACAGCTTTTTTCTGTTCTAAGGGAAAACAGCGGGACGATTACTCCACTTCTTGTCTCATCCTTTCCGGTATATTTCATATTGATATTCTTAATATAAGGATAAAAACTGCTAAATTAAACCCGTATAATAGGTATTATCTACTTAATGACCAAATGCTAATGACCCAATGCGCAGCCGTCTCCACGCGGATCACTTCCGCACCACCTCATGTCATTTTGATCAATTAAAATTATTTGACCAAGACCAAATGACGATCTAGCTTTCCCATCGATTATTGATATTTCATGACCATACCGTTTTAACATTTTTTCTATAGATTCATCCAATCCTGCTTCCAAGAGTATCTTTCCCCCGGGATTTCCTCCCTCTATTTGAAATCTTCTTCTATCAAGTACATTTTGGGGATCCAAATTCATATCCAATAAACCGGATACAACCTGTAAATGTCCCTGAGGCTGCATCATTCCTCCCATTACGCCAAATACTGCCTTTAACTTTCCGGATACCGCTTCAGTTATCATGCCGGGAATAATTGTATGATAAGGACGCTTTCCTGGAGCATAACAGTTAGGATGGTCGTCTCTTAGCACAAAACCAGCACCTCTATTCTGAAGAGAAAAACCGCATCCCCGGGGAACAATTCCAGTACCAAATCCCATATAATTACTGTTTATAAAGGAACAGCCGTTCCCTTTTTCATCCACAACTGAAAAATAAACCGTATCGGTTCCTGATCGATATCTTAAAAAATTTCCTTTTATATATTTTTCCCCTCTTTTTTTTGGGTTAATGGTTTTTCTTATTTTAGCTGCATATTCTTTAGACAATAATTCTTTTATAGGAATCTCCTCTTTAGCTGGATCGGAAACAAACCATAACGCATCGGCAAATGCTAATCTCATTGCTTCAATAAGAAGATGATACCGTTCTGCCGTATCAATTTCATTTCCTAATTTATATCCTGAAAGTATGTTTAAAGCTATAAGCACTGCTAATCCCTGCCCGTTAGGCGGACATTCCCAGACATTAAAACCTCTGTAATTAACCGAAATAGGTTCTACCCATTCCGATTCATGTCTGCTTAAGTCATCAATGGTCAAGCTGCCGCCGGCATCTTTTACAGCATCTACAATTTTTTTACCTATCCTTCCTCCGTAAAAAGACTCTTTCCCTTCATCACCCAGGATTCGCAGAGTTTCAGCTAAAGCTGGTAACTGAATAACCTCTCCTGCGTTAGGACCTCTTCCTTCAATCATCAATTCTTTTCCATAAGGATATTTAGACAACTGCCTTTTCGCTCCTGCCTGCCACCATTGAGATGTCATAGGAGCAACAGGAAAGCCCTTTTCAGCAAGAAAAATAGCCGGCTGCAATACTGTTTTAAGAGGCATTTGACCAAACTCTTTCGAAATATCACACCAAGCAGCAGCTGCCCCTGGGACAGTAACGGTGCAGGGATCAAGGGGTGGTATTTTTTCGCGAAAACCTTTTTTCTTCAGATCTGATAGGGTTAACGAATAACTTGATCTCCCGGATCCGTTTAAGGCAGAAATTTTATTTGTTTTTCTATCATAAAATAGAAAAAAGCAATCACCCCCTAATCCTGTTGAACAAGGTTGTGTTACCTGAAGGGCTGCGGCGACAGCTACTGCTGCATCAGCCGCATTTCCTCCTTTTCTGAGAATATCAATTCCAGCTTGCGTAGCCATAGGTTGACTTGAAGCTACGGCACCCCGTTTTGATATAACAGGTGAACGTCGGGAAATATATTGAGAGTTAGATAAGATATCCATCTAAGCCTCCTTCTTTTTTTCAAAAATGAGACCCTTTACAAACGCTGCAACTAATAATTGCCAAGGATGATAAAAGAGAAGCGGCATCAACACAATTCCAAGTAATTCCGGTTGAAATGCAAAAAATGCAGAAAGAAGAGGAACACCCATGGCCATTGTCTTCTGGGAGCCGGCAAAGACAGCCGATATTCTATCTTTTTCTGAAAATTTAAAAAGGCGGGTACTGAAAAAAATAGTTCCTATAATTACAACATTTGCTAATGCTAGAATCAAAAAAGGCAAAGCAAGTCCGGATAGGTATTCAGTAAAGCTCGGATCACCTGCTGTTTTTGAAAGGCTGAACAAAATGATTAACAGAATAAGAACGTTGCTGATTACGCGAAGAATTTTCTTTCGTTTGTCAATGAGATTTGAAATAAAAAACCTTAAACCTTGTCCTGCTATAATGGGAATAAACATTTTTAAAATCAAAGATTTAAAAATAAGACCAAGTTCCTCTGCCGGTATTGCATGGTATGTATCCCTTAATAAAAGAGACAGCAAAAGAGGAGAAATAAAAATACCAATAATATTTGCAACTGCAGCATTGAACATCGTTCCCACCACATTGCCTTCGACTGAAGAGGTAAATACAATACAACTAGAGATTGTGGTAGGCAAAACAGAAAGTGCATATATACCAATAAGAATCGGCATAGAGAAAACTGCAGAGAACACATTACCTATTAAATAGAAAAACGCCGGAGTTATTATGAAGATACAAACCTGGATAAAAAGATGAAGCTTAATATTTTTTAATCCTGACTTAAGTGCTTCCGACGGCAGGGTAAGCCCCGTAATAAGAAAAAGGATAACTATAACCGCATTATTAGAAATATTTTTTGGATTGAGATTGATCCCTATACCGGGAAATGAAATACCAATTGCGATTATAACTACAATTCCAAGGATAAACCAATTTTTTAAAATAATTTTTTTTAATTTTGGAGTATCATTTTTGTTTCGCACCAGCTAATTCCTTTTTGCCGGTATGATACTAAAGATCTTTTATTTTGTCCCGTATTCGCGCGGCTTCTTCGTAATTCTCTTCTTCCACAGCCTTCTGTAATTCATATTCAAGGTTTCTTCTCTCATCTTCTTTCAGATCATTTTTCTCTTCTTCCCCATTTTCTCCCGTCACCAATGTAACGGCAATACCAAATTCATCCACGATTGATTCCGCAATATATATTGGACATTTTACTCTCACCGCTAAGGCTATGCTATCAGAAGGCCTTGAATCGATAGTATATTTTTTTGATCCCTGCTGTAATACCAAACGCGCAAAATATGTTTTGTCTTTAAAATGTGTTATTTCTACTCTACCAAAGCTAATGTCCATGGTCTCCATCACATTGATGAATAAATCGTGAGTAAGCGGCCTAGGCATGGGTATTTTTCCCAATCCAATTAGAATTGATTGAGCTTCTAGCTGGGCAATAAAGATAGGAACAGCTTTTTCTGCGCCTATTGGTTTGACAAGTACTGCATTTCCTTTATCCGTTCTAGCAACGGTCATTATTTCTGCTTCAACTAACATATAATCTATCCCTTATCTATACTAATAGAATACTTAATGTAGAGGGAATGTGCAAATTTTTTGAATAGAATTTATTCGCGGACACATAGTCTGCTCTCTATTTTAGAACGCAAACGGCATTCTGAAACAGGTTCCCCCGCAATACCCTCCTCTATAGCTTTAAGAGCTACAGCATACGCTACTTCCTGTGGAATTTTGGGATTAAAAGGTTCTGGTATTATTATTCCGTTTTCAAGATCATTATCAGAGACCAGCCCGGCAATTGCTTGCGCGGCGGCAACTTTCATTCCTTCCGTTATGTCCCGGGAACGTACGTCCAAAGCCCCCCTAAAAATACCGGGGAAAGCGAGAACGTTGTTAACTTGATTGATGAAGTCTGAACGTCCGGTAGCAACAATTTTTGCACCACCCGCGTATGCCTCTGCCGGTAATATTTCGGGATCAGGATTGGCCATAGCAAATATTATAGGATTTTTTGCCATTCTCAGAATGTCATCTTTTGTGAGAAGGTCCGGTGCGGACACTCCGATAAAAACATCGGCATCCTCTAACGCATCGTATAGAGTTCCTGATCTGCATTGGGGATTTATTTTTTCAGCAATTTTCTGCTTCTCTATATTTTGATTCCGGTTATCGGGAGTTAAAATTCCTCTACTATCACAAACCGTGATCGTAGCTACATTCCATTCCAATAGAATTCGGGTAATTGCAATTCCGGCACTTCCAGCTCCATTAATTAAAATCCGCAGTTCATCTTTTTTTTTGCCTATTTTTTTTAAAGCATTTATCATGCCTGCTAAAGTAACTACAGCTGTACCGTGTTGATCATCATGAAAGACAGGAATAGGCAGCTCTCGTTTTAACCGACGTTCTATTTCAAAGCATCTCGGAGCAGAAATATCTTCAAGATTTATTCCCCCGAACGTCGGACAAACTGCTTTGACTGTTGAAATAATTTCTTCGGTATTTTGAGTATTTAAACAAATTGGTATGGCATCTATGCCACCAAAACGTTTAAAAAGGATAGCTTTGCCTTCCATAACGGGTAATCCCGCAGTACCGCCAATATTACCTAAACCCAATACCGCACTGCCATCCGTTATTACCGCTACCATATTACCTTTACCGGTATATCTGTATACGTTTTCGATGTTTTCATATATTTTTTTACAAGGTTCAGCGACACCAGGAGTATAGAGCGTCGATAAATGGTCGATGTTCTCTAATGGACCTTTGAGGTAAATACCGAACTTACCTTTAAGGTCTTCATGAATCTTCAAAGATGCTTTTCTATAGTCCATGAATGAACTGTACCAAGGCTGTTCTAAAAAAACAAGTTAGAATGAATTAAAGTAAGATAGCAATTCTAAATTGCAAATTAAGAATTGCTTAAACTAAAGGATGTATTTTGCAACATATTTCAGTCCATTCTCAAAAATTTTTAAGCCAAGTCCTTCGGTGATTCGCTCCCGATTCCATCGCGGATGGTTATAGGGCATCCAGAACGCTTCAGGATGGGGCATTAAACCAAGTATCTGACCGGTAGTATCGGTAATTCCTGCTATATTTTCCGTTGAACCATTTGGATTATTTCTGTATCTCAGCGCTACAAGATTAAAATCATTCAACGCATGGAGTATTGAATCATCGATCACTACAAATTTTCCTTCTCCATGACGGATCGGCAGCTCCATCTCTTTTAAGTCCTGAGTCCAAACACAAACTGAATCGGTATTGAAATTTACCTGGACCCAGGAGTCAATAAAATTCCCTTCCTCATTATGAATTAAGGAAGCTTCACCTTTCCAATCACCTTCAACATTCGGGATTATTCCCATCTTTATAAGGACTTGAAACCCGTTACATATTCCTATGATTAATTTTTTATTTTCTATAAATTTATTTAGTTGATTTTTCAGTCTCATTTTTATTAAATGAGCGAGTACCTTCCCGGATCCAATATGGTCACCGAAAGAGAATCCCCCCGGGAAAGCAAGGATATGAAAACGCATTATTTTTTCTGGATCTATAAATACATCATTTATATGACATAATTGTATCTCTAAATCATATTCTGTTGAGATATTCCGGTGGGCGATCTCAAAGGAATGACAGAGTTCCATTTCGGCGTTTATTCCATATCCTGTAATGATTCCTATCGAAATTTTTCCGGTCATTGTATTTCTCTTTCAAATGAAAACCAAGCTTTTTCAATTTCTTCCAGTGTTGTAAAAAATTCAACTATGCCGTTTTTTTTGAAGTGTATTCCAGGGTCATCCGTTACTTCACCAATAAAAGAACATGAATTTTTCATGATTTCCTCAAATCTTTTCTTATCGCAAGGTGCAATAGTGATAATAAATCTAGACGGAGTTTCACTAAATAGCAGCTCCGATAGATTCAATTCAGTACGGGCATCATGAAGAATGCGATCGGTATGTATCGTCGCCCCATGCCTTCCTCCCAAACATGATTCGGTAATGGCAACAGCTATTCCTCCATCAGAACAATCATGACAGGATTTGACCATTCCGATATCGATACATGAAAAGAGATTTCTATAAATAAATTGAGCTTTAGCCGGTTCAGGAAGTGGACTTGGTCCTAATTTTTTACCAATTATTTTCTCCAGCATAGAACCGCCTAACTCTCTTTTTGTCTTTCCAACACAATAAATTAGATCCCCAGTATTTTTAAAATCAGTAGATACCGCTTTTTTTATATCCTGAATTATTCCAAGAAGCGTAATCAGTAGTGTCGGTCTAACAGAAATCTTTTTACCGTCAATCTTGGAATCATTTTTCATGGAATCTTTTCCGGAAATTAATGGAATGCCGTAGCTTGTACAGATTTCGTATAGACCTCTTGCGGCCCGTACAAGTTGTGATAATTTATACTCACCATCCGGATTTTCTTCTGTAGTAATGGGATCAGGCCAGCAAAAATTATCTAACGCGGAAACATAATCCGGATCACCTCCACAGGCGATGTGTGCTCTATATGCTTCATCCACCGCACACATTGCCATATGATACGTATCATAATCACCGTATCTCGGGCATATCCCATGAGTAATGGTTAACCCGCGATAAGATTCATATACAGGACGTATTACTGCACCATCAGAGGGTCCATCCGTAAAAATACCGGTGAATGGTTTGATAACAGATTGACCAATTACTTCATGATCATACTGCCTAACAAGGAATTCCTTTGACGCTACATTCGGATCTGAAAGTATTTTTAATAGAAGCTCTTTTTCATTACCATATTCTGATATTTCATCTCCATAATATACCATTGAATCTACGGGTCGGGTCCAAGTAGCTTTAAGTTTCATCTTTGGCAATCCATTATGGAGAAACTCTAACGATATATATGCTACGGTATCTTCCTCATAGATAACTTCAACATATCCCGAATCAGTGAATCTACCCACCACTGCTGCCATGACGCCGCGTTTTTTTGCTAAAGCTAGAAAATCATTGATTTTTTCTGGTTTCACAGCAACGGACATTCTTTCCTGTGATTCCGACACCAGTATTTCCCATGGCGCTAATCCCTTGTATTTCAATGGGCACCGATGCAATTCGATTTCAATTCCACCTGATTGTTCAGCCATTTCACCCAGGGATGAGGATAATCCTCCTGCTCCATTATCCGTTATACTATCGAATAATTGCTTATCCCGAGCTTCTATTAAAAAATCCAACATCTTCTTTTGCGTTATAGGATCTCCAATCTGTACCGCCGAGAGGGGCGATGATTCATTTAACTCTAATGAAGAAAATGTCGCTCCATGAATTCCGTCCTTTCCTATACTCCCCCCTGTCATCACAGCAAAATAGCCCGGTTTAATCCATTTTTCCCAGGATGCTTTTTTTCCTATTTTTTTGGGCATGATACCGCCGGTACCGCAGAACACTAGAGGCTTTCCTGTAAAACTATCATCAAAAAGAAAAGCTCCCGCTACCACAGGAATTCCTGATTGGTTTCCCCCATCGACAATTCCTCTATGAACACCTTCCATAATCCGTTTTGGATGAATATGTGACGGCGGTAGTACATCTTTTTCAAGAAATGGATTACCGAAACACAAAACATTGGTGTTGAATATCGGGCGGGCACCCCTCCCCGTGCCGATTATATCCCTATTTACCCCAACAATTCCGGTTATTGCCCCTCCATACGGGTCTAAAGCTGACGGTGAATTATGAGTTTCAGCCTTTATGCAAACACAGTTGTCATTATCGAAATCGATAACTCCTGAGTTATCGTGGAAAACCGAACGCAAATACTTTTTCTTTTGTGAAACGACATCGGTAACACCCCTAATATACGTTTTAAAGACAGAGGGAATGATTACCTCCTCTTTACCGTCCTTATATTCAATTTCCGCCTGAAAAATTTTGTGTTTACAATGTTCAGACCACGTCTGGGCTATCATTTCCAGCTCGACATCAGTTATTTCAGAACTAAGATTTTTTTTCCGTCGTCGGGATACGGTTTTCTCATCCTGCATGTACGATTTAATTGCATTCATTTCAGCAAGATTTAAAGCCAGCACCCTCGATTTTGACAATTCCATTAGATCTCTATCTTCCATTGAACGGATAGAAAATTGTTCAACTGTTTTTTCCGATTCAGGTATTCTATGCGGATAAACCTCAGGAATCTTGACTGAATCTACTTGAGAGAATGTGTATGCGTATTGAATCAACGGATTATAAAGTAATTTTGATATTGCAGACTTATCAATTGAGGATTCACTGTAAATTAAATATTGACGTCCGGTTTGAACGAGAACCGACTCATCACAGGATTTTCCTAATACAGCTGAAATTGCCTCCCGTGCGGTATTAGCTTCCGGATCAGTAACTCCCGCTTTATAGGTGATCTCTATTACTATTTTCCATCCCCTATATTGATCCGTTTTATGAAAAGATTCATCTATTTTCATTTCCTGTACTACGGGATCCACAAATACAGATGAAGCAAGTTCAGGAGTAAACTGCTTTAATCCATCAATAACATAAATATCAATAGTGACTATTTTTGAAATTTGATCAGGAAAATCATGCTGTAATTCAGAAAGGACCTTTTTCGATCTACCATCCGGGAATTGGACTTTGTTGGTTATCTCTATTCTCATTTATGTTTAGGAGGATAGCAAATTAGATCGTCCGGAACAAGACTCAAAGAGCCTCAATTTTCAAAGAGATTTATCACCCGGAAAAACGGCAAATTCCGGCGATTCCGATTGATGTAATTATCTATTATAATCATTCACATTTTTCATTGCGAATGTAATCGCCGGAATTTGCTGGTTGACCAATAAACTAAAAGCTTATATCAATTAAATATAGAATAAATACCCTGAAGGTTCTTTTAACTTTCAAAAAGGTTGTATCATGACGCCTCAAAATAATTTATCTTACTTCAACCCCGGTTCTGTCATTCTCAGTTTGGAAAACAGCGACAAATATAAAGCTATTAATGAATTGATAGACAAAACCCCCATTTTCTCTATGATTGATAATTTTGACATTGAAAAATTTCGCCAACATGTTATTGAACGGGAGCAAATCCAAAGCACAGGAATTGGACATGGGGTTGCGGTTGCACATGGAAGAATGAAAGAGATTGAATCTATCTATTTAACCCTTGGCATTTCCCGAGAAGGAATTGAGTTCAATGCCCTAGATGGTCATCCTGTACATTTACTTTTCATTATTGCTAACAATCCTGATCATCAGATCTATTACCTGCGCATATTATCCGCTTTAGTGAGTATGGTAAGGGAAACATCCTTTAGAGAAGAGTTGCTCTGCTGCTGCGAGCAGGAAAAAACTGAACAGCTGCTATGTGAGACGTTTGAAAAGTATCTAAACAAACATACAAAAACTCATGTAGCATGATTTAAAGAGAAATTGTAAATTTAGAATTACTGAAAATCAAGGGTTGCAAAATAATCATCAACAGTTTCAGCTCTTCTTATTTGCTTTACATACCCGCTTTCACCGTAAAGCAGTTCTGCTGATCGTAACTTACCGTTATAATTAAATCCCATGGAATGGCCATGAGCACCAGTATCATGGATGACTAATAGATCACCTAATTCGACTCTTGGTAACTTCCGGTCTATCGCAAATTTATCATTGTTTTCACAAAGACTTCCGGTAACATCATAGATTTCTTGAGGAGTTTCATTAATTTTCCTCATAACAGTGATATGATGGTATGCCCCATAAATTGCCGGACGCATTAGATTAGCCATATTTGCATCGACGCCAATAAATTTTTTGTAGGTATTTTTTTTATGAATAACGCTGCTAACAAGAAATCCGTGTGGACCAGTTATCATTCGGCCGTTTTCCATTACAATTCTTATATCAGCAAGTCCTTCGGGCCGAAGAATATCATTAAAGACTTCTTTTATTCTAGCACCAACATACTTGATATCCACTTTTTTCTGATCCAAACGGTAAGGTATCCCCACACCTCCCCCCAGATTTATGGTCTCAATCCGGATATCCAGCTCTTTCTTTAAATCTACAGCAGTAGCAAAAAGAAGTTTAGCCGTTTCAACAAAATAATCAGGATCAAGCTCGTTTGAAGCAACCATCGTATGCAGTCCAAATCGTTCTGCCCCTTTTTCCCGAACAATTTTATATGCCTGAAAGAGCTGTTCTCTAGTTAAACCGTATTTTGCATCCTCCGGATTACCGATAATTGCATTTCCTTTTTTTAACGCCCCCGGATTGTACCGGAAGAAAATCAACTCAGGAATGCCGGCTGCTTTTTCGAGAAAATCTATATGAGATATATCATCAAGGTTTATTATACCGCCCAACTCACGTGCTTTAACAAACTCGTTTGCGGGTGTATCGTTGGAGGTGAACATTATATCTTCACCTGTAATACCGGTTTTATCCGCAAGAATAAGCTCGGGTAAAGAGCTGCAATCTGCCCCCATCCCTTCCTCTTTAAGAATTTTTAAAATATGAGGGTTAGGTAATGCTTTTACGGCAAAGTAATTTTTAAAATTAGGGGACCACTCAAAGGCCTTGTATAATTCTTTAGCCGTTTCTCTGATCGCTTTTTCATCATAGATGTGAAACGGCGTAGGATAAGACTGAACGATTTTAGATAATTCATCGGAACTAAAGGGTACTTTTTTTTGCGCCATAATTTATTTTATCATTTTACACTTAAATTGAATACACCATCCCATGTCTCCTGGGGAGGTTCTTTTATGAATTTTTCACATCTAGTAAGATAAAAATCAGTAGGTCCATCATCGGGGAATTGAGTTAACAATTCACGGAATACGGTTTCGGCTTCCTGCCAATTTTTTTCTTCGAATAAGGTAAGTCCATAATTGAATGTTCTAAGTAACTTAATGAGTTCCTGGTCTTTATCAACATCCTCTCTAAGACCAACAATTTCATATAAACGAATTGGTTCTGAAACCCCGACTACTCGAATTCGATCAAGTTTTCGGCCGGAAAACGCCCGGCCGGTTTCTTTATATGTCAATTCACTGCATAATATCCAAGTACCATATTGCTTGTTAACACCTTCGAGCCTTGCCGCTAAATTGACAGCATGTCCCATAATTGTGTAATCCATTCTCTTTTGCGTACCCATATTTCCAACTACCATTTCTCCTGTATTAATACCGATCCGGGTGTGGATTGTTGATGGGCTTATGTTTTCTTCGATAAATCTCTTATTTAATACTTTTTCTGTTTCTTTCATCAATAATGCTGTTTTACAGGCTCTAACTGCGTGATCTTCCAGGTTTATGGGGGCACCGAAAAAAGAAATGATTGCATCACCTTCAAATTTATCGATTGTTCCTCGTTGCTGTAAAACAAGATCGCTCATAGATGAAAGATATTGATTTAATAAACGTACAAGTTCTTGAGGATCCAATTGTTCAGAAATCGTAGAAAAGCCTTTCACGTCTGTAAAAAGAGCGGTAAGATTCTTTTTCTGACCTCCAAGCATTAACATTTCCGGATCATCCATGATTTCATTAATAACATCTACCGACAAATACCGGCTGAAGGCATTCCGTATATAGCTTTTCTCTTTTTCATTGATAATAAATTTTACAGCCGACAAAACAAGAAATGTTATAAACACAACAAAGGCAGGGGTAACAACATTTAGATATGTTCCTGTCGTTAGAAATATAATCGCGTATGCAGCAACAACAATTGCAAGGAAAATAAATCCTGCGAGAATGGATGCCCCGGGGTGCATTTTTTTAAGAATGATTACCAAAATACTGCTTAAAACAAACGCCGCAATGAGGGAGTACCACCAGGGAAGCATATCCAGAAACCGCTCCTGTAAAATGCTATTTGCCACAACTCCATGAGTTCCCACATTCATATATTCTTCTTCAAAAGGAGTAACTCCTATATCGGTAGTAGAAGCACCTATTAGACCGATTATACAAAAACTGTTTTCCAACTCTTTTTTAAGAATATTTCGGGTACTTATCAAATCTTTATATACAGTTCTGGTATTGGAAAAAGCAACAGGAATTTGCTGCTTTACTTCCGTATAGAGTTCAACCAGCTCTTCATTCAAATCTCCTGATGCTAGAGCATTTGATATTGCATCCAAAAAAACTGCTTCGCTATTTCCCTCCAAAAAATTGCCAACCTCATCTAAGAAGTAATTCCGTACGGCAATATATTCTTCTATGCCTTCTTCCTGAGGATTCTTAAGAAGCTGGTTCACAAGATTTTCAGCGTACCGGTATGGATTTAAGATATCCTGATCACCTGCATAAAATTGAAAATAACCATTTTCTTCCATTAATTCTAGGTTATATATCAAATCATCCAGGAGCTTATCATGGTAGACAAGCTCATAATAAGAAAGATGCCTAAAACTACTCAAATAATCACTTTTAACCCAGTTTAAAAGAAAAGAGCCGTCTCTACTTCTGGGTATCACAATATCTTTTACCGTTCCACTATCGGGCATTTCTGCATCGTTTAAAATAAAATTATTTTTTGTAACAGTGATAGAAGGATTGCCTAACCAATCCAATAAAGGCGCTATCATAAGCTGCGGAAAATATTTTCCGTCATATTCCATAAAAAGTTGAAGTCTTCTCCTTACTCCATCCGAATCAGGATTTACATTAACAAAACCTGCTCCTTTTGCTCCCGAAAGTATAGGAAGAATTGCCGGTCTTATATCTTTACGCTGCGGCAGATTTGCCCCTTCGGTTAGATTCATAATACTATTCAATGAAAATCTATTTTTTGCATATGTTTTCAGATCATCTGCTACTGTTTCATCATGCTGATTAAGCATATTTAATGTAACAAAAGTATTTTCAAAAAAAGCCGCGGCTTCTCCAAGATATCTGTCATTATCCCGTAATATCTGGTTTATATCCTCATATAATGCAGCTTTTGCCTGTTCATTCAGTTCCTGAAGGGAGTCAACATAACTTTGAGCTTCATCTAATGGAATATTTCCATTCTGCAGTGCTGTAAAGAGTGCCTGGACATTCTCTTGGATAGAACCAAATTCATGTTCCAAGGATTGAGGAATTTGATTATCAAGATACTGAACATCGACACCCAAAGGACTTTTATTAACATATTCAATATCAAATAATGCATATTCAGCACCAAACTCTTTCATTAACAGAAGTCCTTCTGCCATGTATCTTCTACTCCAAGGGAATGTACCAACCCTGGCAATAGCATAATCATCAATGTCTAAAAAAAGGATGTCCTCATGCTGCGGAATATTTTTTTTCAGATGCAGCAACTGATCATAAGCTCTTAATTCTATTGTTTTAAAGAAGTCAGTAAAATTTAATCCTAAAAACATGAGGCTTACAACAACGGGTATTAAAAATTCATAAACGGTTCTTTTTTTCATAGAATCCTCACATCATAAAATTGATTAAAATATGTTATGATAGTATACTATGGAAACAAAAAAAATATCAGGAGAAAATTATGAAAAAGAGGTTTTATAATTCGTGCCTTGTTTTCGTTTTTCTTCTTTTCACATCTCCTTTATTTTCACAATCTGCAGATTTACTAGATCATTTACTCCAGCAAGATAAGGCCGATATTGGAACTACCATGGCTTTATTGCTCTCTGCAAAGGGATTTATGGAAGAAGACAATGCTGATAGATCCGCTGCATTAAAAATGGCAACAGAAAAAAAATGGCTGAAAAGCGGTTTTGACCCGGAAACATCTATAACATTAGGAATATACAGCTATGCATTATTAAAGGCATTAGATATTCCAGGAGGCGTACTGTACCGCATTTTCCCCGGTTCCAGATATGCCGCCAGGGAAGTGGTTTATAGAGGATGGATAAGGGGAAGCCGAGACAAAAATCGGATTTTATCGGGAACTCAGATAATTTATATCCTAAGAAATGCGCTGGAATGGAAGGAGGCTCATTCATGAAAAAGTTATTCTTTTTTTGTCTGCTTCTCTTTGTATCATTCTGTATATCATCTTTAGAATTCGGCGGTAGTTTATCCAACACAACAGGCATAACAAATGAATCAAATACTACTGAGTTGGTACAGCAAAATCAACTATCCCTTTATTTTAAAGCAGTTGGAAAAAATTTCAATGCGGTTGGGGGAGGCAGCTATATTTTTACTCCGGACCGGCCGTTCCTTATTGGCCTAGATACTTTTTACCTGCAAGGACAGTTTCCGGTTGCTCAGAATGAATTGAAAAAGTTCACCTTCACGTTAGGAAGATTTGCCCTTTCTGACCCCACAAACTTGATTTTACAGCACAGAATAGATGGAATCAGATTTGGTTTTGGTTATACAAACACCCAGTTTATTGCTTCTACGGGATTTTCCGGGTTAATCCTTCATCCCCGCTCTACAATTACTATGACAAGATCAGATTTAGATCCTTGGATGGACTATTTTGCTTCTCCCCGGCTTATTGGGTTAATTCAATTTAACATAAACAATCTTTTCATTACACAGTCGGTAAGGATTTTCGCGGCTTTTCAAGAGGATCTAAATCCCGATTCGATGGTAATCGATGCAGGGACTCAAACATATCAAGCTGACAATGGGGGAAAATTAGATACCCAGTATGCAGGTTTAACAATTTTTGGACCAGTTATAACCAATTTTAAGTATTCCCTCTATGGAGCATACAATTTCGGAAGAACATTGAGTTATCTTCCGGATTCAGACTCAGCAACTAATTTTTCTTATCAATACACCACTGTTTCAGGTTTTCTATTCGGCGGAACATTCGTAATAGACATCCCGGATTTTCTTCATTCTTCTATTTCATTATCCGGAATTTACGGATCGGGAGATGCGGATTATAGCTCCTATACTGAAGGAAACAGTGAAGGTAGGGGAACCATGTTTTTACCTATAACCATAACCCAATTAGGTAATATTTTTTCACCAAAACCCGGGAATATTTCAGTAATTGGGTTACAATATGAAATGATGCCATTCATTAATTCCGGGAATATGTACATGGAAAAAATGAAGGCAAACTTAGATACACTATTGTTCTTTAGAAATACAACTGGTCCGATTTCAGAAAGCGGAATAGACCCTACTTCTACTGAAAAATACTTAGCAACAGAAATTGATTTATCAATAACCATGCAGCCTTTTTCTGATTTAACCGTTGGATTTAAATCCGGAATATTATTTCGGAATGCCGGAAATGGCGGCGCGTTTTCTTCTTCTATAGCACCAACTGCACTAACCGCAGGCATCACCGGCGTTCTATATTTCTAGATGAAGGAGGAATATAATGAAAAAGTTCACCATATTCTTTATCATTCTACTTTTTATTTGTACTTTTTCAGTATTCAGTGTTCAGGCAGTTTTTGATCAAGTTGTGGGGAAAGTTGAAATTAAAATTGCAGGAACATGGAAAAAGGCTTCGGTAGGTACAGTTATACCCGAGGGAGCAACAATATCTACTGGATTTGGCTCAAAGGCAGTTATTTCCATTCAAAACAATGTTTTGGAAGTAAAACAACTTACCAGGTTGACCTTAAAGGAACTACTGGAGAAGGAACAGACTGTTTCAACTGACTTGTATTTATCGGTAGGCAAAATCGGAGCAAATGTAAAATCCTCAGCAGGAAGACAGCAAACTTTTCGCATCTCCAGCCCTGTTTCAACTGCTGCTGTCCGCGGTACTGTTTTTGAATATGACGGTTACACGCTAACGGTAGAAGAAGGCATTGTTGCGTTCTTTAACCTTTTAGATCAGCGTCGAAACGTAAATCAAGGAGACGAGTCCTCCACCGATGGATACGATCAGCCTTCTTCCGAATCTCCCGGAGGACTGAACCAGCCTCAAGATTTTGGAACAAATGATTTTTGGGAAGGTACTGTAGAGGAATACGGCATTCTTTCCATATCATGGGACTTATAGGGGGGATTATATGAAAAAATTTACATTTCGATTAGCATTTATTATTTTAGTTTTGTTGGTGCCAACATCTTGTTATTACGAATATCTTCCTAATAAAACATCAATAGAAATCAATCTTAATGATCTGCATAAGAGCGGCAGCATACATAAGGCTCCAGGGGAAACATATAATACAGCACGAATTTATATTTACATTAACAATAGCATATACCCTACTCCTGAGGGTGAAAGATTTTTTGAGAAGAACACTGACGAAACTAAAACATTAACTATTTCTGACCTCCCCGCAAATATTCCAATACGAGCTGTAATTGCTCTGGGTATAGATTCTGAAAATTTCCAGCCGGTATATTATGCAGAATCAGATGAATTCATTATCACAGCCGGTATAAAAAATGAGTTGCCTTTTAATGTAAAGGAAACTCCTTTAACATATTCCACCCAATTGATGGGAAAATCACTGCCGGGACTTTTATTTTTAAACAACAGCCTCTATGTTGCCGAAGAAAACGGTTCATTATATTCCGGTGATGGACTTGCTTCTCTTTCTGAAACGGGAGCAGAACTTCCGGAAGGGCAAAAAGTTAATTCAATATCTGTAGGAAAATTTTATACTGGCAGCGGGTTTGCAGCAGAACCATGGGTAAACACTACCGAAGGAATATACCCAATCAGGAACGGTTCATATGATACCACTTTTTCATCCGCATTAAGTTCTGTATCCGTTTTAGAATCAGGGGCTTTCCATCTGGGAGATTATGGGATTGATTCCACCTTGTCAATATTTTTTCAAACGAATGGCGGCTTAGGAGGAACATACGTATTAGAGGCTGATTATCAGAATCCCGCTGACTGGGAATGGCTGGATGATATTGATTTAAGTGACTATCTCACAGGAAGACCCATACTTGATTTTATTGTATCCGAGACAAATGCTTACTTTGCTACTAAGTTAGGATCATTCAGACTTTCATCAAATATAATTGACGGTACACTCGAAGTAGAATCTATTGATGAAATACTGGATATTGCTCAATTTTTTGATGTGACAAATGAGCAAGGAGAAAAGCTTCAGATAACAGCAATGGAGATATCCGATTCGAAAATGTATTTAGGAACTGAAAACGGGGTATGGCAGGGAGATATTTCCGAAACCGAAGAAGTAATACTAAACAAAACTTTAATGGAAGACACAGCTGGTAAGTATATAAATGACATTAAGTTATCTTCTGATGCAGCACAATGTATTTTTACCGCAGCTAATACTGTTTATATTCTTGATACAACTACAAATGAACTATCATTACTTCCTGAAGCAATCTTACCAGGAATTGTTCTGGAAACAACAATATCCTCATCAGGCAGGCTTTTTATTTCAGGAACCGGCGGTCTGGCGGCAATGGATTTATAGGTATCAAACCTGTTCTTTATTAAAGACTGTCTGAATATTAGCAGATCAGACAGTCTTTTTTTAATTCTGGAACCTCATTCCAATTTCAGCTCCCACAAGCATTTCGGAAGGGTTCCAATATCCATGCGTAAAAAGCACAAATTTACCTATAACGAACTCGAACCCTGAAGAAACAAGCAAAAGCAGGTCCCAGTTTTTAAATTGTCCTACGGGATCACCGCCTCCACTTCCGCTGTAACTTGCTATTTCCGTACCTCCACTTTCTAAAACCGCGTCAAAGTCATCAATCGCTCCGCGGAAGAAAATGTTTTGCAAATAAGGAGATACAGATAAATACGGCCTGAAAAACAAGAGTTTCTTAGAAAGAGTAAAATCTATTCCAACTGAATTAACCCTTGCTTTGACGGACATATCTCCAGAAATTGTTAGATCACCATCGGAAATACTTATACTTCCAACGGAAGACAGAGGATAACCGATATTCAGACCCGAATAAATATACCCTAAGCCTACTGAGGCAGCAGGAGACAATTTCCCCTCAGTCATTAGCACTTTTCGAATATGGCCGCCTGCATTCATTGAGTTAAGAACAACATCGCTTATGCCGGCTAACCCTGCTAACGAATTAGATAGTGCTTGAGGTAAAATAGAAAACTGCAGCATGACCTCATACCCGCCGGTAATTCCGAAACCTAAAGAAGCCCTATAAAATGGATAAGGGAAAAAACTGGTAATAGTATCATAGGTTTTGTTGCCCTCGGAAATACCAGCTGAATCCAACAAAGAAGCAGGATCTAAAAGTTCCGTTCGGTCTGAGATATTGCTTATTAAATCTCCAATTCCGCCGGAGAGTGATGCTCCTGCGGAAAAAGAGAAGAAAAACGCGGGAAATTCTCCTATCTCCGCATCGGCAATCCCTCCGCCGGCTATTGAAGTCAGCCGAAGATTTGGTGCAATTTCATTACCGAATTCAGTGAAAAATACCGAGAAATCATCTCCAATAGGACTTAAATCTTGTGAATAAGTAAATCCAGGGAGTAAAAGAAAAAGGAAAATCAAACCCAAGGGTTTTTTCATGGTAATTCCTCCTCTTTTAATTTACATAGTATAGCACATGTAAAATATTATTTCTAAATAAAGAATACCATTTTATTTTGATTGAACCAAGAAACTATGCAGCCATTCACGCAATTCTTTTCCAATATCTTTCCTTTTTAACGCAAATTGAATAGTGGTTTTCAAGAAATCCAATTTGTTTCCCATATCGTGCCGTACTCCTTGGAATTTATATCCGTACATAGCCCTAGTTGAAAGCAATGATTTTAGTGCGTCCGTTAACTGTATTTCATTGTTTTTTCCTGGAGTAATTTGTTCGAGTTGAGAAAATATTTCTGATGTCAAAATATATCGAGAAGCTACCACTAAATTTGATGGCGCTTTATCAATTGAAGGTTTCTCAATAATGTCTTCCATTAGAAAAACACCATCATTTATCTCTTTTCCTTTAATCACGCCATATCGGTTTACCTTTTCAGGTTCAATTTCCTCTAAGGCAATAACCGTTTCTTCATAACGATCATATACATTCATTAATTGTTTGATTACCGGAATAGAGTTACTGCTCTCTAAAACAGTATCACCTAAAAGGACAGCGAAAGGCTCGCTGCCGACATGATTCTGAGCATACTTAATTGCATCCCCTAAGCCGTTTTGCTCCTTTTGCCATACGAAATGGATATCCGCCATAGAAGAAATCGATTTTATCATTTCAAGTTCTTCCAGTTTTCCCTGCTGTTCCAACTGATATTCCAATTCAAAATTTTTATCGAAATGTTCCTCAATAGCCCGCTTCCCTTTCCCTATAATCATCAAAATGTCATTTATTCCGGAATCAATAGCTTCTTTTACTACATACTGGATTGTAGGTGTATCAACCACAGGAAGCATCTCTTTCGGCTGAGATTTTGTAGCCGGTAGGAATCGAGTACCAAAGCCTGCTGCAGGAATTACTGCTTTTTTAACCATTTTTAGAATCCTTATTTTATAAATCACTCTCGGGAGCTAATTGTTGGTTTTATGACTTCAACATTTCTTTTCTTCATCTCATGCTGTAATTTTTTAAATTGAGTTTCGTCTTCATAGGTTCCAATAATTGCGCCTCCGGATCCAGTAAATTTTGCGGTTGCTCCTATTGATCTAGCCGTCATAACCATTGTGTGATTCATCTCACTAACAGTACAAACTTTTTTGCGCAGGTTATAATTTTCATTTAAATAATCTCCGATTTTTGCATCATTTTTCTCTAATTCTTCCCGTACTATATCAGTAATTTCTGCCCATCGATCAATTGCATTGTAAACTTCTTGATTTCCCTGAAGATATTTTTCTCTTAAATTAGAATGTAATACTTCCGTTCCTTCTGATAAATCAGCTCTGTATGCAATATATACATTTTTTAATTTATTTGGGTCCAAATATTCGTATTTACCATAACCATACTTGTCAAAATACGGCTTAGAAAAATCCATGTAGACAAGACTCTGATAAACCTGTGCTACTCTATCTTGGAGCCCAGCTGGTATGCCTAGTTCTTCTGTTTCTACAGACAGTATTAAGTTAGCCAAAATCGGCTTAGGGATATCTATAGAATAAAAGGCCATCATCGCTTTAAATGCTCCTGTAATAATGGCGCTGGAACCTGCTAACCCTAACCGGTTAGGGATAGTACTACTATAGCGTATGGTAAAATTTCTGTTGTCAATTTCTATGGAGCGTTCGGTACTGTAATCAAAAAATTTTTTAACCGCAGCTTTTAGGAGCCTTATGCCTCCATAATATCCGTAAAGGTTCACATCACTCACAAGATCTCTGATACTTGAGAAGATAGAGTGGTCACGCTTACTGGGAAGTATTTCTAGTTCCGGAGTTTGATACAATAATACTTCCGCGTGAAAATTTGTAAAGGTAAATGCAATTGTCTTCCCATGATACCCATCTGATGGATTACCCACCAAAGCAGCACGGGGAAAAGTATTTATTTTAATAATCACATTTCAATCCTTTATGAATAAAACCGTTTTAATAAATCAATCACCCTTTTGGATTTTTCAAACTCCCTTTCACATAATAGATGGAGATACAGGTCAATCAATAATCGGATTTGATTTTCCCTATCAATTTCAAAATCTTTAATGCCTATTTTCGAACCAAAAGCATTCATTTTTTCCCTCCTCCTATATATGATTACGGGAAAAAAATGCGTTTTGCTTCAAAAACTATAAAATTTTTTTTAAAATTATTTAATTTCTTTCTTTAATTCATCAACTTTATCTATTTTCTCCCAATTAAAGCCCTTTCTTCCAAAATGACCATAGTTAACCGTATCCTGAAAGACAGGTTTCTTCAAATCCAGTCTCGAAATGATTCCAGCGGGAGAAAGATCGAATACCTTGTTTATTGCCTTTTCAATTTTCTCATCAGGAATTGTACCGGTTCCAAATGTATCAACCATGACTGAAACAGGAAACGGCACACCAATCGCATACGCTATTTCTACTTCCACCCTTTCTGCTAAATCTGCTGCAATAACATTTTTAGCAACATATCGAGCCATGTAAGCCCCGGATCTATCGACCTTGCTGGCGTCTTTACCAGAAAATGCTCCCCCCCCATGACGGCCCATTCCGCCGTATGTATCAACAATAATTTTTCTTCCCGTTAAACCGGAATCACCATGGGGTCCTCCAATAACAAAACGCCCTGTCGGATTAATATAAAATTTGGTATTGTTATCTATAAGATTACTCGGTTCAAGAACTGGCTTTACTATATATGCAATGATGCTTTCCTTAAGTTCATCATAACTGATTGTTTCATCGTGTTGATGGCTTACAACTACCGAATCAATACGCTTAGGCTTGTGTCCTTCATATTCTATAGTAACCTGGCTTTTACTATCAGGCCTAAGCCAAGTCAATGTGCCGTTTTTCCTCATATCCGCGGCAGTCATTAGTATTTGATGTGCATATGTTATTGGAGCCGGCATTAACTCAGGAGTTTCTTTGCAGGCAAAACCAAACATCATTCCTTGGTCTCCAGCCCCCTGTTCTCCTTTAAAGAGTCCTGTTCCGGATACACCTTGAGAAATATCTGGGGATTGTGAATGTATCGTATTCATAACCGCCATGGACTCAAAATCTAAACCATATTCGGGATGATCGTACCCAATCTTTTTGGCTACCCCTCTAGCTATTGACTGTATATCAATATAATCAGTTGTTGTTATTTCTCCTCCAACCAATATCATTCCAGTTGTGGTAAATGTCTCACAAGCAACCCGGGAATTAGGATCATTCTTTAAACAGGCATCAAGTACAGCATCTGATACCTGATCGCATATTTTATCAGGATGTCCTTCCGAAACTGATTCTGAGGTAAATAGATAATTGCGGTTGTTATTACTCATTTTTTCATTCCTCCAGATATAATAATGATGAGTATAAAAGTATTGGAAATTATTTAATAGCGGTAATGATCTGATTTATAAGGTCCTGCCTTATCAACACCTATATAATCAGCTTGTTCATCTGTTAATTTAGTTAGTTTTACTCCAATTTTATCTAGATGGAGTCTGGCAACTTCTTCATCAAGTTTTTTTGATAAGGTATATACAGCGGATTTATATTTTTCTCTATTCTTCCATAGATCAATTTGAGCGAGTACCTGATTAGTAAATGAATTGGACATGACAAAAGAAGGATGCCCAGTTGCACAGCCTAAATTAACGAGTCTGCCTTCCGCAAGCATATATATTTCGTGTCCGTCGGGAAAAATATATTTATCTACCTGCGGTTTAATATTTATCTTTTTTATACCCGGGTACGTTTCCAGCTTACCTACCTGTATCTCATTATCAAAATGACCAATATTACATACTATCGCTTGGTCCTTCATTTTACTTATATGATCTATCGTAATAACGTCTCGATTTCCTGTGGAGGTAACGTAAATATCTCCTTCTCCAAGCGTATCTTCTACTGTTTTTACTTCAAAACCTGCCATTGCTGCTTGCAGAGCACATATTGGATCTATTTCCGTTACTATTACACGAGCACCCATTCCTCTGAGGCTTTGAGCTGATCCTTTTCCAACGTCGCCATAACCGCAAACAACAGCAATTTTCCCAGCAATCATTACATCAGTGGCTCTCTTAATTCCGTCTAATAATGATTCACGGCAGCCGTAAAGGTTATCAAATTTACTTTTAGTAACCGAATCGTTTACATTTATTGCCGGAACCAAAAGAGTTCCTTCTTTGGCCATTTTATAAAGACGATTTACTCCCGTGGTTGTTTCTTCAGAAACCCCTTTCCAATCCTGAACCGCACGATGCCAGAAAGAACCATCTGTTTTAAGAATTCTTTTTAAAATTTTAAAAAGAGCAATTTCATCTTCTGAGTCTGTGGGATTATCTAAAATAGAGGGGTTATCTTCAGCACGATAACCAAGGTGCAGCATCAAGGTAGCGTCTCCTCCGTCATCAACAACTAAATTCGGTCCGCCTCCCTCAGGAAAATTCAATGCACTAAAAAGGAGTTCCCAATATTCCTCAATGGTTTCTCCCTTCCAAGCAAATACCGGGACACCTGAAGGATTTTCAGCAGAGCCATTGCTTCCCGCCACAACAGCAGCTGCGGCATGATCTTGAGTAGAAAAAATATTACAGCTGGCCCAACGAACTTCGGCACCTAAATGGATCAAGGTCTCGATGAGTACAGCTGTTTGTATTGTCATATGAAGACTTCCGGTGATTCGGATTCCCTTTAAAGGTTTTTCATTCCCAAACTTCTCCCGTGCCGACATAAGGCCGGGCATTTCCTTCTCGGCAATATCGATTTCTTTTCTTCCCCATTCAGCAAGACTAATGTCTTTAATTTTATATTCTATCATTCTTTTTTCTCCATTGCATTCACTCCGAGTTAATTATAATAATCCGAATTGTAGTAAAGAAACACATTAATTTCCAGATGTATTTTTTTGTTTACAGCAATTCTCAATTTGCAATTTAGCATTGCCTTCTTCATAAGATAAAATTGAGGCTCTTCCAAAATTATCTAATTTCTGAAAGCGGCTGCATTATTTTACGCCTTTTCATGGAAATCGTGCCCCTCTCTATTGGCTTAAGGATTAAACTGAGAATTCCTCTTATGCGTAAGAATAGGATTTTTAACGGCTTTAACCTCATCAAGCCGGGAAACAGGCGTAGAAAGAGGTGCATTATGCAGCAAAGACGGATCTTTATTTGCTAAGTCCACTATTTCATGAAATGCTTGAGAAAAGGACTCTAATGTTTCTCGGCTTTCTGTTTCTGTAGGCTCTATCATCATAGCTTCTTTAACGATGAGAGGGAAATAAATAGTTGGAGGATGAAATCCTTTATCAATAAGAGATTTTGCAATATCCATTGTAGATATCCCTTCTACAATATCTCCCCGTATTACAAATTCATGCATGCATTTACGGTTATATTTTGGAACAACAATATCAGATAGCAACTCCTTAAGATAATTAGCATTTAATACCGCATTTTCAGCAATGGAATTTAAGCCCTCAGAGCCGTTCATTGTTATATATACCCAGGCCCGAAGCAGAACACCAAAATTACCGTAGAAAGACTTTACCCTTCCAATACTTTTTTTTGGCATTTTAAAAACATACTGGCCGTCATTTTCCATTACTATAGGCCCAGGTAAGTAATCTTTCAGTATATCTCCAGCTCCGACTGGCCCGGCGCCTGGCCCTCCGCCGCCATGTGGAGTGCTAAAAGTTTTGTGAAGATTAAAGTGCATAACATCGATACCTAAATCTCCTGGTTTAACCTTTCCCATTATGGCATTTAAATTTGCACCGTCTCCATATACCAAGCCACCGCAATCATGCACTATTTGAATCGTCTCCAGTATTTGCTCTTCAAATAATCCTAGAGTATTTGGATTAGTAATCATAATTCCGGCTGTTTTTTCATCACTTACTTTTTTTAAAGCACTAATATCAACATTACCCCTGCTATCCGAGGGTATTTCTACCGCTTTAAATCCACACATAGCCACAGAAGCAGGATTAGTACCATGAGCGCTATCGGGAATCAGCATATTTATACGGTCATGATCGCCATTTTCCATATGAAACGACTTTATCATCATCACACCGGATAATTCTCCTTGTGCGCCGGCTGCCGGTTGGAGACTAACTTCTTTAAATCCAGCTATTTCTGCTAAATACTGCTGCAGTTGATATAGAAATGTCAAAATTCCATTTTCTATGCCTGTATTAATTTGATATGGATGAGCATTCCTGAATTCAGCGGCAGATGCTATTACATCATTTATTTTAGGATTATATTTCATAGTACAGGATCCCAAGGGATAAAAATGGGTATCAATACTAAAATTTTGCTGAGAAAGTTTTGTATAATGTCTTACAACATCTAATTCACTTACCTCAGGAAGGTCTAATGTCTCCTCATCTTCCCTTAATAAAGCTTGGGGCTGTTGAGTTTCCGGAACATCATTTCCCGGCAAGGTAACAGCAACTCTTCCAGGACTGCTTAAAGACCAGAGATCATTAATTTTTATCTCCTTCATGTTAATTCACCCTTTATTCCATCAATCAATCTATCTATCTGTTCCCTTGAGTTCATTTCTGTTATACAAGTTAAAAGTTTATTCTTCATATCAGGAAAAAAAGAACTAAGCTCTATTCCAGGGAAAATATGTTTTTTTGAAAGATTTTTAATTATTCTGCTAGCTTCATGAGGTAATGTGATAACAAATTCCTTAAAAAAAGGTTTTTCCATATCTACAGAGCATCCGGGAATACCATTTATTTGAGAAGCTGCGTAATGAGATTTATGAAAACAAAGCTCTCCGATCCTCTTAAGACCGGCTTTACCCATTGCAGCTAAATAAATAGCCGCCCTTAGTGCTATTAACCCCTGATTAGTACAAATATTACTGGTCGCTTTTTCCCTTCTTATATGCTGTTCTCTGGTATTCAGTGTTAAAACATATCCCTCTTTACCATTCCGATCCGTTGTTTTACCTGCAATTCTGCCGGGCATTTTGCGAACCAGGGATTTCTTACAACCAAAAATCCCAAGATAAGGACCGCCGAAGTTCATTGGATTACCTAATACCTGTCCTTCGCCGGTAACAATATCAGCATTATAATACCCGGGACTCTTAAAAAGCCCGCAAGCAATAGGATCTGTATGCACAACTAGTAATGCTCCAACCTTGTGAAGTTTATCTGCTAATCCATGTAAATTTTGAAATCTGCCAAAAAAATCCGGGTACTGGATAACTAAACAGGCGGTGTTGTCATCGGCCTTTTTCGCAAGTGTATCTAGGTTTAAATCTTTATCATCATATATGCATATTTCAATATCAATATATTTTGTATATGTTTTTACAACGGATAAATATTCAGGATGAATTGATCTTGATAAAAATACTTTTTTTCTTTTATTCCTAGATTGATGTATACTCATTAGAACGGCTTCTGCCATTGCTGTTGCACCATCATAATGTGATGCGTTTACAACATCCATACCGATCAGGTCAGAAACCATACTTTGATATTCAAAAATCGCTTGAAGTGTTCCTTGACTTGCTTCAGGTTGATACGGAGTATATGCAGTTGTAAATTCACCTCGAGAGGCTAATGAGTCAACGATTGCCGGTATAAAATGATTATAGGATCCCGCACCTAAAAAACAATCATATGATGATAGTTTATCTTCGTAACTAAGATGATTATTAATTGCTTGGTAGATTTCAATTTCTGATTTTCCTTCCGGAATCTTAATAGAAGGAAAGCGCTTATCTTTAGGAATATCATCAAATAATTCATCAATATTCTTTAGCCCAAGACGGGCCAGCATTTTATCTCTATCCTCTCGGATATTAGGTATGAAAGATGCCATTTTAGTCTAAGGTTTTTGTATATTCTTCATACTTATCTGCTGTCATAAGATCTTCAACTTGAGAGCTGTCACTTGGTTTTATCTTTATAAGCCATCCGTCTCCAAATGGATCCTGGTTGACTATTTCAGTATTTTCCTCAACCTTGTTATTTATGTCAACAATTTCTCCATCTATGGGCATATAAACATCACTCGCTGCTTTTACACTCTCGACGACACCGAATGAATCACCTTTTTTAAACTTGGTACCCAATTCAGGAAACTCCACAAATACAATATCACCAAGACTATCTTGTGCATAATCAGAGATACCACACACAAAATTGCCCCCCTCCCGGCGAATCCATTCATGAGAATCCTGATACTTAGCCTCTTTGTCAAAAGTCATAGGTTCCTCCTATCTTTTCTTTCTGTAAACAGGAATATATAAAGGAGACTTTACAGTCTCTGCTTTATATTTCTTGTTTCTTATTCCGATGTAAAAAACTTTATCTTTAGCTGCATATTCTTCTTTAACATAGGCATTTCCACAAAATTTTTCAATCGTTGGTGCATACATCCCTGAAGCTACGTGGCCAATTTTATCATCTTTTTCATTATAAACGATAAAATTTTCTCTCGGGACTGCTTTTTCCAACATAGCAAACGTAGTTAATTTTTGTTCATATCCTTCTTTCATATTTTTAATAATTGCATTTTTCCCAATAAAATCTTTTTTAAAATCACAGGCCCATTTTAACTTTGCTTGAGTTGGTTGAATGTTTTCATTAAGTTCATGGCCATATAAAGGAAAACCTGCTTCAAATCTTAAACTATCTCTTGCCGCCAGACCCGCAGGACCCGCCTCAAAATCTAAATCATTTCCATGCTTTATAATATCTTCCCACAATTGTTTTACACTTTGGGAAGATGTTATAATCTCTACACCTTCTTCACCGGTATAACCTGTCCGACATATTAGCAATTCATAGGAGTTGAAATTCGTTTTAAGAACATGAAATCTTTTAATTTTCCAAATATCGATATCAAATAATGAATTTAGTAAGTTAATAGCATTTGGCCCCTGAACAGCAATCATACCGGTATCAGCTGTAATATCCTTTATTACTGCATCATATTTTAATATTTGCTTTTTAAACCATGAATAATCTTTATTGGTATTTGATGCATTTACAACAGTGATCCATTTAGAAGAAAGATTATAAACAAATAAATCATCAAGTATTCCTCCATCTTCATTACATATGAGTGAATATCCTGACCCAAAATCA
Organism: uncultured Spirochaetales bacterium; assembly: GCA_964618265.1. Lineage (GTDB taxonomy): Bacteria > Spirochaetota > Spirochaetia > CAYLLE01 > CAYLLE01 > CAYLLE01. The sequence continues at coordinate 14,653 of CAZUAE010000004.1, read as the reverse complement.
GATATTTTATCAATATTCTTAGTCAAAACATGATCTAAAAAAGCTTTTGCGTCCTTACCGGTGATCTCGAATCTTCCCATGTGACAGGTATCAAATAAACCTACTGAATTCCTAACAAGATGATGCTCTTTAATAGAGCCCTGAGAATAGTAAACCGGTAATTCCCATCCCTCAAAATTAATTAAAGTACCGGAGTTTTCTTTATGCCATTTATAAATAGGTGTCCTTTTCATAACCATCCTTAGAAAGTTTATATTAATATAGGCAATAAATTATGCTTTGTTAATCCATCATTCTGAATTACTAATATTCTCCACAAGTTTTCCACAAAATGATTCTATACACAATTTTTTTACCTTGTTTTAAAAATTATTTAAGTAAAAACTTCGTCTATTAAACACCCTCTATATATGATTACAATACACAAACAAGGAAAAATGTTAGTAATTCCACCCTAAAAATAGACCATAACTTGTAAAGGATAGTACATTCATTATATAGCTGATAATCCAGTATAAAAAGGGACAAATTTTAATAATTATTTCACAAGTTATCCACAATGTTACTATTCGTTTTTATAGATTACTCTAACCTGTTTTAATAGCCCTTCTCCCTCACTTTTTGTTTCTATATTTTCCACTTCACTTAGTGTTGTATGAATTAGCCTCCGTTCAAAAGGATTCATAGGCTCTAATAGCCTTGAAGTTTTTGTATTGGTTACTTGTTCTCCTACTTTTTTTGCCATTCTTATTAAAGCTTCCTCCCGTTTTAGCCTATAGTTTTCACTATCGAGGATAACTTTTATTTCATTTCCATTAATCTTATTAGCTATAACATTTGCTAGTACTTGGAGAGCATCCAGGTTTTTCCCTTTTTTTCCTATCAGAATTCCTGAATGATTAGAGTTAATTCTTACAACAAGTTTCTTTTCATTGCGTTCAGCTATTGTACTGTTAGCGGGATACCCCATCTTTTTTGTGACATTATTTATAAAATCTAATATTGCATGTTCGAAATCATTTTCCGGTTCTATGCTTTTTTCTAAAGGTTTGTCATCATACGATCCACCTTGAAATGCATCATTTTTTTCATCTTCCACATATACGCGAATTAGAACTTTTTTCTTTAGTGAGAAAAGCCCGCTTTTTTGCTTATCAACTATCTCTACATCAATTTCATCTTTATTTAATCCAAGGGCAGAAATGGCATTATCTATAGCCTCCTGTTCGGTTTTTCCTTCAAACTCTTTAATCATTTTATCTCCTCCGCATTAGCTATTTTATTTTTCTCATTTGTTTGGGGGGGTTATCACCCTTATTTTTACCGTGATAAAAATTATTAATATAAAATTGTTGACCTGCTGTTAGTGTATTAGAGAGAATCCAATAAATAAGCAGTCCCGAAGGAACATTGTATAGAATAAAAAAGAAAACAAGCGGAAGTGCGTAGGCCATAATACGCATATTTTTAGTTTGAGAACTGCCGGGTGCTTGCGTTAATTTACTAGAAAGAATCTGTGTTGTAACGTATATTACTGGCAAGAGCCTAAGAGCTTCTCCAAGAAAAGGCAATGAAAACGGTAATGTCAATATCGATTCGGGTGACGATAGATCGGTAATCCATCCAGGAATAAATGTTGCACCCCTTAACTCAAAATAATTATTACATACGCCATACATAGCGATAAAAAACGGAAACTGTAATAAAAGAGGTAAACATCCACCAAGCGGATTAACCCCTTCTTTCTTATATAAATCAGCGAGCTCTTGATTCTTTTTTGCAGCGTTATCTTTATATTTTTCTTCAATTTCTTTCCGTTTTGGCGTCAGTTCCGACATTTTTTTTGTAGACTTTGAGCTTTTCATTGTAAGCGGGAACAGAATCAATTTAACCAAAACAGTTAATAGAAGAATTGCGACACCATAATTTGGAATAATTTTATAAAAAATATCTAGAAAAAATATAAGTATATTTTCTAACCATCCAATAAGAGGCCTTGAAGAGAGAGATTCATCTAATTGTAAACCGCTAACACCGAAACTATTAGTATTTGCTTCATTATATCTTTTTAAAACACTTCCGGTTTTAGGACCGACATAAAAAAGATATGTATCTTTCTGTACAGAGCTTTTAATAATAGGACGATCAACATAAAAACGATGACTAACATCTATGCCGCTATCTTTACTTACTGTAGAGAAAACTCCGCGATAATCAGTTAAATTCGGAATAGTTAATATTTCAAAATATTTACCGATAACACCAAACCATTCAGGTTCCTTTGGTATAATGTAGTTATCATTCTGTCTAAGATTTTTTCCTTTATCTTTACCGCCAGCAAAATAAAGAAATTTACGATATTCATTACGTCCATCTAGTTTATCAAACTCCGGACCTATTTGAGGTCCAACACCTATACTATATGAATATCCCTCATAATCTAACGGTATATAATCATTAACACTATTTTGTATTTCAACTTCCAAGCGAAACAGGTATTCATTCGGTTGGAAAGTATATCTTTTTATAATCCTTAATGGTTGTTCATTTCCGGGAGGTAAAAAATCTTGGTAAAATTCAATTACATTTGATTGTGAAGATGATCGAGTGACATAGAACAAATCATCGATAGGATTTTCTCGTTTTGTTCCGGGATATAAGTTGAAAGTTGAAACCGAATTTTCCTTCGGAAGGATCATTTCTACATTCTCATATTGCGGCAAAATTATTGATTTTATTGAACCGCCTCGATTACTCAAAATCACTCTCATAGTATCTGAAGAATCTTCATCAAGCGGATATCTTAATTCTTTAGATTCTATTTTATCTTGATTCAGAGCTTTTAGGCTTTCAACAGTTCCTTCTACAAACTCAGTTTCTTCAGGGATATCTATCGTGTCTTGATCTTCGGAAACTTGTGGTTCTATTTCTCCCGCATCTTCTTCAATAAACTCTCTTTCCGGAATAGCAGTAGGTTCTGGAGCAAAAAATAGATTCTGTATCATGAATCCAATGCTTATAACAATAACTGATAATACTACCGCAAAGAGTAATCGCTTGTCCATTTATCCTCCTAATGGGAAATAGTTTTAAAGTGCTTACTAAATTCGCCTTTGATTCAGGGAACCGGATCAAATCCACCAGGATGAAACGGATGGCATTTAGCTATCCTTTTTACACTCAATAGGATTCCTTTACCTGGACCGTATTTTTTTAAGGCAGTAAGACTATACGATGAACACGTTGGGTAAAAACGACAAGATTTGGGTAAAATTGGGGAGATTAAATGACGATATAAATAAACTACTCCAAGCAATACATAGAGCACTATTCTTTTAATTCCCGATAAGAATACCGGCTTTCTTGAGAAGAACTTTTGCTTGTTCTGATCTTCTCCCATAATTATATTCTCCCGGAAAAACAATAAACACTAAATCATATCCAGGCTGCAAATAACTCTTTAGATTTTTATATATTTCCCGCATTATTCTTTTAATTTTATTTCGATCCACTGACCTTCCAAATTTTTTTCTTGGAATTATCATAACTCTGTTATAATCAAATTGATTCTTCTTATAAACAAGTTTCATTCCATTAACTGATAAGATTTTACCAGCGGAAAATACATTAGATATATCGTTTTTACCGCTTAACCGCTCCTTTTTAGTAAGGTTTTTTTTCATCAGATACGGATAACTTAGTTCTCCCTTTAGCTCTCCGTCTCTTTAAAACTAGTCGTCCTTTCTTCGTTTTCATACGTGCCCGGAAACCAAATTTTCGGTTCCTTTTGACCCGGCTTGGCTGATATGTTCTTTTCATATGTTAAAAAATCCTCCTATGGATTTTAGGAATCGATTGCTCAAATTTATTTTATTAAGGTATGGTAGTATACGAATCATAAAATCCCTTGTCAACCAAGAAAACAAAGGATTGAGGAATTCTCATTTTATCCCATCAGACAACAAAAACAGCATAATTTTCTATAATTAACCATAAAAATAATCGAATAAAATGAGAATACCTTTTTTTATTTTAGAAAGAAGGCAAATCTAAATTCACACAGCAATTTCCGGTGATGCCGCTTCATGTAATTGCTTGTATAAAAACAATTTATTAATTTTGATGCGAATGAGATCACCGGAAATTGCTGAAATTTACTATTTAGATTTGCTGCAAAGATGTATTCTTAAAAATCTGCCTGTTGTTATCTTCTTTTGTTTATATTTTTTCTTAATCTGTCTAACGCTCCTTTAAGCCTTTCGTCTTCTATCTCAATAGGAGCGCATTCAATTGTCTCCGATTTACTTTCTGTTGTATCAATATCACTTTTTGACTCATCATTCGACTGGGACCATTTTTTCTTATTCACCAAGCGTATACTTATAGCGTTGATACCTAATTCAGGATATCTTTTTTTCACTTGATTAATGATATAATTCTGTTTCATTTGCAACATCTGCATCCAGCCTGGATGATCAACTTGCACAATAAGGAATCCATTTCTTATATCGGAAATATTTGTATGAGATGATAGATCTAATCCTGCAATTTTTGACCAAGATGAAAAAAAATCAATATATGTTTGGCCTTTCTCATAACTATTGAAATTATCAAAAATCTGTTTTAGCAGGTCACTAGCTTTTTCCATATTCATATATTTCCCCAGAATCTACCTTATAGATTATTGTACTATCTTTCGCGTACTTATTAAATGGCTCATCAGGAAGAAATGCAAAAAAGGCTTGATCATAAACGGGAATAATTTCAAAAAAAATTATACGTTTTTTGACATCCAATTCAAGAAGTGCATCATCCATTAAGATAATTGGATACTTTTTAGTTATATTCACAAAAATTTTAGCTTGAACTACCTTTAAAAGTAATGCTAACAATCTTATCTGGCCGGTAGATGCTGATTTTAAAAAATCATTTTTTTCCAAGAAAAATTTGAAATTATCTCTATGCGGTCCACTCGTTGTTGTTTTCCAATGCTTATCCTGATAGATATTTTTTACCATCTTATTCTTTATTTCCTTGAAATCAAAACCTATGTTCCAAGATGGGAAATAAACTACTTTTAATTTTTGTGGAATTCCTGATAGTTTATTAAACAAATTACTAAATATACTATCTATACTTTTAATCAAATTTTTTCTTGAATTTTGTATATATAATCCAGACTGTATTAAATTATGATCAATTGCATTAATAATATCAGTCCGGTTATCTTTTAGTGCAGAGTTTCTCATCTTAAGAAGTTTATAATAATTTCTTAAGTTATCTAAATATAATGAATCAAAAAGTGATATTGTTTGATCAATAAATTTTCTTTTAAAGGAAGGACCACCGCTAATATATTTAATATCATCATAACAAAAAACAATACAAGGATTAATATCAACTAACTTTTTTCTATCTTTAATTTTCTTACCATCTAACAAAATATTTTTACTTTCATTACTATAAGAAACAACTATTTCCCGTTGAATATTATCATCATATTCTTTAACACCTTTGACAGTAAAAAACTTTTCATTATAGTTTACAGCATCTTTATCGAAAAATGTTCTAAACGAGGAACCATAGTTTAAATAATATATAGATTCAAGAAAATTAGACTTCCCTTGCCCATTCTCCCCAACTAAAAAAATCTCATTAGCATCTGTATTAATTTTTTGATTTTTTATATTTCTAAAATTAGTAAATGAGACATATTTAAAACTCATTATTAATCAACATGCATAGGCATAATAATATGAAAAAAGTTTTTCTCTTCGGGTGAAAATATACTTACTGCTTTACTTGAATCTGAGAAATGAATCGTAATTTCTTCGTCTTTTATTACCTTTAAAGGGTCTATTAAAAACTGGTAATTCAATGCAAAGGAGATATCTTCGCCTTCATAATCACAAGATAATTCTTCAACAGCATTACCAATTTCATTTTCTTCTGAATGTAAAGTAATGCTACCTTTACCTAATTTCAAATATATTCTTCTTGATTTTTGCTCAACTAAAATTGAGATTCTTCGAATGGCTTCTAATAATTCATCTTTATTTACCGATGCACTATAGACTTGTTCTCTTGGAATCACTTTTTTATAATTTGGAAATTGACCATCTATCAATGCCGAAGAAATCTTATGGTTTTCAAACTCTATAAATATATTTTTTTCAGTTATCGCAATAGAAAAATTCCCTTCTCCTGATGAAAGCTTTTTGATCATATTCAAAACTTTAGGAGGTATTATAATACCATTAAAATTAGGAACATCATTTTCTTGTTTCATTTCCATATATGATAATCGCTTACCATCTGTTCCAACCATGATCAATTTATCATCATCTTTCTCAAAATAAGTTCCATTTAAAAAATATCTTGTTTCATCATCCGAAACAGAAAATAATGTTTGAGAAATCATCTCAATAAATACTGATTGAGGCAATGTAAAATAAGATTCAGAAGAAATCATCTGAATTTCAGGAAATTTATCAGAAGCAATACTTTTTAATTTAAAATTAATTTTTTTGAATAGAGGCTTTATTACAATTGCATCATCTGATTCATTAAATTCTATTTCACCAGATGGAAGAGAGCGTATGATATTTAGAAATTTATCACAAAAAACAGTTGTGCTTCCCGGTGTTGATACATCTACTGGAATACTAGTATGAAAACCTACCTTAAGATCAGTTGCTTTAATCGTAAGCTGATTATCAACAGCTTCTAAAAATACATTCGATAAAATAGACAGTGCGTTTCTTGAGTATATTATCTCTTGGGCGATAGAAATTTCCTTTAGAATAGATTCCTTGTTACATGTAAATTTCATACTCACACATCCTTATAAAAGATATCTTTTTGTATTCTATTAATACTTATTATATATAAATAATAGTAATAGTAATAGTAGGGCCTGTAGATATGTGCATAGCCGCATTATTTCATTACCAGATAATAATTTATTTTAAAGAAAAACCTGTTGTTAAATCGTTTAGGTTATCAACAAATCTACAATTTAAAAATGTTTTTCACAAGGATAATATAGTTTCTCACAATTTATCACTAACTTATCCCATGCGTTTTAATATTCCTGATTAAAGACTGTATTGTCGGTTCAAGAGTCGGATTAGTTTTCATACTATTTTCTACTCTCTGACAGGCATGCATTACAGTTGTGTGATCTCTTCCCCCAAACTCTAAGCCAACTTCTGTTGTGGAAAATTCGGTTATCTCTCGGGTAATATACATAGCTACCTGTCTAGGAAATGCAATTCCCCTTGTTCTTTTTTTACCTTTTAAATCGTTATGTGACAGATTAAAGTAATCAGCAACATATCTTTGGATAAGATCAATAGTGATATTGCTTTGTCTTGGGCTAGAAAAAATATCTCTTAGTTGTTTTTGAGCAACATCAAGAGTTATATTTTTATTTACAAGCTCAGCGTACGCAATCAATTTAGTAAGAGCAGCTTCTAAATCTCTTACATTTGTTGTAACATTATTACATATCAAACTGATAACATCTTCTTCAATGGAAATATTTGCATTCTCGATTTTTTTCTTAAGAATTGCATATCTAGTCTCATAAGATGGTGGATGTAAATCTACATTTAACCCTCTTTCAAAGCGGCTTCGTAAACGATCAATAAGATTCTTTAATTCCGAGACAGGTCTATCACAAGTAAAAACCATTTGCTTATTAGCATCATATAAAGCATTAAAAGTATGAAACAATTCCTCTTGTGTTTCTGTCTTTTTTTGGAGAAAGTGTATATCGTCTATCAAGAGTACATCAGCATATCTATATTTATTCTTAAACTGATGTGTTTTTTTGTCCCGTATGGATTGAATAAACTCATTAGTAAAATTTTCTGCTGTTACATATACAATTTTTTTATTATCATAATCTGTATGTACTGAATTTCCAATTGATTGTATTAAATGAGTTTTCCCTAAACCTACTCCTCCATATATCAAACATGGGTTATAAGCTGTTCCCGGATTTTTTGAAATTGCCACAGCTGCATTAGCGGCAAAGGAGTTATTTTGTCCTACAACAAAATTTTCAAATGTATACTCTTCCCGTAGCAATGGGTGTGGTGATTTTATTATTTCTACGGGTTCCGTTTCGGTAGAAATTTTAGGTATATCTCGAGGTGTATGATTAATTTCATTATGTTTTACTTGGAATTCTAAGCGTATATTATGTCCGGAAAGATCAAATAATTTTTGTTCAATAGATGGTAAGTAACGTTGACGAACTTGATCACTAAAAAATTTTGAAGGAACACCTATTATAATTTCTGATTCTGAAGAACTTATGTAGTCCATCCTGTTAAACCACATTGCGTATTCCTGTTCAGATATTTCGCTTTGTAACTGACTTAATGTTTCATTCCAGAATATACTATAATCCCAAGAACCTTCACGCATAAAAACCCCCACTTAACTTATCAACAAAAAATCCACAAAAAATTAACAAGCATAAGATTATATGATTGATTTATATAAGATATGATCATACTCTTATAATTTAAAAACAGCAACCGTATAGATGTATAAAATTAGAATATATTGATAAAAAATAGTAACATATAATAAATTGGAGACATTATATGATGAGTTATACAGTGATACACACGATTCTCTCTATTAAATAACAAGTTATCCACAATATATTCATGGTACTGCGGTGTTTAGTATATGGACTGCAATCTCTTTACTTTTATAAGATATAAAAGTATAATGGGTAGAATTGAAATTAAAGAAACATATCTATTTCCTACGGGATACATAAGGTAATTTATGCAAGAAAGATACACGGCTCAAAATATCCAAGTATTAAAAGGCTTGGATGCAGTTAGAAAACGTCCTGGTATGTATATCGGCTCAACGGGACCTGATGGTCTTCATCATCTAGTTTATGAAGTTGTGGATAACAGTATAGATGAAGCGTTAGGCGGATATTGTACAGAAATACAAGTATTACTTCTTCCAAATGATGTTATTACAGTTATAGATAATGGTCGAGGTATACCGGTAGACGAACATCCTCAAGAAAAAATAAGTGCTTTAGAAATTGTTATGACAAAGCTCCACGCGGGGGGAAAGTTTGATAAAAAAAGTTATAAAGTTTCCGGTGGATTACATGGAGTAGGTGTTTCAGTTGTTAATGCTCTGTCTGAATGGTGTGAAGTTAATGTAGCTGTAGACGGAAATGAATATTACCAGAAATACCGAAAAGGTATTCCGGAGGCTCCTGTAGAGTTAATTGGACCAACAGAATTATCGGGTACTAGAACCACTTTCTTGCCCGATAAAACTATTTTTGATTCGACAACATTTAGTTTCGATACATTATCAAATCGATTAAGAGAATTAGCATTTTTAAATAAAGGCATTATTATAAAAATTGTAGATAAAAGATTACAAAAAGAGCGAGAGCATATATTTAAATTCGAAGGCGGTGTGAAAGAATTTGTTCAATTCTTGAACAATAAAAAAAATACTATCCATAAAGAACCTATTTATTTTGAAGGAGAAAAAGATAATATACAGGTAGAAGTTTCAATAGAATATAACGATGGCTATTCAGAAACGATGTTTTCCTTTGTTAATAATATAAACACGAGAGAAGGCGGGACACATCTTATAGGATTCAAGTCTGCCCTTACGAGAACATTAAACGATTTTCTAAAAAAATCAAAGCTTCAAAAAAAATTAGATGAAAATTTATCCGGTGAAGATGTAAGGGAAGGATTAACTGCTGTTATTTCTATTAAACATCCTAATCCGCAATTCGAGGGACAGACGAAGGGAAAGTTAGGAAATTCAGAAGTTAAAGGTGTTGTGGAATCTTTTGTAAATGAGAAACTAACATCATATTTTGAAGAATATCCAAGTGTTGTAGAAAACATATTAGAAAAAACAGTTAATGCCGCAAAAGCAAGAGAAGCTGCTAGGAGAGCAAGAGATTTAACTAGAAGAAAAAGCTTACTGGAAAGTTCGGCTCTGCCTGGAAAACTTGCAGATTGTTCCGAAAAAAATCCCGAACAGTGTGAAGTCTATATTGTTGAAGGAGATTCAGCTGGCGGAAGCGCTAAACAGGGAAGAGATAGACATTTTCAAGCTATCCTTCCGCTTTGGGGTAAAATGTTAAATGTAGAAAAAACAAGAATTGATAAAGTTCTTACCAATGATAAACTTCAACCTATTATCACATCTCTTGGAGCGGGAATTGGATCTGAATTTGATATAAATAAAGTTAGATATCATAAGATTATTATTATGGCAGATGCCGATATTGATGGATCCCATATAAGAACGTTATTGTTAACTTTTTTCTTTCGTTACATGCCTGAATTAATCGAAAAGAGATTTATTTATATCGCTATGCCGCCACTATATAAAATAACAGCAGGTAAGACTGTTGAATACGCATATACGGATAGCGGGAGAGATGAAATAATTAAGGAATTAAGAAAACAGACGGATAAAATCGAATTACAGCGATATAAAGGATTAGGTGAAATGAACCCAGATCAATTATGGGATACTACCATGAATCCGGAAACTAGAAATATTATGCAGATAAGAATGGAAGATTTTGTCGAAGCAGAAGATATATTCACCACCCTTATGGGTGACCAAGTTTTACCCCGTAGGGAATTTATTGAAGCAAACGCTCTGTCAGTGTCCAATCTTGATGTTTAAAGGTGATATTCCCAAGGAGAAAATAAGTGGCTAAAGAGACTGGAAAAGTAATACCCATAGCAATAGAAGAGGAAGTTAAGGAATCTTATTTAAATTATGCAATGTCGGTAATTGTAAGCAGAGCATTGCCTGATGTTCGGGACGGATTAAAACCCGTACATCGAAGGATTCTTTACGGTATGAATGATATGGGATTACGTTCCGATAGGCCGACGAAAAAATGTGCTCGGATTATTGGGGATGTGTTAGGAAGATATCATCCCCATGGAGAATTAAGTGTATATGATGCCCTGGTGAGAATGGCTCAGAACTTTAGTTTGCGATACACGATGGTAGAAGGGCAGGGTAATTTTGGTTCAATTGAAGGCGATCCTCCAGCAGCAACGAGATATACAGAAGCACGGCTTACAAAAATAGCAGATGAAATGCTAAGGGACATTAACAAGGAAACTGTAGATTTTGGTCCCAATTATGATGATACCCTAAAAGAGCCTCTTGTTCTTCCCGGAGCTATTCCGTTTCTCTTAATAAATGGTGCAAGTGGAATAGCCGTCGGAATGGCTACTAATATGGCGCCGCACAATTTAAAGGAAGCAGCAAATGCTATAGCTGCAATGATTGATGATCCCGATATAACATTGAAAGAATTAATGAAATATGTACAGGGACCGGATTTTGCTACAGGAGGTATTATCTTTGGGAAGAGGGGTATATATAACGCCTATAATACCGGAAGAGGTAAAATTGTTGTACGTTCCCGTGTCACAATAGAAACAACTCCATCAGGAAGAGATGTAATAATCATTACTGAGATCCCGTATCAGGTAAATTTATCAACCCTTATTGTGCGGATTGCAAATCTCGTTCGGGATAAAAAAATTGAGGGAATAAGCGATTTAAGAAATGAATCTGATAAAGAAGGATTACGGGTTATAATTGAACTAAAAAAGGGAGTCAGTCCCAAAATAATATTAAATCAACTTTTTTCTAATACTCAGCTCCAAGTTAATTTTAATGTAAATGCTTTAGCCTTAGTAGATGGCAAACCTGAAACATTGACCTTGGTTAAAATAGTACGTTGTTTTATCGAACACCGAAAAGAAGTTGTAATACGAAGAACAAAATATGATTTAAAGAAGGCTGAGGAGAGAGCACATATTTTACAGGGATTAAAAATTGCCCTGGATAATATTGATGAAGTTATCGCTTTAATAAAAGCTTCGAAAACTGTAAAAGAGGCAAGGGAAGGATTAATAGATAAATTTGAATTATCTGAAATACAAGCCCAAGCTATTCTTGACATGCGCCTGCAAAAACTAACTAGTTTAGAAACTCAAAAAATCATAGAAGAACTTAAAGAAGTATTGGCACTTATTAAAGAATTAAAGGCAATTCTTGCTGATGAAAATAGGATATTAAATATCATTAAAGAAGAAACTTTAACGGCTGCCAATAAATATGGAGATGACAGGAGAACAGAAATAATCCCTGAAGAAGTAGAAGAAATTAATATCGAAGACTTAATACAAAAAGAGGATATGGTCGTTCTTATTTCTCATCGTGGATTCATTAAGCGTGTTCCATTATCTTCCTATAGAAGGCAAGGACGCGGCGGAAAAGGATCTTCATCCACCGTATTAAAAGATGAAGATTTTATTCAGGATATATTTATTGCATCTACTCATGATTATATTTTAATATTTTCAAATGAAGGAAAAGCCTATTGGCTAAAGGTTCATGAAATACCTGAAGCATCAAGAAGCGCAAGAGGACAGCACATAAAGACCATACTGGCCATTACTGCCGATGAAGAAATAGCTGCGGTGGTACCCCTTGAAAAATTCACCTCGGAAAAACCAGTCCTTTTAGCGACAAGTAAAGGTGTTGTTAAAAAAGTTACGGTAGATTCATTTTCTAATGCAAAAACCCGGGGAATAATTGGTATAAAATTAGATCAGGGCGACAAGCTGGTGAGTGTGTTATTGACAAGCGGAAACGATAATATCATTTTGGCTACAAAATCAGGTAATGCCTTGAGATTGGAAGAAACAAAAATAAGAACGATGGGAAGAACATCTCGAGGGGTGCAGGGAATAAAATTAAATCCAAGAGATGAACTTGTAGGGGCTGTGACTGTTAATGAGAATGAACAACTATTTTTAATAACGCAAAATGGGTATGGGAAGAGAACTGATTATAAAAATTTCTCTACTCACGGCCGAGGTACAAAAGGACAAATTGCTTATAGAGCAAATGAAAAATATGGTGAGTTAGCTGGTATACTCACGGTAAAAGAAGATGATGATGTAATGATAATTACATCTCAAGGAAATACCGTTAAGTTGCGGGTTGAGGAAGTTCCAGCTTTAGGAAAACAGGCAACGGGCGTTAAGATAGTTAACATCGGACAGCCGGATTTTGTAGTCGCTATCGATCGGATTGCAAAGGACGAATAGAATGTTTCACGTGAAACATTCTATTCGTTATCTTTAATGGAAGTTCTAAAGGTGTTAACCTTTTGTATGTATTCCTTTTTTAGTACTTCTTTTTCATTTGCTGATGTAAAACAACCGTTTATTGCATTTAAATTTAAATTTATAAAATCTTCTAAAGTAAAGTTAAAATAGTTAGCTGCTTTTACGTAATCATCCGTTAGATCTGTATCTTCGATGAATGGATCATCGGAATTTATGGTGACAGGTACCCCTCTTTTGTAAAGTCTTCCTAAAGGATGGTTTTTTTCATCATGCCATGAACCAGTCTGATAATTTGATGTAATACATTGTTCAAGAACGATGTTATTATCTTTTAGATAATCTTGAAGTTTTTCATCTTGTATTGAGGAGGTGCCATGGCCAATTCTATCGGCATCCAATTCTTCAATAGCACTCCATATATCAGAGGGGGGAGATACCTCTCCCGCGTGAATTGTAGTAGAAAGTATTTTGTCAGAATGAATTTCCTTGAACAGTGATGTAAAATTACTTGCTGGGAAATTTAACTCATCTCCTGCCAAATCGATTCCTACTATTTCAGGTATTTCAAGAGAAATAATTTTACGGTAAAGTTTCAGCATTTCCTCTTCATTTTGTTTACTGCGGTTAAAAGTTATAAGATATCGAATGAAAAATCCTGCTTCCGATGCTGCTTTATTACCTGCCTCAACAATAAGTTTAGTTATTTCTTCTCGATTGAAATTATTCTGTAATGCAAAATGCTCAGGAGAAAACCGCAATTCTATATAGAATATACCATCTTGTTTAATTTCCAATACGGAATTATAAGTAATATCCCAAACGTCTTGATAGGAACGATACCAATCGTTTTTAAATTTAGAAAGAAAAGCTAAAAAATCCGGTTTCGAATCTTTCGGAAATTGACAAGCCTTTTTAAATTCATTGAAATCTTTTGGCATGGGAAGATTGTTTTTTATAGAAATAGCATGCAAAGTCTTTGGAGAAAAAGTACCTTCCAAATGCCTATGTAGTTCAACCTTTGGAAATTTTTTTAATAATTCTATATTGTTTATTATTTTTTTTTCTGAAATATTACTTTCCATTTTTCATTCCGATTTTTATTATTCGGATTCAACCGTCGTTACTTCGGGAATATTTTCTTTTAAATATTTTTCTACTCCCTGCTTGAGAGTTAGCTGAGCCATCGGACAGCCGTTACAAGCGCCTTTGAGTTTTACCGTCACTTTTCCATTATCATCAACACTTACTAATTCTATATCGCCTCCATCCGCTTGTAGAGACGGCCTTACATTTTGAATGGCAGATTCAACCTTTTCTTTTAACATTTATTTATCCCTCCGAATTACTTGCAATATAGTAATTAATATATCATATATTCTATTTGTATTCAAAGATAATGATTTATATTTATGATCTTATTAGTATATCGACAGGAAATATTGATTAGATTATGATTTGCT
>CAZUAE010000003.1:0-233045 GCA_964618265.1 uncultured Spirochaetales bacterium | reverse complement strand
CGAACCTGCGACCTACGGATTCGAAGTCCGGCGCTCTATCCAGCTGAGCTACAGGCGCATGATTTATTTAACCCTTACACCCGAATAACAATTCAGCATGGATTAAAGACGGCGTGAACCGTCTGCTCCATACTGTAAACAAAACAACCGGGTTTGTCCAGTCTGATTGTAACCGGGTTAGTAATACTCCCGACCTTTCAGGGACAGGTATCCGGGTGGATGACGGGATTTGAACCCGCGACAACCAGAACCACAATCTGGCGCTCTACCACTGAACTACATCCACCAAGCCTTTAAACAGATTCTTAATGTCATAAATTTATTGTGTTTTGTCAACTACTTTCCACCTATGCCGCCTGCCTAAGGGAGCGGGGACCCGCTCACTTGTATAAAAAAAATCATTCTTTTTGAAGCAGATATGAAAAAAAACCCGTTATGAAAGATGCAGGGTAAGATAAACCATAAGGACAGCAATTCTAAATTTGCAATTTAGAATTGCCTCCCATAAGGAGGAGTAATGGAATTAGCGGAAATACCTTTGAACTTAGGTGTAATTACATATGCCTTTTTTGAAGATATCCGGGTTTTAAGGATTCCTAATTGGATTACCTTAGGTGGAACCGCGCTTCTATTGGGAATTAGAGGACTTCTTTCGGGTAACTTTCCCTTAGGTACGGTGATTATGTTTTTCATCGGATTCTTCCTCTTTGCGTTGGTAACAGGAGGAAACGCGGGATTGACCGGACTTGGGGATGCCAAACTTGCGGGATATATGTCAGCTTCATTCGGGACGAACAGTTTTTTTAGAATACTCATATATTCCGGGGCCTTACTTTTCCTGTTTAAAGGAATCAAGGAGAAAGAAAAATTACCGTTGGGGCTGTGCGTATGCGCAGCCGCGTTAGCAGAAATGCTGACAATTATTGTCGGAATAATAACATGAAAAAAACCTTTGTACTTATACTGGTGATTATTGGATCTATTGGGTATGGTGAAGATAAACTATTCCAATCTCTTGAATTTAACAATCAAAAAATCACCGATATTCTCCTTACATTTGGCGCAATGACGGATTATTCTCTCACCTGGGATGAAACGGTAGAGGGAAAAGCTGCTTTCACTTTCTCTAATAAGGATTACGCGCAAGCTTTTTTCTCATTCTTAAAGTCTCAAAATCTTTACTATGATTTAGAAAATGGTATTTATCATATCTCCAGAATAAAAATTGATACAAAAGAGAGTGATTTAATCAACGTTCAGGTATCCGGTGTCGAACCGGAATTATTTTTAAGAAAATTGAGTAATAAACTGAATAAAACCATTGCCTTTGATCCGTTTCCCCGGAAAAAACTTTACCTTAGTGAGCAGCATGTTTCCCTTGAAGAATTGCTGACTATTGTAGCAGCTCAGTATTCTGAATTTTATTTGGAAAAAACTAATTCTTTCTTCAGAATACGGGAACAGTTACCTAATGCTCCTCAGGCAGCGCAGAAAAATATTATCTATGATATTAAAGATGGAATCCATAATTTGAAAGTAACAAAAGCTACACTTTATGAAGTGCTGCGGTTGATATTTTCTGAAGAAAAAAAGAAATATGTATCCCTTTTAGATAAACGTACTCTCATGGACGGGTTTAATGGAAGATGTGAGACTTTTACTGAATTAATCAAATATATTGCGGAGTGGTGCGGAGGTTTGATTAGGTATAAAGATGAAATCACTTATCTTCTGCCCAAAACAAGAAAACATGATGAAGACCGATTTAAAGAGATTTTTACGCAGGATCTAAGTCCAAATCAAATAACTGGAATATTGGAAAGAATACCCAGGTCCCTATTTGAGGGAAATTTTATTATAGATGAACCAGGGGGCAAACTAATCTTCATTGGTATGCAGGAAGAGTTCAAGCTGCTCAGAAATATCCTTAATGCTTTACCCGAAACCAGTGAATTGCAAAATCAATCTGTTCGGCCTATTTATCTTAACTATATTACCTCGCAAGAATTGCTCGCGAATCCCCCTCCTTTATTTAACAGAAAAAATCTTTTTCCGGGCCCGGGGGAATCACTTCTTTTTCATCTAGGTACTGAGAAAGCATATCGGGAGATGATCATGCAAGTTGGGTTTGCTGATAAAAAAGAACCCCTTATCAATTACAAGGTGCTTATTATCCGTTATACCCGCACGGCGGATACGGGGAAAAAGTTTCAATTCGAAAATTCTTCCATCGCACGTGGTTATAGAAATGTGATTCTAGGATCTCTCGGGGAGTTACTATCTCTTAATTTTAATATAATCACCACTTTCGGCTATGCCTTTGCCTTTTCCCTCTCCTCCGACATGGCAGAGAACCGCGCTTCAGTGCTTGCGGATATATCCCTGACGGGCTTATCCGGAGAAAAGATCAGCTTTACAAATACCGATACCTACAGGTACCGGGATTCTGAAATTGATCCCGATTCCGGTAAGGCGGTTATAAAAGGGGTAACCCGGGAACTTACTTCAGGATTAATACTGGATATTGCCGGCAGGTGTCATTCAGATGACGAAATAACACTGGATTTTTCCGCCGCATTATCCAAACGGGGTGTAGATCTTTCCCAGCGTTCCGGTAATCCGCCGCCTACATCGGAAAGACTGCTTAAGACAAAAGTTACAGTAGAATATGGGGTTCCTGTTCTAGCCGGCAGTCTCTATCAGCAAGAAATTTCAAAAGCCAGTAAATCTGCTCCTTTTTTGGGAAAACTCTTAGGACGAACAACTAAATCCAGGGAAGAGATTGAAATCGCCTTTTATGTCACTGCATCGGTTGAAGATGAAACCGTTGAAAACGGGGGAGTTGATTACGATTTGATAGTTGAAACTCTTTTGGGGGTGAATGATGCATCAGACTAACTTATCAGAATGGAACCCTCTGCCTTCCGGAAAAGATCAGTATGCTAATTTATTCATCAGAAAAAACGGGGTTATTATACTGTCTCGTAATCCCCGTCTAATAATAGGAACCACCATGGTGAATCCTGAGATCATAAATATACTGGATATTTATCATGACGGTGATGTTGAATTCTACCGTATATCAACGGAAGACTTAACATCACATCTCTGCCGTCTCGGTACAGGATATACAGGAATTGATCCTGGATATACAGAATCGGAAGGGATATTTCTTAGGGAACAACCCGGCTCTTCCAAAGCAGTAAATTTAGTTAATGGTATCCTCCTGGAAGGGATAAGGGAACGGGCTTCCGATATCCACCTAGAACCGGGCGGTGCCGGTGTTGCAGTACGTTTCAGGATAGACGGAATCCTTCACACAAGAGGTTTTGTGGAACAGGATCTCTACCGACGCCTTGCCGCACGCATTAAAATAATGAATTCAATACCCGTTGGCACTACCCCCGAGCCGCGGGATGGGAGGTCCTCAGTCTGCATCGGAGAGCGGAAAATCGATATAAGGGTATCTATTATTCCAGTATCCGGCGGAGAAGAGTCGGTATCCATGAGAATTTTAGAAAGTCGGAATGTTTTGAGCAGAATAGAAGATCTTGGTTTTTCTTCACATTTGTTACCCCATTTGTACTATCTCGCAAAAATTCCAAGGGGGTTGGTAATTCTTTCCGGGCCCACCGGCAGCGGTAAAACAACAACTCTCCATGCAATGATCCGGGAGAGACGGGACGGAAGCGAAAAAATCATTACTATAGAAGATCCTGTGGAATACCATTTGCCGGGAAGTGATCAGATTCGGGTGGACCGGCCCCGGGGGCTCACCTTCAACAAGATTTTAAGAAGTGTACTCCGGCACGATCCTGATGTGATAATGATTGGGGAAATCAGGGATGCTGAAACCGCCAAACTTGCTGTGAGAGCCGCAATGACAGGGCAGGCGGTCTATACCACCGTGCATGCAGCCAATGCTTTGGGGGTTGCCTCCCGGCTGGTAGAGCTTGGTGTGCTCCAAGCTGATTTGAATCATGTATTTTCCGGATCATTTTCACAACGATTGGTAAGGAGAATATGTTCAGAATGCAGTATTTTCGAGTTTCCGTCAGCTGCTGACCTTTCCATTATGAGCCATCTGGATATGGTTCCCGGGATGATCTGCCGTTCCAGGGGGTGTAATTATTGCAGAGGAGTCGGATACATCGGAAGAATTGCGCTTGCTGAACTTGCCCTTTCAGGACCTGAAGGACTGTACCTTGCAGGCCCCAATCTTCGAGAAGATGCGGCAGGTAAAATAAAACTCGGTATTACATCTCCTGAAGAAACAGCCAGAGTGCTTCTTTTGGAGGGTCCATGAAGATCCTAATGGAATTTACCAAGATAATGGCGGTGCTAGAAAGTTCAGGCATGGAGCTTTATGATTCTTTATCCGCAGCCCTCCTTATTTCACCGAAGGGAAAATTGGCAAAGGTAATCAACGATATTATATGCTCCATGAACGAGGGATACAGCTTTTCAGAGGGGGCAGAATCAGCTTTTTGCGCGCTTGATAATTTTACTCGGTATTGTTTTAGAAATGTTTCAACAGAGGACACTGGAAAAGGGTTTTTTAACCTGCTCACTCATCGATATGAACGGAAATGCTCTGTAAAACACAATCTTATATGGGCTCTGGCATATCCAAGCTTAATGGGATTCTTTTTAATAGGGGGCCTTGTGTTATTGGGATATGTTTTTATTCCCCGGCTTATTTCATTCTTTCCAATAGATGATCCCCAAAAGCTTTTTCTAATAATCAGGCGAATAGACTTCCTCCTGTTAGGGACTGCCATCATACTGAGCATGATATTTCTTGGCTGTTTGCTTTTTGTCCTGGAAAAGAAAAAGAGATTTCTAAAGGGCGGGTTTTATAAATCCATATTAAAAATACCGGTTCTGGGAAAAATGTATTCATCATCATCACATGAATGTATATGCGCAACCATGTCCTTACTTCTTAGAAGAGGAGTTTCTTTTAAAGAAGCCTTGAAAGGGGCATCGGAGTCTGTAAATAACTCTGCTTTCAAGCAAGAACTCCTTTCCGGAATACAGAAAATGGAAGAAGGTGTGAGTCCGCAAGCTATATTTTTAAAAAGTTCTGTATTGTCGCCTCTTTTTAAACGGTGGTTTAATTTGGAAATAGAGAGCAGAAAGCCGGGAGATGCTATGGCTTCCCTGGCAAAGTATTATCAGAAAAAGCTGAATTCTCTGTTTGAGCATATTGATAGAGGAATAGAACCCGCGGCGATTTTTTTAATCGGCGGAGTACTGCTCTATGCTGTTATCGGATGTATTCTCCCCCTTATGACGGGAACTTTTTTTTAAAAAAATTAATTCTTTTTGAAGCAGAATAAAAAAAAATCCAGTTATTAATAGTAGAGGATATTTAAAATGCGTGATGACGGCGGATGGACATTAGCGGAAACGATAATAGTGATAGCAATCATTTTAGTGCTTACCGGAACGGTGGGGCTTGTATCCATTCGGTACCTAGAGCAAGCAAAAAAAGCAGCCGCCAAAATAGGAATGGAAACAATAGCATTAGCCTTGGATGCTTATTATTTGGATTGCGGGGATTATCCATCTATGGAACAGGGACTGATTGCCCTCATACAGAAACCTTGGGTTGAGCCGGTTCCTGATAACTGGAAAGGACCATATCTAATTGGAGCAAAACCAAAAGATCCATGGGGGAATCATTACTTATATCGGATTCCCGGGGGGAACGGCTTTAACTTTGAGCTTATATCCTATGGAGCAGACGGCCGGCCGGGAGGGGCCGGAAATGATGAGGATATACACTACGAATGAAAACCGGCAGCAGTTTTTTAGGAATCATCATTGTTGTTTTTTTTTCACTGCTTTTATTGAGCACTTCTTTTTTAAATCTTCTTCGCGCGGCTCAAAACGCGGAGGCAAGAATAATGAGAGTACTGGAAGAGTTATTCGGTGGTTAGCTAGATGATACGGGGATGTACAGGTTCTCTTATGGCGGGGACCGGAGCTGCCTTAGCTGTTATTTCTGTTACGCTTTTTTTTACCGGTAGAGCGGTTCGGCAGTGCAGTGGAGAATTTGATGCAATGCGTAAAAGAATACAATGCGGTAATGCTGTTTGTGTCGGTTACACAGCGTTGCTCTGTAAGCTTGAAGAAGCTAACGGTCCTTACTGGAATCACGGCTGTACGCTGCATGAATGCGGCAGCAACCTTGAGGTAAGGTCCTTTGCCGGAGAACCTGTACTCTTTATTAAAAAGGACAGGACGGGAATGTCTTTAATTATTCCTCTAAAAGATAGTGAGGTTATGCTTCCTGTTACTTCCTGGAAACTTGTTCCTGGTCCGTATGGCCGAATGTGTCTTAGAGTTAGATTCCCCTACGGGAATATCGAGGGAGAAATGGAAATATTTATAATCTCAAAAGAAAGAAAACGGTAGAGGTTAAGGTGAAGGGATTATCAGCTCTTCTGATGTTCACCTACAGCTTGCTTCTCATTAGCTCAGCTTTTACCGGATATTTGAGGGTAACAATGAAAGTACGAAACAGATTTACAGAAAGCTTAAAAATCCGGGAGCGGCTGTGGGAGACGGCGCGGTTTAAGCTTCAGGAAATGGAATCCCCCGGCTTTCCGGACTTTGTATCCGAAATTGAACCGGTCAATGAACCTTCTGTTCCTTATGAATCAAAACCGATTGTTGATATACAGGATGTTTCTTCCCTGCCGAATCTTCGATGGTCTCCTGAGTTTTTTATAACAACAATACTCCGTGATGCAGCCGGGCTTACAGGGGAAGAAATTGACGCACTTCTTGAATTCCGGTCTCGGGATGATTTTGGGAGAGACAGATGGGCTAAGTATCAAGATAGGAGTACCGTTGATCTGGAGGATTTCTGTACCGGCTATTCCTACTGCAACGTAAATTTTTGTGATTTTACCTCTCTAAAGAAACTTTTTGCCCTCATGATCCCCGGGAGAGAATATCTGTCGGACGAACTGCAAAGACATTTTTTATCATATGGATATGTCTCTAAGGATGCATTCCGCAGAATATTAAACACCCATTTTGACACGGTTTTTCCTGTAGTCAACGCATCGGCAGGATATAATATCAATACCGTACCGGAAGAAATATTATCGCCGTTGTTAAAAGCTATTCCTAATGTTGATTCTCCCGAAAAAAAGGCAAACTATATCCGTGAGCTGCGAAAAATGTTTCCCATTAAAACGGTTGATTTAAAAACCCTTCTTTTTCCATCTTCAGAAATGCCTCCCCAGGTTCCCTTAATACTCGGTACTGAATCGTGGTTTTGGAAAATAAAGATTTCCGGATGGGAGCGGTGCCTGACTTTGATATGTGCACGGGTACCTGGGGAATCTCCATCAATAAAAATAATCCGGGAAATGTATCAATGAAAGAACCGGTTGTGCTGTCTCCTAAAGATGGAAGTATAATTCCCTTAAAGGGAAAAGACACGGTTGATCAAGACGAAATAATCTCCCTTTATCCTGAGTACAATAAAAAAATCACCGAAGAAATCGCCAAATTTTCCGGGGGAAGATTCATTTTCTTAGGAAAGCAGGAAGTACACAAAAAAATCTGCAGGAAGAAAGTATTGCTGCCTGCTAAGGGATTTCTCCGTTTGGTCTTAGCAGGAAAACCCCCTTTTCCCAGAAAAACATCGGCAATCTGGATTGTAACAAAAGAATTTATTGAAACTTACTATTATGATACCTCCCTTAATTCTTCTTCCCGGGCTGTAAAAAGGATGGAAGAAGGGTGGGAGGGGACCGTGATTTTCGCGCTTTCCTCAGATAAGTTAACGGTTACCTCACATATTTTCTCTAATCCTCTCCCTCGGCGGATCATAAGAAACAGCAGAGTATTTAGAAAACAACGACGGAGATTTACAGTTCTATCTGTTCTATTAATGACTCTGCTCGGATTATACGCGGTGAAACTACTTGGTAATCCTGTAGATAACATGGATGTTTCCCCTAACCGTGTTAAGGAAAACCTTCACAATTATCTGTCCGCGGAGGAGCGTTTACGGAAATCATCTGTTACTATTACAAAGAAACCCATAATGGAAACATCCATACATCCGGGGAAAATTCTTCTAATTCTTGAAAATTCAATTTCCACCGGGAACTGGATATCCGATCTAACTATATATCCGGAGAGATTTTCATTATCTTTAAAATCTTTAAACCCGGAGACTGCTATTGCGGCAATAAAAGAAAGAATACCGGATACTTCGGTTTCTTATAACCGGAATGGGAATGGATATTCCGTCAAAGTTGAAGGTATTTTTACGGAGACCTTACTCTCTGAAGCATCGGCAAAACCGTATAAAAAAGTATTTTCCTTAAAAGAACTTATACTAGAAAGCGGACTACTTATTAATAATTTCCAGTCTAACGGATTAGAAAAAAGTATTATCTGTGAAGGAAGTATAAATAAGGGACAGGATTTTCTTTCCGCCCTTAATGGTAGAACATGCTCATTTAAGATTGATTCAATTAAAATTAACCCGAAATCTGAAGGGAGACTTTTACTTGCCATTACCTTCAGAGAATTTCTTGAAGAGTTGAACCAATTTATATTGGAGGGGAAAGAATCAGAAGATTTTTCCTTACTTAAAAGATTTTACATACCAGTTACTCCTGCTGATTCATATCCTCAACCGCGGGATAATGAAGCAATTACTGAAAGCGAAAAGAAAACTGCTGAAATTATCGGAAGCTTTATTGATGTAGAGGGAAATCATTATTCCCTTATAAAATCCGGAAATCCTTCGGGAATCGTGTTTAAAAGAAAAGAAGTCCTAAATGATTAAAAGAACACTTGCAATTATCATAACTCATTTTCTATTTATGATACTCTGTTCCTGTACTCTGTTTCCGGGTAGATACACACAAGGTGACCGTACATTTTCACGCGCACCTCTATCCGGAATTGCTCTGGATGAAGATGGTAATCCCCTAAAAGCTGTATTGATAACACTTAATAATTCCCGGAAAGAGTTGACCGATAGAAACGGCCGGTTTATTTTTACTGATGTCAGACGAGGTGAACATATTGTTACAGCTTCCCTTGAAGGGTTTGAATGCATAAAAGAAACCGGGTTTTCTTTTTTGGACCGTACCGAACTGCTTACACTCCGTTTAATTTCTCTTGATTCGATAGCTGATTCAGCGTTCGATGCCCTCAAGGAAGGAAATTTTTCTAAAGCTGATCTGCTCCTGCGTCGTTGTGAAGATGCTGGCGGATGTGATTATGCAGCCTTCCTTCGGGGGATGTATTTGTACCTGACTGATAATATTTCTGATGCCAAGGCTCTTTTTCAAGAAATCATAGATAAAGGTATAGATAATTCCGCTGTAAGAAAGATGCTGAAATTGTGCAGTGAGAATTAATCGGTAAAAAGTAGTACGGAATGTGATAATCATCAATTGTTATCTAACAGCATTAGCGGCCGGGAACCTTAATGGTTTGCGGTTTCCTGGGATGTCTCCTGAAGATTAAGCACGGAAGGAATATTTCTGATGCTCTTTAAGACGTTTTTAAAATCCGCGGAGTTTTCAATTTCCATGATGAAAAGTGCCTCCATCTTGTCATTCCCTGCGTCTTCAATTTTCCCCTCAATGAGATGTCCTTTGTATTTACGGATTGCCCCCTCTATTTCTGAAAAAAGGTCAGAAGTCTTGCGGGAAGAGACTCGGAATCTCTTGGTTGATCGCGGGGAAACCGTTTCCCATTCTACATCTATAGTCCGCAAGGGATAATCCGCTATATACTCGAGGTTTTTACAGTTTTTTTTATGAACAATTATTCCCCGACCCCGGGAAATATACCCGACTATTTCATCACCTACCACCGGCTGGCAGCATTGCGCAATCCTGATCATCATGTTTCTTTCGTTTCCGATCCGGATGCCGATTCTGCCGCGCTTCGAATTAGGAGACGGTTTTTCTCTTCTGGATTCCCGCTTTTTAATGACTTTGGCTTCATCTTCCGTCTGTTTTGACTTTTTGGCTACAATACTTCTGTCAATAAAGAGATTGTCATCGTGTTTGTTCAACCAATTTCTTATCTTTGAGCGCGCGCTTGCGGTTCTAGCGTACCGCAGCCAATTCAGGTGAGGATGCGCATTGGAGGAAGTGAGAATCTCAATTACCTGGGTATTTTTAAGTTCCTCTTTTAATGAGATTATTGCACCGTCCGCCTTTGCACCAATACAGTGATGCCCTACCTCGGTATGAATATGATAGGCGAAGTCTATAGGTGTAGAACCAATGGGTAATTGTATTACATCCCCCTTAGGAGTGAATACATAAATCGAATCTTTGAGAAGTTCCCGTTTCAGCTCCTCTAAAAATTCCTGAGAAGTGATACGAAAGGTACTTAAATTCTTCACACGGTTTATGAAGGCAAGGTCTTTCGGTTTTATCGATCTACTACTGACCTCTTTTTTATAAAGCCAGTGTGCTGCTATTCCGAATTCGGCGGTTCTATGCATACTCTCTGTTCTTATCTGGATTTCGATGAGTTTTCCGCCATATCCCATGATAGTGGTGTGGAGGCTCTGATATTTATTAGCTTTAGGAATTGCAATGTAATCCTTTATCCTGCCTTCAATGGGCATCCATAATCGGTGTACAAGTCCCATCAGGGTATAACATTCACTTTCCGTGGTGCATAATATTCTAATTCCCAGTATATCGTATATTTCTTCAAGAGGTTTATTCCTTCTTTTCATCTTTTGATAGATCGAATAAAAGTGTTTTGCCCGTGTTTCTACGGTTATCTGTATTCCTTCATTTTTCCCCGCCTGATAAATATCATCCTGTATTTGTTTAAGATACTTGGACCGTTCTTCCTTTTTTGAAGAAACGAAGGCCTTTATCTGTTCATAAACATTTGGATTAAGATGCTTTAAAGACAGGTCCTCTAATTCATCCTTCATCCAGGATATACCTAGTCTGCCCGCCAGGGGAGCGTAGATGTCTAAACATTCCGAAGCTATTGCCTTCTTTCTCTCTTCGGAGTTTTTATAATGCAGGGTCCGCATATTATGTAATTTATCAGCCAGCTTTATTAAAATGACCCGGATGTCTTTTATCATGGCGATGAGCATTTTCCGGATTGTTTCAGTTTCCTGAACAGTTTTGTTTTTTGCGTGGACCAATGATATTTTTGTAAGACCGTATACTAAATTGTCCACTTCACGTCCGAAATAGGACCGGATTTCATTCCGCGTGGCATCGGTATCTTCCAGCAGGTCGTGGAGAAGAGCAGCTATAATTGTCTGGGAATCCATCTTTAGTGATATGAGAATTCTGGCGACTTCCATTGGATGAGTTATATAGGGGGCTCCGCTTTCCCGAACCTGATGCTTATGTCTTGACTCCGCTTTTCTGAGGGCATCGAAAATAAGCTCCTGTTCGCTTGGGGTGTACTGAGATATTATTTTTTTAAACTGTTCAATATCCATCGGTTCTTTATTTCCTTCCCGTAACCACGCGCCTTCTTCCCGCAAGGTCCTTAACAATACTGGTCTGGGTATATTCATATTGTCGGAATAATTTTTCGATCTCCGGAGTTTGCCAATCCGCGGCTTCGATAATAAGATAACCGTTTCTATGTAAAGATTCCAGCGATTTCTCCAGTAATCGCCGTATTACGTTGAGTCCATCTATCCCGCCATCTAAAGCATTGACCGGTTCCGGAGTGCCGCCCGATTTCATGAGTATTGCTTCACTGGAGGTCAGATAAGGAGGATTAGCAGTTATGATGTCGTAAGTTCCCGGTACTGAGTCTAGGAGATTACTCCTATAGAGGGGTATTTTGCGTCCCAAAATGTTTTGCGCATTTAGATTGCATACTTCCAGAGCTTGTGAACTTATATCGGATGCCGATACATCTAATTCCGGATGGGTTGCGGCTATGGCAATGGCAATACATCCCGAGCCGGTACACGCATCATGGAGCCGGGTTAGGCCGCGGCAGGAATTAACTATATTTGAAACTGCCTCCACAATTGTTTCAGTATCGGGTCTGGGAACGAGAACCCGGGGATCAACATAAAAATCTAATCCCCAAAATTCCTTTTTCTTTCTAATATAGGAAACAGGAACACCCCTTTCCCGTTCTCTGAGAAGAGTATTGAATCTATTATAAGAATCTTCAGTAAGTTCTGAGTCAAACTGCATATAGGTTTGTTCTTTAGTGGTACGGAGAACGAATGAAAGGATTAATAAAGAGTCTAAATATGGGGTATCGGCTCCGGCTTTCTGCAGCCGTGTATTCCCTTCACGGAAAGCTTCCTTAACAGTCATAACCGGATCATGTTTCAGCCTTGAGTTTTTCTTCATGAGCACTCACCTTTAACGGCTCAATAACCTCCTCCAATTCGCCGGACAACACGTTTTCTAATTTATAGGTGGTAAGATTAATCCTGTGATCGGTGATCCGGTTTTGGGGAAAGTTGTAGGTCCGTATCCGCTCCGAGCGGTCTCCTGTACCGATCTGATTTCGTCTCGCTTCCGCCCTTTCCTGCTGCTTCTTCATTTCTTCAATTTCAAAGAGACGTGCCCGCAGCACGCGCAGGGCTTTGGCCTTGTTTTTATGCTGAGATTTTTCGTCCTGGCAGGTAACAACGAGGCCCGTCGGCTGGTGCGTAATCCTGACAGCCGAATCGGTTGTGTTTACACTCTGACCGCCGGGACCGGAGGAACGGTACACATCAACCTTTAGATCTTCGGGGTTCAATTGAACATCCGTTGCCTCCGCTTCGGGCAGAACAGCCACGGTAACAGCAGAGGTATGTATTCGTCCCCCCGACTCAGTTTCGGGAACCCGCTGAACCCGATGTCCCCCCGATTCATACCGGAGACTGCCGTATACTCCCTTCCCGCTTATGGAGAAAATAACTTCTTTGAATCCACCAATTCCGGTACCGCTGGAGCTGAGTATCTCTATTTTCCAACCTTGTACTTCAGCGAATCGGGAATACATCCGGTATAAATCCGCCGCAAATAGAGCGGCTTCCTCGCCTCCTGTCCCCGCCCGAATTTCCATTATGATATTTTTCTGATCCATTGGGTCCGTTGGTACCAAAAGAACCTGAATCTTTTTCTCTAATTCCTTTTTTGCTTTTTCTAAATCGTGTAACTCTTCCCTGGCAAGGTGTTTTAGTTCCGGATCTTTTTCTTCTTCTGAAAGAAGTTTGGCGTCTTCTATCTCCTGATCAACCTGTTTATACCGGTCATAGACTTCCATCAATTCACTTAGGTGTGCATGTTCCTGCATTGCTTCCCGAAACCGCTTCTGGTCCTTAACGAGCTCAGGGTCTGCGATTGTTTTTTCAAGTTCCTTGAATCTATTTTCCATTTCCTGTAATTTTTCAAACATTTTTCTCTCCTGCATTGGGTGGGATATTAGAAATTATTGTTGATTCGTGTGATTCCGGCTAGGTGCCCTCTGCTTTTGTAATCTTTTTCGGTTTTGAGCCGAAAAAACCGAATAAGCTTCCGCAGATACCCCCGATAATGTGGGCGAATTCAGAAATCTGATTTTCTTCTACCGATTTAATTATCTCTCTGGCAAGATAGATGCCGACGATAAGAATGAATGTTATGGGAATTTCTCCCTGCTTGATGTTTGTAAAGGAGATAAGAAGTATCATCATGAAAACAATTCCGCTGGCTCCAATAAGACCGGTACTAAAGAATAGCGCATTGAGAATACCGGTAATGAAGGCGGTTATAATCATCATAAGAAGTAACGGGAATGATCCGTGCTTTTCTTCCAAAATAGGTCCCAGTAAAAGGATAAATGCAAAGTTACTAAGGAGATGATTC
This sequence comes from uncultured Spirochaetales bacterium, assembly GCA_964618265.1. Lineage (GTDB taxonomy): Bacteria > Spirochaetota > Spirochaetia > CAYLLE01 > CAYLLE01 > CAYLLE01. Next base: position 219,195 of record CAZUAE010000003.1, on the reverse strand, counting down.
CAATCAGCATGGCCGAGGGGATGAAGAAAGATTTTAAGGTAATCCGCAAGATGGGTAAAATTAAAAGAGCCTTTACCGGGTACCGCGATTACATTTAAGATAAAGGAGCCCCATATTTGATCGATTATAAGAATAACCGCGCCAATGAGAGCAAACGTTAATGTTACAGGTGCATTGTATCTAATTTTCATAAAAACCCTACGCATTATAACATATTTTCTATTTTTCTTTCCAGTATCTCTTTTCGTTCCTCCGCATCTTCCCAAGAACCTGTCAATGTCTGTTTAACCTTTTCTATTTCAGACAGTTTTTGTTTGATACCTTTTACCCGTTCTCCATCGCCATAGACAGCCGGGTCAGCCATGGATTTTTTAAGCTGTTCAGTTTCATTTTCCAACCGGTCAATCCTTTCTAAAAGGGAATGAGAATCCCGGTCTAATTTCCGGAGTTCACTTTTCAAATCTTTTTCCCGTTCCCTCTTTTCCTTCCCCGGCAAGTTTTCTTTCTTGGTGGTAAATTTTCTTTCTTGATGGTCTTCTTCCTGTTCTTTTTTCCAAAGGTAGTACTCGTAATCTCCCTCGAACATAGTGTGGTTACCGTTTTTAAATTCCAAAACACGTGTCGCTAATGCTTCTATGAAATATCGGTCGTGAGATACAAATAAAACCGTTCCGTTAAAATCTTTAAGTGCATCCAGTAGCACCTCTTTAGATGTCATATCCAGATGGTTGGTCGGTTCATCAAGAATGAGTAAGTTGGTTGGTGTAAGAAGCAATTTTAAAAGCGCAAGTCTGCTCTTTTCTCCTCCGCTTAATACATTGACAGGTTTAAATGGATCATCTCCCCGAAACAGAAATGCTCCAAGGATGTTGCGGATTTCACCATCCGTCCGTTTTGTTTGGGAGGATACTTCTTCCAGTACAGTGTGCGGGGCGGTAAGGGAATCCGCTTCATCCTGAGCGAAATATGCAGTAAATACGTCCTTTCCCTTCCGAAAACTTCCGGTATAAGCTGTGTCCCTTTCCGCCAGTATGCGGAGAAATGTACTTTTTCCCGCGCCATTCTTTCCCGTTACTGCTATCTTATCACCTCTGCGTACTGAAATACTTACTGAGTTAAGAGCCGCGGCTTCCCCATATGTTCTGGTAATTCCGTCGGTTTCCAACACCACATCTCCTGAGCGCGGGGGAGGGGGAATGGTAATGTGAATGCGCTTAAGATGTTCCGGTATTTCGACAGGTTTTATCTTTTCTAATTGTTTTACTCTGCTTTGAACTTGTTTTGCCTTTGAAGCAGCAGCACGAAACCGGCGGATGAATTCTTCATTCTTTTTAATTATATCCTGCTGTTTCTGGTACTCCTTGAGGAGAAAATCTATTTCCTGGCTTCGCTGGTCTTGATAGGAGGTGTAATTTCCATGATATAGTCTGCAATGACCTAAAAAAAGTTCAGCCACTTCTGAAGCAGTTTGATCCAGAAAAAACCTGTCATGGCTGACAAGAATATATCCCCCTAAAAAACTGTTTAAGTAGGACTCAAGCCAGTTCCTTGCTTCCAAATCGAGATAATTCGTCGGTTCATCCAGCAGAATGATGTCTGCTTGGGAGAGAAGGACTTTTCCTAAGGCTATCCGCATTTGCCAACCGCCGGAGAAGGTTTCCACATCTCGCTCCATATCTTCTTCGGAAAAACCGAGACCGGAGAGTACCTTTGCTATAGCCACATCTCTGCTGTAATATCCCTTTTCTTCTAAATTTTGCTGAAGATCAGAATACTTCCGCATGGCTTCTGAATCTTTATGCAAGTGTTCAGCAGCTTTGATGACTTCATCTTCCTGCTTTTTAAGATCGGAAAACGCTTCATCGGCTTCTTCAAAGAGGGTTTTTCCTGAATGGGATATTCCGGATTGGGGAAGATAGGCTGTCTTTGTATTCCGCTGAACGGTAACATTCCCTTTGTCGGGATTTATGATCCCGCATATAATTTTCATCAGGGTAGATTTGCCGCTTCCGTTTGCTCCGGCCAATGCTATCCGGGATTTATCCGTTACCATTAATGAAACATCTGATAAAATCTCCCTGTCTCCGAATGAGAGAGAGATATCGGAAACCTGAATAACCGCCATACTATTACCGATAGGAGAAGAACATGGTTAGGGGAGATAAACTCTCTTCTAAGACTAAATTATTGTTTATCTTGTTATCCGGTACGTACACTAATTTTACTCCGGTATCGGTAATGTCAAATAAAAAGTGAATATAGGTTTCCGGCGGAGTGCCGTTAAAATGGAAAGATACCGCGCCGTCGTATTTTTCAGAAAGCCGTAATCCAATAAATACCTGCATGTGAATGGTTCCGGATTCTTGAGCTTCCACGGGAATAACCCGAGGTACCAATCTTTCGTTACCTCCCCACGTAAAGGTTCGTGTGTCCGATAATGTTATAGTCCCGAAGGCTTCACTGTGCAGGGTGGAGCTCTTAGCTCTGAGGGAACTGTAGAGTTCTTCCCGTCTTTCTAACTCTTCCTGAATTATTTCATTAATATCTCTATCCAAAAGGATATAGACATACCGGTGTGTATCATTATCATGAGTATATTGAGCGACGACTTCTTTTTCTTCATCTCCCCGCATTGTTAATTGAAGAGATGTTCCTGTAAAGCTGTACCGGTTTGTAGAAAGTTTTTCAATGTCCTCAAAGTCGAAATTGAGGGTATATGCCGGGGTGCTTAACCTGATTCTTTTTTCTTCAAGGTTAGGAAACAAACCAAAGGATGTTTTGAATTTTGAAAGGTCTATATGTTCTTTATCTACCATTCCCGCATATTTAAGAGGCCGCCAGGTATTGTTAAAGAAGAATGTTAAATTTTCATCCATTTCTCCTTCATCGTTATCCTTAGTTGTGTCTCCGGGCGAGAATACGGAGAGATAGTAATCAAAACAGTATCCTACAACTCCCGCTTTGGTAAGTATTTTATACCAGGTCCCGATTAACCCGCTCAAATCAACCTCGCCGGTGGCATTCTCAAGTATTTTCGCCTCTTCGTTGAAACTTAACTTGTAAACGGTTTCCGCGGTGGTTTCAGGTTTGTTTCTTACCGGGAGCGTGCCCTCCTTTTTGGACCGGACCATTATATCGGCATAGGGACGGTAGTCTATAGAAAAATCTTCCGCATCCGGTTCGCTGGAAAAATATTTGATACGCCAGCGGTCCATCTCATAAGTGCCGTCTTCCAGCTGAATTGTATAACTGTCTCTCAGGTCTGATTCATTAATTAATCTATAAACAGTGCCGTTAGATATAGTTTCAGGTTCCGGTGACCAAAGAATAACACCGTATCCTATACCGGAACTGCATGATGTTATTATTATCAAGGTGCAAAAGAGTAAAAGTATTGGGAAATTTGATAACTTCGCCATGGCCTATTAATTTGCCTTCCTCCTTTAAAAAAGTCAACACATCCTTGAGAATAAATTTGGTTACACTGATTCTTTAGGATTGATGAGAGTAACCGGTAATGGTATAAAACATTATGAGCTGTAATAAAAAATTAGAAGAACTTTTTCAAGAAATTGATCAGTCTACAAATGATATCATCAATATGCAGAAGATGCTGACAGCAATCCCCGCCATTGCACCGGAAAGCGGCGGAAAAGGAGAATATGAAAAAGCCTGTGCCCTGATGGATTGGCTTGAGCAGAATGGGTTTGAAAATATTGAGACGAGAAATGCTCCGGACCACAGGGTCCCGTCCGGTGAAAGAAGCAATGTGATAGCCGCTATTCCGGGATCAAACCCCGGCCGCGGCGGAAGTTTCTGGATTATGAGCCATCTCGATGTAGTTCCTCCCGGTGAAATGTCAGGGTGGGTAAGCGAACCTTTTGAGCTTAGGATAGAAGATGACCGGCTGTATGGAAGGGGGGTGGAAGATAACCAGCAGGGATTAGTCAGCTCGGTAATCGCTGCTAAAGCCCTCATGAATCGGGGCATTACCCCTTCCCGGGACATCAAGTTATTATTTGTTGCGGATGAAGAAACCGGTTCGGTGTTCGGTATACAGCATCTGCTAAAGGAATCTGACCTTTTTAAGGAAGGTGATGTATTCTTAGTCCCGGACGCGGGAAATTCTGAAGGTACGATGATAGAAATTGCGGAAAAAAACGCGCTTTGGTTAAAATTCATTGTACAGGGAAAACAGGTACATGCCTCCACCCCTGACCGCGGAGTGAATGCTTTTATCGCGGGTTCTGCCTTGGTTTTGAGAATGAAGAATTTACAGAAATTATTTCCTCAGGAGAACAATCTTTTTAATCCGTCCTTTTCTACCTTTTCCCCCACAAAGAAGGAACGGAATGTACCGAATATTAATACCATCCCGGGAGAAGATGTTTTCTATATGGATTGCAGGATAATTCCCGCTGTGGATACTAATGATGTGCTTGATTTGATTCGGAAGGAAGAGTCGGCCGTGGAATCTGAATACGGGGTAACCATAAAGCATGAAATTATTCATCGCGTTGAATCAAGCCCTACACCGGAAGACTCGGTTATTGTTCAAAGACTGAAAGAAAGCCTTAAATCCTTACGGCAAAAGGAGGGCAAGCCAACCGGTATCGGCGGCGGCACGGTGGCGGCCTACCTGAGGAACGCAGGTTATGATACTGTTGTCTGGGCGACTCTTGATAGCGCGGCACATCAGGAAAATGAATATTGCAGATTAAGTAATCTTATTGAAGATGCAAAAATAATGGCAGAATTAATGGTGCGCCTTTAATTGGATAAGAAATTCCAAATTTAGAATCACCTTAGTTGGATATTTGCTGTACCGTTTTTTCCGGATTAAGGATTATAACTATTTTTCCCTCTTCGATGAGGCGGCGGTTGCTGCTCCGGGAGAGTATTTTATTCATATCCTTTTTTGAAATTATTATGTCGGTATAATTTTTCCCGAATATTTCTTTGGCTATTAATCGAAGAGGAGTGAATCCAACTCTGTCTGTCCAATCCCCGGAGCTTAATGATTGAGTATAATGAACCATCCCATCTTGTCTTAGTACTTCAGGATCCACCATTAATGGTTCCAAAGCTGCTTCCAGCTCTTCATCAAATATTTTGGGGAAAAGACAAGGTTCCAGCAGCTGCTCCTCCTCCTCTCCCCGGACGGGAAGCGGATCCGCGGCATAAATAACTATTCCGGAAAATTCAGCCGTGGGAGTCCAAGCCAGGGTTTCCGGTACTTTGCTGGTACGGGAGTGTATAGGAAAGAGAGAGATAATATCAGGATAGATATTAAATCTATAGGTAATACTCATACTTTTAAGATCTTTACCGAGGTTTGGGAATAATCTTTCTCCTTTTTCAGCTACCCGGGGAATTTCGGTCAAAAGATTAGGATGTTCCGGAATAAAATCAACGCCTCTTCTGTAAGAATTTATCGGAGTATAAAGTATAGTATCTGTTAAATGAACCGAAAGAGCCTGTTCGATGCTCCGCTCCATTCGTATGCTTTCCGAAGGAAGCGCTTTCTTATTCGAAGATAGTTGTGTCTCAATTGTAATATCTATCACTTTATTTTCTTGATCTATTACGGCTTTTGCGGTTGTTGAAGATTCCGCGGAAGATACCTCTTCTCCGAAGATTATCATAGTTAATAAGAAGAGTATAAGAAATAATATTATCTGATGCTTGGAATGCCTAAACATAACATTATAATTTTCGGCAGTTAAATCTTTTCTCCAAAATATATTCCTGCCCATTCCCATCTTCCGTTTATCTCAGGATCCGCGGGATAATCAATTTTTCGAAAATACAGGTACCATGTGCCGACCCAGTAATACCATCCCCACGTTTTAAGATAGGCTTCACGGCTGTTGGAAGCTATATCAATGTCTCTGGAATAGTGAATAGAATATTTTCCGAGGAATTCCCCAAGGTCAAAAAACATCCTGCTGTTCACATCATCATTCTCCTGCTCCCAGGAGGAAGAGAAAAAATATTCATCCGTGGCACGGTATCTTAAAAGTTCTTTAGTATTTCTTTTATAAATGGCCCATTTTATTCTTCTTACCAGTTCATCGAGGGATTCCACGGTCCAAGACTTGTCTGATCTATAAAACGCAACCTTTTGTGACACCCTTTCATATACATCGGGTAAGCCCGGGATGATTGTGTCGGGATATTCTAAAAATTTTTCATAGGCTGTGTATGCTTTTTCCCATTCTCCTAAATTTTCGTAAGTTTTTGCTAGGTAGTAATAAGTTGTCCCCGGATCTATACGGTCACCATAACGTCTGATTAGCTGGTTGTAGTATTTCGCCCGGTTTTCCGGCTTGTTACTCAATTTGATAAGTTTTTGCAGACATTGATGGTGCAATGAATCACCTTCAACGATCAAATCGGAATAATTTTCAAGTATTCTAATGTAGTAAAGCTGAGCAAAGGTTGTTGCCTTCCGTTTTCTGTAGTTCTCAGCCACCAGGTAGAGGTAATAACCGCAATAGGGATCGTCAGGGTGGTTTTTGATATAGGTGGTGAGAAAAAGGTTTTCCTTTTCCAGCTCTCCGGCTGAATCGAGGAAACGGGAAATTTCTTCCACCAGGGGAAATCTGGTCTCCGCTTTTAGATCTTTTCTTTTCAGCAGGTGCAACAACTCTGATATTTCGTTATCTTTTTCCTTTTCACCGGTAAGATAGTAATCGGAGGTTGCGGATGTACAGGAGCTGAAAAAGCAGATGAGAAGTACGGCAATACATATTATTAGGACAATTATGGATCGGGATCTCATTTAGTATGAACTATATAGGTTAACCCCTCTAATTTCAAGAATAATTATAGAGCAATTCCCCGGTCAATACCATTTGCAATGCAGGAGGCGCCATATGTCTTTATAATATAATAAATTAAATTGAATTGACCGGGAATTGCCGCATTCGATTATTTTACGGCATTTTTTAGAAATCACGACTCTTTTCTGTTACCTAAAGGTATACAATGAGAATTCCTCATAATTATATTGCTCAAGGAATTACTCCTTTACGCGGGTTGTGGAGGCTGTTTTTTCTTTTCATTTTTCATTTTCTCCCATGCGCGTTTTAAAGAGGGAGTAAAATTTGATTTTTTGAATTGCTTTACCCAGTTCCTTATAGTGATGTATCCGCCTATCCGTAAAAAGGGGTTTCTGAAAAAGCGTTTTTTCCATAACAGGAAGGCACTTTTTATATAGGTGACTTTAAACGTTACTAAAGTAAAAACAGACGGAATTACAATAAGGGGAAAGTGCAGTAGAAATGTTATTATCATACTGAAAAAAGAATTTATTGAATAAAACCTGCTCATGATGGAATGCATCCCTTTTTGCAGTTCCTCCGGTTTTATGCCGTTGTCGGGCTTGTAAAGAGGAAACTGACCATCATAAAATTCCCAGCCGATATTTTCCAGCGGGAACAGGCGATTTTCTTTCTTAAGACGCTTGTATAGATCTGTGCCGGGAAAAGGAATGGTAAGAAGAAGCTGCGCGGTGTCGATTTTCCCCTTCCGGATGAACTTCTTGAAGCGTTTGATCTGTTCTTTTAGGGGAAGGGGAGTATAGGAGTCTGGAATATCGGTATGTTTCTTTGGATACCCGAAAATAAACATACCGTGAATAAAAAAGCGTCTTCTGTGAAATTCCTTTGTCCATTCAAGCATATCCTCTGATCGGTAGCCTTTCCGCATGGCCTTTAGTTCTTCATCTATTGGAGATTCATATCCAATACATATGTTGTAAACACCTGCTCTTCTCATGGCATCCAGAAGATCCGGGTATTTTGCATCTGTGATTCTGGTCTGTATGGTGAACCCCAGCCGTTTCCCGATGGATTTCTGATATTCCGAAACCATATTGCAGAAACGTATCGCTTCTTCCCGGTCCGATGCAAAATGATCACTTACTTCGAAGAATTTCCTGGCTTTCCTTGTTTCCACAAGATGTTTTATTTGGGCAAGCATATGTTCAGGAGTATCGCACCGGGTACGGTCCTTTACCGCACAGAACTCACAATTCATGTTGCAGCCCCTGCTGCGGTTTACGGGATATATTTTGATTTTTGCATAACGGACAAGGTTAAAGTTGGGAAAGGGGAGAAGAGAAAAATCGGTTATAAGTTCCCGTTTTCCCGTTTTAACAGTATTATTTTCCCGGCGGAAGGCGATTCCGGGGACATCTTCGATTCCGGAACCGGTCCCTTCAGTAAATTCTCTAAGCAGATCCTGGATTACGTATTCGCCTTCACCGAAAACAACGATATCAACACCGTTGTCTAAGGCTTCATCCGGCATGTTTTCTATGTGTTTTCCACCGGCTACGGTGACAACACCCCATGAACCGTACAGCCTAGCCAGCTGAAATAACCTGGGTACGGTTGATGTCAAAGAACCGTAGAATCCTACTACATCGGCGGGACGTTCTTTTTGTAGTTTTTCATGGTCAGGCCGTCCCTCTTTGTCTTTAGGGCATAATCTGCTCCGGCAATTATTTTCGTCTATCACTTCCACATCCCAAGGTTCAATCTTAGATGCTGAAGTGGCAATACAAACAGGACCAAGAGCAGTGGTTACCTTAGCAATCTCTGTATATATATTGAAGGAAGAAAAAGCCGGTATAATAAGACGAAAGAGTTTTCGTTTCATAGATATATAGTCTTCTTTTTTAGATCAATGATCAAGGTGGTTTAATCAGTAATTCTAAATATAGAATTCCTCTGGTTTAATAATTCATATAATCGATTGGCAGCATGCAATGTATAGATTATAATTGTAGCCAATAAACGACTATTGGAGGAACGGTTTGGCACAGCTGATTAGTAAAGATGATACTCTCAAGGTTCCTGATAATCCGGAAATCCCCTTTATAGAGGGTGACGGCATTGGCCCTGATATCTGGGCAGCCGGTGTCAGAGTGATGGATGCAGCGGTTGAAAAAGCTTATGACGGCTCAAGAAAAATCTCTTGGATGCCTTTGGGGGCAGGAGAAAAATCTTATAATCAATACGGTGAATGGCTTCCTGAAAAAACGATTCAGGAGTTTAAAAGACACTTAGTAGGTATCAAGGGACCTCTTACCACACCGGTGGGCGGCGGTTTTCGAAGTTTAAATGTGACTTTAAGACAGCGCCTGGATCTTTTTGTCTGCCAGCGCCCTGTCCGTCATTATCCGGGAATACCCACACCGGTAAAACGGCCGGAACTAATCGATATGGTTGTTTTTAGGGAGAACACCGAAGATGTATATGCAGGATTTGAAGCTCCTTCCGGAAGTCCGGAAGTTTTAAAGATAATTAATTTCCTAAAGGACGAGCTGGGCTGGAACATCCGGGAGGATTCCGGAGTAGGGATTAAGCCTATTTCGATCTACGGTACCGAAAGACTGGTCCGGGCCGCTATCGAGTTTGCTCTTAATAAGGGCCGCCGAAGTGTAACCTTGGTCCATAAGGGAAACATCATGAAGTATACCGAAGGCGCCTTCCGCAAGTGGGGATACGAGTTGGCAAAAAGGGAATACGGAGACCGGGTTGTTACTTGGGAAGAGTCCGGCGGTGAGGTTCCGGAAGGTAAGGTGCTTATCAAAGATGCCATAGCCGACGCGTTTCTTCAGCAAATTTTAACCAGACCTAACGAGTTCGACGTGATTGCCACCATGAACCTCAACGGCGACTATGTTTCCGACGCTTTAGCGGCTCAGGTGGGCGGAATCGGTATTGCTCCCGGTGCAAACATCAACTACGATACGGGATGCGCTGTCTTTGAAGCAACCCATGGCACTGCTCCGAAATACGCGGGTAAAGATATGGTAAATCCCAGCTCCCTGATCCTTTCCGGGATGATGATGCTGGAATACATGGGGTGGCAGGAGGCGGCTGATCTGATTGATAAAGGAATTACCGGTGCAATAAAAGCGAAGTCAGTAACCTACGATTTTGCAAGACTTATGGAAGGCGCTACAAAGGTTGCAACAAGTGAGTTCGGTAATAAAATAATAGAGTACATGTAGAAGAATCCGGTTCTATTCTTCCACTTCTCTGGTGCATTCGTCACAGAGATTTGAATCTCTAAAAAAGATCCCCTTTAAACCGGCTTTACCGCCGCATGCAGGGCATTCCTTTTTATAGGGAAAAATAGTCTTCCGGAAGCGGTAAAGGATTGCGGCGGCAGCAAGGACCACCGGAATTAGGAGCAGATCGTTCAGTCGTCGTACGACTATAACCTGCGCTGCGCCGTAAATCAGAATAAGAGACGCCGCCATAAGAAGAGAGGCTAGGCGCTTTCTGTGTCCTTCTTCGCCGAAACGCCGCTGGAATAAGTTTATGATGAGGAGTATTACGAAAATAATCCAGAGATAATCTGAAATAAACTGTGATATTGAAATATGTACTGGCACTATTCAATGCTATACAATTGACGGCTTTATTGCAAGCCTTTAGCAATTGTTACAGCAAGTGTATGGGAAGTACCCGGCTCGCTGGCCCGGCTAACGGCTCCTGTTTCGGACCGGAAAGGTTACCAGGATAAATTCGGTACTTCCCTCATGCGGTATATTACGTAACTTTTCACTTTTCCCGAAATCTATAAGGAACCGGTTGATAATACCTTCCCTGTCCATGCATGGTATCCCGGCGGGCAGGGGAGTTTTACCCCTTTAATTTCATAGAGCCAGTGTTATTGGTTAAGAAGCTCCAACCCGCCGCCGAACTCAAGGCGGTTATACTTGTTAAGGTGGTTCTCCGTAAGACGGATCAGCTGAACTTTACCGTTCGGCCATCTCACTTCTGCTTCCAGGTTGTTCCCTGCGTCGCCTAAGCCGAAGTGGAGTATCCGCATGTCCGAAGAGCTGTAGGTTCCCCGGGTGGATACTACCTGCCGCATCACCGGTCCGGTTTTAGTTTGAATTGTTACGGTGGTTCCTATTCCGTCCAGGTTTATCTCTTTTCCGTCACCTATTACTTTTATACAGATCCAGTCGTGTCCGCTCTCGGTAACATTTTCAAAGAGGAAATTCGGCCGTCCTTTCCGGCCTCCGCCGCCTCCGCCTACGAACAGGTCCAAGTCACCGTCGTGTTCAATATCGATCCAGGATTGATTACCCGCAAGTTTCAGACGCTGCCAGGGATCGCCGGGATTAAGACCGCTTTCCATTCCGGCGCTTAAGAACGTTCCGTCGGGTTGTTCCAAGAATAGACCAAACCATCCTTTATGGCGTTCCTCTTCGTATTTGCTTCCGTACTTGCTTTCCCGGCTTATGCCTATGTCCATCCATCCGTCGTTATTTACGTCGCTAACTGCTGCGTCCAAATCACCTTCGTTAAAGGGCAGTCCCCGTTCCCGGTATTGGTTTTCAAAGGCAAAGCCCGCTTCAGCCCCCAGGTTAATAAGCAGTTGAGAAGGATCACTCCACTTACGTCTAAGATCGTAGGGACTTGGATGAGAAATGGTGGCAAGGAAAATATCCCATATGCCGTCTCTGTTAAAGTCAGCTGCATCCACACCGAAACCGTTAGATCCGGTTCCCCGGTGAGGTTCGATCCGGGGCTCCTCCCCTTCAATGAACCCCAAATCTTCCAGGTAATAATTCCCGGTGTCCAGGGCTGAAACCCCCTTGTCGTAAGCAACGTTCTTAAATTCGAATCCGCCTAAGTTCTCCCAAAGCTGGTTGTGTCCTTTTGACCGGCTTACCCCATATGTGGAAACAAAAATATCCAGATCAGAATCGTTGTCGTAATCGAAGGCGATTGCTCCGTTGGTAGGCTGCATCCGGAGTTCCGTAAGGGCATTGGGCAACAAGGTAAATGTCCCGTCCCCGTTACCCTTGTAAATAAAATCCTCCGCGGTAATAAGGGTACTTCCGTTGCCCACAAAAAGATCCAAATTGCCGTCGTTGTCAAAATCGGCGGCTATTGCCGCAGCGGTCCGGTAATTTCGGTCCGATTCTACTCCTGACTCCGGAAGCCGGGTGAATCTGCCCGATCCGTTGTTTAGAAGAATCATATTGTTAGGATGATCCGGTACCGGATAATCTAATCCCGCAAAGGCGTCCTGATCACCGTCATTGTCAAAATCGGCGAAAATCATGAAGCCCGCCTGTATATTTTTTAACCCGGATTCTTCGGAGAAGTCGGTGAAAGTCTTATCACCGTTTGCCAGGAATACCAAAGTTTCTAAGGGAACCCCTTTTTTTAGGTTCGGCCAAAGGTTGTGCATGATGAGATCTGAATAGTTGTCGCCGTTTATATCGGCAACCCGTACTCGGGCGTGATTGTTTCGTGGAATCGGCTGTTCCGGGTCCTCCGCGAAATTCCCCTTCTGCATACCGCTTTCTTCAGAAATATCTGTGAAGTGAGGAATTGCTATTTTATCATTTCCTCCGGCGTCCATAGAGGTGCATCCAAACAACAATCCAAAAGTTATTATAAATAAGAGTAAAAATATTTTTTGTTTCATATATCGAACATACCCCCGCGGACATAGAACCGTCAAGTAAACGGATGCCGGAAAACGGGTTTGTCCCGGGGGCGGCACGGTTTACTCCGAGGACAGATTGTTCTTGATCGGCGTGTCCGGCAGTTTGCGCCGTACGGCTTCCTCGGCCTTCTTGACATCAAGCGATGACTTGACGCGTCCTTCCAGTGTCACTACCTGTTTCTTTTTAAAGAGCGGTCCCTCCTTCGCCACCGACACAACGATACGTGTTGGATCGGAAATGGTCGGATCTTCGTGAATCACCTTCTGTACCTGTTCTAGAATCATGTTTCCGTCTGCCATACTTCCTCCTTGCTTTGTGGGCCGTTCAGCCGCGAACATACATTCGTATTGCAAGCCGTCCGGAGCCCGGTTGATCTCGGTAAAACTGACGACTGGCAAGCCTGCCTAATGATATGAATAACGCTCCGGGTAGTCAACTCCTCAATCAGATAAAATCATCAAAATCCGGTAAGGTGCTGTTGCAAGTCTAATCAAGTAATTCTCCGGCGTCCCTGCTCCAAGAGGGTTCCTTCATGCATGATGAAGAATTTAAACCGTTTCTATCAACCTTTGCAACCGGTAGAATGCGGATCATGCTGGAGCAATTCCTGAGCATGCCGCGGGTTGGTAGAAGGATTAATTCTCTTGAGTTATAATGAAAGCATGGCAGGTAAGACTCCCCGCATTCCGGATTATGCAATTCCTCCAAATGTAAAAATAGACAGCGTAACCAAGAACACTGTAGCCGAAACAAACCGCGTCCTTCGCTGCGATGGTGTAGTAAAGGGGAAATCCACCTCCTTCTACCTTAAAATAACGAAAAGCCCGGAACCTCACATGGAAAATGAGTCCCAGGTGCTTTCCGCGTTGGCGCCTACAACAGTTCCCGCGCCTAAAGTATTGTGGTACGGAAAAGCCCGGCGGGAGTTTATGGCCTTAGAGGAACGTCCCGGTATAATCCTTTACGAACTCCTGTTTCCCCGTAGTCCCCATTATCGGCCGCATCTCTCTAACCGCTACCTTGTAAAATACGGCGAAGCATTGGGGACGGTACATTCCGCGGACATTCAATGGAAGCCGCAAAAACGTCAGCAGCTCTACGGATTTATCGGTGAACAGGAGATCGACGATGTCCGTTTTTTAGAACTGAAATACTGGCTGCAGTACAATCCTCCAGGACCCAAGGATATGGTTTTTGTTCATGGAGATATGAATACCGCTAATGTGTTGATCCATGAAAACGAAGTTTCCGGAATCCTTGACTGGGAGTTTGCCGGAATGGGCTGGCGTGAATTCGATCTGGCTTGGATCCTCCGGCAGCGCCGGGATTATCAGAATACTCCGGATGTACGGAAAGCGATACTGGAGGGTTACACCAGGAAAGCTTCCTTCGATCCTGACGCCCTAAGATGGTGCGAAGTGATGAACTATCTTCATATCGCGTATTGGACCAGAGAAACGAGTACTGATTATTCCGATTTCGCCCTTCAAAAAGCAGAAGAAGCAACACTCAGGGGTTTTGAGTAGTACGGCAAAGCGCTTGTCTTCTTTTTAAAAGCTGCATCATCTCCAGCAATTCCCGGTCAATTCAATTTAATTTATTATATTATAAAGATATATAGCGTTTCCTACATTGCAAATGGTATTGACCGGGAATTGCACCATCATCTTATCCTTTCATGAATTACGTATTATGATAATATAAGCTTTATAAAATACCGGAGGGGAAGATGCGGAAATTTTTAGATATACCTCTCGAATTTAATTTTGAAGAGTTTGCTAAAAAAACCCATTTGGAAACTGATTCAGATCTGGCCCGGGAGGCCCGGGAAAAGGTCAAAAACGCAGCAGAATTAATTTGTCCAAAAGGTTTGAGCGATGTCATCTACGTTGAAAAACGGAACGCGGATTCTATTGTTTTTGACCGGGTAACCTTCACCAGCAAGGTTCTTACCGAAAATCTGAAAGACATTAACCGTGTCTTTCCCTACATTGCCACATGCGGGAATGAATTAGAGGACTTTCCTGGAAAAGCCGAAGACCCCCTTTTAGAGTTCTGGATCGATACGATTAAAGAGATGGCTCTTAACACCGCGATCCGTGCCATCCGGGAGTGGATAGAAAAAAAGTACGGTATTAAACAGGTATCATCCATGAATCCCGGCTCCGCGGATGCCCACGTCTGGCCGTTACGGCAGCAGCGGGAGATGTTCTCGGTATTTGGTGACGTGGAAGAACTTATCGGGGTAAAGTTGACCGAATCAAACTTGATGATACCGAACAAGAGTGTAACCGGAATCTATTTCCCTACAGAAAAAGCATTTGTAAACTGTACATTATGCCACCGGGAGGCGTGTCCTAACCGAAAGGCTCCTTTCCGTGGAGAAGTGCACGGCTCTACATAAATACGGAGGATATAATGCTTAAACTATTGGACAAAAGAATTTTCATCCCATCACCTAAAGAGGGTACTACCGTAACGGGAGGTACATTCTATTCAAAACCAACCGGTACGGATTTAGTCAATGTCTATTCCTATTCATCCAGAAGCGACATTATGGACACCGAATATCGAAGAATATCCAAAGACAACGGGCAAACTTGGACGGAGCCTATAGAGATTGATGCAAGGATTGAGAAAGAAGACGAGGTGCTGCAAAGGCATATCCGGGGCGGAATATGTGATCCGCGGAATGAAAAGTTCTTTCTGTTTCGGAATGAGGCAAGACTTCCGAATGGTTTAGTATCGGAATACCTCAGGTACAATACCATCTACTACTCCATTTCCGATGACGGAGGAAAATCCTTTTATATAGATAAAAAACTTGTACAGGATGAAGATGAATACGACGAAAATCATCCGCTTCCGGGGGTCTACTGGAGCCGGAACTCCTACATGCTGGGAGATAAAACCTGTCTTCCGATAATCACATCGGCAGGTTCTATCCTGCTTCCCTGTCAGATTAGTCCCATCGGACCCAGCGGAGTGTATGAAAATCCCGGCGGTGGTTACACCTACGGCAACACCGGAATAATCGAAGGTAAATGGAAGGGAGATGATATCTCCTGGTCTTTAAAGAACGTCATCGAAGGCGATCCGGATTGTTCTACCCGGGGTCTTCTGGAGCCGACTCTTGCTGAACTGAGCCCGGGACGTTTTCTTATTGTGATGCGGGGCTCAAACGATTCCCGTCCCGATCTAAAGGGGTACCGGTGGTTTTCCATTTCCGAGGACGGCGGGGAAAGCTGGTCCACGGCCGCCCCCTGGCGGTATACATCCGGGGAGGGATTCTTCTCACCCAGTTCCTGTTCCCAGCTTCTCTCCCATTCCTCGGGAAAACTCTTCTGGCTGGGAAATATCAATGACGCAAATCCCAGGGGAAACCTTCCCAGGTATCCATTTTACATCGGAGAGGTGGAGCGGAAGTCGGGTTTTCTTATTAGAGATACACTTTTTAAGATGGATGACAGAAAATCGGATGATCCTGAATTCTTAACCATTTCTAATTTTTCCGCACGGGAAGACAGGGAAACCGGGCATATAATCGTTACCCTTCCGCGGACCGGACGTCCCCGGGGGGAGGAGAAAATGCCCTTCCGGGGAGACAACATCTGGTACGAAATCGAGGTGTAAATTACCGGCGTTCCTTAAACGTACTGGGTCAGAATCTCCTGGGCCTTCGGCGGAAGTCCGAAGGCGTTCTTTATCTGGTAACGGTTCCCGTCCACGTCCTTTACGATCATCCGGCCGTTGCCCACCTTCCGAATGTTCTGCCTTACGTTCCGGATCTCGAAAGTTTTTTCACCCCGGTTTGTCATTACATTCCAGGTGACCACACCCAGTTTTTCCGAGTCCGAGAGGATGTTCCGTATAGTGGGCATGAAATACGATTTTTCCAGTTCCTCTTTGATGATCCGTCTTGAATGTTTCTCCAGATCGTGAACATCATCAAGGATTTCTACTTCATTCCCCTCGGTGTCCCGGATAAGGATCATCTTACCGGGATTGGAAAGGGGAAACGCTCCGTGAACGCTTCCTACCTCGAGTTCTTTCTTATCTGTTTTAAGATGGACATTACCATCGTTATCTCTATCTAATACTACATTTTTTGCCTGAAGCATATTATCCTACCTCCTTAGCAAAGTTCGCCTGTATCTTGCACAATTTGGCATATTCGCCGTCCTGATCCAATAATTCTCGGTGGGAACCCTCTTCAATAACCTGCCCCTTATCCAATACGTACAGTCTGTCTGCATTCCGCAGTGTGGAGAGTCTGTGCGCTATGGCGATAGTTGTTCTTCCCGCGATAAGGCGGTCTAAAGCACCCTGGATTGAGAGTTCGGTAGCGGTATCCACAGCTGAAGTTGCCTCATCCAGAATCAGAATGCGGGGATTCTTCAGTATCGCCCGGGCGATGGAGATCCGCTGTTTCTCTCCGCCTGAGAGCATCACGCCCCGTTCTCCCACTTCGGAGTCGTATCCGTCCGGTAGATTCACGATAAAATCGTGGGCGTTTGCCGCCTTGGCAGCTTCAATAATCTCCTCTTCATCGGCTTGGGGTTTTCCATAGGCGATGTTTTCCTTGATGGTTCCCGCAAAGAGGAAGGAGTCCTGAAGCACCATTCCGATATTGTTTCTAAGTGATTTTGTATCGATGTCTCTTAGGTCTATCCCGTCTATGGTGATGGATCCTTTTGTAGGATCGTAAAACCTGCAGAGGAGACTGACCAGTGTGCTTTTACCTGAACCGGTTTGACCAACCAGACCGATCATCTTGCCGGGCTGTATGTCTATATTGATTTCCTTGAGAATCCGTTCACCTACTTCATACTCAAAAGAAACATCGTTGAATTTAATAAGCCCCTTTGGATCTTTCAGTTTTACGGCGTTTACATGATCAGCCACTTCCGAGGGGGTATCGATTATATTGAACAGCCGTTCGGCAGCGGTTGCGCTCTGCTGGAACATCTCCGTTAAGTTGAGAAGCTGCTGCATGGGCGGATAAAACTGGTTCATGTATGTGATATACTGGGTTAGTACTCCCAAAGATATCGTACCTACAATCACGGCCCTGCCTCCGAAGTACCACAATGCCAAAGTTGCCAGCATCATCAGAAAGATGATGAGGGGGTTGAATCTTCCCCGGGTCCGTACCGCGCTCATATGTGCGTCTAACACATCTTCATTCTTTACATCGAATCCCTCTATTTCTCTTTCTTCCTGGGCAAATGATTTTACAACCCGGACTCCGGATATGTTCTCGTTTACCGCTGCTGATAGATTCGCGGTTCTCCGGCGTACCGTTCTGAATATGGACTTAAATTTTGACGAGAAGATCTTCCCGATCATGATAACTATCGGGACAGGAATCAACGCGATTGCCGCAAGCCTTGCGTTTTCACTGAACAGGATCACGGCAATACCGATAACCATGGTGCTGTGAACCACGATCTGCTGCAGCCCCATGTTCATGAAACGCTGAATAGCCTGGGTGTCGCTCAGCATACGGGACATGAGACGCCCGGTGTGCTCCTTGTCGTAGTAACTTAAGGATAAGCGCTGAAACGCCCGGTAGAGCCGCTTCCTCAATTCAAAAACAATGCGCTGTCCTAGGTACCCCATGAGTCTTATCCTGCCCCACATGCTAAGTACCCGTACGATTATTGCGCCGAGAAAAATACCGACTATAAAGACCAATTGCTCCAACCGCTGGGCTTGCGTCATGGTAAGTCCTAATTCTTCGGTAAGAGCGGTATCGATTAGAAACCGCAAGAGATATCCGGGGGCCAATGTGGTCATGGTAAAAATAAGGGATGTGATTTGTGAAAGTACCACTAAAGGCCAGTAAGGTTTTAGGTACTTGAAAAGGCGCCGCATAACGTGCCGCACATTAGCGCACTTAGGACACGAATCCCAGGGATTCTGCAGCGGATGACCGCAGTTAGGACACCGGTAGGTTGGCGCTTCCTCTGTAGGTCCTCCGGATTTTTTCATTTCTTCGGCTTCAGCTTCCTGTTCCTCCTGAGTCACACCCAGCTTCTGATTTATACGCTTCGCCATCTGAGCAAACGCATCGGCGTGGGTCCGGGAATACCGCACAAGTTCATGACGGCGGCTGTCCTTGGTTTTTATTTCGAACATGCCGTTTCCGACATAATCACGGGTCATGGATGACTGAATGTCCAGATAAGGTATTTTCCTGACCTTGTTCTGATCGTTAATGACGCACAGTTTGTTGGAACAGAGAACCAGTATTTCTGTTCCGAAGTTGCCGTCCAGGGTCATGTCGGAAAATGCCGCGGCTTCAATAGGAGAATCGGGACCCAGTATATCGTGTAATTCCTTCTTCTCTTTATCCGTTAGTTCATTTTGGGTGACGAGAGTTGTTTTACTGCTTTGCCGGTCAAACACTCCGTCACGCTCTTTACGTATCATTTTATAACTCCAAAAAAATAGTCCGGACATAGTCCGGACATGTATGACTTTAATATAATAGCTATCGTATTTAAATGCAAATGCCTAAGCTATTCTCCACAGGACTTACCACCTGCAGGTTGTGACATGGATCTAGAATATATCCGCCGTCTTCGCTCAGTATACGGAGGTTGTCAATCACTTCGTTGCGTACATCTTTAACACTTCCGAAGAGCATGTCAACTGATCCTTATATTCAATCTAAAGGTATTCCGCTTCGGTTTGCTCCGCCAGATGGCCTGTATGAACCGTTAATGAGCGAATGTAATTGAGGAACCGGGCAGCCGCCTCTTCTCGGTCTTCTTTAAATAGCTCGAGGTACGGATCGGTATCCGTTTTGCACCAAGCAGAATAGAAAGCTTTATAAGATTCCATTCCAAACCTGGTAATTAAAAATTCGGTATAGGCTCCGGCAATAGGGTATGTGACCGATTCGGGATATTCAAAAAAACAAGCATCCCGATGCAGATCTGAAAGGTTCCGCACCGTACCGTAATCAATATGGAAACGGGTCCAGCTGATATTGGGAAACCCGTTCCAGGTTTTATCGAAATACATGGCAAGTCCTTCCCGTACAAAGGCGGACCGGGGTCGGCCCAAGGCGGTATATGAGAGGATGTGGGCGTCTTCGTGAAAACCGGTACACTGAATTGCCGGGGAGTATACGGCAAAAATGGAATCGGGCAGCCGGGTAAATCCGTTACAGGGTTCCCCGTCACCATAGATCTCACCTATATGCTCCGGGCTTTCTAAAAGATAATACTGTATTCGGATTGTCGGATCAATTCCCAGGACTTTGCAGATGTGGTCCCGGCAGAACTCCTGCCGGGAAGAGATCTTTGCTATATATGATTCAGCATAGGAACCGGGTTGATAGTGGAACTTATACCGCGGTGTTTCAAAAACTGATAATTCGTCTAGATGCATGGGATGTTATTCTATATGATTGCATAGTCAGTGTATACTCATCCATTGCTCTTGCAGGCTGCCATACCTGGACTCCTTTGGGCCGTTCGCCGGCAATTGCGATTCACCGGGAATCCACCGGCGCCTGGTTACCCATGTTCTTTCCTTAATTCAGCAACTAAATTCTTTACTTTATCCTTGATCTCTTCCCGAATGGGACGGACATAGCGTTTCTTCTCCTCCATAGTTCCTTCTGCTTTAGAAGGATCCGGAAAAGGCCAATGGAACCTTTTTTTCTCTGCAGGAAAGATTGGACATTGTTCAGATGCTTCCGGATCACATACGGCAATAACATAGTCGAAATATTTACCCGATTCATGGAGTTCATGCGTACTTTGGGTTTCCTTCCCGGAGATGTCGATTCCGTCTTCTTTAAGGAGCTCCGCTACAACGGGATTTATTTTACCCGGATCTATTCCGGCGCTTTCCGCTTCTATAAAATCTTCACCATACAGGCGAAGGTATTCCTCGGTCATCTGGCTCCGGGCACTGTTATGTATACATATTGCGAGTATTTTGAATTTATTCATTTTCTTCTGAGTTCTCCCTGATGAATTTCTTGATTTTTTCTTTGATTGCGTTTCGAACTTCCCTGGTCTGCCGGAGTTTTTCCTTTTCTGTACCTTGAAACCGGGAAGGATCCGGAAAGGGCCAGTGGACCCTGTTAACCGGTCCTGGAAAGATGGGGCATTTATCCTCTGCCTCTCTGCTGCATACGGTAATGACATAGGAATAGATTCTGCCTTCCCGGTATAGATCAAAAACGCTTTTTGTTTTATTTCCGGAAATGTCGATACCGTCCTCCTTCATTACCTCGACAACATACGGGTTGAGTTTTCCCGGTTCTAATCCCGCGCTGTTCACCTCGAATCTATCACCTGCAAAATAAGTTAAATATGCCTCTGCAATCTGACTCCGTGCGGTGTTGTGAACACAGATAAACAGTACTCGGGTTTTATCTTCCATCCTTTGCTCCTTATCCATGATATTCAAGTATGTGCATATGTAAACCGCTGTGGCAAGAGGATAGGAAGTAATTAACAAAAAATTAATATGGCTGAATCCGTCCCGATTCCACCCGGAGTGAAATCATGCTTTATTGTTTTCCGATTTTACCGGAAATACAGAAAAAACCCATGGAACAACCGGGATAAAGAAAAAAGCAGTCCAGACGGGAAGCAGTGTAATTACTCCTCGATCTCCCGAAACCAATGTTACTCCAATACTGGTAATTAACAGGAAAAACCCGGCTGTTTTTACCCGGGAGATTTGTACTCGATTTTTACCGTTATCTGTTAAGCTGGAAAGATCCGTTAGCAGAATGAGGAAGAGACCGTATAACAGGGTGATAATCATAACGGTGAGTAGAGAAGGAAGGGTTATCTCCGGCCGGAACGCCACAGCTTTTCCAATCAGGAATGGGATGATTATCAGAAGAAAAGCGGTTCCTGAGGCTGCTGTAAGCCAAGGTTTTTTTGATAGTAAAGCGGTAACCAGCAATGCAGCCCCCGTAATGGCACCGTAAATCCAATGTCCCAGAAGTACAAGCCAAACCGCAAGACCAATCATTACTATAACATCTCCTATCTGTATTTCCTCTCCCGTTATACCCGTCATACCCCGCAGGATATAGAGAAATAAGAAGAGCTGCAGAAACCCGGGAAAGCCAAGAAAAAAAGCAGCTGCTAACGATACTATCGCCGCGGGAAAGGCTGTAAAAGGACGGTCCGGATCAAGCTCTCTGGTTATTGCCCATCCAAGAAAACACGTGCCTCCTGCTCCGACGGCAAATAAGAGCGACTCTCCAAGAGGGACGCGGGAGAGCAGCCGGAAAATAAAGGCGGCTGCAGTCCCGGTCCCGGATAGAATAACAATCCAGCGGTTTGTCCGATAGGAAAAATCGATTGGTCTGCCTAAATTAAAAAATTTAATCATCTGTATCATAAGATAAAAAAAAATTATCCCGGAGGGAACAGATGGAACAGATGATTGTTACTTGACAACTCCGGATCGCTGTAGTAATTTTCTTCCGATTCTGTATCGGAAGACGGTGAAAATCCGTCACGGACGCGCCACTGTGACCGGCGACAACCGCTTCGATTGCCCACTGGGAAACCGGGAAGGGGAAGCATTAGGAGGACCCGGAAGTCAGGAGACGGCAGAATCCCGCGTTGAAAATAGGCGTAATCCGGAATTATCCGGTGCCGGCCTGTACGCGAAAATCTATTACAGGAGGACCCTTTATGAGATCCCGTTTTTTAATCATCTCTATTCTTGTTTTTATGCTTTCAATTTTTATGGCAGGAGCCCAATCCGTTACCTATCCCGTTTCTATTACGGATGACGGCGGCACTGAAGTAACACTCAGCACAAAACCCATGCGGATCATTTCGTTGACCACGGTTACTGATGATGTGCTTTTTGAGCTCGTATCAACAGAGAGAATTGTTGCTCTGACCACCTTCGCGGAGGACGAGGCGATCTCCAATGTTCCGGAAAAGGCAAAGCAGGTTCCCAATAAAATCACCCTTAATGTAGAGGTGGTCCTGAACCTGAAACCGGACCTGGTGTTTGTGGCTAACTGGAGTGATGCCGACAAGATCGAACAACTCAGGAATGCTAATATTAAAGTTTTCCAGCTGGCAACCGGTTTGACTGTGGAAGAGATACAGGAAAAAATAAAGACCACGGCAAAACTTGTCGGGGAGATTGAGGCAGGTCAAGATTTGATTGCCTCCATGGACCGGCGGCTTAATACAGTGAGAAAAAATGTTTCCGATATGCATAAATCCCAGCGTCTAAAAGTAATTGATTACACGGTATGGAGTGCCGCTGCCGGTTCAGGTACCTCTTGGGACGAAATAGTTACCAAAGCGGGACTGATCAATGGTGTAGGACATCTTCCGGTAAACGATTGGGGTCAGGTAGCATTGAGCAAAGAGAAACTGATCGAACTCGATCCGGACATATTAATTCTTCCCGGATGGGTGTATGGAGATCCCGAAGGAGCGGATGCCTTCTACAATGAAACAATCAAGGATCCGGCTTTAAAGATTTTGGCCGCTGTGCGGAATAACCAGGTCTACATGATGCCGGAGCGGCTAAAGACCACCACCAGTCATTATATTGTTGACGCCATTGAGTGGCTATCCGCAAAGGCGTATCCAGATAAGTTTTGAAGATAAAGCGGAAGAAGCGCCCATACCTCTTCCCTCTATTAATTGTTTTACTCATTTTTTCTGCTGCTGCTTCGGTACGGTTCGGAGCAGTGGCGGTTTCTCCTCTTGCCTTAATTAAGGGGCTTCTCCGGGCAGCGGGGTTTTCCGGTGTGCCTGAACCTTCCGCACAGGATTTGGTCATTGCTCTTCATATTCGGTTACCCCGTACGGTAACAGCTTTCCTGGTGGGATCAACGCTTTCTTTGTGCGGGGCGGTCATGCAGGGGCTTTTTCGGAATCCAATGGCCAGTCCTGATATCTTAGGCATAACAGCCGGGGGAAGTTTGGGAGCGGTTATTTCCATCTTCACGGGTCTTTACACCGTAAGCGCTCTGTTTCTTCCCTTCTTTGCCATGACGGGAGCAATTGTTGCAGCCTTCCTTATTTATGCAATAGCCAGTTACAGAGGAAAAACTTCCCTCCTTTTTGTGGTGCTGGCAGGTCTTGCGGTATCTTCTTTTTTCAACGGAATGGTGTCGGCGGTTCTTCTTTTCTCAAAACAGTATGAAGTGAGTCAGTTTATCTTTTGGACCATGGGAAGCTTTGAGGGGCGTATGTGGAAACACATCATTGTTCCTTTACCCTTTCTTTTGACGGGAGCGGGTATACTTTTTTTCTTTGCCCGGGACTTAAACATGTTCTCTTTGGGTGAAGAGCATGCCCACTCTTTGGGTATGAATGTGGAGCGTACCAAACGGATCATTTTAAGCATCAGCGCGTTTGTTACCGGAGTGGCTATCGCCATCGGAGGCCCTGTGGGTTTTGTGGGTCTGCTGATGCCGCATCTGTTCCGATTTATTGTGGGACCGGACCATCGGATTTTACTCCCCGCATCTGCTTTAGGCGGGGGTATTCTCCTTATTTTAGCAGATCTCTTAGGCAGAGTACTAATACCGCCCTTTGAGATTCGGGTGGGTATCATCACTGCCATTCTCGGCAGCCCCTATTTCCTCGCTCTCATCATACGGTATCAGCGGAAGGGGGTAAAATCTCTATGATGCAGGAGCCGGTGGTAAAAATAACAAACCTTGGTTTCACTGTCTCCGGAAGCAGAATACTGAGGGGAGTTGATCTCGAGGTCCGGGAGGGAGAATTCCTGGGTATAATCGGTCCTAATGGAGCAGGTAAGACCACCCTCTTAAGACTGCTCTTAGGAATCTATACTCCTTCCGAAGGGACTGTAAAAATGATGGGGAAGTCTCTTACGGAGATGAACGGCCGCGAACGCGCGAAAATCTGCTCTTATCTATCTCAGGATGTCATAACCACCTTTCCCTATCCGGTAATCGACATCATACTGATGGGGCGGTATCCGTATCGCACCCGTTTTTCTGCCGAGAAAGAACAGGATTTGGAAATCGCCCGACGTGCTCTCTCCTATGTGGGTATGTCCCATTTGGAGGACCGGTACTTCAATGAGCTTTCCGGCGGAGAACGGCAACTGGTCCTGTTTGCGAAAGTGCTGGCCCAGGAAAGCAGAATCCTCGTTCTTGATGAACCTACATCAAACCTGGACATAAAGCATCAAGATCAATTCTTTTCCATGGCTTTAGAACTCACCGGCGAAAAAAAAGCGGTATTGGCGGCGGTTCACAATTTAGACATTGCCTCCCAGTACTGTTCCCGGCTTCTCCTCTTGGAGGAGGGTAGAATCGCGGCGGAAGGACGTCCCGAGGAAGTTTTAAAGTCTGATATTCTTGACCGGGTATACCGGACCGAAACCATAGTCTCCAGAAATGCTTCAACCGGATCGCTGGTGGTAAATGTAATGCCTTCAATCCGAAAAAAAAGGCACGGGAAGATTCACTTGATCGGAGGAGCCGGAAGTGCGGTAAATCTGACCAGGGAGCTTCTCCGGCTCGGTTATACCGTTACCGGAGGCATCGCCCATCAGTACGATGCTGATACTGAACTTTGGAATAATTTGGGAATACCCCATGGCACAGTCAGCCCTTTCGCGGCTATTACAGAAAAGGAAGTTAAGGAATACGCGCACTTCGTTAAGGAAGCCGATCTTACAGTGCTCTGCGAGTTTCCCTTAGGTCCGGGCAATCTGGCAAACCTGGAATTGGCGGAACGGGCTGAGGGGTGTGTAATCCTCACCGGAACACCCGCCCAGCAGGGACGGGCGTTTTATGTTCCGGAAGGAAAGGAACGGTTTGAGGAACTCTCCGGTACATGTAAAGTGATGGATTACCGGGAGTTCCTAAACTCCATGGAAAAAGGTGATATTATTGAAATACCGGAGTAAGCTTCTTTGTATTCACCCCGCGGGAAATGATATTGCCTCCGCAGCTTCTCTGTCAGCGTCTGCCAAGTCGTAGACTGAAAGTTCCTTCTGTTTTACCCAGGCAATCTCACTGTGCTCTAAAGGAATTAGTTCACCATCGTATTCCTTTACCTCATAACAGATCAGTTTTATTCTAATTTCAGAATACTGATGATTTACGGTTATCCTATGTTTTCCTATAACAGCATGTATCCCGAACTCTTCAGCCAATTCACGGCGTAATGCTTCCTCCGGAGTCTCAGCAGTTTCAACTTTGCCGCCTGGAAACTCCCACTTTCCAGGTTGTTTCCCTTCCGGGCTCCGCTTCGCGATGAGGACGCGTCCTTCCCTAAAAAACAATGCCGCCGTAACAGGTACAAGCTGATGCTTCATGGGGTCATTATACCGAAGTCCGGGGCGGTGAGGAAATAGCACTGAATCACGGTTCCGGGAAAAAACGGCCGTCCGATTTTTAGAACGGCCGCAATAATTTTCCCCGCTTACAGCTATTCCTCTTCAGCCTCCTTGTTTCTCTGCCGCATGATTTTCTTAAAGACCGTCATCTTTACTACACCAAGAAAGACGGCTCCTAAACCAATCAAGACCCAAAAATACCATTCCATATAGTCCTCCAAAAAAACATATATTATCCTTGAAAATTTTTCTTACTAACGAAAGGCATGAGTATTCCCACTGTTAAAGAACCTAAGAGGGCAGCTGCCAATGAAGAGAGCCAAAATCCGGCGGTTTTTGCCCCTTCCACCAGTACTGATTCGAATACCTTGAAAGCCCAATAATTGGGGAGGGGGTAAAAGAAAAACTGCCACTTTTCCGCCACGAAAATGCTGACCACCGGAATTGTCAGATACACCACCAGCAATATTTTCAGGATAGCCGGGGCTTTTATCTGGTTGTCGGCAAACCCTCCCACAATAAGCGCCAGAATTAGCGGAACCGGAGCGGTGAAGAGAAAGGCCAGCAGTATTTGCGGCAGGCTTTCCATTCCAGCGAGAATCAGTGTCGAAGCCGCGGTTATTACCAAACTTACTAAGAGAGCGTAGATGCCGCGGGAAAGTGCGTAGTCTATTGTTCGCAGGGGAGATACCGCGGCTGCCTGTATTGCTTTTGATTCCTTCTCGTCTATCATGTTGAAGGAGGCAGCTAATCCGCCGATCAGTGCTCCCATCATGATCAGAAGTACCGTGGTGTACTGAATCAATGAGGAATCCTGTTCTCCCGTTTTAAGATAGGTGTAACTTCCTTTCCTTTCTTCGCCTAATGCCCGGCTCATGATTATTCTAGCTATTTCCCCGGAGGCTGCCGATTCATTCCCCTCCAGAATTACAGCATATCCATCGTCCTTTTTTACAACACCGCCGACCTGTTCAACCTGGGGCATAAATGCCTTTGCGCCTATAGAAAGAAGAATCGGAGCGATGATCATGTAGAGGAGTATGTTGTCCCTAAGGGAGTTGACCATGTCCTGTTTTAAAAATGTATATATCCGTTTACGCATAGCTTACACGCTCCTTTCGGTTTTTCTCAAAAAGCCTCCGTTCGCTCATCAGTTTTCTCTTAACCACAAATAGGGATACGATAAACATCAAACCATTCTGCCATAGCAGATTGATTAATGCGGTATTGAATGCCCCGGTTCCTCCGGTTGGAAAGATTAATTCCCTCATGGCGAAAATGAGATGATATGAAGGTATCCATTTAATATATTCCGGTGCGAATCCAGGCATTAGATAGGAGAAAATGGGTAGAATATTCATCAAGAGAATAATCAATCCTATGATGAACCAGTCGGAAAGACCGTTAAAAAATGAGGCCGCCAGTATTCCCAGCATAGTCATAAGTGAGGAAGAAAGGACTACGAGAAGAATAACCTTGCCGTAGTTTACTTCCCCGCCTAAGCTTACTGCAATCAACAATCCTCCATAAAAGATGCTCAATACCACAAAGAGAAGGGTTTTGGAAGCAAGATAGAGAGCCGCTCCTCCGGGACTTACCCTGTAGGCCCGTATAGAACCTTCCTGCTTCTCCTGAAAGATGAGCACCGCTGAAAGCAGAAAACCCAACAGCACTACTTCAAACACGATGAATACGGGAACACCGAATAGGTTCATGGGGATGGGTTCCGCTTTAGGCCTGAGATATTCCAGGCTGTATTCAGCATCCTTTTGGGTATCTAAGAGAAACTCCATACTTGCCCTGAGGAGGTTAAGGTTCTTGTCGGGTATGTCTCCGTAATAGGCAAAAGTAAACGTTGGATTTTCAATGGTGCCTTCCGCAATTATTCCTATAGTCCCGGGAGTAGATTTTATCTCTTCCATTAAGGACTCCCGGTTTTGGCGGAAAAGTGAGGGATCAGCTCCCCGGGCGGTTAGTATTTCCTTGATTTCCCCCGATTCGGCGGCATCGAGAAATACTTCCTTATGATCTGTCCCGGGCTCTTCCGGGATCACAAAGACCAGAGTGATCATTACTGCCAAAAGAAGGAGAATGACCCAAATGTGTCCGTTCCGGAAGGAGACAATAAAATCCTGTTTTAGAAGTGTGATAAACCGTTTCATTATGTTAACCCCCTTCCGGTCAATTTCATGAAGATCTGTTCCAATGTTGCTTTCTGTGAATGAACAGTACGGATTTCCTTTTGGGTAAGCAGCCCCTGGAAGCGTTCAGTGTCTTCTTTGCGGTCAAGAAACAGTATTTCTTCAGCAGTTCCCTGACCGTTATCCCGGTACTCCAGCTTTACAGATCGTTCTCCGTAGACCAGTTTTAACTCCTTCGGTTCATCCATGGCTGCGATTTTCCCTTCGTTTATAAAAGCTACCCGGTCGCAGAGTTCATCCGCTACAAACATGTTGTGAGTCGTAAGGAATATTGTGCAGCCCGAATCTTTTTTCTTTTTAATTATGTTTTTTATTACCGCGGCAGTTGAAGGATCTAATCCTGAAAGGGGTTCGTCCAGAAAAAGTATTTCCGGCTTGTTTATAATGGATCTAGCAAACACCAGCCGCTGCTTCATCCCTTTCGAGTAGGACTTTGCATTCTTGTGGACTGCGTTCTGTAATCCAACCATATCCAGCAGTTTCATAGGGTCTTCCGTTGGAACGGAAAAGAGTCCGGCATAAAAGCGGAGATTCTCCAAGCCCGTTAGTTTTGAATAAAGGTTGGGATGTTCAAAAGACACACCTATCTTATTAAAAAAATCTTTAGACTGACGGGTGATGGATTTTCCGCCATAAGTAATGGTTCACCGCTTAAGGGGGAGCAGTCCCGTCATGATTCCCTGGACTGTGCTCTTACCGGCTCCGCTGGGTCCAAGAAAGCCGAAAATTTCCCCCTTTTTTATGGTGAAGGAAACAGTTTCCACTGCGTAATTACCCTTCCCTTCGTAATCATGGTATAGGTTTTCAACGGTTATCATTTTGCCTTTCTCCTTTCATTGGTAATTCCGCGGCGGATAAACTCCACCACGGATCCGCTAATACGGTGAATTTCCTTATCCGATAGATTCTGATCCAATATCATTTCTCCCATCCCCTTCATCACGGAATTAACCGCGAAAGCGGCGAGTGAGGGATCGATATCTTTGCGAATATCCCCTTCTTCCATGCCCGAAAGAATCATGGAACGGTATACTTCATCGCTTTTTACTTTCAATTTGGCATCAAGACGTTCTGATATCGAGCGGGGAATCATTTCCCGCTTTAGAAGATTTTCTCCTATCCGCTGCAGACCCGGATTATGTTTTGCAAACTCCAGGCCTAAAATGATTAGACTCTGAAGCCGTTCGAAAAAGTTTTCCCCGGTGATCTCCGTCCCGCGGGAATTGAAGAATTCCATCTTCATTTCTATGACGGAATCAATTAGATAGATAAACAGCTCTTCTTTGCTTTCAAAATACTGATACATACTTCCCTTCGCTACACCGGCTTTCTCCGCGATCCTTCCGACGGAAGCGCCATTGTACCCCCGGTCTGCGAACTCGGCCGCTGCCGCATCCCGGATACGGATTTTCTTTTCAGAATTCAGGTTGTCAAATGTTTCTCTTGGCATTTTCACCGTCCTTATGACTTTGTGGTCACGTGACTGAAAAGTCATATGACTTTCGAGTCATAATATAATCCGCCGGGTAAGCCCTGTTCATACTAAAAAAAAATGACCGAAAAGTCATTATTTTTTAGTATGAACAGGTTAGGTAAAAGGAGGACCCGCGTGCCCACTGAAACATTTCATCATCTCCCCAAAAATAAACAGGAACGTATTACAATTGCTGCTTTAAGGGAATTCGGTAAGTACGATTACCCCTCGGTGGTTCTTGATGCTATAGTCCAAGATGCCGGAATCCCAAAGGGAAGTCTCTATCAATACTTCGAAGATAAAAAGGATCTCTATGCCTACTTGGTCCAGTATGCCGCCCGTGACAAACTCTCTTATCTTATGCGGTATCTTCAGCAAGAAAGTTCCGACCCTTCGGAACTTCTCGAAGCATTGTTTTATAGAAGTATGCAGTATACCCTAAAAAACCCTAAGACCAGCGGCATACTATACAGAAACGCCCGGGAGCGTTCGGACCCGGAGTTGGCTGATATTGCAGAAAAATTGATGCGTCAGGCCCGGGAACTTGTAAAGGAAATACTCAGCCGTTCCCTCCGGGAAGGTTATCTTAGAAAAGATTTAGATGTGGAACTCGCCGCTTATCTTATTGCTCATCTTTCTATTGAGTTCGAAGATTTTTTAGGAGACAAATACCATTTTTCCTATCACGAGGTTCTTGTTAAAGAAATGGAATCTCTTCCCATTCCTCCCGATGAGCTTAAGGAATGCACTGAACTTTTCATCGGTTTTATCCTGAGCGGATTAGAACGTTAAGTTTTTAAAAAAAATTTCAACTTCTTGAATTTTATCTCATAAAAAATCGGTTAGTAGATATAGAGGATTTTAAAAAACGCGGTATCCTTCCGCCGCGGAAAGGATTTTTTATGAGAAAAAAACTGCTCTGTTTTTTGATTTGTTATCTGATATCTTTTTCTGTTTACCTCTCCGGATGCTGTGATCTTGCGGTGCCTCCTATAGAGTTCAGAGGAGCAGCTATTCTGAATGAAGGGGAGGAAGAAACTTTTCAAAATGCCGCGCTCCGTTATTCCTTTGTGAATATCTCAGAAAAGACGATTACCGGATTTTCAGGCTCCTACTATCTTTATCCAAAGAGCGAAGATCCCCCTCCTGCGCTGAACCTGCCCAGAAAGTTCACCTATAACGGTTCCATTTCTCCGGGAGAAACATTCCTGGGTTATATCAGCCTGGATGATACCGGCCTATCGGGTTCTTCGATTGTCATTGATCAGTTTTGTGTTTCAACAGTGGAGTTTGGCGCCAAAAAATGGAAGGACTACCTCGGTATGTGTATCTATCCCGGCACCGTTCAGCTGTGGGAGGATACCGATGATTAAGCTCATGGTTTCCTTACTCTTCATCCTAGTTATAGCCACCTCCTGCGGTGTGAAAATATTAGGTGATACTTCCCTCCCTCCGGAACCGGCGGAGACGCCCGATGATTTTGATGAAGAAGAGCCCGCGGAAGAAGTTCCGGAAGAAGAAGAAACGGAAGAGGATGAAGAAGATGATGATGAAGAAGCAAACCCAGAGGAATCGGAAGGTGAAGAGTCGGAGTCATTTCGGGGAGTCACCTTTCTACTCTATATGAATGGAGATAATGATCTCGAGGATGCCCTTGTTTCCGATTTAACGGAAATAGAAAATTGCCAAATCTCTCTTGAAAAAATCAGAATAGTTATTCTCGCGGACGGGCTCTATTCCTATCCCACTACATTACTGGAATTAACTAATAACGATTCCGATGGTCACGGCTTAACTTTAACCAAAATAACCGATGCTCCATTCTGTCCTCCCGGCACTGAACTAAATTTGGGTAATCCGGAAATTTTAAGAGCCTTTGTTGAAACGGGTATGCTGCGTCATCCCGCGGAGGAATACGGGCTGATTTTGTGGGGAAACGGATCAGGAATTACACCGGATTCCCTTTCACGGGAAACAAAAACCTTCTGTCCCGACACATCCAGCGGCGGTGATGGTTTGGAAGCGGCGGAAATATCCCGGGCGTTGGCAGGCTTGAGTCCCGGAGTTGTTATTTTTGATTCCAGTTATGCCGGAATGATTGAAGTTGCGTATGAGCTTAAGCGGGTAACCCGGATAATGGCTGCTCCGGAGGGAAGAATGCCCGCGGAGGGAATTCCGTACGGGACTTTTTTTTCACGCCTGTCATCACTGGAAGATCTTTCTTTGCTGAATATAGGTTCCCTCGTTACCGAAGTCTCCCTCGAGCAGTATATTTCCTATCCGGGTTTTTCATACGGCGCTTTCGACCTTGGGGTGCTCCAGACGGTAATGGACTGCCTTAATGTATTTTCAGATGAACTATACAACCTGTGCGGTAATTCCGGCAGCCGGAGCAGAATAAAGAATCTTCTTTTCCATGAGGCATGGGGCTTCTACGAAATACCCGGTGATTTAAACATCGACATTAAACACGCGGCGCATCTGCTTTCAGAGGAGTTTGCTGAGCTGTCCGAACCAGCCCGGCAATTAATTGATTCCCTTGATGAAGTTTTAATCGCGGGAGGTTGCAACAGCGGGATGCCGTCTCTCATTGGTAACCTGGCAATTCACCTGATTCCGTTGAGTTCCGCAGGCTATCCGCTGACGCATCATCCCGAATATTTCCGAAACAGACCGGTGGATATCCCCTTGGACTTTGTGAGTAATTCTTCCTGGGTTCCCTGTTATCCGGAAGGCCCCGGATTTCTCTATCGGCTCTGGTATGAGTTTCTTTAAAACCATAGTTAGGAGATGTCATGAATAAAAAAAATTCGATTTTTACCGTTATTATTTTATTTTTAGCAACCATGAATGCTGCCCCCGGAGACCCAGGATATACGATCGATGTACTCCTTCAGGATGAGACTGAAGAAGTTGTAGAGGGGGAGTGGGTTACCACTGTTATTAAAGAAGGCTGGGTGACCGTGGGAAGAGATACAACAAGCGATCCCGAAGGTTTTTCCGAAGACTACCTAAGACGGCTGGAGGCTGACGGTTATGAGTATGTTTACTATTATTCCGCGGGACTTTTCCATATAACGTGGGGATACTATGCGGAAGAAGAGGAAATAACCGAGTGGGTCGTATACGACCCGCCCCGTGTTATTACCCATCCCGCGGAGTGGGATTCCGTGTTTATACCGGAGGGTACGCCTCCCGAAGATATTTCAGCTTTAATAGAAGATGAGGAAGGCCCCGGAGGTTTTCCTGACCCGGAGTACCTCGAGGAAGAACTAGGTGAAATAACCGATCAGGCTGATTTGTTATATAAAGATTATCTTGATCAGTGTGAGTATTTAGATGAAACCGTTAATTCAGCACAGTCAGAACTTGAAAAGAGGAGAGAAGAATTTAAGTCTCCTGTTGCGGGGGATCCGGTTCGGGTATCGACCGGTGAATTATCCTTCAGTGAAACTGATGAATTCGGTTCATGGGCGGAGAATCCGAAGGTGATCCGGCACTATGGAAGTATAACTAAAGCTGGACTTTCCTTCGGGAAGGCTTGGGCTTTTAATCACGATAAACGTATAATATTCGGATACAATCCGAAGAGCGGGGAAAAAAGATTTCTTTCAGAAACTGTATTTCAGAATATTCAGGATAAAAAAGATGAAGCCTTTTCGCACTACGCCGGAATGTTTTCGGAAATAGACGGTTCCATTGAATCGTATGAAAATATTATGGAATTATTACAGGATACTATAGTCAATCTTATTAGTGTTAAGGAACAGCAGGACCATCCTAAGGTCATTTCCCGCTTGGAAGAAGAGATAGAGCTTTTAAATTCCTACCGCGCAATAGTTGATGACTGGCTGAGTATGGCAGTAGATATCCGGGAGGAATTATCCGATACCACTGGACAACTGGCAAATTTGGATAACATAAAAGAAGAGCTTCTATTGATGGAGGAAGAATTTGCTCTGGAGGAACAATACGGAAAAGCAGCGGAACAGCTCAACAGGTATTCGCTTTCCGAAAATAGTGATTTTTCCGCGGCCCATACCGGAATAGGGACGGTTATTTATATTGATGAGAGAGGAATGCCTGTAACCTATTTCATGGAAGATATTACTCTTTCCGAAACGTCCGCGGGAGAGGGAATATCCCGTTTCTTCTCTGATACTCCGGTTCTATTGGATACTGATAATAGGGAAACAGGTCACATAAAAAATGATGGAAGTATAACTCTTCTTAAGAAGAGAACTGCATCGGAAACGTTTGATTCATTCGGGCGGATAATCCGCAGCCGGGACACAACGGGCAGCTTGATAGACTATTCCTACGGTCAGGACGGCAGGTTACAGAACCTGACAGATCAGCACGGGCGGGAAATTTCCATAAGCAGGAATAATCTCGGATTGATAAGCAAAGTAAGCCGCGGGGAGAGCAGTTATTCCTATACCTATGATTCTGAAGGAAGATTGCGGAGTGTCACCGACCCGGAGGGGGTCACTGTATCTTTTGCTTATCAGGAGAATTATCTTATCAGTATATCCCGAGAAAATAATTCTGAAATACGGTACAAGTATGATGACCATTTTCCCCGGCGGGTTATCGAAGTTATTGATGAAGCTGGTTTCTCAGAATACTTCAGTTATTATACAGCTGCCGGATCGACGGTTTTCCGGGATAAATCGGGAAATGAGGCAGCTTACTGGTTCGATGATTCCGGAAATGAGATTCTGAGGAGATACCAGGATGGAGTGGAAGAAACCCGCCGGTACGATGCTAATGGAAATTTGATAAGGTTCACAGACGGATGCGGGAATCTTTTCACGTTTCGATATGATGCGTTTGGGAACAGAACCTTTGTAATCTTTCCGGACGGGTCCCGGATATTCCGTCAATACGATGAAGAAGACCGGATAATATTTTATACTGATCGCCGCGGGAACAGAACCGAATTTTGTTATGGAGAGACAGCCGTACCGGAAATAATTATAACCCCCTTTGGAAGCAGAACCTATACCATTGATTCCCTTAGGAGGGTAACTTCTTTTACAGATGAAGAAAATCGATCCACATATTATGAGTATAATTCCGCGGGCTTTCCGGTAAAAGTTGTATATCCTCAAGGAGGATCCGAAGAGTTTAGCTGGGATGAATACGGCAGGTGTACCGCACATACCAACAGCTACGGCGGTACATTCCGATACTCCTATGACAAACTCGGCAGGCTGATTAAATCTGAAGACCCAATGGGATATGAGGAAAGATGGGAGTACGGTATCCGAGGTGATGTAACTTCTTATACCGGTAAGGAGGGCCAGATTGTTCAGTATGCTTATGATGGCCGGCATAATCTCAGCATTGCTGAATATCCGGATGGAGCAAAGAATGAGTACCGTTATGACGGCCGCGGAAAATTGATTTGGAAAAGAGAATGGGAGAAGGTTACTGAGTATGAGTATGACTGCAGAGGAAATTGTATAAGCTGCCGCTGTCCGGATACAGGGGAAAACAAGTATTACCGTTACGATGGATGCGGAAGAGTTACTGAAATAACATATGCTGATACTAGTTCAGTCAAGTTTACCTACGATGCATTAGGGAGAATAATCCGTAAGTCCGGCCCTATGGGGGAGATTACCGCTTGGCGGTACCGGAACGGAAATTGCATAGAGTATCAAAAACCCATGGGCAGCGGAATAACCTTTCAGTATGATGATTACGGCAATTGCACTCATCGAATATTCCCCTCCGGAGGAATAGAACAATTCCGGTATGATCAATTCGGCAGAATGACCGCGAAAATTGATCAAGCAGGATACGAAACTGTTTATCACCATCAGGGATCCAATATCACGGGAATCGATTTTCCGGATGGAGGAAGCAGGAGATTTGTATACGATGCGGGAGGCAATCTTTCACGGTATGAAAGTGAGTCCGGAAACATCATCACGTATCAGTACGATACGATGGGGCGTCTTGTAAACCGTTATGATGAAGTGTTGGGAAGAACGTCCTACCGGTACACCCCCCAGGGAAGATTAAAGAAAGTTATAAAAAACGATGGAAGCGTTGTCTCATTCTCTTATAATATTTACGGGCAGGTGACTTCTTTTACTGATGAAGATGGGTACTCCTGGAGATACCGGTACGATGAAAAGAAAAATTTAGTAGAAGAGATAGATCCTCTTGGAAATCTTTGGACCCGAAGTTATGACCAGGCCGACCGAATTGTATCTATAACCGATCCTTCCGATTTCCGTACTCATTTAAGTTATGATGAGAAGGGGAACCTTTTAACCGTAAAGGATGGTTCCGGCATGGGAGTTTCTTATGAATATGATGCTGGTAACCGCATCACGTCTTTGACTGGTCCCGGCGGCAACACCCGGATCTTTACATACGACTTAGAAGGAAATTATACAAACGTCACGCTCCCTTCCGGAAAAAAATACGTTTTTCAATATGATGAGATGGGGAGAGTCATCCGTGAATCATCGGTTAGAGATGTTGAGTACCGGTATGACATAAGAGGAAATCTTTCGGAGGTGCAATTTCCCGATGGCCGTGTGCTTTCCTACCAGTATGATCCCATGAACAGGCTGGTTTCGGTTTATGAGAATAATGGAGAATCTGAAAGTTTCGAGTATGATGCAGCTGGTAATCTTATAGAAGCCCGGAAAGACGGTATTGTGTATTGTTTTAGTTTCGATAAAGCCGGCCGTGTTACAAGCTTTGCCGATGAAGGAGCTGAAGCTTTTTACGAATTTACTTATGATTCCGCAGGAAATAGAAGCGGTATTGAATCATCCGGCGGCAGGACAATCACTTATACGTATGACAAGCGGAAGAAACTGACCGGAGCTTCAGATTCCCAAGGTACGGTATCCTACAGCTATGATGCGGCCGGCCGAGAAGTACTCCGTCAATACGGTGACCATATATTTGTAAAACGTGTATATCAGGATGCTCAGCTTAAAGGAATTAGCTGCTTTATTAAAAACGGAAGAAAGGAGGAAATAATCTTCGGTGAAGGGTATCTATACGATAACAGCGGACGGAGAAAAGCGATTATCTCCTATACAGGTGAAGTAACGGGGTTTCTCTACCGGAACGGTAAGTTAGAATCGGCATATTATCCTGCTATACCTGAATTAGTAGAAAGAACCAAAAGCGAATTAACGGAGCACGGTATTATTCCTCATGATTTTCCGAGTGTCGATTATTTCCCTTCAGAAATCGTAACCCGGGAGGAAATACATACAGTTTTCCGGAGCATGGATTTTCAATGGCCTAAAGAATCCATTCGTCTGAACAGGTGTTGGCGGGAGCAGTATTTTTACGATGAAGACGGAAATAGGATAGTGAAATCCACACCCCTTGGGGACATACATTATGCCTATGATGATAAGGCAAGATTGATTAAAGCCGGTTCGGTGATTATTGAATACGCTAACGGGTGCGTATCAAGAGCCGGTTCAACACAATACCGGTATGACCTCCAGGATAGGATAATAGGGGCAGAAAGCGGTACAGATAAAAAAACTTATCAGTATGATCCCTTGGGAAATCTATTGGGCGGACACATCTCAAAACAAAGCGTTTCTTCCGGTTTCCGCTTTATTATTGATCCGGTTTCCGCTTTGCCTCTCGATATAGTGCTGCAGAAGGAAAGCAGCATAGCAGATTCGGAATACGGGAAAAAAGAAAAACAGCATGTACCTTATCGATATCGTTATCCTGCCGTGGAACAAGAACAATCCTCCGGAAAAAACCGTTTTGCCTTACCCGGTAAAGATGGAGTCCTGCATATTTCAAATATGCAGGCAGAACCGGTGTATCAGCTTGTAGACGGCACTGGTACCGTCAGGGCCCGGGGCAATTATAATGGGTCTTCTTTTGAGCAGCTTGTCTACGATGCCTTTGGACTTCCGGTTTATCCGGAAAACAAAGACAGCAGCGAACCTTATCCCGCTTATGGGGGAAGCATCTTTATACCATCTTTATCGGTGTACAACATGGGTCACCGGACATACCTTCCAAAGACGGGGAGGTTTTTATCACCGGATCCTGCTAAGGAAGGAATAAATTGGTATGTTTATGCTGGAGGAGATCCGGTAAATTTTATCGATCCTTTGGGACTTACCATTCTCGGCATTGAGAAGGCGGTGAAACAGCAGGACGAGCGGTGGCGGAATCTTAGGCTGGGCACGGAGGATACCACCATTGGATCTGAAGGCTGTAAGTTGACCGGTATAACTAACATCACAAATGCAATATTAGGGGATCTCTCAGAAACACCTGCAAGCTTAAATAATATTGCCCTTAGAGAAGGTCTTTTCTGCGGGGGAGGAGGAGCCATTTCTACCCGGGGCGCTTCCCTTATAATAGAAGCCGCGGCGGGAAATTATACTATAGGTGTCGAACGGATTGAAACAAAGGCGGAATCAATATACGAATCTCTTTGTGAACTGGATGAAGACACCTCTATCGATGTTTTCGTCCAAGCAAAAATCTCCACGTGTTCACTGAATGATTCCTCTAATATTTACACCCACTGGGTAAATATTGTAGACATTGATGACAGCGGTAAAGTTATTGTTGTGGATACCAGTATAAGGAACCGGCTAACCATCGATACTGATGATCTCTTAGCGGTCGAAGTATTTACCGCGAAAAAAATTAAGTGAGAGGAGCGGATCTGTGAAGAAGGTGATATGTTTTTTCTTTATTGTTTCATCTGTTTTTATATCAGCTCAAGATTTCCCTAAAATGGTTAGGATTCCGGAAGGGACCTATACGATGGGGTCTTCAAAACTTAAGCCTTATAACCGGAGAGGCGGAGAAATAAGCTCAATTCCGGAAGTAACCTATGAGTCTCATACTGTCAGTTTGAATTCATTTCAGATTTCCCGTTACGAAATAACAAACGGACAGTTTGAAGAGTTTACTGAGGATACCGGATATCAAACGGAAAATGAACAGAAAGGATCATCAGAAAATTGGCGTACTTACTCAGAATATACGGATCGTCCAGTGGTAATGGTTTCCCGGCAGGATGCCTTAGCGTACTGCCGCTGGCTTTCGGATAAATTGAACCGGGATGTTAGGCTTCCCACCGAGGCGGAATGGGAATATGCCGCCACGGGTGGCTTGGATAGACTGTATCCCTGGGGGAATGATTTTAAGAAAATGGATCCTAATGAGATAAAATCCGGAACATCCTTGTGTTATGTAGAACATGTATATCCTGTATATAGTGATTTTGGAGATATAAGCCCCTTCGGTGTTTCCGGGTGTTATGGAAATGTTCAGGAATGGGTTCTGGATAATTATCATCCCTCGTACTATAGATATTCCTCCAAAAAAAATCCTTTAAACACTTTGGGAATAAATAATTTTGTATACTCTATCAGAGGAGCCTGGACTTATATGCATACAGCCAGCAGGCTGGGAGTGAAGTGCCGGTACTCCTCCGGAAAATCGGAGAGCTGCAGCGATGGTTTTTTAGGGTTCAGGATTGTATACCCTGAAGGGAATCATGTTTTCAATGAAGATACTGAACCTATTGTTTGCGTGTCCGGAACGTGCCGCGGAACTATTTATTTTGTTCCCCTTTCAGAAAGCCCGTGTGAGTATTCCGCTGTGGTGTCAAGAACTGAGGGAAACGAACCGCTCCGCCTGCAGTATCGGACCGTCAATAAGAAGAGGTGGGGGGATAAAAAGGATTACTGGTACCGTGTGACAGCGGGAGACGGCAGGACGGGATGGGCATTCCGGGATTTTCTCAGAGATTTTGCGCCGTAAAGAAAAGGTACGTCTTAGGCCAAGGTATTTCTCGGTCCCTTAAAACAGAGACAATTTTTTCGGTAAGTGCAGGAAATGCTTGAGGGAGCTGCTTCCGGAACAGGGTGCCATAATTCTTCCCGGTCTCCTGTGAGAACCAGTGCCTTATTTCAGCTTCTCTAAACAGGCGCGGTTCTGTGAAGGTTTGGTGTTCTATATTACAGTCAGCGAGTCCTGCGGCTTGCGCCGCTGACAGTACTGTATCACCATCCCAGCAGAGGAGAGGAGACCCGTCTTCTTGCCGGAGTTCTTCGTCTATATTTGTAATTATTTCGAGGCCGGGATCAGAGAATCCTGATTCTTTAAGCATTTGTGAAAGGGATTTTGATTTCCCGGGTACCACTTGAACAATCAAGCAGTATCCCTGATGAGCTAAAGCATTTCTTACCTCTTCGAAGACGGGGAGAAAATACCTTTGGTCCGCCATGATGTTCCTGCCCATGAAGTACTCAAAGGAAACATTATCAAGGTTTTCTCTGCCAGTTGACTGATAATTTTCAATCAAGCCTTCAAGGAGTACCGGTTTCTCCGTATCTTTCATAGAGGCAATATACCGTTTTATGTTTTCAATGGATTCCTTTTCCGGATTCATCCATACCGAAAGACCTTCGGGAGTTTTGCGGAGAGCTTCCCATAGGAGCAGAGGATTTCCTTTTTCAGATATCAGTATCCGGTCGTGCCGTTTTATTGCCCGTCCGCTGAAAAACCAATCCCGGATACTGTTTAACGCGGTAATGCGGGTTTCGGAAACCCTTCTTAACCATGCCGACCGGTCACGGTCTTCCGGAGAAAAAGTCAGTGCCTCTTCATTTTCGGAATCACCCATAGCCGATAATTGAAGTTCCCTTCGCCGCATTACCTGGTTACGTATCTCTCCTTCATATCCCTGGCCGGATGGATGATAAAAGATTTTTCCCTGCAGGTTTTTCGGTAGATACGGCTGCGCGGCCCAATGATCCCGGTAGGAATGAGGATAGATGTACCCTTTCCCGTGACCAAGATCAGCATCCCGGCTTCCATCTTTCAGATGAGCCGGAACCTCGCCGCTCTGTTCCTCTTCGACAGTTTTCCTTGCGTCGAAGTATCCTAAGAGAGAATTTGATTTAGGACATGTGGAAAGATAAACCGCGGCATGAGCGAGATGGAACTGGCCTTCCGGTAACCCGACCCGGTCAAAAGCTGCAGCACATGACTCAACTATGGACACAGCTTGGGGGTCGGCGGGACCTATATCTTCACAGGCCATAATAAGCATCCTCCGGAAAAGGAACCGGGGGTTTTCTCCGGCATGGATCATTTTAGCTAACCAGTAGAGCGCGGCATCCGGGTCGGAACCTCTAAGGGATTTGATAAATGCGCTTATAATATCGAAGTGATAGTCTCCATCCTTATCGTAGAGGACCGCCTTCTGCTGAATGCTTTCCTCGGCAGTTGATAGACCGATGTATATTGTTTCTCCCCGGGTAGGAGGGAATTTATCCGGGGTCGTTTCCACTGCCAGTTCTATTGCGTTGAGAAGACTTCTGGCGTCTCCGTCCGCGGTATTTATAAGGTGATTCAGTGCTTCGGATTCTATAGAAACATCATATTCACCGTAGCCCCGTTGAGGATCATTCAGGGCTGCCTCCGCGATTGCTTCCATATTTTCCCGGGTTAAGGGTTTCAGCTGGAATATCCTGCTTCGGGAAACCAAAGCTCGGTTTACTTCGAAGAAAGGGTTTTCGGTGGTGGCCCCGATTAGGATGATCGTTCCGTTTTCCACCCAGGGTAACAACGCGTCCTGCTGTGCCTTGTTCCAACGGTGTACTTCATCTACAAAGAGGATTGTTCTTCTGTCGTAGAAGCTCCGGTGTTCTTCTGCTTTCTCGATTGAATTTCTCACCTCCTTTACTCCGCCTAAGACGGCATTTAGTGAGATAAAGAGGCTTTCTGTTGTATTGGCGATGACCTTGGCAAGAGTGGTTTTTCCTGTTCCTGGAGGGCCATACAAAATGATTGATGAAAGCTGATCGGCCTGGATGGCTCGCCTTAAAAGACGGCCGGGAGCCATTATATGATCCTGCCCGATAAATTCTTCAACCGTTCTGGGGCGCATACGTGCAGCTAATGGTTCACCCTGCATATCTTGAGAATTGTTGAATAGGTCAGCCATAAAACATTGTATCAGAAAAAAATAATATAATCCACGGAGGGCGTGGTGATTTACCATCTTAGAAATATTTGATAGGGTACTGATGCTTATGAAGAAACTACTATTAGTATTCTGGCTTTTTTTGCTGGTATTTTTCACACTATCAGCTCAGGAACCGGTACAATCCGTCGAAGATTTTATTGAAATAATCCGGCAGTTAAATGAAACGAGGAAAAAATCTCATCAAAACCTGAAAGAAAAAATCGGCGGGAATATAGAAAGTTATAACGAAGATTTTCTTCTTCCCGGGAATGCGGGGGATATCCGGGAGTTCACCGAAGCAGTGGTGAAGGAAATAAAAAATAGGCTAAACGAAACCTCCGAAAGAGAGCAGGAGATTGAAAGACTTACAGAAAATTTAATTGAATCTGTGTATTCCTTGAATATTCCTTTCTTTGGGTTTAATTCTACAACCCGTGAGGGCATAATAGAAGTTTTCAAGGACTCTCCGCTGCCTTTGGATAAATATAATAGTTTTTTTGAAAATTTAAAGGAAGTACTGGGACGGAACAGCCTGAGTAATCGGCAAGACTACATAAAAGAGCTGTTGAATCTTATGACTTCGGAGGATCTTATTGGTAAACGTTACCTCCGGGAGCAGCCTGATTATCTGCAAGCGATGGACAGATGGTGGCTGTGGGGTATGGTCCGCGGATTGGAAGGATTATACAGGGCTATGGAATTTCATCGCTCGCTTCTCAACAGGATGAGTATCACCGAAGCTTCTGAGATACGTAAAAAATCTGAAGAATTTGCCGCCTGGTATAAAGAACTGTATCAAACCTCAGCTACTATAAAAAGAAATTTCCCCCAGGCAGTAATAGCAACTCTTCCCGTATTTATTATCGCCCCCGAGAATCTTCCTGAGAATATCGCCGCCGGATATAGAAATTGTCTTTATGCTGTCGAGAAAATAGATCCTCGAGGATTTTGTTTTATTTGCAGAAATAACCCCCTTGTCTCCTATTTATGGAGAAGAACCGTCTTTGCACTCAGGGGTATCTCTTTCGCCGAAAGAATATCCTTTTCTCAGTCATTAGGATATTCCCATTTAGACTTAGAGAAAATATTTGGTTTAGTTTTATTTATGCTGAGACAAAATAAAAATTGCCTTAAAGAAGGTGAGATTGCTGAAAGAACAGCGGTTGCAGGGGACAGTGAAGCCGTTTTGGCGGTAAACAGGACCTCTTCCTATGTCTCTGAGGGTATGAATATACTTAGACAGCTGTATCAACAGGCAGAGGAGGGGTATTCTTCCCGAGAAGAGTCCGAAAGACTTGTCCTTAGATTTCTCAATAATAGATCAGCTCATCTAATTGTGACGGGTGAATTGTCCCCTAGATGGTCCCTCCAGATGGAAGAGGAAAGACGGAACCGGATAATGGATTTTCTAAAAATAAACCTTAACAATATACTTTCAAAATTTTATAGGAAGGTAAAACGTGAATTGGAGAAAGAAGTTACTATGGTTAAGATAGCCCCCTTTTTAGATAAAGATCCTCCTGATACCTATATTGTTCGAAACATAATGATAGATATTGATGGTCAGCATGAAAAGGCTCGCAAGATTTATTATCAAACGTTTTCTAATCAAACACAACCGCCTGAGGTAAAAATGGAAGCGGAAAAATGGGGAAAGTTACACGGGCAAGGCATAATTAGCTGGAATAATTTATCATATCTTTCAGAAGTACCAATCACCGCGAAGGACTATTTATCGGGAAATAACGTTGGTTCTCCGTCATCTTTTCATACTGAACCTGAAGCAATACTAAATGAACTAATATTCCCCTGGATTGAAGCTGGTTTGAGTACCAATGATCCTGTGCAGCGGGATGAATTCCTTTCAAGGGGGCTGATACAGTTTTCTGTTCTCTATAATACTATCATACTTCCAGGTTTGAACCAGATAATGATGGTCCCTTCATCTATTTTTAGCGAGAATGTTTTGAATACATTAGGTGCAATTGAATCCCTGAAAATAATGGAAATCACACTCTATGAATCTATGAATCTAATCATGGAAGATTCGCGGGTGGATGATGAAGCACTGATAAACACACTCCGAGTGTTCATTGAAGAGCTGTCGCAAGGTTTACGAGTGATGAAGGATATTTCAGATCTGCATTCTCAGCTTTTTCAGTATAGGTTTGTGGCCCAAGCAGATGCGATTTTCCGGAAAGAAGAATTGCATACCGTGATAAAGGAACTGTTCTTTCGGTTAAATAATTCGCTTGATGATGGATCCGTATCCTTTGACGGTTTTCTGACATTAAGAATTAAATGGTTCCCCTTATTTTTAGAAAAATTAAAAAAATCTGTTGAGACCGATAAAATTGAAATGATTATTAATGAGTTGTATGACGCGGAACTGATAAATGAAGAAGAAAAAAATACATATGTTAGGCAATTGTAAAAATTCCCATTACCTTATGGGAATTGATATGTTTTTATACGGCGGTTCATAATATGATTCAAACTTTTACTAAAGATCATATCTCTGTAAGGTTACTTCTGGTATGGATAATCCTTGTTCTAAGTTTTTCTTCCTGCAGTAATGATACTGAAGAACCTGTGCCGGAACAAAAAGAAATCTCAATCTTAGATGACAACCAAGAAATTTCCAATTCCGAAGCAGGGGAAGAAAAACAAGACCAAGGACTTTACGATAATTCCTCCCAGTCCCGTTTCTATAACCATGCTGCGCCTAAGTCGCCTTTGAAAATTGTTTGGTCCTTTTCTGCCGATGCCCGTATCGGAACAATTCCTTATTTTCGTGATAATGTGCTCTACGGCGGTTCCTACGATTTTTCTCTTTATGCTATAACGGTGGGACGAAAGACTCCTAAATGGATTTTCCCGTCTAAC
This sequence comes from uncultured Spirochaetales bacterium, assembly GCA_964618265.1. Lineage (GTDB taxonomy): Bacteria > Spirochaetota > Spirochaetia > CAYLLE01 > CAYLLE01 > CAYLLE01. The sequence continues at coordinate 174,793 of CAZUAE010000003.1, read as the reverse complement.
GGTATAATAGCCTCCCCGCCGATCCGCCGGGATAATTTGATTTTTTTGGCTAGTGCCGACGGCTGGTTTTATGCCCTGTCTGAATTTACCGGAGAAATCTCCTGGAAGTATCTCCTTAAGGGTTTTTGTGGTGATTCCGCAGCTTTTTCTAAGGAAAGCGTGGTTTTAGGAACTACCGAAGGTCAGCTTTATTCGCTCTCGGCCCTTACAGGGAAGCCGGTATGGAATAAATCTTTCGGGAACGGAATAACCGTTGGTCCGGTTGTTTCAGAGGATATCATTGTTGTGGGTATGCAAAACGGTACTATCCGCGGACACGCGGCGGAAACCGGAGATGAACGATTCTTTACGCCTGGCATAGATGATCCTGTGACAGGATTGTCGGAATATAAAAATCAAGTTGGTGTTGCATGGTACAGCGGGAAAACAGCATTGATGAATGGTCAAACCGGAGAAGTTCTTTGGGAAAAAAGATTCCCGGAAAAAAACACCTTTCCTCCGGCAATGGGGAAAGGAGTATTTATTTCGGGGGGCGGGGAAAAAATACGTGCCTTAAACAGCGAACAAGGTTCAGTACTATGGGAAAAGGATTTTAATTCTCAGGTTATCGGTACCGCGCTTCTTAGTAATGAAGCGGTATATGTTTCAACGAGGAATAATAAGCTGCAATGCTTAGATCTTCAAGACGGTACCCTTATATGGACCTTAGAACTCCCCGGTACACCTTCAACGGCTCCTCTTCCCGCGGAAGAAGCCGTTTTTTTGGGTACTGAAACTGGACAATTCCTTTGTCTTGGTTCTGAGGATTTTGAACTGCCGGAACTGGAAGGCGGACCCGAAAAACCGATTTTGACCACTAAGGAAGCTGAACTCCCTTTAAGCCTCGGCAAGGAGGGGACAGAAGTAATATTTATACCCCCGGAGACCGGCACGTATCTCATTTCCTTTCCGGAACAAAACGATAACCCAGTAGTATTAAAAATAAAAGATGATAGGGGAAATCTTCTTTCCAGTACTCTCGACAAGCTGGGGTTGGATGCAGATATTTCTTTCCGGTTTTTAAAAGATGAGCGTTATACCCTAGAAATTGAACCCCTCAGAGAAGATGAAGGAGTTAGAACCATAAGACTTTCTCTGGAATTAATCATGAAATAAGAGTGTATACCTCCGTATAAAATGTTTTTATACCAACGGATAATTGCAGAAACAACATCCTCAAATTATTCTTTCTAACATGATCCGGCAAGCCCGGAAATGGGGTAAAAAAGTAATGGCCCTCTGACCTAAGGAGGATCCCAGGTTTTTGGAATAGTAATTCTGGAATCCTCCTTACTGCCCTTTACAAAAATAAAAGGAGGAGAGAAGTGAAACAATCCCCGTCAGGAGCATATATAGAAATAATTTCGGTAGATAAAGAGCATTTAGATGCCGGTAATTACAGCGACTTTAAAGAAAACATGAAAATAAAGATACAGGATGCCGGAGATGCAGATGGTTTTATTTTGGATTTAAGTTTAGTCATGTTTGTGGATAGTGCCGGGCTCGGGGCTGTCTTGTCCATGTTCCGTCATCTTAACGAAAGAGGAATTGAGATGAAAATAGCGGGAGTTAATGGAGCAGTAAAAGTACTCTTTGAGCTCGTAAGACTGAACCGGATCATGGACACCCGGCAAACCGTTGATGATGCTTTATGTGCGTTTTCAGTATGACAGCAAAAAAAACAGCCGTTATTTTTTCAATATATTTTTTCCTGTTCTTTCTCTTCTTTTCTTTCTATAGCATAGTGCAGAAAGAGTATGTTTTTTTTGCTTTTCATTTATCCGGAGTAACCGCATCGGGTGTATTATTTTTTTGTCAATGGAACGATAAGGAAAAAACCGCCCATAATGATTTAACCGAAGCCTTTCACGGCAATTTTTCCCACAAGAATCTTGTAACTATCGATGACAGTATAAGAGCGATGATTGGTCAAACATGCAGGTATGCAAAGGCAGAACGGGGATACGAATCCCAGGAGGGGGAGATTTTCTTTAAACAGATTGTTGACAACATTCGGGAGGTGTTTTTTCTTACTACGGCTGATTTTTCCCGTTTTATCTATATAAGTCCGTTATTTGAGGAGATATGGCAGATACCCAGGGAAAAGATGTATCAGGATCCTGATCATTGGTTTTCCGTTATACATCACAGTGATTTAGACCGCATTAATTACGCTGTTAAAAACGACCTGAATGGTGAACACATCTTCGATGAAGAGTTTAGAATACTTCGTCCGGATGGAACGGTCAGATGGTTATGGGTAAGAATCTTTCCTGTTTTTAATACCCAAGGTCCGGCAACCCGTTCCGCCGGTATTGTGGAAGATATCACTGATAGGAAAGAGGCTGAACTGCAGCTGGTACAAGCCCGGGAATACGAGTTTGAAGTTGGAGCTAAAATTCAGCGTACCCTTCTGTTGGATGAACCCTGCATATCCTCTTCTTCCATTGCAGCGGATAGTCTCTCCTCTCAACGGGTGGACGGAGACTTTTACCACTTTTTCTGCTTTGATAATACGAGTATGGATATGGCTATAGGAGACGTGATGGGTAAAGGTATTTCCGCCGCCTTAGTTAGTGCCGCGGTTAAAAGCGCTTTTTTGCGGTCAAAGCTTCGTTTGTCGGTGAAGAATGAAAGTAAAATCATACCTAATCCTCAGAATATAATGACCGAGACCCATAACCTTGTGGTAAATGATCTCTTCGATGTGGGCAGTTTTATAACGCTCTATTACGGCCGCTATTCGTTTCTTATAAGAAAATTTGATTTTGTAGACTGCGGTAATACTCCTATTATTCATTACCGGCAGGCTACCGATTCGTGCTGGATTATAAAAGGCGCAAACGTACCTTTAGGGATGCTGAAATCGGAAGTCTACCAACAGTATTCTATCCCTTTGGAACCGGGAGATCTCCTTTTCTTCTTTTCCGATGGGATTCCGGAAGCCCAAAATTCTCAAGGGGAAGTGTTTGGTATGGGGCGTCTTTTAAAATTTGTCCGGTCTAATAAAGATAAGAGTCCCGGTAACTTTATCAGCAGCATCACAAAGATCATATTCGAGTATAGCGGAGAAGGGCTCCGGGATGATGTAACCGGGGTCTGTATAAAAATCGGTCAAAAGGACGGGGAAAATTGGAATTTGAGTAAAAATACGTATGAAAACAGAATAGATGATTTGAACATGGTTCGAAACAATATTTCTGAATCCTTCTCTTCGTCTCCAATAACCGGGGAGGACCTGCAAAAAATGGTGTTGGCGGGGAATGAGGCTTTTACCAATATTGTAAAACATGCCCTTTCGGAAGGAGAGCATACTATAGATGTTGACGCTGCCTGGAATTCAAGTTGGTGTTATTTACGGCTCAGCTACTGGGGAGGAGCATTTAACTGGGCTTCTTACTCTTCTTCATTTCCTGCTATCGACAAGGAAACAGGCTACGGTATTCCTATTATGCAGCGGGCTGCGGATTCCATCCTTTACTCAGAAGATCAGGAGGGAAGACAAAATATCATTATCGCAAAAAATTTCGCTCACTTTTGATTATGGTATGAGTTCTATTGCAATGATTCTTCCGGACCCCGTATGGATTCAAACTGTTCCTTTTCTCTTTGGGCATCTACCAACTGTTCCTTTGTCTTATTTATCTCGTCTGTGAGCTGGGTAATTTGATTTTCCTTTGCGATGATTGAATCTTCGAGTTTGTTAATGGATGAACAAAGTTCTTCGACCCTGATGGCGGCGCTAAGTTTCGTGATCTTTTCATCTTCCTTTCGGATATTTTCCTCGATGGACCTGATTTTAGTCAAAGGTTTGGTCACATTCGGGTCATTTGAGAGTTTTTCTTCCGGTTTACTCACAAAGGCTATACCAATAGATTCATAAACTCCTTCTAACTGATTTTCTTTATCCTGTTTTTCTTTTTTTAATCGATTTATTTCCCGGTCCGGCCTATTTCCTGAACAGAGGGTAGATAATTCTTCATCCAATGAAGCAATTTCATTTTCAAGTTTATCATTTTTGTTTTCTAATTCTCTAATTGATTTTCTTCGATCAATACAAGGCTGGGCGGTGTTTTTTATTAATTCATTTTCCGTTGAATCAAGAAAATCACTTTCACAGATTTGTTCACCGATATTTTTGTAAAATCGGGGAATCGCATTGACTTTGCTGGTGCGTTTATTTTTAAGGAGAAATAATTTTCCCCGCTTCATCATCTTATTAAAAAAAGGTTTTTCAGCAATGTTCTGTTCATTACGGTCAATATCATTTTCCATCTCTTTTAGCTCTTGATGGTTCTGTTCCAACTCCAGAAAGAGATCCTTATACCGTTTGTCAATAAATGGATTCCGCTTATAAGCTTCGTATGCCGCTTCACCGATCTGTTCATAGTACTCCCGATTTTGCGTCTTTAGGGCTTTGATACTGGATATATTTGTCTTTATTTGATTACGGAAATTTTGCTGCTGTTCAGTAACAGTATTAATTTCATCAATAGTATCATCCAATTCTTGAATGTCCGATTTTATTTCTTTTCCGCTGGCAAAATTTGTTTCCTGAACAGGATTCTCGGTTGATTCCATTCCTTCTGTAAAAAGATATTTACCGATATTTTTATATTCAGAACCGATCTCTTGTCTTTCTGCGTCAATGTTGCTCTGTAAAGAACGTATGACTGATTTATAATTTCCCATTTTTTCCTCCTTGTTCCGACAATTCAGCTTAGCATTAATATCGGCGTCAAGATAGCTTTCGTCAAGTTAACGCTCTTAACTCTGGAGGAATTCTCATTTTATACCTTTAGGTAACAGAAAGAAGCTTGATTTCTAAAAAATGCCGTAAAATAATCGAATAAAATGAGAATTCCAAGCATGGCATGAGTAAAAAGGCAATTCTAAATTTGTAATTTAGAATTGCTGTCTTTACTCTGGTTTAAGTATACCCATTTATACTATTAATTGTTATATTCTATGCATGGAAAAAGATAAAAATCTGCAGGAATGTAAGGAAGACCTTTCCCCCCAGCAATACGAGGTGATGAAAAAGAAAGAGACCGAACCGGCTTTTTCCGGGCTTTATTGGAATCATCATCAGGAAGGCGTCTACAGATGCGGTTGCTGTAAAACACCGCTTTTCTCTTCTGAGAACAAGTTTGATTCGGGAACCGGCTGGCCGAGTTTTTGCGCGCCCGTCGGGAAAGATGTCCTGGAAACTGAAAAAGATACCCGGTTTGGAACGGTAAGAGAAGAAGTACACTGTGCGAATTGCGGATCCCATATGGGTCATGTTTTTTCAGATGGACCCGAACCTACCGGACTGAGATATTGCATAAATTCGATTTCTCTAGATTTCAAAAAAACCGAACAGTAATATAGATCAGAAAACCGATGAGAAAAAGACAGGTCTTCGAAAGGTACGGAAATACTCGGCACCTGCGGATTGAAAGAGTAGAAGATTTAAAGGCAGTTCTCATTTTGGACGAAGCTCTCTGGATCGCCACCAGCGCCCCGGTACAATCGATAAATATGGATGCGGATTTTCTATCAATCTTAGATCATGATGGAGATGGAAGGATAAAATGCCGTGATCTTCGCCGTGTGATAACATATATATTAGCCATTCTGAATAATTACCAGGGGATAAATGCTAATTCCGATAGATTAGATATTTCCTGGATCAATGATAAAATCGCGGAGGGCTTTTTCCTAAAGAATGCTGCACGGAAGCTTTGTATGAATAAATTTCAGGATACAATTATTCACCTGAGCATGATTAGAGCGGTAAAGAAAATGCTTCTATCTTCGCCCGTTAGCGGAAGCGGTGTCGTTCTTCCTGCTGCTGCCGGGGAAGATCAAAATGATTACGTTATGATTTTTATTCGGGAAGCAGTCAGAATAACGGGAGGAGCGGAGCATCCAAAGGGAAGCAGAGGATTAAACCGAGAATGCTTTGAACAGTTTATTCATGGACTTGATTCTTATAGAGCTTGGAGAGCAGAACTTAAAGATGGAAACCGGAGAGAACTGTTTCCTTTTGGTGAAAGGACTGCGGAGGTTTTTCAAGCCAGTGAATTACTGGGTGCCGCGGTTGAACATTTTTTTACTGTATGCGGAATAAAAGCTGTGGGAGAAAATATTTTTTCTGATGATAACTCCCAATTCTTTAATAACGAAGTTATAAAAAAGCCGGAGAATGCTATGGATTTTCTCCCTTTGCAGAAAATAAACCGTAATGGTATTATAAAACCGGAAGAGCCGGTAAATCCAAAATACAGACAGCAATTCAGCATCGTAATGGAGGCAATAAAGAACCGGTTTCCCTCGGAGTATAAAAAAGGAATAGATGAGGATTTGTGGGGCCGTTTCCGGTCTTTATTTTCACGGTATAAGGATTGGATGAAACTGAAGCCCGAAGGTCCCTATGAAACCTTGACGGAAGAATTTTTTTCTGAAGAAGCTGTTTCTATAATAAAAACGATTGATGGAATTCTAGCGAAAACCGAAGAGACTGCCTGTTCTATCGAAGAGGTAAGGGCCTTAGAACGGCTTCTTCTTATACAAGCAAATCTGATAGATTTTGCAAATAATTTTGTTAGCTTCCCCCGTCTTTATGACATTTCCAAACGGGCAGCTTTTGAAATGGGAAGTTTAATAATGGATGGAAGGCATTTTAATCTCGCGGTTCCCGTACTGCAGAGAGATCTGCACCAGAGGAATGCAAGAGCATCGGGAATGTATGTACTGTATGTCCTTCTTTACGATACTTCCGCAGGTATTAATCGGGAAGCGGCTGTGCCGGTTACTTCTGGTGGTATCGGAAACTTAACGATGGGGAAGAGAGGTATATTTACGGATATCCTTGGTAAAGAAATGGACGCGGAGGTTATAGCGATAATTGATAATCCGGTGAGTCTGCGGGAAGCTGTTTTTGCACCCTTCCGGAGGCTTGGCAAGTTAATAAGCAGTAAAGTAGATGCTATCACTATGGAAGCTGAGAAGAAGCTGGATGAATCAACCGCGAAAACTATCGACCAAATAAAGAACAAAGATATCGAGCGGACGGGTCCGGAAAAACAGGGAAATGCGGGAGCGGCGGGTATGGTCGCAGCAGGTGGAGTCGCCATAGCCGCGGTTAGTTCAGCCGTGGCTTTTATAACGAAAACCCTGTCTCAGATTGCTTGGTGGCAGATTCTTATTGGCCTTGGAAGCGCCGCGGCAGCGGTAATATTTCCCGCGTCGATTTCAGCATTCATCAAATTACGGAACCGTGATCTTAGTTCTATTATTGAAGCATCCGGTTGGGCGGTTAATGGAAGAATGCGGTTAACTTACCGGCAGAGCCGGTTTTTTACTTATGCCCCGGGTAAGGTTGTTAAAATTAAAAAAAAGAAATCATCTATTAAGATCGCGGGAACTTCTCAATATCATAGTTCACGCTCTGGACATCCTGCGGGGGAAATGGTTATGTCCTTAAAAGATAGATAGTTATACCCCCAAATGTCTTAGAAGCTGCATATTAAAGACTTAATTTTATAAAACGCGGCTTTTGTTAAGATATAATTCATGTTAATTATAGGAGAATTTAATATATGAAGTTTGAAGATTTAGATTTACATTCGAAAATACGAGAGGGAATCCGGGATGCCGGGTTTACTCAATGTACCGAAGTTCAAGAGAAGACGCTCTTACCCTCCCTGAAAGGAAAAGATGTTGCTGTCCAATCCCAAACAGGTACGGGAAAAACAGCAGCGTTTCTTATCACTATTTTTCAACTGCTTTTAGAGGATGAAAATTTTAAAGGAAAAAAAGCCCTGATAATAGCACCAACCCGGGAGTTGGCGGTACAGATTGAACAGGATGCAAAAATATTAGGCGGAAAGACAGGCTTAGGCGTGGGATCTTTTTATGGGGGAGTTGGTTACGCTAAACAGCAGTCAATGCTCAACAGTGGTGTAGATGTCATAATAGGAACCCCGGGCAGATTGATCGACCTTAATAAATCCCGAAAACTATCTTTCGATGATGTTGGAATACTGGTGATAGATGAAGCAGACAGATTATTCGACATGGGATTCTATCCTGATATAACGTGGATGCTCCGGCGCATGAAGGAACCGGAAAAAAGGTTAACCATGTTGTTTTCCGCTACCTTGGATCAAAAGGCACGGAATCTTGCCTGGAAACATATGAGGGATCCCGAGGAAATTATCCTCACGCCGGAGAATTTAACCGTCGATTCCATTCAGCAGAAACTCTATCATTTAGGAAAGGATGAAAAAATCCCCTTCCTTTTGGGATTACTGGATCGCGAAGAGCCTTCCAATGCCCTTATCTTTGCCAATACAAAAAAGATGGTGGAGATCGTTGCAAAGCGGTTGAATGCGAATGGGTATAACTGCCGGTTTATCATCGGTGATTTACCTCAGAAAAAGCGGATGAAAATAATCGACGACCTTAAACAGGGGAAAATACAATTCCTCGCCGCAACCGATGTGGCTGCCCGGGGACTCCACGTGGACGATTTAGATATGGTTATCAACTACGATTTACCCGAAGACTGCGAAAATTATGTCCACCGCATCGGCAGAACCGCCAGGGCCGGTAAGTCCGGCAAGGCAATTTCATTTGCCTGTGAACGGTATGTTTATGGATTAGAACCCATAGAGCGGCTAATTAAGATGAAAATCCCGGTGGAATCCATTACGGATGAGATGCTTTATGAAGACCAAAGCGCCGGTAAGTATATCCATCTCGAAAGACACTTAGATGAAAAGTCGAAAAGAGGCCGAACGCCAAGCAGAGGGGCGGGGAAAAGGGATAGTTTCCGGAAACAGCCGAGTGGAAAGAGGAGGGAAACCCAATCAAAGCAGCGGACGGGGACGGACGCGGGAAAGCCCAAGAGACAGCCTTCCCATACAATAAAGCCGGTATCAAAAAGGAAACCAGAGCAAAAGGTAAAGGACTCTATCGGGAAAAAGCCGGACAGCAATTCCTCCATGGAAGACCGGTTGGAGTATTACCGGAAAAAATACGGTGAAGAGTTCTCGGTAAAAGATAAGGGCTTAAATGATAAACCCGGGGAAAAAACGGCCCACAAGGGACTTTTAAAACGTCTTTTTAAAACCCGTGGTAAAAAATAATTAATTGAGCAATACCGGCATTACCGTCTTGACAGTTTTTAGTAACTGTTTTATGTTATTGCAAGCAATCCTGTTCTCAATCTTTCACAGGGTTGCTTTATACTTTATAAAATTGCATTATTTATACTAAGGCATGATGGTAATCAGCCTGAATTATTCTAATATTCGTTGTATAAGGAAAAAGGAGCATTTTAAGTGGCAAGGAATTCTACCGCCAGAGGAAAAATTGTACGCCGGTTTGGCTTGAATATTTATGGAAATCCTAAATATGACAGGCTTTTAAAAAAGAAGCCTCAAGGACCCGGAGAAGTAAGAAGAGGGCGCATTCGTCAAACAGAATATGCTCGTCAGCTGGGGGAGAAGCAGAAGCTTAAGTTTGCTTATGGGCTCTCAGAACATCAGTTTAGAAATTTATTCGGTAAAGCAAAAACAATGAAAGGTGTTGCGGGTCATAATATGCTGATTCTTTTGGAACGCCGGTTAGATAATGTTGTTTACCGGATGGGATTTGCAACCACCCGTTCTCAGGCTAGGCAATTGGTGAATCATGGCCACATTCAGGTAAACGGGAAGAGAGTAAACATCCCGTCTTTCCTGGTGAAGGCACAAGACGAGATATCCGTTAAGGGAAAAAAAGCTTCCCAGGATTTAACCCGACGGATATTATCAGGAACCGGTTCTCAGCCTGTTCCGCAGTGGCTCGATGTTTCCCGGGACGATTTAAAAGGAACCGTAACCATCCTGCCTACCCGTGAATTAATCCCGACAATTGCAGACGAACAGCTCGTTGTTGAATATTACGCGAAATAGCAGGAATATTTGCTTAAAGCCAGCAATTCCTAAGATAAAATGAGAATTCCTCTTCACGTCTTTTGCTTTTTGTATATACATTATACATTATGAAGCGTCACAGAATATCGGAGCTTCTCACAAAGGATCCCGCAGAATATGGCGGTATAAAAAGGCCATTAATATATTCAATGCATCTTTTCCATCACACCGGAAAACAGTTCATTAAGGATGACTGCATTATCCGGGCTTCCGGACTTGCTTATACAGCCTTGCTGGCATTAGTTCCTTTTTTCGTTGTTCTCTTTTCTTTTCTCAGCGCGGTGGGAACATTCTCTAATATAGAACAATCCATAAAACAGTTTCTCATCGATATGTTTGTTCCTGCCAGGCAGGAGCAGGTACTGAATTATTTTGAAGCTTTCACCACGAATACTGGTACCCTGGGAGCTGTCAGCTTGGGAATTTTCACTGCCGCCTCCATTCTCCTTTTAAATAATATTGAACGCAATTTTAATACAATCTGGGGTGCCAGTTCGGACCGCTCTTTTGCTGATATTCTGAAAGTCTATACATCTGTCTTAGTCTTCGGCAGTATCCTTATTGGCGCAAGTTTTTCGGTCACCAATTGGATCGCGGAAACCTTTAACCGGGCAGCAGAACTGCCCGGATATTCAACATTTGAAACAATTTTTCGAGCTATATTCCCTTTGCTTTTTATTTTTTTGGCTTTTTTGGTGATGATAATTCTTGTTCCTAACGGAAAGGTGCGCATAAAAAGCGCTCTTCTTGGAGCCTTGATCGGCGCGGTATTGTGGGAGATTGTAAAGAGGATTTTTACCTTAGTTGTAAGCAGATCTATTACCTTTTCGGTTGTATACGGATCTTTAGCGGCAATACCCATTTTTCTCATCTGGCTCTACATCGGATGGATAATCATTATGATATCCCTAGAAGCCGCATATGTACATCAGAACGTGAAATTCCCCTCTATGGGAGAAGCGGAGAAATTCCGCTCTCCCGGTGACCGCATAGCCGCCGGAATCGATATTTTTTTCCATATAGCCGAACAATATGAAAAGGGACAGGCTTCTCCGGATGAATCTTCGATAGGAAAACATTTGTCTCTTTCAACAGGGGAGATAGAAACAATAATAAAACTTTTAGTGAGAAGAGGATTTATACTTCCCGTCAGCGGAGATAAAGTTGGGTATGTCCCGGCAAAACCTCTGGATTCCATTACGGTAAAACATTTGCTGGAGGTTATCATCGGCAGAAAAACAGGGTTTTCCCGGTCCTACCTTAGCCGGGGGACCGGTAAAGTTATTGAAACAATCCGGAAACAGCTGGATACAGAACTCAAAGACATATCTATCCGGGAATTAATTTCCGAGGAAAAACAGGAAGAGAAGCCGTCCGAAACAGCAAATCCCGGTCAATACCAGTAGCGGAGACGCGGTTTTTCAGCGTACCCTTCTGTTTTTTTATATAAAGGTGATATATTTTAGGTAAAACATGCTTTTGTAATTGGAGGAACCGTTATGAAGAAGCTTATTATTGTTTTATTCATTATCATCATTCCTGCTGCATCTTTTGCCGCTGACAGTTACTTTAGAATCGATACCACTATGAGTTTCGGACTTTGTCTTAATTCTGCTCATTTAGTTCCGGAAATTTCAGCTTCCTATCATTACGGTATTCTTGGGATCGGTACCGGTATAAAAACAGTTTTCGGGCTGAATTACAATGAAATCTACCTTACCCCCTATTTAAAAGGACACCTCGGTTGGCTCTATTTAGGAGTGGGCGCCGCGCCGGTTGTTAAGGTGCCGGAACCTAAAACCGGATACGATTACATAGTACCTGATCCTCCAATATTTATAATGCTGGGGTTGTCCAAGGGATTCATCCCCATAGGACCCGGTAACATCGGATTTAACATCTCGCTTTCAGCATTTCCTTCTTATTTTGAACTTGCTGAGCCTGAAGATACAGGCGATGCCATTGGTAATGCCTTGGCGGGAACTATATTAGCCGCGGTTACTCTGTTTAAGGTAAATGCCGGAATAATGTATTCAATACCTTTAGGACAATAGGGCGCGGTAACCCTCCTGATCCGAGGAATTCTCATTTTATACCTTTAGGCAACAGGAAGAGGCATGATTCTCAAGAAAAGCCGTAAAATAATTGAATAAAATGAGAATTCCAGGCTTAACATAAGTAAAAAAGCTATTCTAAATTGCAAATTTAGAATAGCTTTCCTGATTCTGGAGGATATTGATAAAAGTAAGCATATTTTCCAAGGAAACGTCACCTTCCACTGCGTGGGCGGGAGCAAATATGTAATTCCCCGCTGAGCCGAGGGTGAGCAGTTTTTTCGTTTCTCTTTCCACATCCTGCGGGGTTCCGTAGGGAAGCGTCTGCTGGGTAGACAATCCTCCATGGAAAGAGAGACGGCCCCGATACTCTTTCATCAGTCTCGCTACATCCATTACCTCAGGCTGGAAAGGGTTAAAACAGTCCAGTCCAATCCCGATTAAATCATCGAAGAGCTCGTCCACATCCCCGCAGGAGTGGATAAATACCCGCTTGCCTGCTTCCTTTACCCGGCCGTACATTCTTTTCAGTTCCGGAAAGATAAACTTCTTCCAAAGAGAAGGTCCCATTATAAGACCTTGCTGTTGCCCCCAGTCGTCACCTAAATAAACACCGTCGATATCGTAGGTGAGGGCTTTTTCTATAACCTCGAGATTGTAATCTGTTATTGAACCAAGAAGGTTCCTGACAAATCTGGGGTTTTCGTAAAAATCCATTAAAAGATTTTCCATTCCCCGCAGCGTCCATGCCCGTTCATATAGGGAAAACCCCATATAAAACATTGCAAAAAGTTCGGGATTTTCATCAATATTTTCCTGGATTGTCTCGAAAGAGCCGTCCCCTAAAGGATCAGGAAAGGTGTATCCCGTTAACGAAGGTTCTTTCAGAATAGGTTCTTGCACAATTCCAATATCTTTGTCGACGCTTCTGTCCCAGATCACTCCGAAGTAATCAATGATTCTATTGGAATCGAGATTTTCATATTTAACGATCTGATTTCCTAAGGGTAGAAAATGATTTCCTAATTGTTTCGGTAAATCGTCGGTTTTGTAATGATCTTTAAGCGTTTCCTGAGCTTCCAATGTAAAGTCCAACTGCCAGGGAACATAAGGCGGTTTTTTGCCTGCTAGAACATGATGTATTATATCTTTCTTTTTCATATATGCATATGATAACATATCTTTGAACTAATGAAGAATAGCAATAAGGAGCAGTCATTAATGAAGAGAAAGAGATTTCCGGACAATTTTTTATGGGGAACCGCCACTGCAAGTTATCAAGTTGAGGGTGCGTATAACGAAGAGGGAAGGGGAATGAGTATCTGGGATACATTTTCCAGAATACCCGGTAAGGTTGCCCATGGTCATACAGGGGACATAACGGCGGATCAGTTCCATCGGTATTCTGAAGATGTCTCCCTTATGAAGGATTTAGGAGTTGATTCTTACCGGTTTTCCCTGGCGTGGCCGCGGATATTTCCTGAAGGTGACTGCCGGAAGAATCCTAATGGATTTGATTACTATAACCGGCTAATTGATACTCTTCTGGAAGCAGAAATAAAACCGGCGGTAACGCTATACCATTGGGATCTTCCCCGGAGTCTCCAGGACCATGGGGGCTGGCCGAAGCGTGATACCGCCTACCGGTACGCAGAATATGCTGAGACCTGTTTTAAGGAGCTTTCCGACAAGGTTGATTTTTGGATCACCCTTAATGAGCCTTTCTGCGCATCGGTAATCGGTTATGAGTGGGGGGCGCATGCGCCCGGAATTAAGGATATAAATGCCGCCTACAGGGCTATCCATCACCTTAATTTAGCACACGGTTTGGCTGTTAAAGCATTTCGAGGGGGCGGTTATACAGGAAAAATAGGGACAACTCTTAATCTGGATACTCCCCGTCCCGCTAGAAATTGTGAAGAAGACCGAACGGCAGCCGACAGAGCAGCGGATAAGCAGACGAGGATGTTTTTAGACCCGCTTTTAGGGAAGGGCTATCCTGAGCGTCACTTGGAGGCCCTTAAACTCGAACTTCCCATTGAGGGTGATGATCTAAAGATTGCCGCGGAACCGATAGATTTTTTGGGGATAAATTACTATTTTGAAAGCGCGGTAACCTATGATTCAAACAGTCCTGAAAACTTCCGGACTGTTCCTTCCTACCACAAAAAAACAGCAATGGGGTGGCCTATTGTTCCCAGGGGACTCTACCGGCAGCTGCTTTGGCTTAAAAACTACTGCCCCGATTTGGAACTCTATGTAACTGAAAACGGCTGCGCGGTAGATGATGTTTCTGATGTTGATGGGAAACGTGTAACAGATCCTGAAAGGATCCAATATGTCCGTGAACACCTTAGTGCCTGCGCCGATGCAATTGAGGCGGGTGTTTCACTAAAAGGCTATTTTCTATGGTCCTTTATAGATAATTTTGAGTGGGCTTTTGGATTCACCCGTCGTTTTGGAATCATCTTCTGCGATTACACTGACGGAAGACGCATACCCAAAGACAGCTATTATTTTTATCGGGAAGCCGTTGCGGGACATGAGCATTTATAAACATGCTGCTGTGTTTCATCATTTTAATAGATTTGACCAAACAGGTTCACGGCAGTAGGTTACATTAGATGAATGAAGAAAATTTTACTCTGAGTCTCCTGGAGCCCAAGGAGGAATCCCTTCCCCGGGCTGTTATAACCAATCAAGCCTTTCGGGATCTGGGGCTGGAGGCATTGATAGAATCTCAAGAAAAAATGGGGATAAATCCCGGTTATATAAAGGATATTCTTTTACATCCTCCCACGGATGTTAAAGTGATTGAATACCGTCAGGAAATTTTAAAGGACTACTTGGAAAATCAGAATTTGGATAGGGATTTAGCCGAACTTTTACCGAAAGCAGAAGAGATATCCTACTCCGCTCAAACTAGGCGAAGCATTGATACACCGATACTGGAAATGATTTGGCGTCTCGGGGAATTGGACTTGTATCTTCAATGTGTTGAGGGCTTTTCATCGACCCTTGAAAAAACACCGATTAAATCCAGAGGGCTACAAAATTTCAGATCTATTCTTAAAAATATTAGATCAGCCGAGGAATATCAGTCCTTAAAGGATGAGCTCCCCCGAATGAGAGAGGCCATCCGGAGGAAACGAAGTCTAACCGTAGGAATCAACTTGAATGAAAGACTAAAACCTGTGGAAGCTACTATCCTTTCCTTAAACGATACTTCCTTTAAGAAAATGCCTTTTATAGAACGTATCTTCGGGACCCAGAGCATGTACGCTGCCGCAACTCATCTGCACCGCGATCCTTCCCTTCATTATTCCGGTTCCCGGAAATTTCCTCTTTCTCCCCTGTTTCAGGATCTTGAAGATATGCTCAAACCGGCATTTAGAGCTATATCGAAGACCCTTAAGAAATACTTATCAATTAATGCTGCTGTTTTTTCTAAGGTTGCGAGACAGCTTGAATTTTATTCATTTGCCAGGAAATTAGCTAACGAACTTGGTGAAAAAGGGTTGCCGGTGGTTTTTCCTAGTTTACAACCGCAAGATAACGGTACGGAACGGGTGCGGGGATTATATAATCCTGTTTTGGCATTTTCCATGCCCGGCGAGAAAATAGTTAAAAACGATTTTTTCTTTGATAAAAAACATTCTGCCTTTTGGATCCTTACCGGTCCGAATCAAGGAGGAAAGACCACATTTTTACGAGCGGTTGGAATATTTCAGGTGTTAGGACAATCAGGACTCTTTATTCCGGGACAATCCGGATCTTTAAGTCCAGCCGACATGGTGATAACTCATTTTCCTTCAGAAGAGGCGGAGCAAAAAGAGGAAGGACGCTTGGCGGAGGAAGCTTCCCGTCTTTCGGGTATATTTAATAGAATTACAAAAAACAGTATTGTATTGCTTAATGAAACTCTCTCAAGTACAGCTCCCGGAGAGGGTGTTTACATCGGTAGAGAAATAATAAAATCTTTTCTCTATATCGGTGTCCGTGGTGTATACGCGACTCATCTGCATGAGCTTGCTGAAGGGCTTGAAGAACTGAATAGAGAATTTTCCGATTCGCGAATAGGCAGTTTGGTTGCCGGGGTAAAAGCCTCGAAATACGGTGAAAGCGGAATACAAAGGACATTCCGCGTTAGTCCGGGGCCTCCCCTGGGAAAGAGCTATGCAATTGATATTGCTGAAAGGTTCGGCATAAGTTATGAGAGAATACAGAAGCTGTTTAAAAAAAAGTGATTCCGTAATAAACTAATCAATTATGGGGAAAACAGCACTTATTGTCGATGATAATCATGAGATCCTCACAATTCTAAGCCGATATCTTAAAAGAAACGGTTTTAATGTTTTTACAGCACAGAAAGCCGCGGAGGCATATAAAATCCTTTATTCCTACCTTCCGGACATTATTTTGTCGGATTTGCGCATGCCCGAAATAGACGGAAGAGAGTTTATAGGCGAAGTCAGCAGTAAGCATCCTGATCTCCCCATAATTGTAATTTCCGGCGAAGGAACGATGGAGGATGCAATTGATACACTTACCTACGGCGCGTGGGATTATATCATCAAACCCATAACGGACTTCACTGTTCTCCAAGAGGCCATTGACAAGGCTATTGATCGAGCTTCAAAAAGGGAGATGGAGAAACGGCAAAGCCGGGTTTTAGCAGAAAAGATTGAAGTAAAGAATAAAGCTCTTAAAGACCGAGAGGAGCAGCTTTCCAATGTTCAGGAAGAATTGGGATCCTATCTTGATGAGCTGTCCCGTACCCGGGAGAATCTTGATTTGGTTGTAACCGCTGCTGAACTGGGGTTCTGGACTTGGAACGGGTTAACAGAAAAAGTTTTTATTAATGATCAATCGGCTCGATTACTGGGCATGAATCAAAGTGTTTTTTCATTTCCCATCTCTTATTTTAAGACAATACTGTATCCTGAAGATATTCCCGCGGCTGAAGAATGGATAAATTGTTTAGCCGGGCAAGAAAAAAAAGAAGAAGCTGAAAAACTCAGAAAGATCGAGTTTAGAATGCTTACCGGAAGCGGCGGTTCCCGGTGGTTTGAAATTTCGGGAAAAGTTATCCAGCGGAGAAGCGACGGCAGCGTGCTGGAGGCGGCGGGTATATTCCAGGATATTCACCGCCGTAAAGAGGAGGAAATAAGACGGTTAAGAGCGGAAGAACAACTCACCCTGACACTGGAGGGGGCTCGTATAGGAATATGGGAATTAAATCTTGAGAGAAACACCATTGAGATAAATGACATCCTTATCGATTATTTAGGAGTTAACGATTATATATTGGATGTCAAAAGTGTCCGGGAAGGGTATATACATCCCGATGATGTTACCAAGCTGGAAAGGATTTATGATTATCTTTTACAGGAATCTTCAGAACGAACCGATTTGGAGGTGCGGCTAAAGACCCGGGATGGGAATTATCGATGGACACTGATTCGAAGCCGGATCATCCGTTGGAATGAAAGCGGGAAACCTGCAAGAATAATGGGAATTACAATCGATGTTTCCGACCGGAAAAAGGCTGAGGAATCCCTTCGCCGGGAACTGGAATTTAACAATAGAATAGTTTTCACCATGCCGGTTATGTTTGCTTCCCATACACGGGATGGAACACTTATTGGATCAAACCAAGCATTCCGGAGTGCATTAAGTAAAGAAAAAAGGAATGAGGATAATATATACAGACTTCTTGAACCGGTTTCCGGGGAAAAGTATCGGAACATGGTAGGTGAATTACCTCCTGACAGAAGGGGAAACTTAACCGTCTCTTTAGACGGGAGGGAGTGTTCTGTTCCTGTAGCATGGTACTTCACCCTTCTTTCCCGGGAAAATACGGATGATTTGATTGTCGGTATCGGTATTGACCTAACGGAACGGATCAAAATGGAGATGGAACGGAGAAAGC
The DNA here is from genome assembly GCA_964618265.1 of uncultured Spirochaetales bacterium. Lineage (GTDB taxonomy): Bacteria > Spirochaetota > Spirochaetia > CAYLLE01 > CAYLLE01 > CAYLLE01. The sequence goes on along the minus strand of CAZUAE010000003.1, from coordinate 156,800 downwards.
AGGAGGAGGAACTATCTCATGTTTCCAGAATGGTCTCCTTAGGAACACTTGCGTCAGGTATAGCACATGAGATAAACAATCCAAATAATTTTATATCCCTCAATGCCAGAAATCTTCAGAAAATCTGGGATCAATTTTTAGAATTCTTAAAAAAGAATGATATTTCCTACAGCAATATGCAGTTTGGCGATTTGTCCTTTGAGTCTATCCGGTCGGTTGTTCCAAAGCTTTTAGAAGGGATTCAGGAAGGAGCTCACCGCATTGAACGGCTGGTAAAAAACTTAAAGAATCTTGTTCGGTACGAAAACGGCAAGAAGGTTCATCCTGTGGATGTTTCCGCGGTTTTGCGTTCCGCAATACTTATAACGGATGATCTGATAAAAAAGCGGATTTCCGACTTTTCCATTGATTATTCGAAAAGTGTATACGTGTCAGGCAGATATTATGAACTGGAACAGGTTTTTATCAATTTAATTACCAACGCCTGCCAAGCGGTTTCCCCGGAGGGTGGAAGTTTAAAAATCATAATTGAATGCGGCGAAGAGCAGGAAACTGTAAAGATCAGTTTTATGGATAATGGAATAGGAATGTCTGAAGAAGTGCGCTCGAAAGTTTTTGATCCCTTTTTCACCACCAAAAGAGAAAGAGGGGGAACAGGATTGGGATTGTCTGTTTCTTATAATATTTTAAAAAAGATGGGCGGGGAAATACACTTCGACTCCGAACCGGGAAAAGGAACCGCGGTAACGGTGGAACTTCCTTCCGCGGTACCAAATTAAAGGAGGCAATTACCATGGGTGATAATCCGCCTTTCCCATTACTCCTTGTGGACGACGAAGCGCAGACGCTTACCGCATTAGAAACAGCCCTGATGCTGGAGGGATACGGAAACACCATAACCTGCAGTGACGGCCGTAAGGTGATGGAAATTCTTAAGAGAAATAAGGTATCGGTAATTCTTTTAGATATGAATATGCCGTATATGTCCGGTTACAAACTCCTTCCTAAATTACGGGAGCAGTACCCCGAGATTCCGGTTATCATTGTAACCGCTGTAGACGATGTGACAACCGCTGTGGATTCCATGAAAAACGGCGCATTCACCTATATGGTTAAGCCGGTAGATATAAATAAACTGAAAGTACAGATTATTAAGGCTTTAGATTTTATTGAATTAACCGCGGAGAATGAGCGGTTGAAGGACATGTTTCAGAAAAAGGAACTTACAAATCCGGAAGATTTTTCTCCGATAATTACCCGGGATCCGGGAATGGTAAACATCTTTAAATATATTGAAGCGGTTGCACCGTCATCATTACCTATACTTATAACCGGAGAAACCGGAACCGGAAAAGAGTTGATAGCCCGGGCGATTCACCGGAGCAGCGGACGGATGGGAAATTTTACCCCGGTAAATATAGCCGGACTGGAAGATTCTTTTTTTTCAGATACCCTTTTCGGCCATCTCAAAGGAGCCTTTACCGGAGCGGATACTGAACGGAAAGGTCTAATAGAAAAAGCTTCGGGAGGATCACTCTTTCTTGACGAGATAGGTGACCTTCAGGCGGAAAGCCAGATAAAGCTGCTCAGACTAATCCAGGATAAGGAGTATTACCCCCTAGGGGCTGACAAAGCGGTTCCTACAGATACCCGGTTTATCTTTGCAACCAATAGAAACCTTGAAAAACTCATGGCGGAAGAGAAGTTCCGGAAAGATTTGTTTTACAGATTAAAGGCGCACCGTATTCACCTTCCTCCGTTAAGGGAACGGAAGGAAGACCTCCCCCTTTTAGTGAATTATTTTCTAAAGCGATCAGCCGGTGCCTTGAAAAAAAAGGCCCCCGCGGTATCTCCCGAACTGTACCGTATGATGGGGCTGTACGATTTTCCCGGAAATATACGGGAATTAGAGGGTATCGTTCAGGACATGATTGTCCAGAGCGGTACGGGCAAAACACCTTTAAAGGAGCTGCGTTCAAAATTATTTCCCCGGGACAAACAGGGTGTCTCCTATTCTAAGACTTCCGATACCGAAGCTCCCTTCTCCAACCTTGCCGTTTTACCCAGCATAAAGGAGGCGGATAAATTACTTATCCTTGAAGCCCTCAGACGCACAGACGGGAATAAATCCCAAGCCGCTGCTCTCCTTGGTATGACGAGACAAGCCTTGGGTAACCGTCTTAGATCCATGGATACGGGGTGACACATTTTTTGCAGTGTAAACATTTTTTTACACTTCCCATAAGTTTATATATAAAAAGAAATTACCAGCCTTTTTCTTATGCTATAGTTGAACTGTATAGAACCCTTTCCTAACCCGTCTTTCGGTAAGGGAAACTAGTGTTTTTATAAATCCTTATAATAAAATGATTTATTCCCCAATAATACTTGGCACGTTTTTTGATATAACACTTGGGAAAATTCTAGTTCCATAAGGATTAACGGAGGAAAAGTAAATGAAATTTAACCTACAGAATAAATTTCTGATTCCAACCCTTGGATTGGTACTGGCCGGGATGGTTCTCCTGTCGGTTATATCCATACTGATTGCCCAGCAGTCCATCAAAAAGGCAACCATTCACGAGTTGGATCAGCTGTCTGAAACTGCGGTAAGGCAGCTGGATGAGTTTTTGAACAACAAGATGAACGATATCGAAGTATGGTCGGAGGATGATGTTTTCCGGAATGTCTTTATCGAAGGCGGGGCCGAGGTTACGACTGAAGCTAACGACAGAATAACATACCTATTGTCCCGGTATCCCCAATATGAAACCATGCATATCGCCGATGCGACCGGTCTAATGGTTGCCTCAAACAATCCCGAAGATGTCGGTGTCGTGGACATCGCGGGAAGGGAATACTTCCAACAGGCAATGCAGGGGGAAACGGTAATCAGCAAGGTGATGATAAGCAAAGTCACGGGAAATCCTATCTTTGCTGTAGCCACTCCCGTCAGAATCGACAGACAAATTACCGGAGTTTTCCTGGGAACAATCCCTATGGGTAAATTTTCGGATGATTTTATCCAGCCGATAAAGGTCGGCACAAGAGGATACGCCTACATGATTAACTCCGAAGGGTTAGTTATTGCCCATCCCGAGAAGAGCCATATTCTCAGCACGAACCTTGCGGAAAATGACTGGGGCCGGGAAATGACCCAAAAACGGAACGGGATGGTCTTTTACCCCTGGGAGGGAACCCAAAAGATAGTTTCCATATCGGGAAGTGACGTTACGGGATGGATTATTGGAGTCAGCGCTGAACTTTCCGATGTATTTGCCGATGTAAACCGGATCCAGATGGTGGGAATCATAACCACTGCATCCATCGTTCTTGTCGTTGCCGTCATCATTTTTCTCATTGTGCGGACTATCATCAAAAGGACCAAACTGGTCATTGATCATGCCACCAAGATGGGAGAAGGCCATTTTGATTCCCAGGTGAAGATTTTTGGAAATGACGAAATAACGGATCTTGCTAAATCCTTAAACAACATGACCGAAAAGATTGCAAGTGTTATCAGAGAGGTGCAGATCGCCTCTACCAATGTTTCTGTTGGAAGCCAGCAGATGAGTCAGGCGGCCCAGCAGGTCTCCACCGGTTCTGAGGAAATGAGCAGCACTGCCCAGAAGATGTCCCAGGGCGCGACTGAGCAGGCCTCCGCGGTGGAACAGGTTTCCTCATCCATGGAGGAGATGGCGGCCAACATCAAACAGAACGCAGATAATGCTTCCGTTACGGAAAAGATCTCGCTAAAAGCTGCCAAGGATGCTGAAGACGGCGGACAGGCGGTAACCGATACGGTAGCTGCTATGAAGAAAATCGCCGAAAAGATAACCATAATCGAAGACATTGCCCGGGAAACAAACATGCTCTCACTGAACGCGGCGATTGAAGCAGCCAGAGCAGGTGAACACGGAAAAGGGTTCGCGGTTGTCGCCGCGCAGGTCAGAAAGCTCGCGGAAAGCAGTCAGAAGGCCGCAGGCGAGATTAGCGAACTATCCACCAACAGCGTAGCCGTTGCGGAAAGTGCCGGAGAGTTGTTGTCTCAGATAGTTCCGGATATACGGAAAACAGCGGAATTGGTTCAGGATATAAGCGCCGCAAGCCGGGAACAGAATAGCGGAGCGGATCAGATTAACAAAGCGATAACAGATCTCGATACAATAATCCAGCAGAATGCCGCGTCTTCTGAAGAAGTTGCCGCGACTTCCGAAGAGCAGTCTTCCCAGTCGGAAGAGATGGCAGCCACCTCTGAAGAGCTGGCCAGTCAGGCTGAGCATCTAAGTTCGGTAGTGTCTTTCTTTCAGGTCGGCGAAAATTACTCAGAGCAGCAGGCGAAAGAGCTGACCGGACCTAAGACTCCGGATAAGGTTCAGTCCAAACCGATGTTACAGAAGAACGGCAGCGGCAACAGCAATGCTCAACAGAAGCTGGAACATGGGTCCGGTAATGGTAACGGAAGCAATGAAGGAACCAATAAAACTGAAAAACAGGCTACCGGAATAAAGCTTTCCGGAATGATAGATGAAAACAAAAGTTCCAGCGATGAAGTAGACAAAGAATACATAGAGTACTAAGGCGGTAGGTAAAAGCCATGAATAGGATTAGCTGTAAAAAAACTAACGGAGGGGTTGTGGTCTCTTTTAAAGGGACCATGACCGTGGACCGGAGCAATCAGCTTAGAGGAGCGCTCCTTAAGATATTTGAGCGGGACAGTAAATTCCTCCTGGATTTTGAAGAAATCCGAGAGGCGGATATCTCGTTTCTGCAGCTGCTCTTGAGTGCAGATAGGTTTCTTATAAAGAAGAATAAGGAGCTCCGTTTGACCGGTTCTTTTTCCGATGAAATGATAAGGCTGGTTATGCTTACAGGTTTTTTTAAACACGCCCAAACGCCGTTTACAAAATTGGTTAGGGATGAAGTTTGGAGTTGATGCATGTTAAATAGTGAAAAGGGAATAGAACTATTTATTGAAGAATCCGAGGAAATGCTGGACAATATCGAAACCATGTTAGTGGAACTTGAAGCAGATAAACAGAACATGGATTTGGTCAACAATGTATTCCGGAATCTTCACACCATAAAGGGCTCGGCCGGGATGTTCGGGTTTTCTAAAATCTCCGCTTTTACCCACGAATTCGAGAATCTATTTGACCTTATACGTCAGGGAGAACTTCCGGTAAACCGCGAAATAATCGATTTAACCCTTAAGGCCCGGGATCATATCCGAAGCCTGATTTCTTTACTGAGAGACGAAGGAACTGAACCGCAACCCGACGGGGAACTCAGGAAGCAGATAGCTCATTATCTAGGAAACGAAAAGCCGGAGGGGGGATACGAAAAAAATGAATCCCCGGAACACTCCTCTAACATCACCTATAGGATTACATTTGCGCCTTCCCGGGATGTTTTTTCCAAGGGATCCCGTCCATCCTTACTATTAGAAGAGTTGGCCCGCCTGGGAGAAATAATCACCGCTGCGCAGACCGGTGAGGTACCCGAATTGGACCAAATCAGTCCGGAAGAATGCTACACAAAATGGACAGTCATCCTGACTACTTCGGCGGGAATGAATGCTATAAAAGATGTCTTTATTTTCGTGGAAGATTACTGCGATGTAACCATCGATATAATCGATGATGAAGAGAGGATTGATACCGGCGAGGATTACAAGCGGATTGGAGAGATCCTCTTAGACCGGGGAAACATCAGTGTTGATGAGCTGGATAGACTTCTGGAGGGTAAGCAAAAGCTTGGAGGGATCGCGGTTGAAGAAGGTTTGATTTCGGAAGAAGAACTCAACTCCGCCTTGGAGGAGCAGAACGTTGTCCGGGAAAATCGAAAAAAGCGGACCACCGCTTCTTCTACAATACGGGTCCGGAATGAAAAGCTCGATGAATTGGTAAACCTGGTGGGTGAACTGGTTACAGCGCAGACGAGACTCAGTCAGAAAGTAGATAAAATCGGCGACGCGGAACTGGTTAATATAGGGGAGAACCTGGAAATGCTGACGGTTCGGATGCGGGAAAGCGCAATGAATATACGGCTGGTCCCTCTAACCGAATTATTCAACGGGTATTACCGTCTCGTACGGGATCTCTCCACGGAGTTGAAGAAACCTGTGGATCTTAAGATTACAGGTGCCGAAACCGAGCTGGATAAGAATGTAATCGAAATGCTTCAAGATCCTTTGGTTCATCTTATACGAAACAGTATAGATCACGGTATAGAAGAACCCGCGGTTCGGCGGGAGCTTGGGAAACCGGAGAAGGGTACGCTGAAAATCAGCGCTGAATATAACGGCGCATCGGTGATAATAAAAGTAGCCGATGACGGCCGAGGATTAGTTAAGGAAAACATAAGGAAAAAGGGTGTAGAGCGGGGACTTGTAGGGGACCATGAGCAGCTAACAGACGAAGAGATCCATTCCCTAATATTTGCTCCCGGATTTTCTACATCCCAAGAGGCAACAGCTATCTCAGGCAGAGGTGTCGGATTAGATGTGGTTAAGCGTAATCTTGAATCGATTTCCGCAACAGTTTTAGTAGAATCTGAAGAGGGAAACGGGACTACATTTGTACTCAGCATTCCCTTAACCTTAGCCATAATCGACTGTCTGCTGATAAGACTCGGAGATGAACGGTATGTAATTAATCTGCAGTCCGTGGATGAATGTTTTATTCACCGTGAAAAGATTCTGAAACCGGATGAAATTACCAGAGTAGCTTCCCTTCATGAAGAACCGGTGCCTTATATAAATTTAAGAAATTTACTTGATATTCCCGGTGAGCCTCCGGAAATACAGAACGCCGTTGTAACCCTCGTGGAGGGCAAGCGAATGGTGTACATAGTTGATGAAATCCTGGGACAGTATCAAACGGTTATTAAATCCATGGATTCAGGATTCAGCGCGGTGGATGAATTTTCCGGATCCACCATATTGGGTGACGGGACAGTAGCACTTATCCTGGATGTCATAAAAATAGGGAAAAATCTTGAAAAAACTGTGGAGGTATAATGGATAATAACGGAGCGTTGAGCATCATGGTGGTCGCTCCCGGTAAAGAAGACTGCGAATTCTACCGGAGCGCCCTTGCATCCGTTCAGGCTTCGGTGGTGCTTCACAGCAATGTCAGCCAAGCGCTAAAGGATGCCGCTGAACATAGTCACTCGTTATACATTGTAGATATAAAACCCAAGTCCCCTTCTGAATCTGACCTATGCCCCCGGCTGCGGGTAGTATCACGAAATCCGGGAGCTCCTATTATAATGGTTTCCGATTTCGGCTCGGAAGTGGAAATTGATTCGGCCTTTGCCCGGGGAGCTTCCGCCTTCATACCCCGTCTAGATGTGAAATCAAAACTATCCGAAAAAGTGCTTCATCTTCTTAAACAATACCACTTCAAGCGGGATCAAGTTATCCTTGTGGTGGACGATTCGGAGCCGACATCGAAACTTATCAAAGGATTTTTGAGTAAAGCCGGTTTCAAGGTGATTACTGCATCTGATGGTTTAGAAGCCCTCATGATTCTGGAAATTAAAAAGGTTCATCTAGTATTGAGTGATATCGAAATGCCCGTGATGGACGGTCTTATGCTTTATAAGGAAATTCTCAAAAAGGATAATCTGAAACAAACTCCCTTTTTAGCAATGAGCGGAACATTCGGTCACGGGAGGATGAAGCGTATGGTGGAAATGGGATGCGCCGGCTATATAATTAAGCCTTTTGACAGTGATTATTTAGTCAGTATGATCGAACGGATTCTTTCGGATAATTATCTTTTGCTGCTGAAGGATCGGGAGATGCTTACCAAGGAACGGAAAACATTTATAGGAATAATTGCAAGTTTAGTTTCCGCTTTGGAAGCAAAGGATCCCTACACCCGGGGTCACTCCAGAAATGTTTCAATGATGATGGTCCGCTTTGCGCGGTATATTCAGGTAAATTCGCAGGATTTAGACCTGTATAGGATAAGCGGTGAATTACATGACATAGGAAAAATCGGTATTCCCGATCAGATTCTTTTAAAGAAAGGACCGTTAAGCAGGGAGGAATTCGAGGAGATAAAAAAGCATCCGATCCTTGGAGAAAAGATAATATCCTCCGTTCCGAGTTTAAACGAAGCTGCTGAGATTATTCTTTATCATCATGAACGTTACGATGGAAAGGGATATCCCTCCGGATTAGCCGGAGAAGACATTCCCTTTATATCCCGGCTTCTTGCCGTAGCGGATGCATATGATGCCCTCACCAGTGACAGACCCTATCGTAAGGGTATGAAGGAAAATGAAGCTTTAAACGTCATTATCAAAGAATCTTCTTTCCAGTTCTGCCCCGAGGCTGTTAGTATTTTAAAGAAGATTGTACAAAATAAATCAATACCCGCTGAAGAGGTGTTGAGTGTTGATACATGATAATAAGTATAAAGATATGTCGATTCTTCTCGCCGGGGATGATGACGCGACTATGTACAGTCTCTATGTTACCCTTAAAATACAGGGTATTTCCAGGATTCTTCACTGCAGGTCATTAAGCGGCGTCAGGCGAATCATTGCCAGGTCGAGTCCGGCAGTTCTTTTCTATGATGTGGATTACCGGAAAGATGATCTTTCCTGGCTCCGTCATCTTAAACTGGAAGATCCCGGGGAAGATCCTCTTGTTGTTGCAATTGTAGCGGGAGGACTTAGCTTTTTTACCGATTATATCCGCAGAGGGGTTATTTTTGATATTATCCGGAAACCGGTGGAAGAGGAGGTCCTCCTTACTAAACTCATCCGGACTTCCCAGCATAGGAAACTGCTTAACGCCTGCCGTAAGCAGCAGGTTTTTCCCGCTTCCGGGAAAAGGACCCTGGAAATTTTTAAAAGTCCATTACAACAAGCTCATGAATATCCACACGCGGAACGGTAAATATTATCTCTCCGTCAATGTATTCGTAGGGTAGTTCTTTAGCTGATTTCAAGCAGTATATCCGCCGCGGTCTTTTGCGGTTTCTTATTCCGCACTTTACATTCCAAAGGGGAGTTGTATCCTCAATTACTTCCACTCCCGTTTCTCTCCCTTTTAGTTCCGGTTTTCCATGCAGAAGGTGTAGTTGAAGCTGGTTTCCTTTTCTCATAAGACTGATTATACCGGAGGACGGCATTTCCGCCTTAACGTTTCTTTTTAAGAAAAGCCTATTCAATGCTCCCCGAAAAAGATATTTAAGAAGAGGCTGACCCGTCTTAAAGTAAGAGAGAAATATGGGATGAGAAAAATATATTACGGAACCGTTCTGAATTATTCCATCATAGAGTTCGTTCCGCTCTTCCCGGAATGGAAAATGCTGATGAGAACAGAAGTGATCCCAGCTCCGGTTCTGATAGGGAAGCTTAGTCTCTGCTAGTATCTTTGCTGTTTCGCCCTTAACCTGAAATGCTCTGTCGTAGATGATAAAAGGAGAGGTAACCAGTCCCGTATCAAAAGACCGGGCTTTTTCCCCTAAATATATATAATCCGGTGAATAGGGGGATCGTGAATTTCCCCCTTCTGAAACAACCTCACCTCCGGTTTCTACTGCAAAGGAAAGGGTATCCGGTGTCATGCCGGAGGCTCCGGTAAGGATAAGTTTTCCTTTTCCCTTAAGAAAATCCTTAATCCGCTTTGCGGGTTCTTCATCCAGGGTGATTGTATCCGGCAGGATAAGGAGGCGGTACTTGGAAAAATCAGCCTCCATATCCAGAATATCAAACATAGTCTGAGTCTCAAGCAGCATACGGACTGCTCCTTCATCGTGCCGGTTGTTTCTGTCGCTGTGCGGCTGACCCATATAGGTCCGGTGGGCTTCCGAGGATAGGACCCCGATTTCTGATTCCGGATGTGCTCCTTTGATAAAGGGTTCAAGCTGTTTTACCCATTCGTACGCCGGTGAAATGATCCTGTATGTTTCCTGGTCCATCTTTCCGGATGGATGAAGCTGGTCACCAATACTGCATCGGGCTCCTAAAGCTGACATGAGACCGCACTCGTACTCCAGCGCGCATGAGGTTTTGAATCCGCCGAATTCTCCCCAGGCGGTATGGAATTTCCCGGTCATACCTAAATATTCCATACCCAGCGTTGCGGTGTAACGGGCGGATATCGGAAAGTGACTGTAACCCCATCCGCCGGTTGGAAGAGACTCCAGTTCCAGATGGCTGAAGTATTTCCAGCGGTCCCGTTCTCCCTTGTAGACATGACCGCTGTTATGAAAAACCCGCATATCCTTATTTCTTTCCCAAACAGCTTCGGAAATCCGCCGGTAATAGTTCATTATTATATTCCGGTCATTAGAAAGACGGTCTTCCGCGTTCTCGGGATTCAGCCCTTTCTTCTTCATGGTGCCGATACACTTAGGACATACACATTCCCAAGGAGTGAGGATATCGAAAAAGAGACCGGAGGGATCGTACAATTCCATTATTTCCAGTGCCTGGGCGATGATGTAGTCGATGTATTCGGGATTGTTCAAACAGATAGGGTGCCATTTGGCTTGGAGCTGGTCCATGTCTTCGCTTCCGTTTTTGCCTCGGGCTTTCATCACCCGCCAGCCGGGGTGCTCCCGGGCTGTCTTTTCGTCCCACTGCACGGTGATGTATACCGGAGTATTGATGTCCTGTTTACGGCAGGCTTGAATCATCTCTCCCAAAAGGTCCGGTTGTTTTAGATTCGGGTGCGGTGCTGCAACCTTGCTGGGGTAGTAGACCCAGCCGTGGTGACCGCGGGCAAAAAGGGTAACGGAATCTACGTTTCCGGAAATGAGAGTGCTTACAAATTGCTCCGGATCAAACTCATTGCCTACCTCCGGAATGTGTTCAGAGGTATGAAAATCCAGATGGATCTGCCGGTATCGAAGTTCACTTTTCATTAAATCTCCTACCAAAGACATCATAATTCGGGGACTTTTCCATTGTTAAATTCTCCTCACAGCCACTGGTTATTTTTCTTCGCCTTTGTTAAGCTCACTCCAATTATAACTAGTAGGTTCGATGTATGGAAGAATTTTTAATAGAAACTTTTACTACTTTTCCGATAATTGCCCTTATCGGAGTAATCGCTGTCTTTATTCTGATTCTTGGAAAAGGAGCAGATATCCTGGTGGACGAGGCAGTCAGCCTTTCTGCTAAATGGGGTGTTCCTAAAATGCTGATTGGGGCTACCATTGTAAGCATTGGAACCACATTGCCGGAAGCCGCGGTTTCTGTTTTTGCGGCGGTAACAGGGGATCCCGGTTTAGCCATGGGTAACGCTGTGGGTTCCATCATTTGTGATACCGGGTTGATTTTAGGACTAGGTACGGTTATTTCTCCTCTGCCGATAGTAAAACGGCTGGTTAACAAGCAGGGATGGATTCAGATAGGGGCAGCGTTCCTTCTTGTGGGGGCCAGTTTCCCATATTCAAATATTGGAGCAATTTTTACTCAGGGCGGAAGACTTCCTCAATTCATGGGATTCATTTTCGTGCTGCTTCTTGTGGCATACATCTATTATTCGGTCCGAAAAACCAAAACCGGAACATATGAATTCGATGTGGTGGTGGACACCGAAGAAAGCCGTTCTCCCATCCTCATTGTTATTAAACTGATATTGGGAATAGTTATGGTTGTTGTCTCCTCAAGAATTGTGATTCCCGCAGTCCAGGTAACCGCTATAAAAATGAATATACCGGAAAGCATTATCGGAGCGACCTTGGTCGCCTTTGGTACCTCCCTTCCCGAGCTGGTTACCGCTCTAACGAGTATCAAGAAAGGGCACGGAGAACTGGCTCTGGGAAACGTAATCGGCGCCGATATATTGAATGTGCTTTTTGTCGCCGGTACCGCGACTGCGGTTACCAAGGGAGGCTTAAAGGTGCCGCCGAACTTCTTCGTGATTCTGTTTCCGGCGATGCTCTTTATACTTATTGTATTCAGAATCGGGATATTCGCATCCAAGGATAGACTCAAGCGGCCGTTCGGAATCATTCTGCTCTTAGCCTACATAGCTGTTACCATCGTTGGTTACAGTTATGGAGCGATTGATCCATTATAGAACTTTTAAAACCGGCTCAATTATTTTCTGTTTTGGAGTATACTGTTTATTCCGGTGATGAAATATAGAGCTGCGGCAATAAATAACACAAAAGAAAAATTGAAGGAAATCGACAGAACAACTGCTAAAGGAGCTGCGGTAACCGAGGCAAATCCGTTGATTCCCCAGGCCGCTGGGACCAGTCCGGATTTTTTTCGAGTATCCTCTTCCGGTCCAATTTTAGATGCATGGAACTCTAATCCTCCGGCAAAGAAAAAGCCCATAAGAAAGGATGGGGGAATAAGGAGGATGAAAGCAGTAAAGAAACGGAGAGCCGTAGATGCAGACTTAAACTGACTGAGTAACGGATCAAGCAGAAAAACTGAAAAGATAAGTAAAGCCGCCAATATAAGGGAAGTCAAAAATATCTTTTTCCCAGTCTGCAGCCGGATTTTATTTTGTACGGCGCTTCCCGCTCCCGCGGTTATGAGGATTGAGGAGAGTACCGCGGAGACGCTGTAGATTGGATCGCCCAAAAACAGGGTGAATTTTTGGATAAACACCATTTCCACAAACATGAAGGCAAATCCGATGGACAGAAAGTGGATCACTAAGCTCTTCATGGGCAGCCGTGTTCCCCGTTTTATAAAGAAAAGAGGAATGATAAGAAGGAAGATGGAACTCACCGCTGTTATCAGAAGAGTTATGACCAGGATGATGTATCCGCCCTCATCTATTCCTAAGCCTCGGGAAAGCTGACGGTCCTGGAAAAAAAGGTTCTTTACCGCTCTCTGGAAACTCATAAAATTATGAAAGTAAGGGGAATCGTCGGAGACAGGATCGAGCCGATACGGCCAATTTGGAAGCGGCGGAATGTTTCCCGCAGTTATTTGCTGTGCCGCGAACCGGTAGTATGAGTAGGGGGATCCCTCCGGCCCGGGCATCTTATTTCTTAACGGCGGGTTTTCCGCTTCAATGCCGGGATAGTAGCTGTAATCCAGAACCAATTCCGGCGCGGATTTTTTAAGAAGTTCCTTTATCTTTTCATCAACAGGACGTTTTGAGATAATCGTATTTACCCCGAGGTAATTTCTGCTTTGTATTAGATGATTCCCGGGATTGCTGAATCCTGCCTTCCGCAGCGCCTCGTGGAAAAGTGAAAACATCCTGATGTTATCCCGCGGAGGGGCCTGAATCCCCCTGGTTACCGAAATTATGCCTTCTTCTGAGAGGAGAGATACACACTCCTTAATTGCTTCAACGGTGAGCATATAATCTTCGTGAAGGGAGTAAAGGCCTGAGTTCATGGAAGGCATTCCCTCCGCGGCGGCGATCTGTATTAGATCGTATGTTTCAGCTGACGTTTTTAAATAATGTCTGGGGGAGGTTCCGTACACCGTTACTCCGGGAAGTTGGAATACTCCTCCGCTGTGTTCGGTTAAATGGGTGTGGAGAGCATTTCGAAGGTCTGGATTCTGAACCGCATCTATTTTCGGGGAATTCCAGCGTTTAGCTAACCAGATATTTACTCCTCCGGTTTCCCCTAAAAGGAGTACAGAAGGCTTCTCTTTAAGTATACGATAGGGAAGGGACTGCAGGACCGAGTCTAGGATAGGAGCCTCTTTGACATCCTGTATGTTGAACACTGCGCCGGCGGCCTCTCCGTCCAAAAGAATTGATATTTGATCAGGGGGAATCCTTTCCGTACCGGGGCCGGCAAACAGCGTGTGATGAAAACTGTCTGCTTCCCAGAAATCTACTCGGTATCGGGCCCCCTCTTCAGAGGCAATCAGCTTTGCGTCTCCCTGTTTTTCCAGCTGTTTCACATGGTAGAGGGCTTTATACCGGTCTACCCGGATTCCCGGATTAAGGATAAGAGAAAGGACTCCTGCCGCTAAACTTACTACAGCGGCGGCGAGAGGGAGCCGTTTTTTTTCATTCTTCCGGAGGCGGGAAACGGCCGCAAATATTGTAACAATGGCCGGAAGTACCGCAAGACGGAGGGGTAACCAGAGTGCATCCGCTTTGCTGAAGAGGAGAATGATCAGTATACCTCCGGCCCCGCTTCCTAAGAGGTTGAGTCCATAGAAAGGCCCCGATAATGTTCTGAATTTAGAAAGCACTAAAGCAATATAGAGGGCTCCTAAAAAGAAGGGGATCATTGTCAGGAGTATATATAGGGTAAGGGAAGGGATCCCCGATCCGGTATGGAGAAGATACCGTATATCTACTCCCAAAGTTCCCGCTGGGATAAAGGTTGCCGGGATCGATACGGTAAAGAGGAGAAGAAGTAATAGACTGCTTGATCTATACCGCTTTAAAAATGATGAACTGAAGAATCCCAAAACTATTCCGCTTAATCCGAATCCTATAAGGGCGGTACTGATAATTAAGTATGAAAAGTGGTGATACCTGCTTATAGATAGAGACCGCATGAGAGAGACTTGGTAAGCAATTACCGTGACGGACACCAGGAATAGAGAGATACTCGAAACAAAAGGTGATTCCCCCGCGGTCTCTCTCTGCCTAATCACTCCTGGGCCTCTCCCGTCATTGGAACGAAACGCACCGCAATCGTCTGTTCTGTTTCTATAGTTCCGTCGGCAAGCTTCTTAAGAAGAATCAGCGTCTGCAGCTCGTAGACTCCTCCTACCGGTATGATCATCCTGCCTCCGGGTTTGAGCTGTTCCACCAGGGGAGGCGGAATGTGTCCTGCAGCCGCAGTAACGATGATCCTGTCAAACGGAGCATATTCGGGCCACCCGAAGTAGCCGTCAGCATTTTTGACCTTTACTTCCGAGTATCCCAAATCCTCGAGCCTTCCCCGTGCGGTCTCTGCTAAAGGTTCGATTATTTCTATGGTATAAACAGCATCGGTTATTTCAGCTAAAACCGCGGCTTGATAACCGCTTCCCGTTCCTACTTCTAAAACCGAATGATTATCTTCCAACCGAAGCTTTTCCGTCATGTAAGCTACGATATAAGGTTGGGATATAGTTTGACCTTGTTTGATGGGAAGCGGTGTGTCATCGTAGGCTCGGGAACGGAGATTCGGTTCCACAAAGAGATGACGGGGAACAGTCTTCATGGCATTTAAAACTTCAGGATCCGTAATTTCCCGCTCCGCAATCTGATCTTCCACCATTTTCAATCGCTCTTCGCGGGAAGTTTTGGATACATCAGGCTGATTTTTCTCTTCTCTTCCTCCGGGGAAGAGCAGCACAGGGGTAAGGATAAAAAATAAAAAAACGAGTATTCTTCTTTTCATAACTAAAAGTTACTAATGAACCGGTCATACTAGCAATAATTTTTGTATATAGATGCTGTCGATTGAGAAAAATATTAGTAACTTGAGATTACTTGTATGGTAAGCACGTCTAAGTTATGAATAATCCCTTAAAAATCGGTTTATCATATTTATAATTATTGGTCCGAAGGACCATTTAGGAGGATATCTATTTATGGATGTAGAGAAAGATGCAATTGTTACCATCGATTATGAATTAAAGGATGAAGCTGGTAATCTGCTTCAGAAAACTGGAGACGATCAACAATTCTCCTATCTCCATGGTCATGGTCAAATTATCCAGGGCTTGGAGAAAGCGCTGGAAGGGAAATCCGAAGGCGATGACGTCGCGGTCGATCTAAACCCTGACCAGGCGTATGGACAGAGAAAGGATGAGTTGATTGTCCAGGTTTCAAAAGATCAATTTCCCGAAGGACAGGACATTAAACCCGGTCTTCAGGTGCAGGCTCAAACCGGGTCGGGACCTCATGTTTTCACGGTTATTGAGGTAAAGGAACAGGATGTAACCCTGGACGGGAATCATCCCTTGGCGGGAATAGGACTTCACTTCGATGTGAATATCCAGGATGTCCGGGAAGCAACGGAAGAGGAAAAAACGAAGAAACAGGTTCTTTAATCAAACAGTCTGCCGATCCGGATTTTCATATTCAATAAGGAGAGGGAGCGCGGGGCATCCCGGCTCCCTCTCAATTTACTACGTCACTGGCGTAAAATATTTTAGTTAAAAATCGATAGTCTTTACTGTCCTTGGAAAGGGAATTACATCCCGAATGTTCTGCATTCCCGTTACGTATTGGATGAGCCGCTCGAACCCTAAGCCGAACCCGGAGTGAGGAACCGAACCGTACTTCCGGAGTTCTAAATACCACCAGTAATCACTCTTGGAAAGACCTTCCTCCTCGATTCGCCGTTCTAATGTATCTAAGCGGTTTTCACGTTCACTTCCCCCGATTATTTCTCCAAGCCGCGGAACCAATACATCCATTCCCCGCACGGTTTTTTCATCGTCGTTTAATTTCATATAGAAAGCTTTTATCTCCTTCGGATAATCCGTTACAATGACGGGACCGCCGAACACATTTTCCGTCAGGTACTTCTCGTGTTCCGATTGAAGATCGTTTCCCCACTTCACCGGGAATTCGAAAGGGACATCCGCTTTTTCAAGGTGGGATACCGCTTCGGTGTAGGTAATACGGGAAAACTCAGCCTCCAGGATGGTTTGAAGATTTTCTATAAGTCCTTTCTGGATCCTTAAATTAAAAAACTCCATGTCTTCCCGGCATTCCCGCAATATTGCTTCTACTATGTACTTAAGAAATTCTTCTGCGATGTCCATGTTGCAGCGGATGTCACAGAAAGACATTTCCGGCTCGATCATCCAAAATTCAGCCAGGTGTCTTGCGGTGTTTGAGTTTTCCGCTCGGAATGTAGGACCAAAGGTATAAACCCGGTCCATAGCGCTGGCGTATATTTCGGCGTTTAATTGACCGCTCACGGTAAGAAATGACCGTTTACCGAAAAAATCTTCTGAGTAATCTATAGATTCCGCGGCGTCTATTGTATCGAGGGGAAGTGTTGTCACCTGAAACATCTGCCCCGCGCCTTCCGCGTCGCTTGCCGTTATGATGGGCGTGTGGATATAGTAAAATCCGTGTTCTTGGAAATACCGGTGAATTGCGTAGGAAAGGCTGTTCCTAACTCTGGTAACAGCTCCGAATGTGTTAGTCCGGGGTCTAAGATGAGCGATTTCCCGAAGGAATTCAAAAGAATGCCGTTTTTTTTGGAGCGGATAGGTCTCCGGCGGAGATACCCCCACTACGGTTATTTTTTGGGCTTCCATTTCAACGGATTGATTTTGTCCCGGAGAAGATTTCAGCATGCCTTCCACAATAACGCTTGCGCCGGTGCTGAGCTCTTTAAGGTTTTGCTCCAATTTTGGGTTCTGCCGGTCAACAATCACTTGAAGACTCTTGAGGCACGAGCCGTCATTCACCTCAAAAAAGGAGAGGTTCTTTGTTTCTCTCTTTGTGCGGACCCACCCGCGAACAGTTTGAGGGTCACCCGCCGGTTGCGATGCAAGAATTTCTTTAACTCGTCTATATTCCATAGTAAACTCCCTTGTTGTAATCCAATTTGTGGCTGTTTTTCTCGTTTCATGTGAAATTATAGTTAAATACCTTGATTTCAGAAAGAGGTCACTTACAATTATAATATATATAAGAGGAAGAAATGAAAGATACTGCACTAATAAAATGTCTTAATGTTAGAATTCCGTTGATTACCATATTGATACCTCTTGCTATTGTTCTCATTAGGGAAATATTTCTCTCTCTATTTAACCCTTGGATAACCGGATCGGTAAATGAACGGATTATTTTTGCGTTAAAGCCTACCGTTTACATTCTTCTGTTAGCTTTTGCAGGATTATCTTGGTGGGTTGTGTATCGAATTCTTCAACCGCTGAGAAGATACATCTTGAACGGAGTTGGATACGCGTCAGCCCGTAAATCGGCATTGCGTATTCCATGGTTTCTGATAATACTTCACGTGCTTCTATGGTTTGCGGGTACCACCTTGTTTTATGGAATAAACGGGTGGGAAGCCCCGGGGGGAGTTAATTATTCTTGGGCACTTATCTTTGCCCTGCAGTCCGGATTAGTAACTGGTATATTTTCCAGCCTTCTTATAAACGTTTCTCTTCTTCCCGCTAAAAAAGTGCTCAATATGGTTGAGATAAGGGAGGGAGAGAAAGATTACTTTGTACGGATTAAGGATTATCTTATTCTCTTGTCTGTATTTGTAACATTTGGTGTTTTTTTATCGTACCTTGCTAATTTTACTATGGTTACCGGTTATCCCGCGTCTCATCAAGCTGTCGGCATTATTTCATTGCTCATGGCACTGCTTTTCGGCGGCTTTTATGCTCTCTCTAAGGCGGAAGACACATATCAGATACGACTGCTGAAGGAGAAGACCAAAGAGTTAGCGGGGGGCAGCGGGGATCTAACCAAGCGGATCCCATTGATCAATTTTGATTCCATCGGAGAAATTAGTGTGGTAATAAACCAGTATTTGGATCATCTTTCCAAGATCATTCTCACCGTCAAAGATGTTAGTACCGCCGCTATACACTCCTCTTCGGTGTTGAGCAGATCTTACGAAGAAAACAATTCACTCCTTATGGAATTCAACACATCCATGAATGAGATTTTAGAGAGTATCAAGAGAGAACGGGATGAATCCGATAAAGCGAAAAGTCAGGGAGATGTTATCGGGGAAACGGTGAGCAGTAACATTGAGACCATCGTGCGTCAAGTTAGAGAATTGGAGGAAGTTACCACTGCAGTTAGTCAGATGATAGGGTCCTTCTTTGAACTCGCCTCCATGACTGGTGAAGCCCAAGATATCACCGAGACCTTAAGGGGGAAGGCGGAGAGCAACAGCCGGGAGATTCAGGTATTTTTAAATGCAGTCCGTGTAGTGGAAAAAACAGCCGTTAGTGTTTTAGGGGTAACGAATCAGATTGCCGATATTGCGGACAGGATAAATCTTATTTCTTTGAATGCTTCCATCGAAGCGGTACACGCCGGCGAAGCCGGTAAAGGATTTTCCGTTGTTGCCGATGAAGTGCGGAATTTAGCTTTCAGGACCTCTCAGGGGATCGAGTCTATGATGAAAGAAATAAATGCTATGAACGAGAGTACCGCGTCAGCCATAAAATCCTTAGCAGATCTTGAAGGCTCCCTCAAGGATATGCTTCCCGGCATAGCAGAGATAGACGACCGGGTTTCCAGGATAACCCAAACCATGGAAGAACAACGGACAGGCGCTGAAAAGATTCAGGATTCCATGGGGAACTTAAAAATTTCGGGTGAACATATAAAGGAGCTTCTCTCGGACCAACAGGAGAGAACAAAGTCGATAATCGATATTATTTCTCTGTTGGATACCCTCTCCGGTGAGTTGTACGGAATAGGAAAACAGGCAGGGAACATATTGGACCAGCTTAATGACAACAACGAATCGGCAAAAAAGATAGCGGTGGAAACAACAGAAAACACAGCAAAACTGTCCGATTTAACAAACCGTTTCACCATAAATGGACATGACCACGAAAGTTGATTCCGCAATTCTAATTTTGCAATTTAGAATTGCCTTCTTCCTAAGACAAAAGAGGGAATTCTCATTTTATTCGATT
Organism: uncultured Spirochaetales bacterium; assembly: GCA_964618265.1. GTDB lineage: Bacteria > Spirochaetota > Spirochaetia > CAYLLE01 > CAYLLE01 > CAYLLE01. The sequence continues at coordinate 137,264 of CAZUAE010000003.1, read as the reverse complement.
AGTTTTATGTCTAATTCTATAAAATTATGCTGTTTCTGCTGCCTGATGGAATAAAATGCGAATTCCTCTCTCGGGCTAGGTTCTTTACTGTCGGCTTGATAATAAACGCATTATAGCGTAGTGTTGTCTCCATGAACGACTGGGAAAATCCGCGCTTGAGCGGCAGAGGGAGAACATCTCCGAGGACCTGCCTTATACCGTATGAAAATCATGATGAAGCTCTCCTTGGAGAACGGGGAGCATCACCATTCTTCAAACTATTGAACGGCCGATGGAAGTTCGGTTACTTTGAATCACCCTTCGACTGTCCAGTTGATTGGCCCGGAGACGACCCGGAGTCCTTTCTGGAGGATTCTGTAACCGTGCCGGGGCATTGGCAGCTGCAGGGATACGGACATCCCCATTATACCAATGTAGCCTATCCGTTCCCTTGTGACCCTCCAAAGGTGCCCACCGAAAATCCTACAGGCTGTTATTGCGTCTCCTTTACAATACCTGAATTGTGGAAGGATAGACGTATCTTCTTACGGTTTGAAGGGGTGGATTCCGCATTCTTTTTATGGGTCAACGGAGAGGAAGCGGGTTTTTCCAAGGGTTCCAGACTCCCTGCTGAATTCGATATCACGCCTCTCCTTACCAGCGGAAAAAACAGTATGGCTGTAAAGGTAATGCAGTGGTCAGACGGGAGCTATCTTGAAGATCAGGACATGTGGTGGCTTTCGGGTATATTCCGGGATGTGTACCTTGTTTCGGAAGCAAAAAGTTATATTCGGGATGTATTCGTCCGGCCGGAACTTGCCGCGGGATTTGCCCGGGGAATTCTTGATATTACCGTGGACCTCAGCAAGGAGAGCGCTGAATCTGAAACGTCGCATATCACCGCGTTACTCTTTGATAAAAATCAAAAACAAATAAGCCGGCGCGAACTGGTTCCGGAAGGCGGCAAAGACGGAAGCCCCTCACTGATCTATCGCGGGCAGCTGGCAGCAGAACATCCTTCCCTCTGGAGTGCGGAAGATCCGAATCTCTACGACCTCATACTGGAAGAAAGGAACTCCAGAGGGGAACTGCTTTCATGCAGGGTCTTAAAGACAGGATTCCGTTCTATAGAATTGATAAAAGGCAGGATGCTTATCAATGGTGTACCCGTCAAATTCAAAGGGGTAAACCGGCACGATTTTCATCCGGAAACCGGAAGAGCGGTAACGTTAAAGGATATGGAACGGGATGTAATTCTCATGAAGCAGCACAACGTAAATGCGGTGAGGACTTCCCATTATCCGAACGATCCCCGCTTTTACGGTCTTTGCGATAAATACGGTTTATATGTGGTCGCTGAAACAGATATCGAATGCCACGGGATGAATTTGGTCAATCAGTGGGACAGGCTGAGTGACAGCCCGCTGTGGGAACCGGGGTATATGGACCGGATGGTCAGAATGGTTGAGGCCTACAAGAATCATCCCAGCATTGTTATTTGGTCTTTGGGAAATGAATCGGGATACGGAGAAAATCATAAAAAAATAGCCCAATGGACCAGGGACCGGGACCCGGGACGACTGATTCACTATGAAGGGGACCGAATGCAGGAAACGGCGGATATCATTGGTCCCATGTATTCCCATCCGGATGTATGTAAGAAACTGATAGAGGAACGGCCTGACAAACCCCTTATTTTATGTGAATACGCCCATGCCATGGGGAACGGACCGGGGGGATTATCGGACTATTGGGATTTGTTTTACGCGAATGAGCGGATGCAGGGAGCCTTTGTATGGGATTGGATAGATCAGGGATTGCTGAAACGTGATCCGGCGGGAAGAGAAATATTCGCCTACGGTGGAGATTACGGCGATTTCCCCCACGACGGTAATTTTCTCATTAACGGATTAATATTTCCTGACCGCACACCTTCTCCGGGGCTTATAGAATTAAAAAAGGTGATAGCACCTATTTATATAGAGACCATGGATATCCTTCAGGGAGAATTCAAAATAATAAACCGTTACGGCTTTTTGTCTCTAACCCATCTCGATGTCCGGCTTGAAGTTACCGAGAACGGAAAAATCATAGAGACCGGATCACTTGCTCCTCTTAACATACCGCCCGGTCATGCCGAGAAAATCAGGATCTCCTTTGGATTTTATGATAGAGCGAATCCGGAGAAAGAATATTACCTAAATGTTTCTTTCGTTCTGCGGGAAGCGGTTGATTGGGCGCCCGCGGGTCATGAAGTGGCCCGGCACCAAATAAAAATTCCGGTTGAAGGTACACAGAGAAACGGAAGAGAGAAAGCCGGTTATACTTCATCAATCCTGGGTAATGGTGCTTTAGAAGCACGACTGGTGAACGGAGAACGGGTTATGCGGGGAGACGGTTTTAGTGTACATTTTAACAAGCATGGTTTATTGAACCGGTTTATACGGCGAGGTGTTTCCTTTATCGAAACTCCTCCAAAACTCTGTTTCTGGCGGCCTCCGATAGATAACGACATGCGGTTTCTCGATGAGTGGAAGAAAGCCGGACTTGACTGTTTAACTCATCGTTTTGACGGATACGGGATCGAAGAAGCTTCCGACTCAGTCACCGTCACCGTTAGGTCACGGATCGCTCCTCCCGTTCACGCAAGAAGTATAGACGCGGAGTACCGGTATACATTATTTCCGGGAGGGGTTGTGACGATAGGGGTAAAGGGAAAATTCCAAGGCGATTTTCCTCACCTTCCCCGTATCGGTCTTTGTTTTACAATTAATCCCGCCTGCAACGAGGTCTCCTGGTACGGGCTGGGATTTCATGAGAACTACCCGGATTCGAAGTACTCCGCCGAAGTGGGATTGTTTCAATCAAAGGTGGAGGACCTGTTTACCCCTTATGTATATCCGCAAGAGAACGGGAGTAGAGGAGATGTAAGGTGGGTTTCCCTTACTGACACTGCCGGTTCAGGAATTCTTGCCACGGCAAAAACTCCCTTTGCGTTCTCAGCTTCCCGATACTCAGACAGTCAAATAGAAAACGCCCTTCATCACGGAGAACTCGGGTTTAACGGAAAAGAGCCTGTCTCTGTTCATGTGGATTTTGCCAGATGCGGTGTAGGAACGGGAAGCTGCGGTCCGTCAACCTTTCCACAGTACCTCGTAGCACCGGAAGATTTCAATTTTTCCGTTACCCTTATTCCCTTTGATAGGAACGAGCGCGGCCAGGAAGATTTGTGGATGGAAATCAAACAATGTCAGGAGATCTCCTAAGGTAAGATGGGTGTTTATATACAGAGTGAGGTGCAGGAACTACAGGAAGTGATACTTCATTCTCCCGGTAAAGAAGTGGAGACCATGACACCGAGTAATGCCGGAGAGGTACTATTTAATGAAATTATGCCCGGAAGCGTTGTATCCCGGGAGCATGCAACCTTAAAATCATTTCTTAAAACAATCTGCAAAGTATATGAGATAAAGGATCTGTTTATAGAAGCTTTGGATATACCAGCGGCACGGGAAGATCTTATGGAATCTTTGCGGTCCATGTACGGTAAGACAGCATATAGTATGGAGAACCTCTCCTCAGCGGATTTAGCCGAAACATTGATAACGGGTAAACCCATTGACCGAAACAGTCTTTCTAATTTCCTTTCCACAGAACACTACGACATACCTCCCTTACCGAATCTTTACTTTATGCGGGACGGAGCCGCGGTTTACCGGAACACCATCCTTTTAGGAAGAATGGCACATCGGGTACGGCGGAGCGAAGAAGCGGTATTACGGACTGTGTTCACAGGACATCCGATCTTCTCAGAATCCCGGGTGTTCCAGAGTGATAATGGAACCATGGAGGGAGGCGACATCTTTGTTGTCCGGAAGGATCTGCTGGTTTTGGGTTTGTCGGAGCGGACAGCCCCGGAAGCGGTGGATTCTCTTTTAGCGGGTATCGTTTCTCATTTCGGCGAACCTATTAAAGTATTAGCAGTGGTGCTGCCGAAAAAAAGGGCTGTCATTCATCTTGATATGATTATGACCTTTCTCGATACGCAAACTCTTCTCCTCTATGAACCATACTTCTTCGGAAGAGAAAACCTTCCTGTCATCAGAATGGATATTATCCCGGGGCGGGAACCTTCAGTCAGGTACGCGGATTCATTGTCAGCTGCCCTAAAAGAGTGCGGTCTAGAATGCGGGTATGTATCCTGCGGCGGCTGCCGGGAGCTAGAAAGAGAGCGGGAACAGTGGTTTGCCGCAACAAATGTTTTTTCCTTTGCTCCGGGAAAAGCCGCGGCTTTCAGTTTCAATACCGCCACATTGGAAGCCCTCTCCCAATCCGGTTTCCAGATAAAGGAAGTAGAGCATTTTATTAATGGAACCGAAAGCACGAAGGATTATGACAAGCTGATCGTTACCGTTCCCGGACTTGAATTGTCCCGGGGAGGCGGCGGGTTGCGCTGCATGACCCTTCCCATAGAAAGACAAGCATCAGTATGAATGACCTTAACTATGCCGTTCTAGGCTCCGGCAGTAAAGCAAATTCCTTTGTATTTTCAATGGGTGATTTTTCCTTCGCCGTGGACAATGGGTTCAGCGGGAAAGAGTTCCTAAACCGGTGTGAAGCCGGCGGTTTTAACCCGATGAACCTTCGGTTCATCCTGTTGACGCATACGCACCGGGATCATTTCAATGGTGTGGGAGTTATTTCCCGCCGCCTGCGGATTCCTGTGTTATGCCATCGCGGACTCACCGCTACCCTTAATGCCTCTGATAGTTTCTATATGATTCGGGGAGGCGGCGGGGCATTATACAAGGTACGGGATATCCTCTCCCTCTCCCTTTTTAACACCAGTCATGATGCTCCCTATTCAACGGGATACTCCTTCCTATTGGGTAAACAGAGGATTACCATTCTCACCGATACCGGACACATATCCCGGGATATGGAGTATTATGCTTCCCGGTCGGATATCCTTTTCTTAGAGGCTAATTACTCCGAAAGCATGCTGGATCAATGCCGATATCCGGAATTTCTAAAAAGACGGATAAGATCACGGGAAGGCCATCTGGGAAACCGCGACTCCCTGGGATTCTTAAGCCGGCTAAGGCAGAATGGACGTCTTCCCTCGCGGGTCTTTCTCTGTCATCTCTCCGCGGACAGCAATTCTCCTGAACAGCTTGAGTCGGAAATGAAGGAATGGAATTTTACACCGGGAGATAATTTAGTGATCTGCCCCAAGGGCTCCTACATTCCCGGATACTATGAATCTTAAGGAAGGAATCAGTATGGATCAAAGCTCCTCCCGGAGGGATTTATTAATCCGGGAAAAAATACCCCGTCTCCTTTTGAAACTTGCTCTGCCGGCTATTGCCGGCATGACGGTAAACGCCCTCTATAACCTGGTGGACACGATCTTTATCGGACAGGGAGTAGGTCCCCTTGCCATCGCCGGTCTTTCTGTCGCATTTTCCGCGCAGGTAGCGATGTTTTCCTTTTCCCTGCTTTTTGCTGTGGGTGCTGCTTCTATAATCTCCCGTGCGTTGGGAGCCGGGGATTATCAAGGCGCGGCAAGGGCTGCAGGAACCGCCATGGTGCTGGGGGTACTTACCGTACTTGTATTACTAACTGCTGCTCAAGTGTTCCTCAATCCCCTCATAAGGGTTTTGGGAGGTACTGAAGAAATCATCCCTTACACACGCCGTTATTTGAGAATTGTACTCTTTGGATTCCCCGTCATAACGTTAACAGTGATAGGCCATAACACAGCCAGGGCGGAAGGGCATCCCAAAATTGCCATGTATTCTTTAATGATCGGCGCGGGAATGAATATTGTTTTAGATGCTCTTTTCATCTTTGTTTTTGATATGGGAATACGCGGTGCCGCCGCCGCCACAGTGGTAGCCCGTTCACTCTCGTTAATTTTCCTAATCGGTTATTTTACAAGGGGAAGCTCAATCATCCCCCTGCGGAAGAAATCGTTTGTACCAAACGTTAAATTAGCCCGGCGGATTGCAGCCCTCGGTTCTGCCACCTTCGTAAGACAAATTGGTATGTCTTTTCTGATTCTTGCCGTAAACAATATGCTTAAGATATACGGTACCCCCCTTCATATTTCCGCCTACGGTATATTTTCGAGGCTTCTTCTGTTCGGCATGATGCCCATGTTCGGTATAAACCAGGCTTTTCAGCCGATTGCGGGATTTAACTGGGGCGCGGGAAAGCTGGATAGAACAAAAAAAAGTTTTTTTATGGCCCTCGGAGCATCTTTTGCCTATGGCCTGCTGCTTTTCTCTGTTGTTATGATTTTTCCAGCTCAAGTTATGCGGATTTTTACCGGAGATACAGAGCTTATCCGGCTGGGAGTAACATCTATCCGTTATGTTTTTCTCCTCTTTCCCCTCATAAGTCTGCAAATTCTGGGGGGCACCTTTTTTGTATCCATCGGAAAGGCTGTTCCGGCTTTTATTCTTACTCTGTCCAGGCAGGTGATATTTTTGATTCCAATGGTTGTAATTCTGCCCCGGTTTTTCGGTTTGATGGGTATATGGTACTCCTTTCCCTTAGCGGACGGTCTTGCGGTGCTGTTAACTGGAATGATAATCCTTTGGAAGTTTAAACGGAGCTTTTCCTGATCTGAATCTGCCCAGCCTTGATTTGCCTGTAATATTATCATACCATGCAGCATGATTCAGACAAAAATAGCCTGCTGCCAGTTTGCGCCGTCTTTAGGGAATATTGGAAAAAATGTCCAGCGGATAGGAGAATACCTCCTGCAGGCGGGACACGAAAACATCGATATTCTTCTCTTTCCCGAATTAATTACCACTGGTTACTTGTCTCCTGATGAGTTGCCGAAACTTTGTGAATCTCAGAATGAAAAAACCGTCAATGAAATCTCTGAAGCCGCTAAGGCAGCCGGGGTAGGGACGGTTTTTGGGTTTCCCGAAAAGGATTCACAGGGAAATTGTTATAACAGCGCTTGTTTTATTAACTCCCAGGGAACTGTGACTGGTGTTTACCGGAAAACACATTTGTGGGACACCGAGAAGAGATGGGCTTTACCAGGAAATGATTTTCCGGTATTCGATTCTGATATCGGTAAAATAACTGCCTGGATCTGCTATGATACACGGTTTCCGGAAGCTGCACGGAAAACAGCTGAAGCCGGTGCCGAAATAGCCTTTGTTCCCACCGCCTGGCTTGGACCAGCCGGTGAGTGGTTTTTGGCCTTAAGGGCAAGGGCTGTTGACAATAATATCTTTGTAGCAGGAGCTGACACGATCCAGCCGGAAACAGGATGTTTCGGTGTTAGTATCATCGCCGGTCCCGGCGGGGAGATATTGGCTAAGTCGGTAATAGGTGTTGAGGGTATCATCAGTGCCGTTCTGGACCCGTCCCGGCGGACAGACCGGCTTAAGCGGATGAACCTGTTTTCTGATAGACGGTTGGACCTTTACGGCGGGAAACAATAGGAAATGACACTCCGGCATATACTTACCCTCCTCAAGGATCAGGTAAAACGGGCTGTGCCTTCAGCCTTTAAAACTATTGTGTGGCTTCTCATAATTATGGTGCCCATTTCTTTCGGAGTGTCCCTTCTGGATTACCTAGGCGTTACCCGATGGCTGGCTAAGTTTTTATCTCCTCTTTTTGGCTTTCTGGGACTGCCTGGAGAAAGCGGATTAGCCTTTCTTGCGGGCGCGCTTCTGAATGTGTATTCCGGTATTGCCGTTATGTCCGCCATGGAGCTTACCCTCGGCCAAGTTACGGTTTTGGCTTTTATGGTTCTAACGGCTCATAACCTTCCGGTGGAAACGGCGGTACAAAAGAAAACCGGTTCCCGGGGTATCGTAATACTGCTCCTTAGAATTGGTACAGCATTTCTTGGCGGATTTATTATTTCAGTACTGCTGCCTATGGAGGCAGGCCCGCTTCTTTTTACTGAATCCTCCAGTGCGGAAAGCAAGCTGTTTTCAGAATATATTCTGAATTGGGTTGGAAATATCCTCCAATTGTCTCTGAAAATAGTACTATTAGTTACCGGTCTTACAATCCTGCAGAATGTTATCGAAGGGTTCGGAATTAACAAGATGCTCTCTAAATTATTTGCCCCCCTCATGAGAATATTCGGCCTGAATCCCCGAGTTTCATTCCTGTGGCTTACCGCCAATACATTAGGTCTCGCCTATGGTGCAGCGGTTTTGATTCACAATTCTAAGGAGGGCAAGACTGATCCCGTAGATGCGGACCTTCTTAACCACCACATCGGTATAAGCCACTCCCTCTTGGAGGATACCTTACTCTTTGCCGCCCTCGGGGTAGGCGTATTCTGGCTGACAGTACCTCGTCTGCTGTTTGCCGCCGCCGCGGTTTGGATAAAACGGCTTATTATCGGGAAGTTTTTTCGTTGACTGGAGTTCCGGGACTTCCGCGGTCCTTGTGCCGTTCTATGGAGATCTCCTCAAGCTTTGAACTCTCTATCCATCCCTGCTGTACAGCATGAGAAGCCATCTCCACGGTAGAACGGGCCACAATAAAATCTGTTCCCGCCGATTCCGACCGTCGTTTTGCCTGAAGGAGCCGTTCCCTTTTCCTTTCCAGTACTTTGCTCCTGCTTCCCATGTGTATGTCCCTTATATAGATACTTAACACTTTTTCAGGGTATTTTTCCGCTAAAAATGAATATATAGTCGCATCTTCCTGGCCTGAATCTCCGATAAGGATAAACGGTGTCTTATGGTAGAACCGCATGATTGAATCGATAACTTCAGTTTTATACCGCCTCGTTTTTGTGGGAAGAATTTCGTTTTCCGACAGACCCCAGTTTCGAAGGAAGAGGGCCATATCCTCAGGAAAGTTTTGAAATTCTAGAAAATCATAGAGTAAATCGTAGAGGTTCCAAGGGCTCGAGGAGACATAAAAAAGAGGATTTCTTGCGCCTTTAGAGCCCTCATTTAACGATCGATAGAAAGCAGCTGCTCCTTCGAACGGGATGCGTGTCCGGGAATTCTTTAAAAAAACTGTCCGGATCATTTTTAAAAGGTTGAAAGCATTTGTCTTAAGCACTGTATCATCAATATCACTAATTACTATGAAACTATCTTCCGGATGAGGAACAAAAGCTTTACCACACGAGCGTATCGGTCCTTTAGTCAGCGGATCTTCGGGAGAGAGTAATTCCAGTTCTATTTCGTGCCATTTGCCCGGAGTTATCCCGCTGGTACTGTTTATACGTATCTCGAACATGCCTTCTTCATCTGCTGTTTCTTCTACCGACACATTGCCGAAAGTACCCCGGACTTTTGCATAAGGTATCTCCCGGCTGTCCATCCGCTTGTAAAAGTTTAGAAGATTTATTAAAACTTTGTCCGCCTCTTTAGCAGGTTTTATGTGCCGTTTCTCTAAGACTCTTCCATTAATAACAAGTTCATCTTCGTTTCCATAACCATTATACACATGTATTTCAATGGGTCTTCGTCTTCCTTTCCTTTCACGGCGATGGTATTTTAACTTATCGTACCGTTTTTCGAGAGTATAAAGCAGCGGCGCAAGCCATTCCTGTAGTCCCATCATAACAGTCTAAATATAGTAAACTATCGGCTTTTTGAAAACCAGCAGGTATACATAGGGAGGAATTCTCAGTATACATGGGAAGATTCTTTCAATATAATACCTATATGCAGTATCTCATTAAGAAGACCGATAAAATTCCGCAATTTGACAATTGGGATTCCGAACTCTGGAGAAATGCTGAAATTGCCGGTATTGAAAACTTTCATCCTGATAGTTCTTTAAACAATAGACCATTAACTATGGTCAAAGCGCTGCACGATAATAAGAATATTTATGTGTTTTTCCGAGTTGAGGATCCCGTCATACTTGGAAGGTACGTTAATTTTAATGATCCGGTGTATACTGATAGCTGTGTAGAATTTTTTTTCAGTCCCGGTGCATCTGGGGGCTACTTCAATGTAGAAACCAACTGTTTAGGGGCGCAGCTTATTTCCCATGTGGTCAGCGGAAAGGCAAAACGTTTCTCTCGCGAGGAAGGGAAGTTTATTAGAGCCATACCGGTGATTGAAGGTCCCCGGAAAATAGACGGGCGAATTATTTGGACGATGGGATATGCATTGGATTTGAGTATTTTTGAGGTATATACTGCTAATTTAATTCCCTTATCGGGAGGCAAATGGCGTGGAAATTTTTATAAATGTGGTGATGACTTACAAGACCCTCATTGGGCGTCCTGGGCACCGATAGGTAAGGAAATCAATTTTCATGTACCTGAATACTTCCAGCCCCTCCTTTTTGAGTAAATCCTGCTGCATTTTAAATGCAGCAGGATTAAGGAGAATGATGAAAAGTTTTCCCTGCCGTTGTAAAAAAAGTCGGATTCTAGCTTTTCCGTTCTTTTTTAACCTGATCAATTAACTGAGAAAGAGAATTTAAATCTTCCACCGTTAGATCAGGATCAGTTTTGATAAAGGATGCAACCGCGTCCATTGAGTTGTCAAAGTAAGTGTGAATAAAATGGTGCGCGGCCCGAACCATTGCCTTTTTAGATCCTTCAGTTACCCGATAAATGTAAGTTGCATTTTTTTTTGTATGAGTTACATACCCCTTTGTTTCGAGTATCCGAAGAAAAGTTCTTACCGTTGAATTGCTCAATTTGTCGGGCATTTCTTCTACCACATCGACAGCGGTGGCCTGACCTTTACGGTAAATAATTTCCATGATTTGACGTTCACGTCTTCCTAAGTCATCGTACGAATGTTTTCTTTTTTTACTACTCATGCTAGGTATTTAACCCTGTTTTTGTTAATTTGTCAAGAGAAAATATATAAATTTTTTGAAACGTAAGAGAAATTCTAAATTGCATATTTAGTATTCCTGGAAACGTAATGGAATAGTTGATAGTATGTGCTCTGGAGGAATACACCATGGATAGACATAAGTTACACCGCAGGATAACAATTTCCAGTACAAAATACAGATTTTACAGCCTAAAAGCTATGTACTCAGAGGGATTTAAATCAATAGATACCTTCCCCTTTTCCTATAAAATTTTGTTGGAATCTCTCGTCCGCGGATTTACCGAAAACCGTGTTACGGAAGAAGATCTATGCCGGTTTGCTTCTATTGATCCTTTAAGAGGAGGTAAAGGTATAACAGTTCCCTTTCATCCCTCCCGGGTGCTTCTCCAGGATTTTACCGGGGTACCTTGTCTGGTTGATCTTGCTGCTATGCGGACTGCCGTAAAAGGGGACCCTGAGAATATTAATCCGCTGATACCGGTGGATATGGTTATCGATCATAGTCTACAGGTAGATGCGTATGGTTCCGTGGACGCGGAAAATATCAACATGAATCATGAGTTTAAGCGAAACCGTGAACGGTATGAGTTTCTAAAGTGGGGTGAAGTGAATTTTAAAAACTTCCGGATAATACCGCCGGGAAGCGGTATTTGCCATCAGGTGAATCTGGAATATTTGGGAAAAGTCGTTATGATGAAAGAGGTTTCCCGGGAAATGGTTCTTTTCCCCGATACTGTAATCGGTACCGATTCACATACCCCCATGATAAACGGTTTAGGTATTCTGGGATGGGGTGTGGGGGGAATAGAGGCGGAAGCTGCTATGCTGGGGCAGCCTGTTTTTATGGAAGCGCCGGATGTTATAGGAGTCCGTCTCGTAAACCGTCCAGAACCGGGTGTTACCGCGACTGATTTGGTATTAAATATAACCTCTAAACTGCGTGAACTTGGAGTTGTCGGGAAGTTTGTCGAATATTTCGGACCAGGTCTTGATCATCTATCGGTGACCGATAGAGCTACTATTTCCAACATGGCTCCCGAATACGGGGCTACCATGGGTTTTTTTCCTGCTGATGATGCTGTTCTTGATTATCTGCGGATAACAGGAAGGTCCGAAGAGCATATCAATATAGTAGAAAGTTATCTAAAAGAGCAGGGACTTTTTCGGACAAAAGACTCACCGGAACCGGGCTTCAGAGATGTATTGGAAATTGACCTTTCCAAGATAACTCCCGTTATAGCAGGCCCAAAGAGACCGCAGGATAAAATTCCTTTAGGTGAGGTAAAATCAAAATGGCATGATTTGATCACCTCTCCCATGAAAAAAGGAGGATTCCTCGATGCTGATCCAGAACAAGCTCAGGGTGATCTTTCGGAACAGCACGGGAAAGTCATCATTGCGGCCATAACAAGCTGTACTAACACATCCAATCCAAAGGTTCTTCTTGCGGCAGGGCTTCTAGCAAAGAAAGCAGCCGGTTTGGGGCTTTCGAGAAAACCATGGGTTAAAACAAGTTTTGCCCCCGGTAGTTTGGTGGTAACGGAATATTTGGAGAGGGCAGGATTACTGGAAAGCTTGGAGGCTTTGGGTTTTCATGTTGTGGGATACGGATGCACGACTTGTATAGGTAACTCGGGTCCGGTAGATAATGAACAAACCGGTATGGCAGAAAAGGGAGCGGTTTTTGCTTCCGTCCTTTCGGGTAACCGGAACTTTGAAGGCAGAATTAGCCCCGCGGTTAAGGCTAATTTTTTAGCCTCACCTCCTCTTGTAGTAGCATATGCTATTGCCGGACGGATTGATATAGATCTTTACGCGGAACCTTTAGGACAGGATAATCTTGGAACTAATATTTTTCTTAAAGATATATGGCCCGATTCAAAGGACGTGGAAAGCTTAAACCAGCAGCTTTTGCACCGCGATCTTTTTTTGGAAAAATACACACAAATAGAAAGATCTAATCCGCGGTGGAATAAAATCCCGGTAAAGGGCGGAGCAAAGTATCAATGGGATGAAAAGAGTACGTATATTAAAGAGCCGCCTTTTTTTAAACATATCGACACGGACGGTGCCGTTACTCCCATCGCGGGAGCTAAGGTTTTAGTATGGGCCGGAGACAGTACTACCACAGATCATATAAGTCCGGCGGGTACAATAGACCCGTCAAGTCCTGCGGGAAAGTATCTGATCTCCTTGGGAGTCGGACCGGATAATTTCAATTCTTATGGATCGCGGCGGGGAAATGATAAAGTTATGACCCGCGGTACTTTCGCAAATGTTAGATTTCGTAATCTTCTGGTCCCCGGAACGGAAGGCAGCGTAACCCGGCATTTCCCTTCCGGAAAAAAAATGGATATTTATGAAGCTTCCCTAAAGTATCGGAAGGAGGATACCCCTGTAATAATTCTTGCAGGAAAAGATTACGGTATGGGGTCCAGCAGGGACTGGGCCGCCAAGGGTGTCTCCCTATTGGGGGTAAAAGCTGTCCTGGCTGAATCTTATGAACGGATACACCGGAGTAATCTCGTCGGTATGGGGGTGCTTCCCCTTCAGTTCAAAAACGGGGAATCGGTAGAGAAAATCGGATTAAAAGGAGATGAAACTTTTACAATTCAGCTGAATGAGGATCTTAAACCCGGTGGTGATGTTCATGTTAAAGCTGAGACATTGGAGGGGAAAGAAAAAATTTTTATGACCGTTTGCAGACTAGACAATCGAGAAGAAATTGAATACTACCGTCATGGAGGTATCCTGCAATCGGTGATGCTTAGACTTGCGGATACTATTTGAATAAGGAATTATTTTTTTCTTATCTTCCGGATAAAATCGTCAATAATTTCAGTTAACTCCGGGGAATATTGGATTTTTCCGGAAATGTCCGCGTAGTCGGTACCCGCGTTTACATTGTTCACGACACCCTTAACGGCAAAGCGGAATTTGCGGAAGAAGAGTTTTGCGGCAAAGGTATCGCCTTTTTTTAAAACTATATCTTTAACATGGACCCGAAACCTTAAGGAATCTACACCCGCGGATATCAAGGTAGCGGGAACGGTACCATTGGGAGTTACCAGTTCCATCCACTGATTGTATCCCGCCAATTTTGCTACTCCGGGTTTTGCGAATGGAATTGCTGTTCCTTTGAGCTGGTTATGCTGTTTTTTTAGACGTTTCTGTTCATCAAAAAAGCTTCCCACCAGCGTTATTAGATGGTTCGGTACCGATTTCGGAGTGATGCAGAAAAGACACGCCTTGTCGTTACCCTTTATAGGACCCATTTGGTCCAGTGAGCCCCTTACAAGAATTGATATTGGTGATTCCCGACCGGGAGTTCCCGGCGGGGTAAAGGAAAGGGTGAGGGAACACAATCCCTCCAGATACTTTCTAAAAAAGATGATTTCGTCCTTTGAGAGAACTCCAAGGGTGATGATTCTAGAAAAAGACAGCTGATAGGGGGTGCAGATGATACGGTAATCTCCCAGGATAAGAAGGGTTTGGGACTGATTCAGTCCCATTTTCGCGCAGACATAAGGAGAAAAGGTGAGCGCTTCTCTTCGGTACATTTCAGCGTATCGGCTTACCTTGGAGTCAGCCATTGTGAGGAACCTCCCCGGATACGAGATGGTCCCAACGAATACCGTGCCCGGCCGGTATATCCTTAACCGCTCGTTTACCCGCAAGAAAATCAAAATATCTTGGATGCAGACCCGGAGGAAGATTTTTTTCACTTCTCAGGCAGCGGTAATCATCCTTTGTTAATAATCTACCTTTGGGTATTTCACGATAGGCATGGATAGTCCGGTTAGTATACCCGTAATTACCCTGTTCTCCCGCCGGCAGTTCTTTCTTTCCGCTTCCTAAAGTTTTGATTACCCGTTCGCTGCTGTAGGTTTGCTTGAGTTCTTCAAGCCCTTTTTTTTTGTCCAGCTCTGCTTTGCGTACAGCCTGTACCATCCGGAAAAATTCTTCGGGATCCAAGGCGATAGGATCATCCAATCCTGAATCAGTTTTGTTTAAAGTAAAGTGCTTTTCCACCATTACCGCCCCGAGACAAACCGCCGCAACCGGCACGAGAACCGGATCCTTAGAATGATCCGAGACACCCGTGGGAACACCGAATATTTTAGACAGATGAGGCAGTAGATTAAGGTTGTACTCTTCTTCCCGAGCCGGATAGCTTGTTACACAGTGCAGCAGTGTAATGCCTGCCTGATGTCCTTTTTTCTCAATTGTTTCCAAGGCTTCCTCAATATCTGCTAAGCGGGACACTCCGGTGGAGAGAATGATTGGCTTACCGTATGCCGCTACTTCTTCAAGGAGAGGGAGATAGTTGAGTTCAGGAGAGGCGATTTTAAAGGCCCGGGGGTCCATGCTTTGAAGCATCCTGGCGGACTCGAAACCGAAGGGGGTGCAGAGAAAGGTAAGTCCCTGTTTTTCCGATTCTAGTTTTAGTTCCTCGTAAAACCCAGCGGGTTTTTCTGTGGCTTTAAACCGCCGGTAAAGATCTACCGGTCCCCCGGGTAGTTCTACTGTGCCTGTTTCCGGATGAAGTATCTCATCCGCGTAGGCGGCCTGGAACTTGACGATATCCGCTCCGCATAGAGCGGCTTCCCTAATTAGTTTCTTTGCTTTTGTTAGGTCACCTCCATGACCGGTACCGATTTCCGCTACAATCTTGGTATTCAGCATATTTCCTTGAAACCGGTGTATGGTATCAGTTTTTCAGGTATCTTTACCGTGCCGTCTTCTTGCTGATGATTTTCAAGGATAGCAATAATAGCCCGGGAGACAGCCACAGCGGTACCGTTCAGCATATGCACAAATTGTTTTTTTCCGTCTGCCTTAAATCTGATCCCTAGTCTCCGGGCTTGATAATCTGTACAGTTTGACGTACTTGTTACTTCTCCCCAGTCACCGGTGTCCCCCCGTCCGGGCATCCAAGCCTCTATGTCGTACTTGCGGTAGGCGGGACCTCCTAAATCTCCGGTACAGGTGTCTACTACCCGATACGGTATTTCCAGGTCCTGGAAAATCTTTTCTTCGATTGCCAAAAGCTGGTCATGAAATTCCTCCGAATCTTTCGGCAGGCAGAAAATAAACATTTCTACCTTTGTAAACTGATGTACCCGGTACAGTCCTTTGGAGTATTGTCCTGCCGCTCCTGCTTCCCTTCTAAAACAGTGGGAATATCCCCCCATCTTTATAGGAAGGTTTTCCGCGTCTATTATCTGATTGGCGTAGTATCCGCCGAGGGTTATTTCCGCGGTGCCTACAAGGCAGGCATTTTCGCCCTTTAGGGAGTAGATGTTTGTTTCCGCACCCCGGGGATTATAACCGATGCCGTCTACGATCTCTTCCTTTGCAATATCCGGAGTAAGAGATAGAGTAAACCCTTTTTCTGCCAGAATATCCATGGCGTACCGGGACAGGGCGAGATCGAGCAGCGCTCCTTTCCCCATCAAGTAGTAAAATTTCTGCCCTGAAACTTTTGCGGCGGTTTCGAAGTCGATAATCCCCAGACTGGTCCCCAACTCTATGTGATCTTTCGGGGTAAAAGAAAAAGCCGGTACGTCACCCCAACGTTTGAGTTCGGTGTTGTCCTTTTCCTCCTTCCCGAGAGGAGCCTTTGGGTGAGACATGTTCGGGATTTTCCGGACCTCCTCCATTAAAGGAGCCTCTGTAGATTTAAGTTCTTCCTCCCTGAGCGAAATTTGCCGTTTCAGCTCCTTACCTTGGTTGATCAATTCGATTCGCGAATCAGGATCCACCTTTCCCTTCATCTTAGCGGAGTTTTCGTTCCGTTCCTTCCGCAGGGAATCGATCTTTTGAATGAGTTCGTTCCGCTGGTCATACAGCTGTATTACTTTATCAACATCTGCATCGACATTTCTTTTTTTTACGTTTTCCTTTACCGCGCGGGCATTTTCTTTAATGAATCTTAAGTCCAGCATACCCTGTATCATAATGAGTTGTATTACAGTTTGCAATCCTTTCTTTTTTCATCTGAGGAATTTTCATCTTATGCATCCTAAGTCGGTAAAAAATAGACGGCGGGTTTTTAAGGTTATCCTTCCATTTCTTTTGCCCTGCCGGAGGCCCTTGCTACAGCTTCCATTATTCCCGCGGTGAAACCGTTTTCCTCCAGCGCTTTGATTCCCCGGATGGTGGTTCCCTCCGGAGATGTAACCCTGGTTATAAGGGTAGACGGCGCTTCCCCCGATTTCTCCATGACTTTTGCTGCCCCGTCGAGAACAGCGATAGCTGCTTTCACTGCATCCGGATAGGGTAATCCCTCATGAACACCTCCCAAGCAGAGGGCATGAGCAAACGCGAAGGCATAGGCTATTCCGGACCCCGATACGCCTGTTACAGCTGGTATATATTTTTCTTTTACTTCTAAAACTGTACCGAGAGTGGAAAGAATTGATAAACAGTTTGCCTTAAACTCCTGGTCTTCATCTCCTTCTTTTGAAAAAGATGCACCAATTAATGCTTTCCCTTGAGCCGCCGCGAGGTTGGGCATGCAGCGGCAGATCTTTCGGGTTTCCAAACCTTTTCGAATTGTACTGATTCCGATTCCTGCCATAACGGATAGTATGCCTTGAGAAATTGGTAATGGGCCGATTTCGTCGGAAACGGCGGCAAAATCCTGAGGTTTTATTGCCGCAATAAGGACATCCGAAAAAGAAACAAGGTCTCCTAAGGAGTCTGTAAAGTCTTCCGCTCCGTAAGTACCCACCGCTAAATGTCTCCGTACATCGACCTTTTCGGAAATACCCAAAGCGAAATCTTTCCCGGATCGTTTCAATCCAGCAGCCGCCGCCTCTCCCATAGTACCGAATCCAATAATGCCTACATTCATTTTGTGCCTCCTCTGTCTGATAATACATTCCGCAAAAGAGGTAAGCAAGGGATATCTTTCCGCATTTATCGTGTTAAGAAGACAATTCTAAATTGCAAATTCAGAATTGCCGTTACCTGCTAATGCCGGAATTATTGTTTTACAGATTTATACCAAGCCCGGGAAGTCCTGCTGCCGCAGTGCTTCGTAGGTTATAACCGCTGCCGCATTGGAGAGATTGAGTGATCTGGTGCCCGGCCGCATGGGAAGCCTTATCCACCTGGCGGGATACCGGTAGAGGAGGTGCTCGGGTAATCCCGCCGATTCCCTCCCGAATAGAACGTAGGATGAGGTGCCGTAGGTTATGTCCGCATACCAACGGGAGCCCCGTTTTGTGGTGAGCAAGATATCAGCCTCGGGGCTCAGGAAATTGATAAAATGGTTTAAACTACCGTGAAGCATCAGCTCTAAACGATTCCAGTAATCCAGGCCGGCCCGTTTAAGGTATCTGTCTTCCAGGGAAAAACCTAAAGGCTCTATCAAGTGTAGTTTCGCTCCGGTGACGGCACAGGTGCGAGCGATATTTCCGGTGTTCTGCGGTATCTCCGGTTCAACAAGTACGATGTTAAGGGGCATGGTGAATCATAACACACCTGAAACTCTTTTTACATTGTTCTGCTTCCTTTCACCTGTTGCCTGGAACAGTTATTTCGTCTACAATCCCGGATGAAAAGGAAAGGAAGGTTATCCATGTCCATAACAGCAACGCACCTCAGGTGTGAATACGCGGAAGCCCCTAAAGGAATACTGGGAAACCCCCGTTTTTCCTGGAGACTTCCAGGAGGAGATAATCCTGCCGGTCAGTCCTGCTACCGGCTGATACTATCATCCGGTCTTGATTTAGCCCGGCAGGGAAAAGGTGATATTGCCGATACCGGATTTGTCGAATCCCGGGAAACCCTGGGTATTAGGTTGCCTTCTCTCGAACTCGAAGAGCACCGGACATACTATTGGCGGGTGCAGCTTGCAGACGGCGAAGGAACAGCGGGGGAGTTCAGCAGTATTGCCTCTTTTATCACCGGTGTTCGTAATAAAAACCGGGAAGGAACATGGATAGCGCAAAAGAATCCCTCGTCTTACAAGCCTAATCCGGAAAAGGATTTTTGTGAGTACTCCGCCTCCTACATGCGGAAGGAGTTTGATGTTTCGGAAGGCCTTGAGTCTGCGGTCCTTTCTGTAAGCGGAATCGGATACGCTCAGCTCACAGTCAACGGTGAGTTTCCGGATAACCGGACTCTAGACCCGGCCTGGACCGATTATAATAGACGGGCCCTCTATGCAACATACGATATATCCAGCCTGCTTGATGATGGAACCAACTGTTTGGGAGTGATCATCGGAAACGGCCGGCATGTGGAAGAATACGGGTACGGAAAACCCCGGCTGAACCTTTTGCTCACCTTACGGTTCAGAGACGGCGCTTCTTTTACGATTGTAAGCGATGAGTCCTGGAGAGCCGCCCACGGTCCCGTAACCGAAAACAGTATCTACCACGGTACGAGGATCGATATGACCAGGGATCTGCCGGGCTGGAACCTGGCGGGTTATGACGACTCGGACTGGGAAGGCGCCGTTCCGGTAGACGGTCCCGAACTAACTCCCCAGCTTCTTCCCCCCGTCCTGCCGGAGCGGGAGATGGAACCGGTGGAGATGCATTCGGGCGGTGAAGGACGGTACGTATTTGATTTCGGACAAAACATGACGGGAGTAGTTAAACTCACCGTGGACGGTCCTGAAGGGACCGAAATAAAGCTCCGCTACGCCGAACTCCTTCATGAGGACGGTACCCTCAATACAGTGACCAATCGGAGCGCTTCCGCCGCTGATACCTTTGTCCTTTCCGGAAAGGGGAGAGAGACATTCATGCCCCCCTTCACCTACCACGGGTACCGGTACGTTGAGGTTTCCGGCTATCCCGGGGTACCCAGTCTCGATTCTCTCCGGGCGGTCTTCTTCTATTCCCTGGTAGAACCGGCAGGGAGCTTCAGCTGTTCCGACGGATTGGTGAACAGGGTCCACCGGAACGTACTCTGGGGACAGAAATCGAATCTAATGAGTGTTCCCACCGACTGTCCCCAACGGGATGAACGGCAGGGCTGGATGGGAGATGCCCAGCTCTCCGCCGAGGAGGCGGTCTACAATTTTGACATGTACCATTTTTACCGGAAATACCTGGAGGATATCCGGGATGCCCAGCATCCGGACGGAAGCCTTTCGGATGTTATTCCCAATTACTGGAAAATCTATCCCGCGGATCCGGCATGGGGGACGGCTTACATCGTTTTGGCCTGGACCCTCTACTGGTATTACGGTGATTCCGAAATTCTTTCCGATCACTTCAGCTCGTTAAAAAAGTATGTGGAATTTCTTATAAGCAGAGCAGATGGACACATACTAAACACATTAGGTAAATACGGTGACTGGTGTCCTCCGGGCTGTATATTCCCTAAGCGTACCCCGCTTGAACTGGTTTCTTCATGGTACTACTATCACGACGTTTATTTCCTTTCCCGGATTGCCGATGTCATCGGAAAATCGGAGGAAGCCGAGAAGTACCGGAACCTATCGGAAGCGATAAAAAAGGCCTTCAACAATAAGTTCCTCACAGACAAAGGGTACGCCTACATCAAAATGAGTCCTATCGACGGAATACCCGGCCAGACATCCAATACCCTGCCTCTTTACCTCTCCATGGCGGAAGGGGAAGTTAAAGAAAAGACAGTGTCCGCTCTTCTGGAATCCGTGGTAAAGCACTACGATTATCATTTCGATACCGGTATTGTAGGTACCAGATACATACTGGAAGTTTTGACCCAAATAGGTCATGGAGAGGCAGCTTTCAGGATGGTCACCAGGAAGGGCTTCCCCGGGTTCGAATATATGCTCCGGGAGGGCGCTACCACCCTCTGGGAGCGTTGGGAACGGCTGGAAGGACCGGGAATGAATTCCCATAATCATATAATGCTGGGAAGCATCGACGCCTGGTTTTACCGCGGGCTGCTTGGACTCATTCCTGTAAAACCCGCATGGAAAAAGGTCTGTCTTGCTCCGGTTTTTCCGGATGAACTTGCCTACGCGGGAGGTTCAGTAGAAACAGTACAGGGAAAAATCGGGCTTTCCTGGACCAGACTGAAAGGAAAAGTCGAGGTAAAAATTATCATTCCGCAGGGAGTTACCGGAGAACTGCGGCTTCCCGGTTTGGAGGAGACCCTTCCGCCGGGTATTCACGAGAGAGCCTTTAACACGACAGATAGGGAGGAGTCTGCAAATGACTAACCGGGAAAGATTTTACAATGTGATGGAATACCGGGAAAAAGACCGGGTGCCTAACTGGGAAGCAGGAGTATGGGGCCAGACCATAGAACGCTGGGAATCGGAAGGACTGGATATACGGGATCTTCACTGGGACTGGTTTACCGGTGAAGAATACTACGGCATGGACGGACGCGAGTTTATCCCCGTTAATTACGATATGATACCGCACTTCCAGGAAGAAATTCTCGAGAGGACCGACCGCTATCTTATAAAGCGTAACAGAAGCGGAATCGTAACCAAAGCCCTTTTAGAAGGAACAGCAAGAGGAACAAGGTCCTCCATGGACCAGTACCTGGAGTTTCCCGTACGGGATGTAGAGAGTTTCCGGGAACTGAAAAAACGGTATGATCCCTCAAAACAGTCCAGATATCCCGCCCAATGGAGAGAACTTCGGGTAAAGGGATGGAAGGAGCGGGACCATGTTCTTATTCTTGGAAAAAACTGCAGCACCTTAGGTTTTTACTGGAGAGCCCGGGAATGGATGGGGACGGAAAACCTCTCGTATGCCTGGTACGATCAGCCGAAACTTCTCCACGAGATGATGGAGTTTATCGCCGACTTTACTATCGAAGTTTCAAAGCCAATACTCGAAGAGGTGACTCCGGACTATCTCATGATCAGCGAAGATATGGCCATGAAGAACGGGCCGCTTTTGAGTCCTGATACTTACCGTACCTTCATCTTCCCCCACATGAAACGGATGACGGAATTCTTTAAATCAAAAGGGGTAAGCTATATTATGGTGGACACCGACGGTAATTCCAAACCTCTTGTTCCCCTGCTGCTGGATGCCGGAGTGGACGGTTTTTGGCCCCTGGAACGGGCCGCCGATATGGACCCCGCTGAAATACGGCGTAAATACGGTAAGGATTTCCGTTTGTGGGGAGGAGTAGACAAACGGGAACTCGCTAAAACCAAAGAAGATATCCGGAAACACCTCCTTACTCTGCAGGATCTTATCGCAGAGGGGGGATTTATCCCCACCGTTGACCACACTGTACCGCCGGATGTCTCCTTGGAGAATTTTATCTATTATATGAAACTGAAGAAGGAACTGCTAGCGGGAAACCTTACGTAAGAGGAATTTTCATTTTATACCTTTAGGCAGGAGGACTGCCGGGAATACTGCTTCCTTCTCCCTCGGCAGGGAGCGCCTGCAAGCGGCTGAATCTTTTCCTCCGGTGGATGGTCCGCAGCGATGCGGTAGATTCAGGGTGCTGGTCTTCGGTGGACAGCGCGGGACTTTTAGTCCCGTTGGACACCCATATGATGAAGGTTGCCCGCGCCTTTGGCGCTACCGGCAGAAAAAGCGCAGACCAGAAGACAGTTTTTGAAGTGACGGAATGGTTCGCGCGTTTAAACCCCGCCGATCCTGAAAAATACGATTTCTGTATCCTGAGGCCTTTTCTGTATGAAGATAATTCAGCTGAGCAATTCTAAATTGCAAATTTGGAATTGCTCAGCTTGCGGCAATAACGCAGCCCGGTTAAACTGAATAGATGATTCAAGCTTTGTGATTTTTTCATTTCCTATAGTCGAAAAAAGTATTACTATTTAAGTAAGAAAAATTCAATACCAGAAAGGAGTAAAAACAATGGCTAAAAAGTCTCAAATTTACAAATGCGAGAAATGCGGAAACATCGTTGTGGTTGTTCATGGAGGTCAGGGTGAACTGGTTTGCTGCGGAGAACCTATGATTCTCATGGATGAACAGACAGCCGATAAATCCACGGAAAAGCATGTTCCTGTTATAGAAAGGATTTCCGGCGGTTATAAAGTGACTGTGGGAAGTACTCTGCATCCTATGGAAGAGAAGCACTACATCGAATGGATCGAACTTATCGCGGACGGTACATCCATGCGGACCTATCTAAAACCGCAGATGAAACCTGTAGCGGAATTCAAGACTGATGCTGCGACTGTATCAGCCAGGGAATATTGTAATGTACACGGATTATGGAAAGGAGAGATATAGTATGAAAATAAAAGATGACATGGCAAAAGCTTTAAATGATCAGATAAAAGAAGAACTTGCTTCCGGTTATATTTATATGGCTATGGCTGCTTACTTTGATGCCGCTGACCTTCCGGGATTTGCCTCCTGGATGAAAGTACAGGCGAAGGAAGAAGTGGGGCATGCCATAAAGTTCTACGAGTTCCTCTACGACCGGGAAGGAGCAGTAACCTTGCAGGGCATCGATCAGCCTCCGGCCTCATTTGATTCACCCGCGGCCGCTTTTAAGAAGGCATATCAGCATGAACAGTATATTAGCGGAAAAATACATAATCTAGTAAAAAAGGCAAAAGAGACAGACGACGGTGCTACTGAGAATTTTTTGCAGTGGTTTGTAGCGGAACAGGTGGAGGAAGAAGCATCCGTCTCCGAGGTCCTTAAAAAGATCGAGCGGGTAGGTTCTTCTTCCCAGGGGCTCTATATGCTGGACAGAGAATTGGGAGCCCGGGAATAACCTTCGGTTCTACACTGAAGCATGATTATCCGGTATAATCACAACAGCTGATAAGATTTAAGGAGTTTGACATGAAAAAATACGTATGCGATGTATGCGGCTATGTATACGACCCCGCTGTAGGCGACCCAGATAACGGCATTGATCCCGGAACAAAATTCGAAGACTTGCCGGACGATTGGGTATGCCCCATGTGCGGTGCTCCGAAGGAAGATTTTTCACCTGAAGAGTAAGTTTTACCGATAAGTATCTGAGCATCCGTTCTTAATTGACGGATGCTTTTTTTATTTAATCAGTCTAACCGGTCAGTTCTCTCCTCTTTTTGTTGCCTTGACAAATTTTTTCTTCAATGTTACATATACTGTAGGAGTTACAGTATAAGTGAAATCTAATGGCACGGTTAAATATAGATTCGGCCGGATAATCCGAAGTGTCCGGGAACGGAAAAGACTTACACTGTCCCAGCTTGCGGAAGCTGCGGGTTTCAGTGTAAGTCTTGTGAGTCAAATTGAGCGGAATGTGGTTTCCCCTTCCATCGATACACTTTTACGTTTGGCGGATGTACTGGAGATCGATTTGGACTTTCTTTTCAAAGATTACCGGCGTAACAAGAAGGTTAAGATTCTCCGTAAGGGGGAAGGAAACGTTATGACCGATTCTTCCGGAGTTGTGTACCGGCAGCTGTCCCTCCTTGAGGGTGAAGAAAAAAATGGAATCGAAGCGCTTCTTCTGGAGATACCATCCGGCAAAGATACCGGCTCACAGGACTTTGGTCATACCGGGAAGGAGATGGGCATTATCTTAGCCGGTACCGGCCGTTTCATTTACGGGGATACCTGTGAAGATTTGACGGTCTGGGATACTGTCTCCTTTGATTCGGATATACCCCACCGGCTAATAAATATCGGAACGGAAACCCTTAAGGCGGTTTGGATCCTCACACCGCCGAAAAATAAAAAACTCGGGGAGCGGTCAGTTCCCGGGAAGGAGTAGAGCATGGGGAAGACCATAGCGGAAAAAATCTTTGATGCCCACAGAGTGGACAGGCCTTTTGAGGGGATATCAGTATTATCCCTCGATGCGGTATTCTGTCATGAAATCACCACACCTATTGCCATAAATGATTTAGCAAGAAGGGAAAAGGACCGGGTATTCGATCCGGAAAAGATTAAGGCGGTAATCGATCATGTTACCCCCGCAAAGGATTCAAAGACGGCGGAACAGGGAAAAATTTTGAGGGATTGGGCCCGGCGTCATGGAATCCGTGACTTTTTCGATATAGGCAGAAACGGAGTGTGCCACGCCCTTTTCCCGGAGCAGGGATTTGTCCGTCCGGGTTATACACTGATAATGGGAGACTCCCACACCTGCACGCACGGGGCCTTCGGAGCCTTTGCCGCCGGTGTCGGCACCACGGACCTTGAGGTGGGTATCCTCAAGGGGGTCTGTTCCTTTAAAGATCCCCTCTCCATGAAGGTTACAATCCGGGGTGATCTTTCCAAAGGAGTGTATGCCAAGGACGTGATCCTGGCCATAATCGGTAAAATCGGGGTGAACGGCGCGACCAACCGGATCATTGAGTTCACCGGTCCGGTTATAGAAAGCTTTGATATGGAATCCCGGATGACACTCTGTAACATGGCTGTGGAAGCCGGGGGTACCTCCGGAATATGTGTTCCCGATAAAATAACCGTGGATTATCTGTGGGATTTTATCAAGGATGATTACGATAGCCCTGATACCGCCTTGAAAGATTACTCGAGATGGATATCCGATGAGGACGCGGAATATTCCGATGAAATCGATATCGATGTGTCCGATCTGGAACCTGTTACAACTTTCGGGTATAAACCGGACCAGGTAAAAACCGTCAAAGAGATGGAAGGGACGCCCCTAGACCAAGTCTACATCGGTTCCTGCACCAATGGAAGGTTTCAGGACCTGAAGGAGGCTGCCGCGGTCATTTCCGGTAGAAAAATCTCCCCGGAAGTCAGAGCAATTCTCGCCCCGGCAACACCCGAGGTATATAAGAAAGCCCTTAAGGAGGGGCTGATGGATATATTCATGGAAGCCGGTTTCTGCATTACCAATCCAACTTGCGGAGCCTGCTTAGGAATGAGTAACGGAGTGTTAGCGGGAGGAGAGGTTTGCGCCTCTACCACCAACCGCAACTTCGCGGGCAGAATGGGGAAGGGAGG
This sequence comes from uncultured Spirochaetales bacterium, assembly GCA_964618265.1. Classification (GTDB taxonomy): domain Bacteria; phylum Spirochaetota; class Spirochaetia; order CAYLLE01; family CAYLLE01; genus CAYLLE01. The sequence continues at coordinate 111,595 of CAZUAE010000003.1, read as the reverse complement.
GATGATCCACCTGATGAGTCCCGCGGCCGCCGCGGCGTCCGCCATCGAGGGGGTTATTACCGATCCTCGAACGTATCTGTAATAAGGAGAAATCAAGATGAAAACCTATACTGGTACCGTACTGTTTTTAGACCGGGCCGACATCAATACCGATGAAATAATCCCCGCAAAATATCTTACCGAAATCTCAAAGGAAGCCCTGAAACCCCATCTCTTAGAAGATTTGGAGCTTCCCGGTTTCGATCCCGCATCGGATATACCCGGAAGCGGGGTTATCGTTACAAGGGATAACTTCGGATCTGGCTCCTCCAGGGAACACGCTCCCTGGGCCCTGGAAGTCAACGGCATTACAGTCGTGGCTGCCCCGTCCTTTGCCCGGATATTCCGGCAGAATATGTTTAATAACGGTCTCCTTGCCGCAGAGGTGGATCCGAAGGAGATTGAATCCCTTTTTAAGGAATTTGCCGGATCGGATACCCAGTGCCGGACCGATTTGGAAAAAAGCCTGCTTGTTTTCCGGTCCGGAAACCGGGAGCGGTCCGTTCCTTTCCGGCTTGGTCCCTACGACCGGGCACTCGTTGAAGCCGGGGGGTGGGTGGAGTTTGCCGACTCCAGGTATTAGGCGGCTTAAGTAATTGCTCTATCGGGAGGGCGGCAGTTTTCCGGGGTTACGATCGGGTTTGGGGGAGCGGGCAGTGAAGCACATACTCGACTCGGAGATAGGATGCCTGCATCAATCCAACTCACGCCTTGAGTGCAGCCTGCCGTTTGAAAAAGTCCTCCACGGTTATTGCGGCCATGGCTTCCACCACCGGGACAATACGGGGACAGATGCAGGCATCATGCCTGCCCTCGGTCCGGATTTCCGTCTCCGTTCCGTCCGCCGTTACGGTTTTCTGAGGAACGGCTATAGATGAGGTGGGTTTAACAGCGGCCCGGAATATTAGTTCTCCACCGGTGGAGATACCCCCCAGGATACCGCCGGAGTTGTTGGTAAGAAACCCCTCCGCGGACATTTCGTCGTTGTGTTCGGAACCTTTCATGTCGGCGGCGGCAAATCCTGCTCCGAACTCGATCCCCTTTACCGCTCCGATGGAGAGGATTGCCTTGCCGAGAACCGCGTCCAGCTTATCGAAGACAGGTTCACCGAGACCCGGCGGGAGACCGGTTATCCGGCACTCCACTACGCCTCCAGCAGAATCATCCTGAGCCTTAAGCTCAGTGATGCGCGCCTCCATCCGGACCGCCGCTTCCGGATCGCAGGCACGTAAGGGATTGTCCTCTATCACCTCCGGATTGTAGATTCCGCAGGTGATTCCCGCCGCCTTTATCGTATAAGCCCTAACGGTAACCCCCCGTCCGTGAAGGATAAGCTTGGCCACGGCGCCGGCGGCGACTCTCCCTGCTGTCTCTCTGCCGGAGGCTCTACCGCTTCCCCGCCAGTCCCGGATGCCGTACTTGGCAAAGTAGGTGTAATCGGCATGACCCGGACGGAACTTGTCTTTGATAGTTTCGTATGCTCCGGGTTCGGCGTCCCGGTTTTTAAGGATCATCATCAAGGGCGTGCCCGTCGTCTGACCCTGGAAATAACCTGAGAGGATCTCTACTTCATCGGTTTCCTTCCTTGGGGTGGAAACAGCACTCTGTCCCGGTTTCCTCCGGTCCAGTTCCCGCTGGATCTCCGCGGAAGAGAGTTCGAGCCCCGGCGGTACACCATCCACGATAACCCCTACGGCGCCGCCGTGGGATTCGCCAAAAGTCGTTACGCGAAATAATTCACCGAATGTATTTGCGGCCATGTGTCACATCCTTCAGTTACGTTATTATAGCTGGTTTTCCGCAAGAAGCGCTTTTACAGCTTCCTCCGGAGTTCTTCCTTCTAAGGGAAAAACTATATCGGCGTAATGCCTATACGCCATATCACGCTTGGAATATAATTGCATAAAAGCTTCCCGGGGTCCTACGGGTAAATTCAGAAGAAAGGGAGGAATGCCGGAAGCTTCGATCCGTTTATAAATGAGGGAAGGCTCTTCCGTTAAAAAAACAAATGTACCGCGGTTTTCTAAATGTTTCATTGCTTTGGGATTAGATACCGTCCCGCCGCCTAATGCCGCGATACCGCTGTGTATCTTTCCGGATAAGACCTTTGCCGCCTTTCCTTCAAGCTTACGGAACCCTTCCGGTCCTTTTGCCCGGAAAATTTCCCGGACGCTCCGCGTTCCGCCGGTTTTTTTTGTATCCAGTTCCCGGATGATGTCGTCCAGATCGTAGAAGGGTAGGTCCATTTCTTCCGCCAGAGCTTTTCCGACCGTTGTTTTTCCGGTGTGTTTCATCCCGATGATAAAAAAAATCCGTCCATTCATACTATTAAATAGGAAGGTTCATGGTAAAGAAGAACATGATATCCTGTTCTAAATCGAAAGGCTCTCTAAAGAGCGGATCGATTCTAAAGGATACACCTAACTGAACAGGAACAGATATCTGACTTATTCCGAATACCGGCGTCAGTTCGAACCCGGGATAAAAAAACCGGGCAACACTAAAAGAAAAAGAATTAAGATCATACTGAAAATCTTTATATATAAAAAAGCTTCCCCCGAGACCGAGAAAATTAAGTCCGGCAAAAAGCGGCTTATCCGAAGCTATAAAGGTACTTCTAAGGGAAATACTGGATAAGAGGCTGCCGTTGCTGCTCCGGGGTACCGCGGTAAACCCGGGAGGCATCAATCTGCGATAGGGATACCGTCCCATAAGAGAATCTGTAATATAATCCGCGGAAAGAGAAAAGCGGATGCTTGACTTTTCTTTTCCTAAAGGGATTGTCGCCTGAGTACTTATGGCAGCTGTAAATCCTTCTAAGTAGGGCGGAAGAATCGGGAAGGCGATTTCTCCCTCCGCGAGGGCCGAGACGGAGGAACGGGTAAAAATGTCTCCCGGCGCCCCGCGGGCGATGCCGGCGGCGCTTAAGCGGAATGTCCCCGCGGTATAGTGATGCTCGCTTGGTCCGTAAAAAAAGGAAAAATCCTCTGAACCGAACTGTCTGTAGGAGTGGAGTAAACCAATGCCGGATTGAATCATTACCGTTCTGTCCAGCCTGCTTCTCTCCAGAGGACGGTATCCTAAGGTAAGTGATTGGGTTGTGGCCTGCAGATATCCCCCGACAAAAGAACCGTAATATTGGTTCAGGCTGTAGGAAATGTTTACCGGAGAGAAATCAAAACTCAAGGAAAAACTTCCTGCCGGCTGCAGTACTGAGGGATGGAACCCCGCGGAAAGGTGCCACTGCACTTTACCGAGCAGGGTGTTTCCCATAGTATATATGCCGATGCCGATATCCGGCGACATTTTTCCCGTGTCTGTAAGGGAAGGATAGGGAAACCACACCGCCGGCTCCGGAAAATCCCTGAACCGGGATTTTTGAGCGGTTTTAGAATCGATAATATCTTTGCTGTTTTGAGATACTGAAACCGCTTTTTTAGTTTCGGTTCCGCTGTTTATTTCACGGTTAATAAATGCGGATGACGCGGCATATTTCACAGCATTGCCCTTAGATGTGTAGGAATGGTAGAGAAGCCCGTCCTGCCAGGGAAATCCCGCCGCGGCTCCTACCTGTTCCCGGTAGAGGTGTGTGAGGGTTTTACGCACGGGATGATAGGCATAAATACTCAGATATCCTTCCGCGTCGGAAGAGAAGTAGACAGCCCCGTCCGGTCCGAATCTGGGATAGTAATCGGTTCCCCCTTCAGGGCCGGGAACCAACGTAGGATTCCCCGTCATTTTCCCGCTGCCGCAGGAAAGAAGGTATACATCCTGCCGCCCTTCACGGTTCATCACAAAGGCAAGGTTTTCCCCGGTAGAGTCAAAGACCGGATTAAAGAGGACAGCATGCTCCGGGGCATATAATTCCTTCCACTCTTTATCTCCAAAGTTTTGCGTTACTAGAATACTGCGGCTTCCCGCCCGTTTTACCGCAACAATCCTGTTTCCGTCAGGAGAAATTGCCGGATGGTACATCCCTTCACTTCCGGATAGTTCCTTAAACCGGCCGGAATCAGTATCGAGTAGATACAGCAGAGAAATTGCCCTGGAATCTTCCGGTACGTTAAAGTGCCATGTAAAAGATGAGAATATGATTTTTGTTCCCCGCGCGTCGGCTGAAAAGGATGACCCGTCGGTAAGGGATGTTTTTAGGAGAACCTCTTCCACCCGGGTTTCCGGGTCTATACGCACCAACGCTCCCGGCTCAAAAAGGGAACCTCTGTGGGTGATAAATCCCCGGGCGGTAGAAACCGGAAGAGAGTAGTTTCCAGTTACATCCGGAGAAACCTGGGTGCCGCGGGGAAAAGCCCGGTATTCGGCGTATTCCTCCTCCAGCTCCACCTTCATCCGGTAGAATATCTCTTCGAAGGGTTGTCCCGTTACCTTTTTTAGAGCCCGGTAAAATCCTAAAAATGGAAACTTAAGGTACTCTGTATGGATTCGTTTAAAGATATCGGGACCGTAATGGTCCATCAGGTATTTCGTTATGATGTATCCGGCAACGTAGATCCTTCCGGGAGGAGGAAATGGAGAAGCGTATGCGGTTTGTTCCGGAGACATGAAGCTGTTTTCCATTATAGGTGCTTTGTAGTAGAGCTCGAAAAAACAGTTGCGGCCCCGGCCGCCGGCAGTAAGAGCTGTTTCCAAGTAGACGGTGATTCCTTCTATCGCCCATCCCGGCAGGAATCCCCCGGCAATGTTTTTTACCGGTTCACCGAATATCCTGGAAAGACCTGCTAAAAAACCTGAATCCATGGTCAGATGGACGAAATGGGTCAACTCATGGGTAAAAACCAATTTAAGCCAGCTTTCGGCCTTTCCTCCTAAGGCGCTGTATGTGGGATATGCTGCAAAAACAGCGATATGGTGCGGCGGCATCGGGGTGAAATATCCGTTTGCCGCGTCGGTCTCCCCGAGGACTAGACACCGTACCTTTTCGGGACGGTAATCGAAGAAGGCTGTAACTTCGCCGTATACCTCTTCCGCGAAGGAAACAAGCATCTTTACCTCAGGGGAATCTTTATCCCGATGGATGAAGATAAAGTGTTCGGTTTCACTCTTCATCCAGGTTTTCCCCGGTCTGTTCTCTTTCCCGAAAAGCAGGGTCGTACAGAAAAACAGGAGAAGAATACAACTGAGATAAATAAACGACCGTTTATCAAATTTCATGCAGTTCATACTATATACTCACATAACTGTTTACTCAACATTGAATCGTTACCGTGAATTCTAAATTTGCAATTTAGAATTACCTTTTTGCTGCGGACAGATTGCAGAGCTGAGGCAGATACTGTTTTAGATACTGAACAGATGGTTTAAGGCAGTTAAATCTCTCAGCGGGAAGTGTTTCAGGCTGTTAAAACCCTAAAAAGGGAGCCGGCATACCCAATCCGTAACCCTGGCCGAAATCTACGCCTATCTCCTTTAAATTATTCCAGATCTCCTGTGTTTCGACGAATTCCGCTATCGTTTTCATGCCTAACGCATGCCCGACCTTGTTGATAGCTTCAACCATGGCGTAGTCTCTCTGATCTTCCGTTAAATTTCTAACAAAGGAACCGTCGATTTTAAGGTAATCCAGAGGGAGTCTTTTTAAGTAGGAAAAGGAGGAGAAGCCGTTTCCGAAATCATCCAGGGCAAAGGTACATCCTATGTTTTTCAGAGAACGGACAAATTCCATTGCATTTGAAAACTTACTTATAGCGGCAGTTTCGGTTATCTCAAAACAAAACGATTCCGGAGGTACATTATAACGGGCAATAAGGTCGGCGACGTAACGGACAAAGCCTTCATCAGAAAGCGTTTGTCCGGAAATGTTGACAAAGAAAAGCATCTTTCCTCCGGTTTCGCTTAAACCATCGGCCATTTTTTTTATTACTGAGTGTATAACCCAGCGGTCTATAGCGGGCATAAGTTTGTATCGTTCCGCCACAGGGATGAACTTACCGGGAGGAACCTTTTGTCCGCGGGCTTCTTTAAGTCTCAGCAGTACTTCGCTGCGGTTTCCATCCATGGTTTCCAGCGATATGATAGGCTGTGCCTCTAAACAGAACTGATCATTATCCAGGGCATTTTCGAGCCGGGAAAACCAGCCGAGTTCTCCTCTCCGTTTAAGTATCGTGATATTTGCGTTCTCCACATATCTAATGCGGTTACCGCCCTCCTCCTTTGCTAAGGTACATGTGTCATCCGCGGTGGCAAAAAGGGCGAAAAGATCCTCTGATCCCGTACTTACCGGAACAATACCTATGGATACGGTAACCGGGAAAGAGGTTTTTCCCCAGTTAAACTTAACCTTTGCTGCTTTACGGATCCGTTCCGCGGTTTTTTTCCCCTCTTGAACGGAGGTTTCCCTTAGGAGTACTCCAAAGTCGTCGGAACCTATCCTTCCTACAAGATGTGGTTCATCCACCTCCCCCCGAATGATATCCGACAAGAAACGGAGAAGATTGTCTCCGGCGGAATGCCCGGAAAGTTCGTTCAACATCCTGAACCGGTCGATATCAATATGAAGAAGACAATGATTTGTATTTTTTTCATTGTCCTCCTTAACAGCATCTGCTACCCAATTCAAAAAGGTTTCTCTATTAGCTAATTCGGTTACATGATCGTTCCTGGTTTTGTAATGGATTGAATCACGCAGATCCTTTATGGTCGTTACATCCCTGAACACAATCACTGTTTCTAATAAACTTTCATCCGAAATCTTCACAGGAGAGATCCCGCCCTCTAAATAGATCCGCTGATTGTTTCTGTTCTCCAGGATTATTTCTCTAAAAGAAATGTAGGGCTCCTGGATTTCTTCTATCTTTGCGGGTAATTCTATCCGGGAATTACCTTCTGGGTCGTAGAGGGAAAATACCGTTTTAAGGTCTTTTTCTATGGCCTCTTCTTCCTGCCAGCCGGTAAGTTTTTCAGCTACCGCATTCATAAACTGTATCCGGTTTGAGGAATCAACGGCGATTATTCCATCTCCCACGCTGTTCAGGATTGATGAGAATAAGTGCTTCTGCTGTTTCAATTCTTGGTCAACCCGGTTTTTGTTGAGTGCCATATGGACGGTGGTGTAGAGTTCCCGTTCCTTGAAGGGTTTAAGAATATAACCTAAAGGATTAGCCCTTTGCGCCCGGCTTATTGTTTCATTATCGGCATAGGCGGTGATAAAGATGGAAGGAATTCCGTATTTCTGCTGTAACGTTACGGCCGCTTCAATTCCATCTATATCCCCTTCCAGCATAATATCCATTAAGGCAATATCGGGGTTACTTTTTTCGACGGCGGATAGTACGTTTGAACCTGAAGATACAATGTCGGTTATGGTGAAACCGAATTTCATCAGTCTGAATTTTAGATCCAGGGCGATTATCCGCTCATCTTCAACAATCAGTATTTTCTTTTTCATAGCTTCATCATCAAAGAACAATAGTATAAGGGTAGTTCAGGAAGGATAATAAATCAAACAATTATAGAAAATATGCCGGTGCGATTTACAGTTCAAAAACCTTTTTTAACTTTCGCGGTTCTAGACGGAAAGGGGAACCTTTCCCCTGGAGAAAATGGTGCTTCTCCAAGAGATGTATTGATAAGTCCGAATAGGTCATTTCTTCTCCGTTTTTTTTATTCTTCACTTGAACATTCATCTTCCGGAATATCCCGTCCTCAAAGGGTGAGGGGAGATGCCCCCGGGCGTCATCCACCCGTACAACCCACGTATCCTCGACAGTTATTGGTTCTCCAAGGCCTTTTTTCCCCTCTTTGGTTAACCGTTTCATTTGGGAAGCCGCTTCTTCGAACGTAATTTCTTCCGCTTCCATCGCGGTTTCATCAGCGGCGATTATATCCGGGAGTGATCTATCATCGTCTCCAAGAAACCCGTCGGATGTAATAACTCCGGGGCGCATATTTGCCTGAGCCTTGGCCATTTCGGGTGATATTTTCATCAGCATTACCCCCTACGCAAACTTATCGAAATAGATTTTTTCCTCCGGAATTCCCGAATCGGTGAGAACTTTTATGCATGCATCAAGCATTCCGGGACTTCCGCAGAGATATCCTTCCTGATCTGCCTCAGAATCGATCTTTTCCGTTAAGTATTTATCTAAAACCTCAGTAATTAAACCGGTCTCTCCCTGCCAGCTTCCGTTTGGATCCGGTTCCGATAAGGCCGGTACAAAGTGAAAAGATTTCCACTCTGCTTCCAGCTCCTTCATCTCATCCAGGTAGAACAGATCCTTTTCGGTCCTGGCGCCGAAGAAGTACCAGACTTCACGGTCTGTTTTGCCTTGCTTTACCATTTCCCGGAAAATTGACCGGAACGGCGCCATTCCGGATCCTCCGGCAATACAGAGCATAACCGCCGGTGTTTCTCTAATACCGAAATCGCCGAATGGCCCCACCAATTCTACCTCATCACCTTCCTTGAGGATAGTATGGACGTAAGTTGTTGCAATCCCGCCCGGTACCAGTCTGATTAGGAACTCGAGATGGCTTTTGTCATACGGGGGAGAGGACATGGAGTAAGCACGCTGGTTGTAATCCCTAATCTTTTGATACGGAGGGACGGCAAGTTGAGCATACTGGCCTGCCTTAAAAGATATTTCTTCCGGTTCGGTAAGACCAATATAAACCTCTTTGATATCGTGGGTTACATCCTTGATGGATTCGACCATTCCTTTGATCTGCTGAATATTGAAAAGTTCCTCGGGAATACTTAAATCAATATCTGCCTTCACTTTGATCTGGCAGGACAACCTGACCCCGTCTTCAATTTCTTCTTGCGTTAAGTAAGGTGTCTCTGTGGGGAGGAGCGGTCCGATGTCGGATCGTACCTTAACTTTGCATGCACCGCAGCTCCCCCGTCCTCCGCAGGCGGAGGGAACAAAAATACCGCTCTCCGCCAGGGTTGTCAGGAGAGGAGCCCCTCCCCGGACGTTAAGTTTTTTTGAGCCTTCGTTTATATCGATTACCACGTCACCGTAGTTGTTTACGATTTTATCTATGATGGTTATCACCGCGGCCAAAATGGCGCTGATTACTCCGATGGAAAGAGGAGCGATAAGTACGGTAGGCAAAATGTTTCCTCCTTACTGAACCTGGAGCATGCCCGAAAACCCTAAAAAGGCCATGGCCATGAATCCTATGGTTATAAATGTGATTCCCGCCCCTTTTAGTCCTGCCGGAACGGGCGCTTTATCCACTTTTTTCCGGATAGCGGATAATGACATTATAGCGAGCCACCATCCAAGCCCGGAACCGAGTCCGTAGATCACCGTCTGGATAAAGGAGTAGTTCCTTATTTCGATAAAAAGGGAGACACCCAGAATTGCACAGTTAACGGTTATGAGGGGGAGAAAAATCCCCAGAGTCATATAGAGTGCCGGGGATATCCGGTCGATAATCATCTCCAGCATCTGTACCACCGCGGCAATCACTATGATAAAAACAATGAACCGGAGATAGACAAGATCCAGAGGCATAAGCACATACGTGAGGATTACCCAGTTTACGGCGGCTGTAATGGTAAGAACCACCGTCACAGCCATACCCAGCCCGTATGATGATTTCATGTCTTTGGATATTGATATGAATGAACACATCCCCAGGAAGTTCGCCAGAAGTATGTTGCTGGTGAATATGGATGCGAAGAAAAGTACTACAGGATTTATAATTGGTGTCATTTAGCACCTCCTTCCGATTTAAGCATGATGCTCTTACCGATCCAGACGATAATACCGATCATAAAGAATGCACTGGGAGGCATAGCCATTATGGTCCAGGGGATGAAGCTGTCGGGAAAAACCTGGAAACCGAATAGGGTGCCAAAACCTAAGAGTTCCCGGACGAAGGCAATCACCATCAGCACTCCCATATACCCCATTCCGGATGTTACCCCGTCCCACAGGGAAATAACGGGGGGATTGGACTGAGCAAATGCCTCGGCCCGGCCCATTATGATACAGTTAGTGATAATGAGTCCTACATAAGGACCAAGGTTCCGGCTTACCTCAGGCATAAAGGCCCGTAGTACAATATCCACCAGAATAACGTAGAAAGCGATGATCAGGGTCTGAACAATCATCCTCACTTTCCTGGGCATGATTTTTTTCAATATCGACACCGTCAGGTTTGAAAAACCTGTAACAAATATCACCCCGATCGTCATGATTAGGGTGTTAATGAGTAAGTTCGTTACCGCCAGGGCGGAACAAATACCCAGAACCTGCATAAAGATAGGGTTACTCCACCAAAGGTTATCCGTTAATATTCTTCCTGGACGTTCAGCCATTTTCGTCCTCCAATGCCGCTCTGATTGCCTGAAGCTGGGTATTGATAATCTTCTCTATTGCTTCGCTTGTTCTGGTTGCTCCGGTTATCGCGTTAACTACTCCGTCGTCGGGATCCTCCTCGCCGGTTGCGATCTGAACTTCGATGGTGTTTCCGGTAACCCGTTCACCTTCGAATTGAGACTTAAATTCGGGTTCGTCAATTCTTCCCCCTAGACCTGGAGTTTCGTTGTGGCTTATTATTTCTAATCCCGTAATGGTGTCCGCCCCGCTGTTTACCCCTAATACCCCGTTGATGGTACCCCAGAGTCCGCTTCCGGCAAATTCTTTAGCGTAGATGGTTCTCCCGTCCTGAATGGTACGGTAGAGAACCGCGCCGCCCCTTTCTATCTGTTCCACTCCGCGGTAGAGTTCCCGGACCTCTTCGTCATCCGTAAACTCCAATCCCATGGCGGATAGAACAGCCCGCTGCCTCGATAACTCTCTGTTCCGTTCTACCAGATGTTCTGTCCCTTCGTTGGTTAAGGCCAGAAGGATTACAAAGACGAAGGAAACGAGAAAGGTGAAAATAATTGTGTAGAGGGTGCCTTCTTTATTCAGTCCCTTCATGCCTTAGCCCTCCTCTTTGCTTTCTTCTTTTTAGGAACAATTTCATCGATAAGGGACGCGAAGGTATTTCCCACCAAAATCCCGAAACTTGTTCCTTCCGGAAAAGCAGAAAAGGTCCTGATGATTATAGCAACACTGCCGATTAATGCGCCGTAGAGCCATTGCGACATAGGCTTATTCGGTGCGGAAACGGGATCGGTAGTCATGAAGACAGCGACAAATAGGAGACTTCCTGAAACCAGAGCGTAGTGGGGCGGTATAGGGGTTAAATCCGCAAAGTAAAAAATGGACGCAAATATACCGGCTGAGAGTAGAGTGGAAAGAATGATTTTCCAGCTGGCCGTTTTCTTGTAGATAAGATAGACTGCCGCCAGTACGATCAGAATAACCGGACCTTCTCCCATGGAGCCGGACCTTAGACCGATAAGCATCTTCCAGAATTCCGGCAAGGTGCCTTCCCGCATCATTGCCAGGGGAGTAGCAGCGGTAACTCCGTCAATAGTTGATGATGCCGCCAAACTAAGACCCGAACCAAAGGCCCCGGGAGCCATCCAGGCATTTGCCAGTACGGTAGGAAACGTTATATAGATGAAAAGCCGGCCTGTTATGGCGGGATTAAACACATTACGGCCGAATCCGCCGTAGACTCCTTTACCCATAAGCACCGCGAAGATGATTCCTATTGCGGCTATCCAGAGGGGAACTCCCGGGGGCATGGCCAAGGTAAAAAGCGCGCACGTCACAAGTACCGCCTCGCTCACCTTTTTCCTCGGTTTTTTTCCCGAAACTCCGCCGTCTTCTTTGCTTTTTCTCAAAAACGGCAGCCCCCGGACCATAATGTATTCGGTAGCGATTCCCAACATAAAAACTAAAGCGGCAACCGCAAGCGGACGCCACCCGTAAAGATACATTGAAAAGAGGAATAACGGTATGAGGGAGTAAACCACCCGCCTCATCATCAGCTGTTTCTGAAACACAGAACCTCCTTAGAATAAAAAAATAATTCTATTTCAAGAATCCTGCAAGCAGAAATAAAGCAATTTAAAATCTGTGGTTTAGAATTGCTTTGGAAATAATGAACAGAATCTATTTCCATCCGTATTGAATCAATTTTCTTGATTCCGGTTCGCCGATTTTTTGAGCAAACGTGGTAATGAACGTTTCTTCAGCATGAATAATTTTCGTGTCCTTTTCTATGAGTGAGTAAGTATATTTATAAGAGAGTACGGCTACCCCGGTATTTTTTCGATAAGTATTGATAATGTTTACCTCTATAATATAGTCAGCGGCCTCGGGTTCGGTCACTAACTTAACATTTTCCGCTTCAATTGGAAGGTAATTCTTTACCCTTTCTTCAATTTCGTAGGTAATTTCTCCTTCCAGTTGTGTCTTTCCCGAGATAAGGCGGTAGGAAGCGATGTTCCAAAAAACTGTCACTATATCTTTATCCTGAGCAAACTCCCGGTAGGCTGCGATAAAATCATCCGGAACCGATGCCGCTTTCGGCTCCACTTCTTTATACCGGCTGTAGGCGGCTTGAATTTCTGCTTCCGTGGGCGGTGGATCGGCCGTAGAAGTTTGTGTTTCACAGGCTGTGATAAGCAGGATGATTGATATGATTATTATACTATAAACTGATATTTTTCTCATAAGGCAGGTTCTCCTCAAAACATAATTCACTACCGATATAATTGCATGGATAGAGGGTTGTTGCAATACTTCCGCAATACCGGATCAACAATTCTCAATATATGACAGGATTTGTCTTTACTTCCATATATTTGATGATCCTGTGAGTTGCAAATTTTTTAGTATTCATTACATTTTGTATATGACCAAGGGAGTCTTTTTTATGGTTCCCGGTTATGAATAGAAAAAGTGATAAGGAGGAAGCAATTCCCGGTCAATACCATTTACAATGCAGGAGACGCCATATATCATTATAATATAATAAATTAAATTGAATTGACCGGGAATTGCCGCATATTTTTTCTCGGAAAAACGGCAATTTCCGGCGATTCCGATTTATTTAATTACTTATATTGTAATAATTTATTTTTTCTATGCGAATGTAATCGCCGGAAATTTCTGATAAGGAGGTTGCTTCAATGACAGAAGCGGCTATGTTTTCCAATTTAGAACGTATTCATGAAAACTCTCAGGTTGCCGTTCTTTCAACGGTAGATAACGGGGGGAAACCCAAGATGCGGTGGATGACCCCGGCATTTCTCCGGGGCAGGCGGGGAGCGGTATACGCAGTGACATCTCCTGAGTTTTCCAAGACACAGGACGCAGCGTCACATCAGTATGTTCAATGGATGTTTCAAACCAAAGCGCTGGATGAAGTTATGACCCTGCAGGGCAGGGTCCGGATACTGGACAATCCTTCGATTAAATCGGAAGTGCTGGAGGCCGTCGGGGGTAATCTCCGGGTTTTCTGGAAAATTAAAAAAGATGATTCAGAACTCGTGGTTCTTGAAACGGTCATACAGTCTATGAGTTATTTTAAGCCTATGACGGGGGAACGCGCGGAAGTTACCCTGGATACGGGAAAGGAGGAATAGCGGTGTGAAGAGTATTAAGACGTACGGCAGCGATTTTCTCCTGAATATCCTCAGGCAGATGCTCCTTATACGGCGATTCGAAGAGAAAGCCGCGCAAATGTACGGTATCCGGAAGATCGGCGGGTTTTGTCATCTTTATAATGGTCAAGAGGGGGTCGCTGTCGGTGCTGTGGAGGCCGTAGACCTTAAAAAGGATTACCTTTTAACGGCATACCGGGACCATGGCCACGCCTTAGCCTGCGGAATGGATCCTAAATCGGTTATGGCGGAACTGTACGGTAAGATTACAGGCTGTTCCCGGGGCAAGGGCGGTTCCATGCACATGTTTGACATAGAACGTCATATGTTTGGAGGAAACGGTATAGTAGGCGCCCAGATACCCATAGCGGCAGGTGTGGCCTTTTCCCAGGTTTACCGTAAAAAAGTACTGGAGGCGGAAGAAAAAGGGGTGACCCTCTGTTTTTTCGGGGACGGGGCCATTCATCAGGGTTCTTTTCACGAGGCCTTGAATCTATCATCCGTTTGGAAGCTGCCGGTGGTATATATCTGTGAAAATAATCAGTTCGGTATGGGAACAAATTTTAGACGCGTCTCTTCGGTGGACGATTTTTCTGTCATGGGTTCCTCCTACGGAATTCCCGGTTCTCAGGTGGACGGTATGAATGTACTGGAGGTGTATGAAGCAGTCAAAGAAGCTTCCCAACGGGCAGCTGACGAAGGGCTGCCATCTCTTTTGGAGGTCAAAACGTACCGGTATAAAGGTCATTCCATGAGCGATCCCGCAAAATACCGCACCAAAGAGGAGCTTGCGGCCTACAAAAAGCAGGATCCGATTCTGCTTCTGGAAGCCCGGATGAAGGAGGAGAATCTCCTGGATCAGAATACCTACGATGCCATGGATAAAGAGGCGAAGCAGATTGCAGCGGATGCGGTGAAATTTGCTGAAGAGAGCGGGGAACCGGCAGTTTCAACCATTTATGAAGATGTTTTAGCAGAGGAGGGATGATATGGCAGTTATATCTTACCGGGAAGCGCTGAATCAGGCCCTCCGGGAGGAGATGAGCCGGGATAAAACGGTGTTCCTTATGGGAGAGGAAGTGGGGGAATACAACGGGGCCTACAAAGTAAGCAAGGGCCTTTTGGACGAGTTCGGACCGGACCGCGTATTGGACACGCCCATTACCGAGTTAGGGTTCACCGGACTTGGAGTCGGCGCCGCCCTTACGGGACTGAGACCGGTGGTGGAGTGGATGACCTTCAACTTTTCTCTTCTCGCTTTAGACCAGGTGGTGAATAACGCCGCAAAGATGCGGCACATGTCGGGGGGGCAGTTAAAAGTGCCTATAGTCTTCCGGGGACCGAACGGTCCAGCCGAGTACCTCTCTTCTCAGCACTCCCAGGCTCTTCAGTCTTACTATGCCCATGTACCGGGACTCAAGGTTGTGGCGCCGGCTACCCCTTACGATGCAAAGGGACTCCTTAAGAAAGCCGTCAGGGATGATAATCCCGTGGTAATGATGGAAGCGGAAATGATGTATGCCTGGACCGGGGAAGTTCCCGAAGAGGAATACCTAATCGATTTTGGTAAAGCAGATATAAAGCGGGAAGGAAGCGACATAACTCTTGTCACCTATTCAAAACCACTCAAAATCGTAATGGAGAGCGCCTCGGAGCTTGAAAAGGAGGGAATAAGCGCGGAAGTTGTAGACCTTCGGAGCATACGGCCTTTGGATGAAAAGACCGTTTATGACTCGGTTAGAAAAACCAACCGTGCCTTAGTAGTGGATGAGTCATGGCCGGTATCAAGCGTTGGTTCCTGGGTGGCATGGCTCATCTCTAAAAACTGCTTTGACATACTGGATGCCCAGGTGGAGCTGGTTAGTTCCGAAGATGTTCCCATGCCTTATAATCACAATTTGGAATTGGCGGTGCAGCCTTCCGTAGAGAAGGTGATTAAAGCCGCAAAGCGTGTGCTTTACATCTAATAAAGGAAAGGAGCCGATATGGCTGAACATATACGTATGATTGCCCTGTCTCCCACAATGGAGGAGGGTACAATAGCAGGATGGAGCAAAAAAGAAGGAGACAAAGTGGACTCCGGAGATGTGCTCTGTGAGGTGGAAACCGATAAGGCAACGATGGATTATGAGAGCACCCAGGAGGGAACGCTTCTAAAGATACTTGTAGATGAAGGTGACAGCGTTCAGGTGGGTGTTCCTATCGGGATTATCGGGGAAGAAGGGGAGGATGTTTCAGAACTCGTTTCCCGGGCTGCCGAGATGGGGAAGGCTGAATCTCACTCTGAAGGGACAACCCCGCCCGCCCCGGGAGCTCCGGCACCGGCGCAGCCGAAAGGGGATGCCCCGGCACCGGAACAGTCCGGGCTCTTTGAAAATACAGAGAAAACCGGGGAAAAGGTTAGATCATCACCCTTAGCCCGTAAAATTGCTGAAATGAAAGGGATAGATATTGCTGCGGTAAGGGGGAGCGGTCCGGAAGGACGGGTGGTTAAACGGGATATAGAAAAGGCTCTGTCGGAAGGACAAGGAGTTCCTCTATCCGCGGAGACTAAAACAGGAGCTGTACCGGCCGGCGGAGACCGCCGTATTCCCCTGAGTCAAAAGCGAAAAATAATAGCCAAGCGTCTTTCGGAATCTAAGTTCCAGGCACCGCACTACTATCTAAAGATCACCTGTGAAATGGAGACCCTCTTAGAGGCCCGGAAAAGACTCAATGCCGGACTTCCGGAAAAGGTTTCCTTTAATGCCTTTATGATAAAACTAAGCGCAATGGCGCTGGCCGCAAATCCCGGTATAAATGCTTCGTGGCAGGGGGATGCCGTGCTTCAGTACGGCAGTATCGATATCGGGTTAGCGGTTGACTTAGGGAACGGCTTGATCACTCCTGTGGTCCGGAACTGCCGGAACAAAGGGATCTTGGCCATTGATAACGAGCTTAAGGAGTTGATCCGGAAAGCCGGGGAAGGGGCTCTTTTACCGGAGGAATATTCCGGTGCTACCTTCAGCATAAGCAACCTCGGTTCCTTCGGGATCGAAGAGTTTACCGCTATTATAAATCCTCCGGGTTCCGCAATACTGGCCTTGGGGAAGGTGGAAAAACAGCCTGTTGCCGGTCCCGATGATATCCTTCAGATAAGGTCCCGGATGACCATGACCTTATCCTGCGACCATCGTGTTATTGATGGAACCTTAGGGGCTAAGTTCCTTTCGGACCTGAAGGGAATGATGGAAAATCCAATACGTTCGCTGTACTGAAAGGAAAATATAAATGAATAATTACGATTACGATTTGGTAATTCTTGGTTCCGGTCCCGGAGGGTACGTTGCCGCAATCCAGGCGGGGCAGCTTGGACTCAAGACTGCGGTCATAGAAAAAGAGAAACCCGGCGGGGTATGTCTGAATATCGGATGTATCCCTTCAAAAGCCCTGATCCACCAGGCGGAGATTTTTTCTTATATCCATGAACTTGAAGCGGTAGGAGTGAAGTCCGATACATCCGGGTTTGACTACAGCCGGGTTTTCAAGAAATCCAGAGCTGCCGCGGACCGTCTTTCCAAGGGGGTTAAATTCCTCCTTAAAAAAAACAACGCGGACCTTGTCATGGGAAGAGGAACTATTCAGGATTCCCATACGGTAAGGGTGGATGAAGGAAAAACCGTAACTGGCAGGAACCTCATAATAGCCGCGGGCTCCCGTCCACGGGAGTTGCCTCCTTTTCCGTTTGACGGCGATAAGATCATCTCATCCTCCGATGCCCTTATGCTGGAAAAACTTCCGTCATCAATTGTGATTTTAGGTGCCGGTGCGATCGGAATGGAGTTTGCCTATATAATGAACGCCTTCGGGACTAAGGTTACGGTTGTGGAACTATTGGACCGTATACTCCCCTTAGAGGACGGGGAAGTTACAGCGGTTTTAGACAAGGATATGAGAAAGCGGGGTGTGGAAATAATGACCGGAACAACCGCTAAGGAGGTTAAACACACTCAAGACGGAATTGTCTTGAGTGTGGAAACTAAAGACGGGGGTAGAGAGGAGCTTGAAGCGGAAAAACTTCTGGTAGCCGTAGGGCGGGTTCCTAATACGGAAGACATAGGATTGGAAAAGCTGGGTATTAAAACGGAGAAAGGCTTTATTCCGGCAGGGGATTACTACGAAACTTCCAGGGAGGGAGTGTTCGCGATAGGTGATGTCGTTTCTTCCCCCCTTTTAGCACATGTAGCTTCCAGAGAAGGGGAGATTGCGGTGGAATATATTGCCGGAAAAAAACCCCGGAGGAAAAAGATCGATCCCTGGAATATCCCTTCCGCAGTCTATACCGAACCTCAGGTGGCCAGTTTCGGGCTCAAAGAGGAAGATGCCGAAAAGGAAGGCCGCAAGGTAAAAAAATCGGTGTTTCCCTACCGGGGCGCCGGAAAGGCAGTAGCGGTGGAAAAAAAGGAAGGCTTGGTAAAGATCATCACCGATACCGGGACGGGAGAAATCCTCGGAGCTCATATTTCCGGAAGCGGCGCCACAGAGCTGATACACGAACTGCTTTTAGCAAGGAATGCTGAACTTCTTCCGGAGGATATTGCCGAAACCATCCACGCTCATCCGACCTTATCTGAGGGGGTGATGGAAGCGGCAAGAGGAGCGTTTAAAGCGCCAATTCACCTATAGGAGCAGCTTGATCCAAATTTAGGGTTCTGATATACCATTCTTAATGAATTTTTAACCGAAAGGATACTTCCGGCAGATCGGAAAATTTGATAGTGTTGGCCCATGAATCATCTTAAAGTGCAAAATGTGCTACTAATAATTTTGGTACTCATAGGGGTCGGAGCGGTATTACACCTTACCGCATCCTTTGTAATACCTTTTGTCATAGCATTTTTACTTTCCTTCGTACTTTCTCCGGCAGTGGAATCTATGCGCAGGATAAAAATTCCCAGGATTTTTGGTATAATCATCGTTATCCTTTTTCTTCTGGGTATCTGCTTTCTCGTAGTGCTTTTTCTTAATTACAGTATTCAGTCCTTTTTGGCTGAGCTGCCGAAGTATCAGATAAAATTTCAGAATGCTTATCGGGGGATTGTAAAGGAATTGCAGCTCCCGGAGAGCACCATAGCTGATTTCGATTGGTTCGGGACCATCGGAGGGTACTTTCTCTCTTTTTCGGGAAATTTTATGAGTTTTCTCGGAGGCATGGTCCTGATGCTGGTGTTCCTTTTTTTCCTTCTCCTGGAAAAGCCATATCTTCGTCCCAAGATGGTCCTGGCCTTCAAAGATGCCGCCACCGCCAAGCTTGGAAAGATCCTTGAGCATATCAACCAGCAAATAGGAAGATACCTCACGGTTAAACTATTTATCAGTTTAGTTACCGGTATTCTGGTATGGACCACGTTCTATATTATAGGGCTCGACTTCGCATTTATCTGGGGTGTTCTGGCCTTTGTTTTCAATTTTATTCCCTCCATCGGATCCATCGCGGTGGGTGTACTATCTGTACTTTTTTCCATTATTCAGTTCTTTCCCGCCTGGGACCTGGTAATAGCTGTTGCCGTATCTATGTTAACCATACAGATGATTCTGGGGAATATACTGGATCCTAAATTCCAGGGCGACAGCCTTAAACTTAGTCCCGTGGTGATTCTCTTCTCCCTCTTTTTCTGGGGATGGCTCTGGGGGATTGCCGGAATGTTTCTCGCTGTTCCCTTAACAGCGGCATTAAAGATCGCCTTTGAAAACATTCCGGGTTTTGATCCTCTTAGTCAACTAATGAGTTCTGGCAAGCCGCACCGGAGAAGCAGGCGTGAAAAATAATCCTGTAAAAGGGGTTGTGTTTGACTTGGACGGAACACTTATTAACAGTGAAGACAACTACCGTACAGCGGATGAACATTTTTTTGCCCGACGCGGTATTTCTTTTACCGATGCCCATTATAAAAAAGTATTGGGACTGCAGAGCCGGGAAATAATAAAATGGATCAAGAGTGAATACGGGATTTCCGGTGCGGAGGATGACCTCCTTAGAGAAAAAGAGGAGGGATACCTGGAAATTGCCCGGCAGAAAACCACCGTCTATCCGGAAATGCATAACCTTTTAAAAGAACTCGCTTCAAGAAATATTCCCATGGCTGTGGCCACCGGATCTCCTCCGGAGATAATGAAGGAGATGCTTCGGATCACCAAAATTGAAGGATTCTTCTCCGCTGCTGTATCATCAGTTGATGCGGGTAAACCCAAACCGGCTCCGGACGTCTATACCGAAGCAGTTAGAAGGCTCCGCCTGAAACCAGGGCAGTGTGTTGCTTTAGAGGATTCCCCCTATGGTGTCGCGTCGGCCCTTGCCGCAGGGCTCCGGTGTGTTGGTATACCCACCATAACAAACCCTTTAGATCCAGTGTTTGATCGGAGTGATATGTTAGTGCGGAAGGGTATAACTTCTTTTCTTGCGGATGATTTTTTAAGGAGATACATTTTAAGACGGGATGATCCATTATCTATTGGGGAAGCGGATAGATTTATTAAAAAAGTGTACGATTACTACCGGAACAACCGCCGCGGCTTTCCCTGGCGGGAGACCCGGAACCCATATCACATATTTGTTTCCGAAATTATGCTGCAGCAGACGCAGGTTGAACGGGGAATTAAAAAGTACCATGAGTTTCTGTCGGCGTTTCCCGACTTTTTTTCTTTAGCTTCCGCGCCGCTCGGGGAAGTGTACCGGGTATGGCGAGGTTTGGGCTACAACCGCCGGGCCAGATACTTAAAGGAGTCAGCGGAGATTATCGGTAAGCGGCGGGGCGGTGTGCTGCCGCCGGCCCCCCTGGTACTTAAAGAACTGCCCGGGGTAGGTCCGGCGACCGCCGGTGCAATAGCTGCGTATGCGTTTGATATACCATCAGTATTTATAGAGACTAATATCCGGCGGGCTGTGATCAGTGAATTTTTCCCGCAACAGGAAAACGTACCGGATTTACAGGTAATATCGGTATTGAATCAGGTTGTAGACCGAAGTGATCCAAGGAACTGGTATTACGCGCTGACCGATTACGGAGCGGCCTTAGGTAAAACCGGCAGCAATCCGAATCGGAGGAGCGCTGCCTATACCCGCCAATCATCATTCCAAGGCTCCTTCCGACAGCTTCGGGGGCAGATTCTTTCCGCTGCCGCGCGGAAGGGGGAGGTGCGCATCAGCGATTTCCTCTCGGAGAAGGCATTTAAGGAAGAAACTATTAAAAAAGCCTTTCGGGAACTCCAGAAAGAGGGATTTCTTAAACAGTCCAACGGTGCCTTTAAACTCACCTAGATGAGAGCCGGTCTGCTTCCTTGATCATCTTCTTGTGCCAATCCAAAAGATACGCTTCATCTTCAGTATTTGATCCTTCCACATCAGCCATTACCCTGAAAACCGGTTCGGTGCGGGAGCCGCGCATCCATAAGAACGCGCACGGCTCATCTTCCCGGGTAAAAATCATCTTCATTCCCCCGTTATGTGAACCTGTACGATGAAAGGGACCGAAGCCCCGTCTTTCTCCGGAACCTTCGTAGTTCACCTCGTAAAATCCGGTGATACCCCATCTTCTGAACAATTCATTCTGCATGTTTTTCCATTCTTCAAGAAAGACACCCTCGTAGTTCTCTTTCAGTTCCTTTTGGCTTTCCGTAACGATGGAAAGAAGAGCCCGGTCTTCAAATACACTGGTGGTGATAAACTTGGGAAGAGAATTTTTGAGTTCCCCAATTGTGGGATTTCCTTTATCCATAACACCGCTGCTGTTTACTGTTCTCCATGCGGTATATACCTTTGGCTGTGTTAGAAGTTTTATCATTGAGAAAATTGTGTGAATCGGGTCCCGTACGCGGGACGGATGGGTAATGTTCCCGCCGTTGGAACCTTCTCCTAAAATCGGTACTGCCGCGCCCTGTTTTCTCAAGCGTGAAGCCAGATTTACCACGTTAGACTCACCAACTTCACAGCGGCTCACTGATGCCCCGAATAACCGGGCGATTCTGTCTATTCTAAGGGACGTGGGACCATTTACAGCCACCGTTGTCTTGACGGGGGGAAGACCTTTCTGCTCGCGGCTGGTCTCCTGCCAGATTAACTCCGCTAAGACAGACAGAGCAAATACCTCCTGCGCGTTCAGGGCATGGGCGTTCGCTGTCTTTTCATCCATGAAGACGAGGTTACCCCTGTCCCCGTCGTTATCAGGAACATAGCCGAAGATAAATCCCGGATCGTAGGCGTACTCCTTCTCGAGCAGTTCTTTACATAGATTCAGGGATTCTCCTTCAGGTACGATTCGATGGACAATTTCCCCGGGAACAGCATTCTCTACCCGCACCTTAAATCCAGCTTCTTTAAGGAACTGGGTATCTCCCGCTATTCCTCTAGTGCTTCCGTTGAACTCCGCTACGATACCTATCCCGGATGATACAATGCCGTTTTTCAAGCTTTCCCATGTGGTTTCCTGATCATCCCTGTTTTCGGTTCCGGTTATAACTCTCCGGTTAAACTCCCGGTAGGATTGAAGGGCGTCTGCTTTACAGCGGGGGACATCCCGGTAGACCGCCTCTACGGTAAAGGGGATTGCTTTCTGCAGAAGCTCCTCTATCCGCGGAGGTGAAGCAGGATCGAAGAGGGATGACCGGAATCTTTCCGCAAGATACGCGGAAGCAGCGCCGCTTATTACCGCGCCGTTCGAGAGACCGAACTTAATACCGTTGTATCCCGGAGGATTGTGGCTGGCTGTTATGTAGATAAAGCCTTCGGCATTGCACCGCCTTGTATAGGACATGATTTCCGGCACCGCCGTGATAAAGGTATACCGGGCTGCCCCTCCTTCCGATAGAATGGTCCGGATCACAATATCTGCGATAGTTGCTCCCGTTGGACGGGTATCGATGCCGATGGCGATTACGGGTGATCTGTTTCCCGTCTCCTCGATCAGACAGCGGCAGAAAATGGATGCCGCTAAGGAGACAATCATCTTATCAACCCCGGAGATCTCTTTAGACAGACTATTCTCCCCGCCTTCGGCTGCAAAAACTTTCCTCCAGCCCGAGGCGGAAAGGGTCATCTCTTTAAACTCCTGTTCTATGCCGTCCTTTGTTATATCTGAAGCCCGAAATGGAATATTTTCCGGATCTCCTAAAGGCAGATTAGTTATAGGATCTTTCATCAATGCCATAGTATTACTCCTCTATTGTTAGAATGTGTATATCACATACATTTGTATTGGTGGGGCCGGTACGGTATAAAGCATCAACAGTGTCGAAGTACCGATAGGAATCGTTCTCAGCCAAGTATTTCTCCAGGTCAAGACCCCGTTTCATACCCCCGCAGAGTATCTCCGGGGAGGCAAACGCCCCGGCAGCATCTGTGGGACCGTCGTTTCCGTCAGTACCGCCGGATAAAAAGGTAATCCCCCGGAAATCATCCGGATTTAACATCACTTCCCTAAGAAAAGACAAGGCGCATTCCTGATTACGGCCGCCTTTTCCGGAACCGGAAACCGTCACCGTTGTTTCTCCTCCGGAAAGGATACATGCCGGTGAGGTGAGGGGTTCGGAGAAACGGCAAAGGTCCCGGGCAATGCCCGCTAAATATTTAGCAATTTCCCGGGCTTCACCGGTGATATGACTAGAAAGGAGGAGGGGCTTGTATCCCAGTTCTTCCGCTTTTGTCCTGCATCCCTCAAGGGCTAAGCGGTTTGTTCCCAGAAGACGGGTTGTTACTTTCTTGAAAACGATATCATCAGGACCGGGAGTTTCCGGAATAGCTCCGTCATCTCCTGCCCGGATTCTCCGAAGTACCGCTCGGGGAACCGAATCAGAGATTCCGTACTTTTTAAGCACATCCAAAGCATCCCGGAATGTCGATGAATCCGGAAAAGCCGGACCTGAAGCGATCACCGATGGATCGTCTCCTACAACATCGGAGAGAAGAAAGGTCTCAACCGCAGCGGGATGCAGCGCCTTGGCAAGCATTCCCCCTTTTATTCCGGATATATGCTTCCTGACGGAGTTCACTTCTTGGATGGCTGCACCGCTTTTTAAAAGCAGGTTGGTTGTCTCCGTAATTTCTGAAAGGGTCACCGGAAAATCCCCTTCCGGAGGAAGCGCTATGAGAGAAGAACCGCCCCCGGAGATAAGGAGAATAACCAGGGTTTCCCCATCGGCAGCATTTGCCGTTTCCGCGATACGCAGAGCAGCCCCTCGGCTCGCTGCATCCGGAACGGGATGGCTCCCTTTCAGTACTTCTATCCGGGAGAGCTGTTCTTCATGTCCCGGTTTTACCGCCACCGCGCCGCCTGTAATTCTATCACCTAAAATTTGTTCGCATTCCGCGGCCATGGAGGCTGAGGCTTTTCCGGCACCGAGAATAACGATACGGCGATATTCGGTTCGCGGATATATCCGTTTATTTTCTTTGTGACCGGCAATCACGTTTCCATGACCGTCCAGGCTAAGGTTGTTCCGTATCAGAGAATGGGGATCAACCCGTTTAATACCTTCCCGGAATATTTTGTCCATGTTAATTTCTGCATCAGTCATGAAGTCCTCTTTTAAAAATGGTGAGAAAAACCGAAGGCTATAGGGGTCCAGGATGATCCGCTGAGTCTTTTTTCATTAAGAAGTAATGCTGTATATGCCGAGAGATTGGCAAAATTCAGAATGTTTAATGTGATTCCCCCTCCCGCGGAGTAAATTGCGGATCCCGTTCCGGAAGGCGAACCGGGTATATAGTAGAAACCGGAATCCGTAAAGAAAAATACTCCGGGAATGATGTTCGGATGCAGAAGGGAGGGAAGGTTCATCCTGAACTCAACGCTGCCTGCCCCTTTTAACGGGGCCGCGAATCTCCCCTTTCCCAATCCCCGGACCGTTCCGCCGAGGCCATCCCGGTAATCTGAGCCGCCGAAAGACTGGAGAGGCTGCAGCGGAATTGAAGGCCCTGAGAGGACGTCTGCGGTTCCGTAGAAGCCTAAGTAACCGCTTACTATGTTCCATTCCCTCTCCGCTTTTGAGAACACCGGGAAGAAATAACGAATCGTACAATTAAGCCTTGAGAATTGAGAATTTCCGAAAATGGAGTTGAGCAAAAACTTCGGGGCGGCTTCTACTGAAAATTCTAAATCCATTCCTTCCAGTATATCTTCAGCAGTGTAATATTTGATGTTTCTAAACCGTATACCCCCGGTCAGAGTATTTTGAAGGAGACCGCTTTTGTTCGGAAACTGGGGAGAGTCCGCCAAAGAACCTTCGGCAACATCGTTCCGGTCGTACCTTCCCCGGTAAAAAAGAAAAAGGGACAGAAGATTGCGCTTTTCATTGGCCTTTGCATGGATGCCTTGGATTACCCCTAATTTCCAGTTAAAATTGAGACGGTTAAAAACTTCGGGATTTTCCGCGGTGATACCTGGAAAGCCTTCCGTGTTGCCCCGGTAAAGACTGCCGTCCGGGAGCCTGTAGAAATAGGCCTTTTCCCAAGCTCCGCCTAATTCCGCTGAAAAGATGGTATACGGGGGTTCATCTTTTCCTCTGAAGGTTAATTCAATATCCGCCCCATAGAACCGGGGTGACGGGGATAAAGAAAAGGATCCGACACTGCCCGGGCGGGTAACGTTTTCTTCGGCGTTGGTTGCATGCAATGGAATCAACAGAAAGATACATAGAAAAGTTTTTATCATCCGGTTCATGATTTTAATGTAGCGGCTTCAACCGGATAGGGTCAATACTGCGTAAATGATCCAGGCTAATGAGGCAATAGCAAGAATCATAATTTGAATTCTTGCCGGAAGCTAAAACTCTAGGGAAGCTATAATGGCAAAGTAAAACAGTCGATACTATACTAGAAGAATACGATAACTACCCGGAGAAATGCTAAAAAAATTTATTTCCGGAGTAGTTAAAATAGCTTTAGTACTTTTTTCGGGAGTTAAAAATATGAAAAAGATACTTGTCATAGATGAATCTGCTCTGATTCGGGATTACCTCAAACAAAAACTCGAGGAATACGGATTTGAGGTTGTAGCGGCTATCAACGGTCTTGACGGTACAGCAAAGACAAGACAGGAGATACCGGATCTTATTATAATGGACTATTACCTAAGCCGGACTAGCTCAATAGACCTTCTTAAGAACAAGACCAAGGATCCTAATACCTCTTCCATTCCTGTGGTCATGGTGTCTACAAAAATTGACAGGGACACAATTCTCAATGTCGCGAAATATAACGTCAAAAAGTTTTTCACAAAACCAATCAAACTGGATGCCCTTATAAAGACAATTTCTGAGCTTTTAGGAGTCAGTCTGGAGATAGATACAGCGCCCTGCATTATCGAGGCCCATTTTAACGAAGATATTCTCTTTATTGAGATTGCCAGGGGACTCAACCGCGAGAAAATAGAGCTTCTTAAATACAAAATAACTGAGCTTTTAGATCTCTATGCAATTAAGAGTCCGAAAGTGCTTGTCATGATGACCAGTATCGATATTACTCCAAATGATTCCATCAAACTCGGCGCATTGATGAACAATATTCTTGAATATTCAAATGCTAAACATAAATATGTAAAAGTTCTTACTAACAATAAATATGTAAGCCGGTTCATAACGGAAAAGAAGGAGTACGAAGGTATTCTGGTAACATCCAGCCTGGAAAAGGCCATGGACGGTCTGCTGGGAAGAAGTACAGGCACTTTTCTTGATGGTGAGGGAAAAGCAGTCCATGAGGAATTTCTCTCGGCATCCGCCCCTAAAAAAGAAAGACAAGAGTCGATACATATGCGTTTTGATGAGGAGAAGATTGCCGGCGAGCCTGTTGACCTTAAGGATATCCAGACCCCCGTTACTATAGCAGTTGTTGATGACGATGAAGTTATCCAGGAGCTTATTAAAACCGCGTTCTCCGAGACTGAGTTTACCATAAAAACCTTTGAAAACGGCCTGGAATTCATGGAGGACCAGGAGGCTTTACAGGCGGACCTTCTGTTCCTCGATATTCTTATGCCTGAGATGGACGGTTTTGAAGTTCTTAAACGTCTAAAGGTGAGCAAAAATGATATTCCCGTCATCATGTTATCTGCTGTTTCCCAAAAGGAAACAGTGGTAAAAGCCATTAAACTCGGAGTAACGAGTTATCTTACTAAACCCCTCAAGCCTGAGGATGTTCTCCGTAAAGCCACCGAGATATTAAGGATGAATTTCTAATGCCCTCGGGTAGACAATTTCAGGTAATATTTGATTACTCTCCAATCGGAATGCTGATTATGGATTCCACCTCCCGGCTTCTCTATGTCAATCGGGCAGTATCTGAACTGTTAGGGATACCCAAGACCGAGTTAGAGGGGAGTCTTCTCTCCGACATCCTTGACCCCCGGGACCGTAATCTCCTTAAGGAGACGGTCCGGAATTTGGTACATGACAACACTGGAAAAACCCTAACCCTTCGGTATACCGATGGAGACGGTGAAGAGGGATGGTGCAGGATGAACGCCGCCTATGTAGGTGACGGTGATGTTTCCCCGTTTATTTTTGCGGCTGTGGAAGATGTAACCGAACAAAAACTGGGGGAAGCGCGGTTGCTTCAGGAGAAGGAGGATGCCGAACGGGCAACCCGGACAAAATCAGCATTTCTTGCCAATATGAGTCATGAGATACGAACGCCCATTCATACGATCATCGGGATGATGGATCTTTTGCTCCAAACAAAATTGGATGAAGAGCAGCGGGAATATGGAGAACAGGTGCAGTTTTCCGCTGATGCACTCCTTAGCCTGATAAACGACATACTCGATTTTTCCAAGATAGAGGCGGGAAAACTCTCGATTGAGTATATCGAATTCGATCCCATGGCTATGTTGGAAAATGCGGTTGATATGGTATGCCTGGAAGCCCATAAAAAGGGATTGGAAGTAATTCTTTCTCTAAGCTCATCACTTCCCGAAATGGTAAAAGGAGATCCCACTCGGCTTCGTCAGGTTATAGTGAACCTGTTTTCCAATGCTGTTAAGTTTACCCACAAAGGAGAGATTGCTGTAACAGCGGGAATTCCAGAACGTTCCGGTACCACCGGAACCCTGTTTGTGGAGGTTAAAGACACCGGCATCGGAATCCCGGATGAGAAACAAACATCCCTTTTCAGCGCTTTCTCCCAGTTAGATTCTTCCACCACCAGGAAGTACGGCGGAAGCGGATTGGGTTTATCTATCTGTAAAAACCTGATCGATCTGATGGGAGGGAGCATCGGTGTTGAGAGTGAAGAGGGCAAAGGTTCCGTTTTTTACTTTTCGGTTCCCCTGGAGATTGTTGCGGATAGGGAGGATGAACCTGTGCTGGATGTCTCCCATTCCATAATTGTGGCGGACCGGAACTTTTCTACCCGGGAGGCGGTGTCCCAATATTTAAAAGAAAGATACGAGAATGTTGTATGCGCCAGTTCAGGAAAAGAGGTAATCAGTAAACTGAAAAGCAAGGCCGCGGAAGGATCCGCCTGCGATGCGGTGTTAGTGGGATTACTCCTGGAAGATATGGACGGCTGGCAGCTTGCCGGGGAGGTCAACGCTGATACCGAAATCAACTCGACCCGTCTGCTTCTTATGAGTCCAGCAGGTAAGCAGGCCGGAGAAGCAAAGATGAAACTTCTCAAATGGTTCGATGGCTACATTACCAAGCCTGTCCGTAAGCGCCAGCTCTTCGGTACCGTCTGGGGAGTTCTCGAGGAAGCCATGGATCTGCTGCCTGTGGAGGAAATACCGGAGGAATCATCTGAGCTGTCCGGGAAAAAAGATATAGAATTGGATGGCCATTCAGTTTTGGTCGCGGAAGATCATGAAGTAAATCGTCAGCTTTTTAATACAATCCTAAAGCATCATAATTTAGATGTGATTTTCGCGGCGGACGGCAGGGAAGCAGTGGACATTGTTAAAAGCGGGAAGAAGATTGATCTTATATTCATGGATGTCCAAATGCCGGAGCTGAATGGGTATGAAGCATCGCGGATAATTCGTAATGAGGGATATCATATACCGGTGATCGCGGTAACCGCCAGCGCTGTTCAGGGAGAACGGGAGAAGTGTATAGAATCCGGGATGAACGATTTTCTCACGAAACCGTTCCGGGAGAAGGACCTTCTCCCCGTTTTAGACCGGTGGCTTGGTGATGATAATGGAGAGCGGGGCTCGGGTATAAAACCGTCCGGGACGTCAGAGCCGGCGGCAGCAGTCTTCGATTATCAGAAGGCGTTAAACACTTTTATGAACAAGGAAGATATCCTTCATAAAGTTGTAAATAATTTTATCAAAAAAACAAAAGTCCAGCTGTCTAAAATCAGTGATAATTTAGAAAAGGGGGAACTTGATTCGGTAAAGGTTACCGCACATGGAATCAAAGGCGGATCGCTGAATCTAGAGGCGGTTCCTCTGGCCAGGGCGGCATTTCAGATTGAAAAAGCCGCTGAAAACGGCAACAGCAGAGAAATAAAGAAGACGTATCTCCCTGAATTGGAAAAAAGATATCTCCAATTCAAAGAGCACTGGGGAAAGCACCTGGAAAAATCATGACCTCTAAGGGATACAGGGTAAAAAGATGAGGTTCTGATTAATATTCCGTCCTAATACTTCGATATTATAATAGTAAACTTATGAAAAAAAAACTTAAAAAAGTACTGAATCTATTTAAAGTCAGCAGATACGCCAAACTATTAATATACTTCACCATTTTTTTCGTAATCTCGGCTATCGTCGTGGTTATTTTCGAACTTCGGGTAAATAATGAGTTCACGGACATCATGGACGGCTTGTGGTGGTCTGTTATTACCGTAAGCACCACCGGCTACGGAGACAAGGTCCCGGTTACGCTGGGCGGAAGGATTCTTGCTGTAATAAGTATCATCGTAGGTGTTGGCGCAATGAGTTTGCTTTCGGGTGCTCTGGCATCACTTTTAGTGGATCGAAACACAAAGGCGAGGAGAGGTCTTATGGATTATAAAAAAGTACGGGACCATATAATAATATGCGGATGGAAAGAGGATATGACGGATATTCTCATGGATATCCTGAAAATTTCCGAAGATATCGAATCCGATCAGATAGTAATTGTTTCCAATGTTGATTCGGCAAAGGTGGAAGCCCTGAAGGAGGAATCGGTGCTTAAAGGACTCCGTTTTGTTCGTGGTGATTATTTTTCCGAGATGGCTCTCCAGCGTGCCAATGTACAGACAGCCCGAAAGGTGCTGGTGCTGGCTGATTCCCTTGAAAGTTCCGCGGCTTCTGAAGTGGATTCAAAAACGGTGATGACAGTCCTGACAATAAAGTCACTTGCCAAAAATGTTTTTGTTTACGCGGAAATACTGGATAGAAAATATGAAAGCTATCTAAAACAAGCCCTCTGTGACGAAATTATGTACTCCCGGGATCTTACCCGGCGAATGCTGGCCAATTCCTCCGCTACAGGCGGAATGTCTCATATCATCCGGGAGCTTTTGAGTCATGAGACCTCCAATACTTATTTAAAAACCTTAGACATACCGGGAGAGTTCGTTAATAAACCTTTTGTTGAGTATCAACAGAAGCTCTCCGACTTTAAAAACAGACTGGTTTTAGGTGTTCTGGAAAACACAGGTTCTCCCAATAAAATGAAGATAGAGGCACTCCGGGAGGCTCAGAAGACATCGGATGTTTCACAGCTCGTGAACAATCTGCAAAAGGTAAAGGGCTTAGAGGTAAACAAACCAATTTTTCTCCCTTCAGGGGAGTACATTATACAGAGTCATTCCCAAGCCATAGTTTTGGAACGTGTTTAGGGGAGTATTAAAATGGATGCGAGTATCATAGAAAAGTTAAAAAACATAAGCATCTTTGAAGAAATAAAACAAAACGAAGGTTACTTGGAAACATTCCTTCAATACTGCAGGATCAAACCTTTTCCCAATGATTCGGTAATAATTAAAGAAGGAGATGTCGGGACAGAGATGTACATTGCCCGGACCGGAAGTGTGGAGATACAAAAACGTACCCGGGCGGGAGACCAGTATACGGTGCTTCGTCTTGATGCGGGTCAGAACATTTTCTTTGGAGAATTGGCCATGATTGATGACGACAAGCGTTCCGCCACGGTGATTACCAAAGAGGAGTCGGAATTTTTGGTCATTACCAAGAAGGACTTTTTAAAACTGGGAAATGAAAATCCTTCTATCGGTCTTCCGGTAACACGCGCAATTGCAAAGATAATCGCTTCCCGGTTGAGGAAAACCACCATGGATATGATGACGATATTCGACGCTCTGGTTCAGGAGATCCGGACTTAATCTTTTCCGTCGTATGGAAAGAACACAAAGTCTCTGAACTCTCCCGATATGTTTTTGTCCCCGTAAGGATGCGGAGTATTTGCGGCGGCGTGGCAGGTTACACAGAACTCTTCTTCTATAATTTCTTCAGTACCTTTCTCCAGGTTTTTCACCACCCAGACCCAACCGCTTCTTGCGTCGGGATGTTCCGGATTTTTTACCATAGCCGTTAATAGAGCAGGTTTTGATTGAGGGTTATAAGCTGCCTCATCGTATACTTCTTTAATAATGACGGTTCCGGGAGGATACCGATAGGATACTTCACTGCCTTCTTCGGAAACTTGGACACTCCTTCCAATATCGTTTATGAAGATTCTTCTGTAATGATCTTCATGACCGGGAATAGGATAATCCAATTCGATTTCGGTAGTCCGCTGCCAACTCAAATATTCATCCGGAAGAAGAGTTTTGTCAGTTGTGCAGTTAGACAGCAGAAAGACTGTAAAAACAAAAAACGCTTTAGTAACCGATTTATTTATCTTCATTTCTCTTTTTCCTGTAATTTATAAACCTTGACGGTACCTGTTCTCCCTTTCATATGCAGTATGAAGGGGCCTTTACCTTTTACTTCATTTACAGATTTTTTGTAAATTTCCGCGGAAACGATAACTTCTCCGGCCTTGGCAGCATCGCACATTCTGGATGTGATGTTAACGGTGTCACCGATAATTGTATAATCTGCTCTGTCCTTTGATCCGATCATACCGAGAATCACGTCACCGGAATGGATCCCAATGCCGACTCTCAGTTGTTCTTTGGTAAGATTTTTGTCGGATAAAAGGCCCCGCTGTATTTGGAGAGCCGCAAGGCAAGCACGGGCCGGACTATCTTCACCGGTAAAAACCGCCACCACAGCATCACCTACATACTTATCCACATCCCCTTTAAACCGGTGTATTGCTTCAGTTTGATAGTTGAGCACACGGTTTAAGCAGGTCAGTACCCTGTCGGGAGGATGGTTCTCCGCAAAATGGGTAAAACCTCTTATGTCGGAGAAGAGAATCGTGAGTTTTACCAATTTCCCTTCCTGGTCACCGGCGATAGCTTTTAGGGTTGTATTAGATACGTATTTACTCAATTCGGAACGCTCCCTTAGGCCTGTTACCATATCGTTAACCGTATTGCCAAGCTGACCTATTTCATTATTCTTCTTTACATCAACTTTCCGGTCAAACTGTCCTCCGGTAACAGCGAGGCACACCTTTCCGATGGACTTAACAGGATTTATAACGGAACGCCTTAGAAATTGAGAAATAACTCCTGAGAGAAGAAGCACAATACCTAAGAAGAGAAGAGACGCAATTATTAGGGAAGATTCCTGCTGTTTAACCGAATCGGTTATGTCTCGGTGGATGTCGATAACTCCCCTTACGGTATGATCGCTTCCATGACAAACAGTACAGTCCGGAAGGTTGATAAGGGGCTTGTAGAGGCGGTAGTATACCGCGTTTTCTTCCTGTTCGGTAAAGATTACATTGGCAGGTATGCCGGAGACGGCTTCCCCGAAACGCTGCCCCGCTTCACTCATGGGAATGTAAACATTCGGCATAGGTATGAATTGTTTTTCACCTAGTTTTTTGTTCACTGCATTTATGGTTTTATCGTCAATAAAAGCCGGTGTGCCGTCTACCCGATAAAGAAAAACCCGGTATTCAGGATTTACCTCCCTAATGCCGGTAAAAAAGCGTACTGCTACAGGGGCTTCCCCGGAGAGCATGATTGTCTCTACTGCTTCGAAAAGGGTTTCGGAATGGGTAATGAGATCACGCCGGGTAGTGGAATCGATTACCGAATTTAAACTCGACGCGAAGTAGAAGCTGATGCTTCCGATTCCCAGGATAAGGGTAAGCAGGATGATTAAAGTTATCTTTCTGTTCAGGGGAACAAATCTGCTGCTGCCCTTCTTCATGGGCTCATTGTATGGCCCCTTCCTGCCAAAGTCAACATTTTTACAGGAATTCTCATTTTATTCAAATATTTTACGGCTTTTCTTGAGAATCATGCCTTTTTCTGTTGCCTAAAGGTATAAAATGAGAATTCCTCTCTAAATTGCAAATGGTATTGACCGGGTATAAACTTTCCTATGAATTAAGGGCGGTTTT
This sequence comes from uncultured Spirochaetales bacterium, assembly GCA_964618265.1. Lineage (GTDB taxonomy): Bacteria > Spirochaetota > Spirochaetia > CAYLLE01 > CAYLLE01 > CAYLLE01. Next base: position 78,639 of record CAZUAE010000003.1, on the reverse strand, counting down.
TACCCGTTCCATAGCTTCTTCAACTTTTTCCTGATGATTAAAAGCGCTTATTCGAACATATCCTTCTCCGCATTTTCCAAATCCGTTACCGGGGGTTAGAACAACTTCGGCGTCTTTTAATATACGTTCGAAAAAGGACCATGAGTCGGTTCCGGTATATACCCAGATGTAAGGAGAGTTAACTCCACCGGTGCAGGTAAATCCTAGGTTGTCCATTCCTTCGCGGATGATTCCGGCATTCCGCAGGTAGTAGTCCGTCATTTCCCGGATCTGTTTTTTCCCGGTTTCGGTGTATATTCCCTCCGCGGCCTTTTGAACCGGATAGGATACCCCGTTGAATTTTGTAGAATGCCGTCTGGCCCACATCTCCCTAAGGGCGAAAGTTTTACCCGCCGCATCGAATCCGCGGCATTCAGAAGGTATCACGGTGTAGGCGCATCGTACACCGGTAAACCCGGCGGTTTTAGAGAAGCTTCTAAACTCCACTGCTGTTTCTCTGGCCCCGTCTATCTCGAAAATTGTTTTGGGAAGGGTATCGTCCCGGATATAAGCTTCGTAAGCGGCATCATAGAGAATCAGCGCCTTTTTCTTCCGGGCGTAATCAACCCATTTCTTTAATTCTTCCCTTTTTGCGGTGGCTCCAGTTGGATTGTTGGGAAAGCAGAGATAGATAAGATCTGCTTCATCTCCCGGAGGCTGGGGCATGAAGTTATTTTCCCTGTCTGATTCAAGATATACAATTCCCTGGTATCTTCCGTCCTTCCATGATCCGGTTCGTCCAGCCATAACATTCGTGTCCACATAAACCGGATAAACAGGATCCTGTACCGCTACAATGGTGTCTGCCGCGAAAAGTTCCTGAAAGTTACCGATATCGCATTTAGCGCCGTCGCTGACGAATATTTCATCATCCCGGATGTCTACTCCCCGGGACCTGAAATCCCCTTCCGCGATGGCGGTCCTTAAAAAGTCGTATCCTTCGTAAGGTCCGTAACCCCGGAAACTGTCATCCTGTGACATTTCCTCAACACCCTTCCGGAAATACTTAATGCATTCCGCCGGCAGAGGAAGAGTAACATCTCCGATACCTAATTTAATTATATCAGCGCCGGGATTCTCCGTCTTATAAGCTGTTACCCGGTCGGAAACCATACTAAAAAGATAGCTTGCGTGCAGTTTTTTGTAGTTGCTGTTTATCTTTATCATAGTTCCACTATACAGGATTATAAATCTTTTACGCAATGCTGAATGCGTTATCTATGATGTTCAGCTATTCTAAATTTGCAATTTAGAATAGCTTTTTTACTTGTGTAAAGCCTGGAATTCTCATTTTATTCAAAAAGTATTACATTAGTACGACAGGAAGTATCAGTAATCGAGGGGGTATTATGAATAGTTACAAATTAGTGCGGGCGGGTTTTATTGTTATAATGCTTGTAATGATTCAGCTAGCTGCCTGCGGCGGCGGAAACTCTGAAGAACCGGCTAATACAGCAAAGCAGATTAGTCAGGTAAGTAATGACGAATCGGAACAAAACCGGTCCGGCAGTTTGAGTACCGGCCCTTTTTCGTTGGAGTGGGAAATAACAAAGGATAATATAACCTTCACATTGACCGCTGAAACTACCGGGTGGATAGCAATGGGAATAGATCCGGTTAGGAGCATGCTGGGAGCGGATTTCACAATTGGTTTCGTTTCGGATGGTGAAGTTTTTGTGGAGGATCATTACGGAAATAATAGATATTCACACCAGCCGGATGTAGATGGGGGGGGGACTTCCGACATTTTCGATATTTCCGGAAGCGAATCCGGTGGAAGTACCATCATCTCGTTTTCCAAGCCTTTGGATACGGGAGATGAACGGGACAAAGTTATTGAACCGGGTGAAACCTACACACTTATCCTCGCTCACGGAGACAATGATGAAGACGATTTTCGGTCGCAGCATACGGCGGAAGCCCTCACGGAAATATCCTTATAACGGAAAAAGATGTAAAATAAAATTCAGAACCGGGAGGAGTCTTCTCCTGGACCATATCTGTTATGCCTGTGATCAGGAAAAGAATCCGGAAATTATCCTTTCCGAGGCAGCTTCCATGTTAACGGAAATGATGCCCGGTTTTATCTGGATCGGTTTCTATCATGCAGATAAGAAAAACCGCAATCTAATTTTATCTGCCCGGGGCGGCAGGGATTACGGTGATGAGATCATTCCCTTTGGTAACGGGCCAATCGGCAGAACTGCAGTTACTCATCAGGTGTTTTTAACGGATACCGCCCCTACCGATAACCATAGAAGGAGATACGGGGTGATGTGCCGGGTTGCTGTGCCCCTTCTTGTTAACGGCATGTTGGAAGGGGCTATTGGGGTTGATTCGGGAAAGAAAGATGAATATATAGAAGAGGAAATTTTTCTAATAGAAGATGTCGGTGATATTGTGGCGGACCATATTCAAGCCTTGTCTAACCGGTCATTGGATAATGGATAAAAATATGAGCATGGATACGGGAAGCGCTACAATATAAAACAGATACGTTATGAGCAGCGTGAAAGCTGTGATATCTTCGTTCCTGCCGCTTCCTTTAGACATAACAGCGAAGTTATTTGCCGGAGGTATATGAGTCTCCAAGAAGAAGACCCAGATTACCCCTAAAGGCAAACTCAAGTTTTTTAAAAAAAGAAAATAGACTCCGTAGAAGATGAGAGGGAACAGGAGAAAACGGATAACTATTGCTCCGGCTGCTGATAAAAATAGTACGGACCGTCTTAAATCAGCCACATGTTTGATTTTGAGTTCTCCGATTATCGCTCCAAGGCTTAATAGAATGGCGGGAAATGTTATATTACTTACCTTGCCCAGCGCGCTGTGTATATAGTAGAAGGGAAGGTCCGAGTCGAAGAAGATGCCCTTTAAGCCGAAAAGGGGGATAATCAATCCCGCAAGAATACCTAAAAGCGGAGCCGAAATAAAATCTTTCAACCGGGGTTTTTGTACTGATCCTGTAATAAGGTATTTCCCCACGGACCATAATATAGGACTGTAAACAAGCACATAACTTCCAATAAAAAGGAGCGGAATATCAGTACCGAACTTCTCCGCCATTACAGGAAGGGCAAGAGGAAGTATTTCCACAATGGTGATGGGAATATATCCCGAATTACCAAATGATCCCATTGCCGTCGCGGCCCGCAGGTCGCCACCCTTTAACCGTAATAATCTAAATACAAGAAGGGAGAGTCCTATCCCCAAAAAGGTAATAATGGGTGCTGCCGGAGGAAACATCCACGCTGTTTTAAGGTCTTCCAGAGAAGCCTGGGAAAATTTTACAAAAAAATAGATTGGCAGCGTTACCTTTACTACCAGAGAACTGAAAGCGGAGAAAAAATCTCCGCCCCATCGTTTCGTTTTCCTCCGGAGAAAAAAGCCGAGACCGACAACCACCATCAGCTGCAGTACTATGTAGAGAGTTGGCAGGAAAAAGTGAATCATATATGTTCCATATTGCGGATTGCCAGACTGACTCCTCTGAGCGTGTGATAACAGGTTTTCCATTCATGACCCAGGTAATCCCGCTTGATATTACCCTGCCGGTCCGAAAGGGGAAACCACTCTCCAAGTTCAGGGTGAACAAGATTATCAAATACAAACCGCCTGACCTTTTCAAATCCCTCAAGGTATAATTTGTCCTTGGTAAGCCGGTATGCGTGGGAAAATCCGGCTAAAGCTTCGGCCTGCTGCCAGAACTCTTTATCGGTGTCGGCGGCCTCTCCGTCTCTTTCCCCCTCAACGTATAAACCTCCGTATTGAGTGTCTACTCCTCGGAGCAGGGTATGCCGGAATAGAGGTTCCGCTTGTGTAAAGGCTTCATCCCGCCGGATGTTTAGCGCATCCGCAGCTTTGAGGTAGAGCCAGGCGAATTCTACATTATGTCCGTACGAAGTAATGTCCGGATTTTTTTTCCCTTCCCCGAACCGGTCTGACCCCCAGACTGTATCCAGCCGCACGTTATCCATGGGGACCCAGTCTCTGTGAAACATGGCGCAGCCCGCAGAACCCTCTGAAGCGGGATAAATCATTTTTTTAAAGATTAGATCGGTAACATTCCTCAGGGTATTCATGTGTTCAGTCTTGCCTGTTAGTTTTACCAATTCTGTAAAGGCCTCCATGAGATGCATATGCACATCCATGGATTTGTGGAACTCTTCCCTGCCTTCCATGGCGGTCCGGGGATTCCATTCGGTATCGAAGTGTTCGATGTAGCCTCCGTGTTTTGAGTCCCGGGCTTTTTCTTCCAATAGCGCGAACAGATTTTCCGCCTCCTCTTCCGCCGGTTTATTGCCGGCGGCCAGGGCAAATTCCGCAAAAGCATAGATAAGGAACGAATGACCGTACACAATTTTGTTGGAATCCGTAACTTTTCCGTCTTCAGAACAGATCCAGTTATACCCCCCGTTATCATCATCCTTAAAATGGTTCTTAAGATAATCGATGCCCCGCAGCAGCATCTCCCGTACCTGCTTTGTTTGTTTTCCCGGGGGAATAAATCCCCACCTGAGGAGATGGCTGAATGAAAAGATGCAGCGTGCCTGGCAGAGGAGAGTCTTTGCCGCACCGGGGACGGGATTACCGTTCTTATCGTAGGATGTGCTGAACCCTCCGGTTGGCGATTCAACACGATTAAGCCAGAAGGGCAGAAGTTTTTCTCTAAAATAGGAAGAAAGATCGTCGATTATTTGTTTTACCATCGTTACACGTTGTAGGTTCCGGCCGAGGTTTCACCCCCCTTTCCCGTCCAATTGGTGTGGAAGTATTCTCCCTGCTGCCGGTCAATACGCTCATAGGTGTGGGCGCCAAAGTAATCTCTCTGCGCCTGAATCATGTTAGCGGGAAGCCATGGACTGCGGTAACCGTCGTAGAAGGTCAAGGCTGAGGCGAAGGCGGGTATGCTTATACCCAGCGTAACAGCTTTGCTGACCACTCGTCTCCAGGAAGATTGACACCCGTGGATAAGTTTCCGGAAGTAATCCGCTAATAGCAGGCTCTGCAGATTGTCGGTTTCATCGAAGGCTTTCTTGATGTCTCCTAAAAAGACGCTCCGTATGATGCACCCTCCCCGCCATATATTGGCGATGGTGCCGTAATCGATATCCCATCCATTCTCCTCGGCAGCCTCCTGGATGAGCATAAACCCCTGGGTATAAGATATTATCTTAGATGCCAAGAGGGCTTTACGGATATCTTCTATAAACTCTTTCCGGTTTCCTTCGAATTTTTTCCCCGGACCTTTCAGCACCTCTGAAGCCTTCAGCCGTTCTTCTTTCAGTGCGGAAAGACACCGGGCAAACACAGCTTCAACGATCAGGGTAACAGGAATACCCAATTCAAGGGAGCTAATACCTGTCCATTTACCGGTACCCTTCTGCCCCGCAGTATCCAGGATTTTTTCCACCAGCGGCAGATTATCCGCTTCCTTGTAGGCAAGTATATCCGCTGTTATCTCGATAAGGTATGAATCCAGCTCAGTTTTATTCCAATGGGAGAAAACCTGATGCATTTCGTCTGTATTCATATCCAGTGCGGTTTTCATAAGGTTATAGGCTTCACAGATGAGCTGCATGTCTCCGTATTCGATTCCGTTATGAACCATCTTCACGTAATGACCGGCACCGTCTTTGCCGATCCAATCGCAGCAGGGCTGACCGTCTGGAGTTTTTGCCGCTACGGCTTGGAAAATATCTTTAATAAGAGGCCAAGCTTCGGGACTCCCCCCCGGCATAATGGAAGGACCGTGTCTTGCTCCTTCTTCTCCGCCGGATATTCCGGTGCCTATGTATAGTATCCCTTTCTCTCCGAGTTCCCGGGTCCGCCGGGTTGTATCGTTATAGTTGGAGTTCCCCCCGTCTATGATAAGGTCCCCGTTGTCAAGATGCGGCAGGAGAGCGTCTATAAATTTATCTACTACTTCGCCCGCCTTTACCATCAGCATTATCTTTCTGGGCGTATCGAGGGAGTCAATAAACTCCTCGTAGCTGTGGGTTCCCTTGATGCCGTTCCGTCCGGATGCAGGACCTTCTATAAAGTCGTCTACCTTGGAAAGGGTGCGGTTGAATACCGCTACTTTATACCCTCTGTCGTTCATGTTCAGGACCAAATTTTGTCCCATCACCGCCATACCAATAAGGCCGATATCAGCTTTTCCCTGCATGTTTTCTTATTCCTCCTGACTTTTCGTTGATTAACCGGCACCGTAAAATCAAAACGGCAGTCCGGTATTATTTAAGTAACTATTCGAATCTTTCCCGGTGAGACCAGAGTCCCAACGCAGGATTGGAGATGTAATAAATTTCCTCCCCATCCACTGTATTGTAACCGTCTTCTAACTCATCGGGATTATACTTTTGCATCATTATTTCGGGATCTCCGTAAGAATAATTTACACTTTCAATTTCTTTTTTGGTAAGCCCCCCGGCACAGTAGGTGATGGAGAACCGTCCTTCGCTCGAACCGTGAATCAGATGAGCCGCAGCGCTCAAGTTCTCCCTAAGATCCTCGTTTTCTTCCACATTTTTAAGAACTTTGTCGGTTCCGACGTATCCGTACCTCCGTATTAGGGTGTCGATATCCCGGTCTTCGCCGAACTCTTTAATCCCGGGAGCAAGGACGATAAGTTCGCCATCGTCAGCGATGGCCATTCTAGTCCGGTAGACCGCTTTATTGCCCAGCCATGTGGATTTGAATTCCTTAGGATCAAGGTAGACAACCACTTTCCGGTAAGGTTTTTCAGTCATGGTAAAATTTTTTTCCAGAGACAACTCTGAAGCAAGACGGAAACATTCCTCGTCATCTCCAACGAAGAGCCCGGATACTCCTAAGTTCCCTTTTGAATCTCTGCCGACCACTGTAAGTACGTATATAATCGGCAGATCCGCCGCATAATGACGGGAGGCGTAATTGAGGACCGAACGAACCGGATTATCAGCCCTGCCCATTATCCGTTCCATTCCGTAAACGGCTCCGAGGAAGTGACTTTTATTTATACCTTCCCGGCCCCCGGTTCCGACAAAAATATTTTTGTTGAAATTCGCCATTCCGATTACTTCGTGAGGAACGACCTGTCCGATGGAGAGAATCAAATCGTACCCGCCTTCGGGAAGTATTCGGTTTACTTGAGCAGGCCAGGGGTATTCCAGTTTTCCTTCCGAAACCTGTTTTATATATTCACCAGGGACAATTCCCAAGGTTTTTATATCGGAACGCCAATTATGCACCCGGAAAAGGCGGGTTGGGGTATTCCCGAACATAGAGGTAATCTGCTCCTCCGTCATTGGCGTGTGGGTGCCTAATGCCGGTAATATGTCGGTTAAAGAATCGTTGTAGTACTGCCACACATACTGGGTAATAATCCCCGCATGGGAATGGTACCGGGTATAGTCGGGCGGCACGGCCAATACTTTCATTTTTCGGCCTATCCGTTCCAGCGCCTCGTAGAGCGATTCTTTTAATTCTGTATTAGTAAAATTATCTGTTTTCGATATTTTCTCTAGATAAATCATGACCTGTATTCCTTTAGTAAAACATAAATGTAAACCTGTCCTGAGTCCAGCGATTCCCTCTTTTATCAGCTATTCTAAATTGCAAATTCAGAACGACTCTTCCCAGGGAGCTTTTTCCGGAAGCTGTCCGTCAAACTCCCGGATTAGCGCTTCTTCAAAACTTCCCGCGTAAGTGCCGGAGAAAAACTTATTTATTGCTTCCTTATATAACCGTTCCCAGGAAGATTCTTCAGCACCCGGAATTATTGGATAGAAAAGGGCATTATTAGCCTTAGCTGCCTTAAGATCACCCGGGGCATCTCCAATCATAAGCATATGATGCGGTTTATACTTCTCCGCCGCGGCGAAGGTGAGTTGTTCAGCCTTGGTTCCTATCTCCTGCCCGCAGATTGCGCGTACTAAATCGGCAAGATTGTGTTCCCGCCACTCCCGTTTCAGCGCTTCGCGGGGGGTTTGGGAAACGACAATTGCATCAGCGAGTTCGGTAAGTTTTGAAATACTCTCTCTGGCCAACGGATAAGGAGGGATGTTTTTTACCATGGTCTCGATTGATCTGTTTACATCGTTCGACCAGTTGAATGCCCTTTCGAGCTCTTCTTGAGGATTGTTTTTAATTTCTTCTTCCAGGGTTGGGTTTCCCAGTTTTGTCTCTCGTTCTACCCATTTCCTTAGAGCATCCATGTAAGGAACCATGATATTCCGGGCTTTTACTTCCCGCCGTTTCTTAAGAAGCTCTATGACCCGCAGCAACCCGATAAATCTGTTCACTCCTCTCGTTTTGGAATAGAGGTTAACAAACTCCCAAGCTTCCCGGGCGTATTTGCTGACGGGCTGCATATCAAGATGAAGAATAAAGTTAGGACAGAAACACTCCTTATGTTTTATCTCCATGGTATCGAAGACGCATCCGTCCGAATCGATCCCAACAAAGTACTCTTTTTCAGGTACCATATCCCTCAGTTCATGAACCGTTTCTATCATATGAACCTTCTTTCCTTTTCTTTCGGAATTCAATGATTAACGAAACATATATCATGAAGGAGCTCCGCAGTCAATATGGCGCGTCCTTTTTTGCCGCGCCGTGTTGCCGATTCCCTTAGTTCCGGTAGTATATTTGTACATATGATATTATTCAGGTAGGGGGATTTAGTGGATTCTATAATGGAATGGAAAAAAGATAGAAAAAAGTTGATATTTGTTCGAACAATTTTAATAGGGATATACAGTATTATTATCTTAGGACCAGCTGTTCTGCTGACAATTATGGATCCCTCCGCATGGTCCGGCACTTTTCTCTATGAAATTGGACAGCTCCTGGGACTCATAGCTTATCCGGTTCTTGCTCTCCAATCAGTTCTCTCTGCAAGGATCAGATTATTAGACAGAGCGTTTGCTTTAAATACCCTTATCAATTTCCACCGTACCATGGCCGTTGCCGGTGGAGCTGCAGTGCTGCTGCATCCCATACTGCTTGCTGCCGGAACTTCCAATTGGGCTCTCCTTTTCTCCTTCAATCAGGATTGGTCTGTACTTGTGGGTAAAGGCGCCCTCCTAATTCTTATCCTGATTATTCTAACCTCACTCTTTATTGCATTTTTCCGTTTCACCTACGAAAAGTGGCGCTTCTTTCACAACATGTTTTTTATGCTGGTTTTAGCGGGTGTTTTTATCCATAGTTTTTTTGCCGGCACCGATCTGCTGCTTAATACCTACATGAGAGTGATATGGGCGGTTTTGCTGGGCGTTGCTATTGCGGCTTATTTGGGGCACAAAGCGGTACGGCCCCTTCTTTTAAGACGGAAGCCCTTTGTGGTAAAGGATGTGAATCAGGAGACAAAGAATGTTTGGACTCTCCGTTTTGAACCGGTAGAATCGGACGGGATAGATTATGCTCCCGGTCAGTTTCAGTTCATCAAACTTAAGCGGGGGAGAGGACTTCCCGCGGAAGAACATCATTTTACCATCTCATCCAGCCCTGAAGAAAAACCGGAACATACTGCAACTATAAAAAGTGTCGGTGATTTTACCTCCACCATAAAAGATACAAAGTCCGGAGATCGAGCCGTAATTCAAGCCCCCTTCGGCCGGTTCAGTTATCTTCTGCACAGCTGGGAGAATAACTTTGTCTTCATCGCGGGAGGAATTGGAATAACTCCCATTATAGGTATGCTGCGTCACATGAGGGATACCCGAAAAGACCGCCGGGTGCTTCTGATTTTCGGAAACAACCAAGTTGATGAGATTGTTTTTCGGGAAGAACTTGAGGAAATGGAAAACCTTGAAAAGCCGGATTTAAAGGTAGTCCATGTGTTGGTAAATCCCCCTGACGGCTGGGAAGGAGAAAAAGGTTTTGTTACTGAGAATATTATAAAAAAGTATACGGGGGAAACGTACAGGAACAGATATTATTATGTCTGCGGGCCTCCGGTAATGATGGACAAAGTTATCGGCACTTTAAAGAAAATGGGCGTGGCCAAGAAGCATATTCATTCAGAACGGTTCAGTTTATAACGGTGCTTACTGAGGCAATTGCCCAGGTTCAATTCTGAGAATCAGCATGACGCGGAAATTGCCGCTATGTAAATCCTGGAATTCTCATTTTATTCAATTATTTTACGGTTTTTATTGGGGATCATGCTTCTTTCTGTTGCCTAGAGGTATAAAATGAGAATTCTTCGTTAAAAGAACCTGACCCTATTAAAAAAGGTGCAGTATATGTTACCTTTTGCGTGTATGGTGAATAAAAAATATAAAGTAAAACAGCAAATAAATAAAAACCGTCAGCTTTTGATAATTGATGAAAAGCCTGTCCGCAGAAAAGCAATAAACAAATGCAAATATATTTTAAAACAATTTGACAAAGTAACCGCGGAAATAGAGAAATATGAACAGAAGGATCTACCAGCTTTTAAAAGTTGGATGTATCGTACCTTCGGCCTTACTTTAACCAATATTCGGGAACTTTGCGAAGAACAACAAAAAATAGAGGATTTAATAAATACAATCAAGTTTTTAATCTATTACATGGATCTATCTCCAAATGAAGCGTACCAAAAAGCCATGGAGCTTACGGAAAATCCTGAAAAAATTTACGAATGGTTTAGGCAGAACAAGGATGAACAGGATGATTATTATACCTGGGCAGATAATAATGGATCCCGGCAGGAGGACCATGAATATAGGAATACAGAGAATGAAAATCAACACGACCGTAGAGAATATCAAGAGTATTCAAAAACAGAAGAGAATTGCCCTGAAAATATAGAAAAAACTTTAGACGAAACACGTTTAAAAGATACATACAGGCAGCTGGCCCATAAACTACATCCCGATGCAAGTATAAATAACAATCCGCGGAAATATGAATTGTGGTATCGCGTTCAGGAAGCGTATCAGGCGGGGAGTGTGGAAGAACTGGAAACTCTGTGGGCGACATACGATATTCGGGAAACGCGAAACTATAAAAACACCCCTGTCTCACAGATTCTGGCTATACACGAAAATTACAAAGATGATCTGCGGATATTAAGACGAAAAAATAGACGGTATAACAAGGAAAAAGGATGGGATTTTACTAATAAAACCCGCAGGCAATTAAATACCCTAAAAGAAAAAATTAAAGAAAGCTTAGTATACGAAAAAGAAGAATTAGAGTGGAATTTGAAATGGTTAAATAATTTACTGAACTCTTACGCTGAACCGCCTGAAGAACAAACAGAAGATGAAACAAGTAAGCTCCATGTAAATACTGTTTATACACTTAATGCAAAGCCGAAAAGAAATAAAGAACCCAAAGAAGAAAATGAGCCTGACGAACAGCTTGAGTTCGATTTTTTATAGACTGCAGATGTAACGTTGATTACGGTCTCCTGCAAATCAAAGGAAGCGGATGAGTTGTTTTACTGGGTGTTACTACAGCGGCATCAGCGAATTGGCCTTTACCGCTTTTTCCCCGAATCCTGGAAATAAACCCATTTGATCTAGACTAACTCAATCCAAGAAACGGTACTTGGCCAAATTTGACAGCGAAGGCATGGTGAATTAGTCTCAACGTATACTGACGTTGCTGGAAAACTGTGTAGGAGCGGTCGATTGGGTAGCGAAAAGTGCCTGACGACGGTTCAAAACCTGTTTATCGAAGGCAAACCATCAAAAACCCAAAACGACGGTTCCTATCATCTTTTTTGTCAACAATAAGAAAACAACTATATATTGAGGAGCAGCATGAAAACAAAAATATTTTCTAAAGCACTACTCTTTCTCGCGATTGTATTAGCTGTTACCGGCTGTGCGTCTGTGGGAAAAGGAAATTTGAACCAGGCCAAAGATGAACTAAAGGCTGACCGTCCTGACGGCGCCCTTCGTTACGCGTCTGAAGCACTGGTGTTGGATCCTGATTACGATAAAGCGAAAGCACTGATCAAGGAAACCGCGGAAGAACATTTGGCAAATCTGGAAGCATTTTTAGCATCCAGCAAAATGTCGAGAGATTTAAAAACCGTTGAACGGAAGTTCGATATTTACCGGAATCTTATCGTTTTCTATGATAATTTAGAAGAAGTAGGTCAGCCTCTTGTAAAAGGAAAGAAACTTTTCGGACTGATCAAGGGGTGGTCCTGGTCGACGCCTATAAAAGATTACAAACCGAATCTTGAAGTTACCAGAGCTAAAGCCCGGGAAGTTTTTCTCGAAGCCGGATACAATGCTATCGGATCGGATAATCTATATCAGGCGGAAGAACACCTCGACAAAGTGGTCGGTAAGTTTGCCGTGGACGGCTCAGCTGAACAGACCAAAGACAAAAAAGATATTTCCAAGCAGTTCACCGATTGGGCTGTCAAATTACACGGACGGACAAAGCCGGAACCCCTTATCGCCGGGCTCAAAGGCTATAATCTGGCATTGAAATACGATAAAGGCAACAAAGCAGCCGCGGACGGCCTTGCGAAAATCAAACTGGAAATTTCAACCGCGTATTACAACCTGGCAATGGCTGAACAGTCTAAGAACACGGTAGACACACTGAAAAAATCTATCGACCTGTTTAACACCGCTCTTAAATACAACAGTAAAAATAAAGGCGCGTCCAACGGGATTCAGGAATCGAAGCATAAGATCGCGGTCATCTACACCTCCCAGGGAGAAGCAGCCGCGAAAAAAGGTGCGGTCGATGATATGATCGAAGCTCATGAGCTGTTCGTAACAGCCCTTGAATGGGATTCAACCTACCCCAGGGCAATTCAGAACAAAGAAAACATCACCATCGCTATTGCGGAATATTACTACCAGGAAGGAAACAGGCTGGCGAAATCACAAACAGATGATGACAATCTTAAAGCCGCTGTAGCGTCCTATAAATCGGCCCAGGAATGGATTCCCGATTACAAAGACACCGAACCGCGGAAACGGCGGGTCTATGTTTCCCGGCAGCTCATCATTCTTCAGGCGAAGCTCAAAACAACCCAATCCGAGTTTGACAGAACCAATACAAGAATCATCACCCTTTCCGGACTAGTCAACGACGGACATAAGGGAGTAGAAGATCTTTTCTACGTTTCGGATAAAATAATCCAGCTCGACGGGCAGATGATGACGATCGGGACAATTATGAGCCCGATGGGAAGCATCCCTTTTATTGGCCCCGTGATTACCAGCACTGGCGTAATGCTCGACCAGGTACACCGTCCGGTAAAAGCTGTTTCCGGAAAGATTAAAAAACTGCAGAAGCCCTACATCAACCCAAGCCGGGAAATGATCGGGAAGGTAAAAGCCCGGGTCGACCAAGTTGTTGATACAATGGATAAGATTAAGACAAGTCTCCAGCAGGTATCCTCGACAACCGCGCGGCTGAACCAGTGTATGGTCCAGGTGAATGATCCTAAGATCATCTCTGAAGTAGAAAAAGACGTAAAAGAAATCAATAAAATAATGGACAAACTCAATGACGGTTTAAAGAAGGTGAACAAAGTACAGGATGATACTGAAGAAAGCCTGAAAGTTCTCGCGTCGTCCGTAGCAATCATTTCCGACGTAAAGGGCGGTATGAAGAAGATAATGGATCCACTGGACAAGATTGACGGTGTTACCTCAGAAGTAAAGAAAGTGCTGGATAAGAAGATAAAGGTTCCATTTGTCGGCACTTATACCGTCGCGGATGCGGTCAATTCCTCTACCGGGGTTGTAAAGAAAGCAGGAAAGAAGCTGCTGAATCCGCTCCTGGACAAACTGAACATCAAGTTCCCTTCCATTCCGAAGATCGATGAACTCGAGGATGTGGTTGATGAAATAGAGGAGTATCACGCGGATATCAAATTAGCATACGATCAGATGAACACCGCGGCCGATGAAATATTAACGATTCCGGATCAGCTTAGAAAAGAAACAGACGCAATTGCGGCTAAAACCGGATGCAAGCTATAAATTAAAATCAGGCGTAAACTATGGGCCGCGGTAAAAACGCGGCCCATTTTTGTTATGTGCGGCCGGCAGGGTATACCGTAACCGATCCATAAACCCCGCCTGCTAAATAGGCCGGACACGCGTATTTCGGTAGGATATGCCGAATCGCTTCCACACGAGCGAGAATGCAGTCGATCTGTTCGCTTGCTTCCGAATCGTATGTTGAACCGCTGTCGGAACTTGGGGTAACTCGTATTTCATGTTCGGATGCGCTCCCGTCTTCCATACCTGAAATATCGAACTGAATTGATAATACCTGCTCAAAGTAAAGACTGTTCGACAGATCGGATTGCGCTGCTTCTGAAATTTCTGAAGCGTTTGCACCATATTCAAAGGAATCAGCTGCGCCTTGAACAGAAAATTTGTAGTTAGTCGCCTTAGTTGAGCCGTTGAAATAAATAGTAAGTGTACTCGTATCGTTGTCCACCTCCGCGGTTACTCTTTCTCCCTTTTCATATAACTCGGTTGTTTTGGTGTCGAATACGCTATTTAGTTCGTTTCCGGCAGCATCGAATGCTTTTACTGTACAACCGAACATCCTTCCATCCGGTGTATGATAAACTCTATTCCCGTCGATCTCCGCATAGTATGAATCCGGAAAGTTGATATTCTGAATTCTGTAGGTTCCGTCATCCTGTTCGGTAAGATCAGAGAGGGTAAACTCAGGATTCGCTTCACTCGGCCATACATATGCATCATCGGTCATGTCCTCGAGACTGTAGGTCATGGTAAAATGGTCGATCGCTTGTATGTCGCCCTGTAGTTCGATATCCACCTAATTCCCGGTAAAATTGCCGTCTAACGGGAGCTCATCGGTGAATCCGATATAGTCAATTGCCGCGATTCCGGGACTAAACTCAGGAAATTCCGCGCTTACAATCTCATATTCTTCTGCGTCTACCTCGGCATACGTACTTTCTCCTTCTAGTATGTATTCCACTAAAAAGTAATACGTTGTACCCGGTTCGCCTTCGGTATATTCCGCGGTTGTCCCGGATGTTTTTGCAACTGTACTCCATATTCCGCTGCACTCTCCAAGGCATCCCATGTAATGGTAATGGAACCGGTTTCATTAGCGGTTGCTGTAACATTTTCCATCGGTGGAGGGGATGTATTAATACCCAGCAGCCTGCAGCCTGCTTTGGTCAATACTATCAGTAGTGTTAAAGTTAAATAGGTAATAGTTCTCATACTATTTCCTCCTAAAAAGATTTTGTAACAAAGTGTATGGATGATCCGGTATATGTTAAATGCTGGTAAAAATTCCTTATTGTGGCTCTTTAAAAATAAATTCTTTCTACTATACTTAATAAAAGCACTAACTATATAGCTTAAAAAAGATAAGTGGAGTTGTAATGGCGGAGGCAAAATGGATAACCGGTTTAATAAATAATTCGGCAATACTCCTTGCGCTGGGAATACTCTTTGATTTACTCCTTTCAAAGGAATTTATTCGAAATAAATATTTACGGCAGATTTTTATCGGATTACTTGCCGGGGGGCTGGCTGTTATCGTAATGATTTCCCCCGTGAAATTTGCAAACGGTATTTTTTTTGATACCCGGTCCATAATAATGGGAATCTCCGGTCTTTTTTTTGGAGTGATTCCCACAACTATTGGTGCTGTTATTGCTTCTCTTTATCGGTTTCTGGAAGGGGGCGGAGGTGCCTGGGTCGGGGTCATCGTTATATTTTCTTCGGGGATTACGGGCGTTCTCTGGAATAAATTCAGAAGAAGACACAAAAAAGACACCAATATAGCGGAAATTTTTCTTTTCGGGGTGGTAATCCATGTAGAGATGATGCTCCTCATGCTCGCACTTCCTGAAGCCGATAGAATGGATGTTTTTCTCCAGATGATCATTCCTGTATTAAGTGTTTTCCCTGTGGCCACGGCTCTCTTCGGAAGACTCATGAGTGTCCGCCTCCGCCGGAACTTTATTCTGGAGCGGCTGCGTCAGAGTGAGCATAGACTTAGAGACATCTTCGAAAATGCGCCGGTGGGTATTTTTCGAACGACAACGTCAGGTAAAACATTAGAAGTGAACCGGGAAATGGCCCGTATTTTAGGGTGCAATACTCCGCGGGAAGCAGTAAACCATTTTACCGAACTATCGAGTCAGCTTTACGCGCGTCCGGAACGGCGGCGGGAGTTTATTAAAGAACTTAAGGAAAAAGGAAGGGTGGCGGATTTTCAATACGAGGGAAAGAAAATCGACGGTGACAAAATATGGATATCCATGAATGCCCGTCTTTACAGAGATGAATACAATAACGTTTCTGTTATAGATGGTTTCTCCTGGGATGTCACCGATAAAAAGAAGGTACAGCAGGAGTTAACAGCGGCTTTAGAAGAACGGGAAATCCTGCTGCGGGAACTCTATCACCGCACCAAAAACAATATGCAGGTAATTGTCTCGATGCTCTCTCTTAAGCGCTCCGTCGTGGAGAGTGGAGAAGTCAAGTCCGCTCTTAAGGAGATGGAGGGGAAGATCTTTGCCATGGCCTTGGTTCATCAAAAGTTATATAAGTCCAAGAATCTATCCCGTCTGGATTTAAAAGAATATCTCTTGGAGTTAGGGCAGCTAATCGAAGAAGCTTACCGGAGAAGCCTTTCCAAAATTGAGGTTGCCTATGATCTTTGTTCTCTTTCCGTACTGATCGATACCGCTGTTCCTATAGGACTAATTGTCAATGAATTTATGGTAAATGCCTTTAAACATGCTTTTCCGGAAGGGATGTCCGGGAAGGTCCAGGTAAATCTTTCATCTTTAAACGATTCCGAATACGCCGTTACTGTTTCGGATAACGGTGTGGGAATTAAGGATAAAGATTTTGATACAAAGTTAGGACGAACCTTAGGCTTACGGACAATTAAAAATCTTGCCCGTGGACAGCTTGGCGGAAAAGCGTTCTTTTCCTCGGATGGAGGATTCACCGGCAAAATTGTATTTGTTCCTGATCTGTATCATTGACGGTAATGCTACAATCATTTTTATCACGGGATATTCCAGCGATGAGGTATTAAAAGTATTTCCGGTATAAAGGATGCAAAGGTATTAAACAAACATTTTCTCCGTACGATCTAATGAAGGTTATTAATAATTAGTTAGTGCATCCCGCTGACGATAAAAAAAAGACCGGCCGCTTTTGACCGGTCTTTCCTATAATGTTTCTCTTATTTAGCTTTAACATCGATTTTCCGGGGTTTTACCTCTTCCTTTAAGTGAAGAGTCAGGGTAAGAATTCCGTTTTCCATCTTCGCGTCCACTTTTTCGCGGTTTACCCGTTCATCGATTGTATATGTTTGATGATAATCCCCTATAAGCCGTTCCCGAAGCAGATAGTTTTGTTTACCTACACCATCTCCACGATTTCCATGTACGGTAAGGGTATCCCCGTCGATGTTAATATTGATATTTTCTTTATCAACTCCGGGCATTTCCAGCCTCAGGATTACTTCTCCGTGCTCTTCACAAATATTACTTAGCGGACGAATATATCTTTTTCTTTCGGTATTTTTTTCTTCCATTTTATTTGCTCCTTTCGTTTTTTTAAAATGTATCTTATTTAACGTCTACACTAATCTGCCGCGGTTTTACCTCTTCCCGTTTAGGCAGGATGATGGTAAGGACACCGTTTTTCATGGACGCATCGATTTTACTCTGATCCACTCCCTTTGGCAGGCTTAATGTTCTCTGAAAACCGCCTTCCCAGTTCTCTTTACGGTATACCTTTGTGCCTTCCTTCTTTTCTTCAATCCGTTTTTCACCCTTAATGGTCAATACGTTATCCGCTATGGTTACGTCAATGTCCTTTTGGCTTATTCCAGGTAAATCCGCCATTACCCTGTAGTCATCTTCGGTTTCTACGACATCCACGGCGGGTGAAACACTGCGGTCGAAGAGTCCGTCGGAAAACATGGATGGACCTTTCAATCCGAACATGCTGTCGATTTCCCGTCTGATTCTGTCGAGTTCACCGGCGGGATCCCATCCGCTGTTTTGATTTCTTTTTGTTATGTCCATTTTAAAACCTCCATTTTGTTTGATGGTTTATTCAATTCAATATCTGTTAATTATATTGCATGAAATGTGCCAACTTATAAGAAAAACAGATAAATTGTTGTATTGTAAGCATTTATAAAAAGATACCCGTAATGCTGGTTTATCCCCGCCTGAGTCCTATTGACCCATGCCCCAATAATGCCCCATGCGAAGTGTCAATATGACACAAAACTTTAATTAAAGTAAAAAAATGTGATTCCCGGTCAATTCCCGTATTTACTGTTGCCAATTTTATTACATATATACTAAGATTAAGGGGAGTGTGAGTATGTATTTAATATATGTTTATGTGCCGGAAGACCACATCGAGTCTGTAAAGGAGGCGTTATTTAATGCCGGAGGCGGCAGGATAGGTAATTACGACAGATGTTCCTGGCAGGCTGAAGGGGAAGGGCAGTTTAGACCGCTTGAGGGAAGTGATCCTTTTTCGGGTAAGACCGGAAAGGTGAGCCGGGACCGGGAGTACCGGCTCGAACTGACCGCCCGGGATGAAGTGGTAAAGGATGTCCTTTCTGCACTTAAAAAATCACATCCTTATGAAGAACCTGCCTACGGAGCGGTACGGATACAATCCTTAGAGGATTTTAAGACAGAATAGTGGAGGGATCATCATTTATCCTCCTGCTGAGAGAGGAGGATAAACTCCACTCTCCTGTTTTTCCAGTTGTTTTGGGTATCCGAGAACGGGTAGAGGGGCTGTGAACTGCCTTTCCCGACGGTGGTAATCCGGTCTCCTGCGATACCCCGAACCTCCAGGTTCCGGGCAACCAATTCGGCCCGCTTCAGACTCAAAGGCAGCAGTTCCTCACGCTCCTCTTCTGCTGCCGCTTCCGCGTCCCACCAAACGGTACGGTTGGCATGACCCTCTATCAAGATGCTGTAACCGCTGAATTTTTTAAGTATGGCTGCTACTTCATCCAGGATACGTTTGTTTTCGTGAAGCTGCTTCGGATCATCTATTTCCCCAAAGTCCGCTGAATCGGGAGGGAAAACGATTCCCGTAACCATTATTCTGAGAATACCACCCTCGCGTACCACTAAAATACCGGTAGAAACAACGGCTGTTGCCGTGAGAGTTTCTTCCTTTTCTGTAGTAATCTCAAGTTCCGCGGAATATCTTTCAGCGGACCGCACCATCTCTTTTCCGTTTGCGTTACCGTCCCACACAATCGATTCGGGCGGATGTCCCTTGCTTTGAATAGTATAAAGCGGTTTATTTTCTGAGGTTTCCCGAATGATCAGGCGCCAGCGGATAATTTTACCCTCTCCTGTAATAATGGGGGTTAGGGTGACCGTATCGTTTATGCCGTCGCCATCCGGGGTAAAGATGAGCGGTTCCGCGGCAAGGGCCATTTTAAGGGGTTCCGGCTTAGCAGCTTCCGCCGGATCTTTTAGTTCCGGGGATGGGTTAGGAGCTGGTTGTGCCGGCGGTTCGGTCTCCGGTTTTCGGGGTACAGGTTTATGCTGTACCGGAGGATGCGAGCCGAAACTCCTTCTGCTTCCGAAGGTAAGATTGATAGAAAGGCTTCCGGAAGAAGAAAAGGGTCCTGTCGAAGGAAGAAAAGTGTATCCTAAAGAAAGACCCATCATGAACCTTTCGTCTTTTTTATCATTCAGCTCGATGTCTGTGGATGCCGATGCACGGAAAAGCATACGGAAACCTGAACCTTCACTGCTGAGCTCGTAAGCTGCTCCAGGTGAGAAGGAAAGAGCTGCTTTAATCCCCCTTCCTAACACGGTTCTTATCCGCCAGTCCGCGGTCAGTCCTGCCATGTAAGTTCCCGCGGGGCAGGGGTTAAAACTCCACCAGCCGAATCCGGAAAGGCCTGTTCCTGACCACCGGAAAGGCCAACCCTGTATCATCATCCCGCCCCCGGCTTCTCCCATTACAGAACCATGACCGCGGAAGGGCAGCACACTGCCTGCCCATCGTTGGGAAATCCAACTGTAAGGAAGCTTTACCGTTCCGGATGAAGTTTCCCGGGCTTCGGCGTATATCGGGAGGAGAACAAGCAGTACCACGGGAAGAAGGGAGCTGAGGCTGAAATTATGTGTTATCAATTTCATAGAGTTATCCTGTTAGATATACCCGCGGAGAATCCATGGGTCCACAGAAAAGTTACCGGAAAGGAAATAACTAATGGTCCCGTCCGGAAGGTCAGCGCCGACGAAAGAACCGGCAGAACCAGCGGTGTTCTTTCCTCATCCAAAAATCCTTTCAGAGAATAGGTACCCGGAGACTCCTGTACCGAGGAAAAACCGCCGCCTGCGGAAATGTCTCCTTCTCCCCCTGCTGTAATTCGGGAACGGGAATCAGCAATATCGATTCCTAAGGCGAATGTAAGACCAAAGATGTTCCGGAAGCTGAATCCCGTCCGTCCGTAGAAGAGACCGCCTAAGGTACGGCTTTGTATCCCTCCCTCCAGTGTTCCGGAAATATCTACGGAGCCGATCATTCCGGGAATAGGTCCGTCACCGTCGGGATCAACGGTCATCTGAATGCTGCGGTCAATATCGGGAAAGGAGTAGATGATTGCCAGCAGAGAATAGCGTAAGCTGATACCCAAAGAGATACCGGAAAATGAAAAAGCCGTATCCTCAGCGGAAGAAATAAGGGAGTATTCGCTCCCGAAACCGGCGGTTAGTGTGGAAAATGAGTATGTTTCCGGAACGTCCCGAAAATACCCGCCGTATCCGGAGAAGGAAAACCTATTCAGAAAGGGGAGTTTAAAATCAGCTTCCCCCACTAAAGGGACAGCAGCTCCGCCGGCATCGAGATCGTCCCGGGCCTGCATCCGGGCAGCTTCTTCATAGATACTCCGGAAGTTCAGTGTTACGGGGGAAAGACCGCCGTAAATGCCGAACCCGGCGGACACCGCCGTTAAAAAGTGGTGCCTGGGAAGAACTATGATGGATCTGGATGCCCTGGAAAACCCGGTAAGGAGAAGGTTTTTGTTTGCATATGGATCTAATAGTGCGGTGATATTTTCTGATGCGGATTCTACAGCTTCTTCCATAACTGTTTCGAGCTGAGCATAACCTTCGGATAATTCAGGCGGTTCAATGGTCAGAATTATCTCACCGAAAAGAGAAACCGGGAAAAAACAGAATAGAATTACCGAAAAGTAAATCGAAGAAATCCCTGGAAATTTTATCATTTTGCATTATATTCTAATGGATAACCCATTGATACAGCAAGTTTACCAGGAGGGTTGTTCGGCCGGAACCTCCGGCGGGAGGAATATTTATGAATAAGGTAAAAATAATTAAATGTGGTATCGTTCTTTGTATCTTCTTTTCTATTGCAATGATGTTTTCCTGTTCTCAGGATTTCGCTCCGGGTTCTCTGGATCCACAAACCCTGGTTGGATCTCCGGAGGAGGATGAACTTCATTTTGTGTATGAATATAATGAATCTGAACAGATAATAAAAAAATCGGCTTTAAACGCCGAAGACGAACTCCAATGGTATATCACCTATGCTTATGATGAATCCGGGAATGTCGCGGAAAAATCAAAGTTCGATTCTGAGGACGCGAAGCAGTGGAGCTATACCTATGAATACAGCGATGAGGGGCAAAAGGTAAAAGAATCGTATCTGGACAGTGAAGGAACTCTCAAATGGTACAATGCCTTTTCTTATGATGATACCGGAAAGCCGGCTCAAAAGGCCAATTTCGACGGTGAAGACAACCTGCAATGGTACTTAACATACGAATACGACGAATCGGGTAACCTGGTGCGGGTATCCGCCTTTAACGGAGACGAAGCTCTTACCGCGTACGACGAGTACTCCTACGACCTGCAGGGACAGCTTATAAAACGGAGCCACTTCGAGAGTGATCCTCCCGGCACCGTAGAATCAGCCGTACAGATTTACTGCATAACCTACACCTATGATGATGCCGGAAGGATTTTGGAGGAATCAAAATACACCGGAGAAGGTGAAACCGGGGAGCTGGAATATAAACTGGTCTACCACTACGATGAGACGGGAGACGGATACTACACCTACCGTTACGATGCTTCTCAGCAGCTTGTCCGACGTTCCCGTTATGAAGAAGGAGATCTTCTCTGGGAATACCGTTACACCTATGAATCGGGAAATCTTACCGTTAAAAGCGCCTGGTTTTACGGTATCCTCCTGTATACCAACACCTATACCTACGATGACGAAGGACTCATGACGGACGTTACTACCACGGGAAGCGAAGGAACCGTCAAATACAGCTACTCCCTTCTCTACGATGAAGAGGGTAATCTCCTTACCGCCGAGATAAGAAACGGTAATGAACTCCTCCTTGGCTACTACGAGATGGTCTACGGAACCGGGGAAAACGAAGAGGATGGCGGCGAGACCGATCCGCCTGAGGAAACGGAGGGAACGGAAACCGGCGAGCGGAGTAGAATCAACTACTACGCTGTGAATACCGAAGGTTCTGAAGTTCTTCTGGGTTACTGGCTCTACGCTGAGGAAAACCGGCTGGAGGAATACGACGCGGAAGACGCACCGGTCCGCTCCTTTATCTTCGAAGAGGATGATGAAAACCGGACGGTGAAGATCACCTGCATCGATCCCGAAGATGTTACCCTCTGGTACTATCAGTTTGCCTACGATGAGGCCGGTAACCGGATACGGGAAGAGAAGATATCCTCCGATGGCGAGGTGATGAGTTCTTCCACATTCGAATTCGATTTTATTTTTGACTGATGATCCATTTAGAGGAAATCGGGGAGCTGCTGGAAGCCGCGGATCTTCAAGGCCCTGTGGCGGAGGAGCTCTCCCGCTATTTAGAGCGGATTCAGGATGATCTTGTTCTTAGAGAGGACATTGAAGAACGGTCCTTCAGTCTACTTTATTCGAACATTCTCTCGCCCCCTTCTGACTGGATCAACTCAGAAGATTTTCTGGGTGATGAGGGTTACCTCCATAATCTCCTGTCCGTTTTGAATACGCTGCCTATAGCCTTTGAAACCCATAACCGTCTGAATGTACCGTCCGGTATAACCCGGGAAACCTTTGCGGATATCGGCAGATGGACAGAGTACTTTCAAAAAGAAAAGGGGAAATACGGACTATCTACCCGGATCACCTGGTGGTTCACCCGGCATATCCAGGCCCGTCTCTTTTCCCTGGGAAGGCTTCAGTTCTTCATAAGGCCCTTTCCCGGTACGGTTTTGGTTCTCGTGAACCGGGCAGGGGAGACTTGTTTGGTCGCCCGGGAAGGGATGGCATGCGGGCCGGACGGTCTTCTTTCCGAGAACAACCCGGTTTTCCGTACGAAGTACGAAACAGGCGGAGAGGGTTTTCGGGGACATCCTGTACTAGACGGTTTCGTCCAAGCGGAGAAGAAGTTTTATCCCCGCTTCCAATGGCGTCTTGCTGTGGGGAAAGCATTTCCCCTTTTGGACATACACATCCCGTCAGGATCCTCCTTAAGTTTTGAATCCTGTGCAGATTCTATCCGCCGGGCATATGACTTTTTTCCGGATCATTTTTACGACTACCCTTTTCGGGGATTCATGTGTGAATCCTGGTTCTTAGATCCCCGTTACAAGGAAGTCCTTTCTCCGGAATCAAACATTCTCAAGTTTGCAGCAAAACTGAACCTGTATCCTCACGGTCAGAATTCGAATGAAGGTTTCTGGCGGGTTTTCGGTGAGGGGGCAGAATCACTCGCCCAAGCACCCCGGAAGACCCGGATGCAGAAAGCGGTAGCGGCTTACCTCGAATCGGGCGGAAAGCTCACCGCCGGCGGGGGGATCGTTTTGAACACCGAAAAGCCCTGGGGGGTATCTCCGCCGCAGGATCTCCTGCTGTGACCGGCCGAGCCGGAAGCCACCGAAATGCTTGTTGGTATGGCTCCGTAAATGTTAGATATCTCGGCGATGTATTCACCACCATAGCCTGAAAGCAGCAGTTTGAAATGGGAGAGAAATCCTCATTTTATACCGTTAAGCAACAGAGAGAGGAATGATTTAAAAAGAAAAGCCGTAAAATAATCGAATAAAATGACAATTCCAGTCGTTGCATAGGTAAAAAGGCTATTCTAAATTGCAAATTTAGAATAGCTGAATATTGCCGCCAAAAAAAACCCCCGCTAAATGCGGGGGAACTAAATTAAAAGGAGGTTAAGATGAAACAAAAAAAAGGGACATGATGTACAAGGTGTGAACTTGTATTGATTGTGGCTGTTTTAATACTAACACAAAGAACATAAATTGTAAAGTTAATAAAGTTAAAAAAAATAGAGCACAGCACAGTAAAATTATTCTTTGCCTTTCCCATCGAATAAAATGAGAATTACAGGCATGACATGAGTAAAAAAGCAATTCAAAATTGCAAATTTAGAATTGCTCACTTTTAAGTAAACTGCTCAAACATCTATCCGGTTACAGGCGGAACACAAATACCGAAATAAGAACAAATCAGAACTTTTAATATTGAGACTCTGAAAAATAGTAATTTTGAAAGCGCATCAGTAAAGGAACAATAAATAGTATCTGCTGTATGCAGGGAAGACCGTCATGCACGACAGGGTACTCAGGGTTCTCGTAAAAAGAGTCAAATTTTAAGGATATTTATTTATATTTATTGACAAAACCAAGTAATTATGTTAATTTTGTAACCCAAAAGGATTAATATTAAAAAAAATGTCTATTATGAATTATCTACTGAAAGGAGCCGGACTTAAATGAAATATTTAAGATTATTTTTATTATTTTTACCCATACCGTTACTTCTGGGAGGATGTTTTCTGTTTCCCCAAGAGGAAAAGATAATACCGCCTCCTCTCATTGAATCGGAAGAAATAACCTATGAAACCATGGAAGTACGGAAGGGAACTATTAAAAATGTTATCCGGGGGATGGCAACATTCCAGCCCGTGGAGAAGAATAGATACTATTACGAAAGGTCTGTGGGCAGGCTGGACGCCATTATGGTTAACGTTGGTGATCGGATACAGACGGGACAGGAACTTGTCAGGGTCCGTACCGGAACCCTTCAGGATGATATACGGCAGCAGGAGATAATCCTGGAAAAACAGAAACTTTTACTAGAAAATATGCGGGAACAGAATGATTCGGATTCTACTGTAAAAATAGCCGAACTAAATGTAAATACTGCTAAAATAAGTCTCGAAGAACTGAAGGATGAGTTGACTCAGCTCAGGAAAATTGCAGAGGTTGACGGTTCGGTAAAGGATCAGATCAAGAATTTGGAGAATAGAATAAAGCATCAGGAAATTGCTCTGCAAAAGGCGGAGATAGGGCTGGAAAACGAAAAAGTCCGCAAGAATAATACCACCAGTATCAGAATACAGGAGTTGGATGTTGAATCGGCTCAGATGAAATTGGACAATCTTAAGAATCAGCTGGAAGAGGCAACTCTTACAGCAGTAAAACCTGGTTATGTAAACTACGTGAACTATAATATCCTGCCAGGAGAATACGTTCAGGCCTTCAATACCCTTGTGGAAGTGTCGGATACATCATCCCTGCAGCTGGAATACTCCGGGGTGAACTCCAACCTCCTTCCTTTAGGAAGAGAAGTCATCATAACTTTATACCAGAAGGAGTATACCGCTAAAGTTGTTATGAATCCAAGTTCCATGCCCATCGATGTTCCGGAACGGGAAAAGGACAAGGTTCGATTCGCCATGAAGAAACTTCCTAATGATGCACGAATCGGACAGATGGCAAGTTGGGAGTACGTTTCTGAGTATGCTGAAGATACAATCGTCGTACCGCGAAAGGTCGTACATAATTATCAGGGAGCAAATTACGTTTTTGTTCTGGAAAATGATGTGAAAACTCGCCGGGACGTTCAAATTGGTATATCCACGCCGACGGAAGTCCAAATATTAAAGGGACTCGAAGTAGGCGAGCTGGTAGTTGTCGATTAACTGAAGGAGAAACCTTTTGTTTCAAACAGTCTTTAGAAAAATGATGAATAACCGGTGGATGGTCGCCAGCCTCCTTATCGGTTCGGTACTGGTGATTGCCATGGCCGGCATGGTTCCCATATACACTAACGGGGTCCTGCAGCGTATGCTTACGAAGGACCTCGAAACCTTCCAGAAGGAATCGGATTTTTACCCGGGACATTACAGGATCGGCGGGTCCTTCGGTTCCTTTATGATTTCAGGAGAAGATATAACTACCCCTGAGTTGTATGAAGAGTTAACGGACCATCTTTCACCCAAACGGTTGTCCGATTATCTGGGGATTCCCCTCGTAACGGATTACCGTTTCATGAGCCGGGGGTACTTTGCTGTAAAACCGGAGTACGCGGAACAGGATGCCGGTGCAGAAAGGATGTCTGTCGCGGCTCTGACTAATCTTGAAGACCATATCGAAATTTCCTTTGGAAAGATGGCTTCTTCGGAAATAGGAAAAGACGGAATTATGGAGGTAATGGTTCCCCATGCCATCTTCATATCCAAAGGCTACGTTTTGGGTGATATCTATGAGGTGAACGATGTCCTTGAGGAACTAGAGCCTATCCGCGCCAGGGTGGTTGGGGCATTTCAGGTTAAGGACCAGAACGATCCCTATTGGGATAGAAGACCGAGTTCCTACAATAGAAGTATATTTATTTCCGCGGATTTATTTCAGGAGTACTTCCTGGAAAAGGAACAAATCAAATACTTGGAAGCCGTTTGGTATTACGCTTTTGATTACCAGGCTATAACAATAAACGGACTTGACCAGTTAGTCTCTGCTCATAATAATCTCCAGCGGTATCTAAACCAGTATAATCTAAGGAATTTCAGCTTTCCCGCCTTCGATGTAATCGAACAGTATTCCATTCGGGAACAGCAGCTTACGATTACACTGTGGGTGCTTCAGGCTCCGGTTCTCCTTATGCTGGCATTCTATATCTTCATGATTTCCTATCTCATCGTACAGCATGAACAGAATGAAATTGCCGTTATGAAGAGCCGGGGAAAGACAACGGCACAGGTGTTTTTTATCTACTTTGTAGAAAGTGTCCTCATCGGAGGGGTCGGTTTACTTGCCGGACCTCCTTTAGGATACTTCTTTTCCTCTGTTCTGGGAGCTTCTAACGGATTTCTGGAATTCGTTCAGCGTACAGCGCTTCCTTTGAGTATAAGTTGGGATGCCTATTTTTATTCTGCGTTAGCCTTCGTGGCCTTTATCTCTTTCATGCTGGTTCCGGCGTATCTTTCATCACGGACTACTATAGTAATCCATAAACGGAAGCAGTCCCGTAGAGGCGGTGTGCCGCTCTGGAAAAAATTGTTCCTGGATATAATCCTGTTAGGGGTTGCCGGGTACGGTTACTATCAGTTCCAAGAACGGGAACAGGTTTTAGCCAGTACCGGAGCCGGAGGACTGGAAGTAGTAATGGATCCTCTCCTTTATCTGGTATCTATTGCATTTATCCTGGGCATCGGACTCTTTTTTCTCAGGCTTTATCCCTATTTCATCAAGCTGATTTTTTGGATTGGCCGGAAAGTATGGTCCCCCGTTTTCTACGCGTCCCTAATCCAGGTCGGCAGAGCGGAGAAACGTTACCACTTTTTTATGCTTTTCATCATCCTCACTTTGGCCATCGGTATTTACAATGCCAATTCAGCCCGTACTTTCAATACTAATATGACCGAGCGTATCCGGTACGATATCGGAGCGGACATTACCGTAAGGGAGCACTGGGAAGGGGATGAATCCCCCTTTGAAGAGTTCGATTCCGAAAGCGAAGGATATATCCCGCCGGAGAACACCGGTTATGTGGAACCTCCCTTCTACCGGTTTACGGAAATTGAAGGGGTAGAGACAGCAACCAAAGTACTGCACCTCCGGGGCAGAGAAAATGTCCTTGATATCGGAGGGAAAAGGGAACGGGGTGTTACCATAATGGGAATAATTCCTGACGAATTCGGTAGTGTTGCCTGGTTCAGGAACGATCTTCTTCCCTACCACTGGTATAACTACCTGAACCTTTTAGCTCGAAGCCCCAATGCTGTGCTGCTGTCTACAACCCTTAAAATGCAGTACAGCCTTGAAGTTGGGGATTCCGTCTGGATCATGTGGGACGATCAGCGTCCCATCGAAGTGAAGGTATATGCTTTTGTTGAATTCTGGCCGGCTATTCGGCCTGCCCATATCGACAGAGTGAACGGCAGTGATTTTGTCGTGGGAAATTATAACTACTTCAGCTCGAAGACGGCCCCAAAGCCGTATACCGTTTGGATTGATAAAGCAAAGGGTGTTTCCAGTGAAACCATCTATCAGGGGCTTCAAGAATCCGGTATAGATATAAAGAATCTCGAAAACGCGGAACAGGAGATAATTAAAACAAAAAATGATCCTATGCTTCAAGGTACAAACGGGGCAATGACTATGAGTTTTGTCATAACTTTGGCCATAAGCATCATCGGATTCCTCATCTATTGGATCATATCGATAAAGGAACGGCTTCTTCAGTTCGGAATTTTTCGGGCTACCGGTCTTTCCACCTGGAAAGTTATCGGAATGCTCATTACTGAACAGGTGTTAGTATCCGGTGTAGCGGTGCTGTTGGGAATTATAATCGGAGGTTTTGCCAGCTACCTCTTTGTACCGCTCCTCGGTGCCGTATTCAGTACGGCAGAGCAGATACCGCCTTTTGAAGTTATTGCCTACTGGAGCGATTACCTAAAGGTATACGGTTTCGTCGGTATCATGCTAATAGCCGGACTCTCTGTCCTAAGCGCAATTGTGTCCAAGATACGGATTCATCAGGCAATTAAATTGGGAGAAGAATAATGAGCACAGCAGTAGAAAAGAGTACCGATACCATGATCCGCGCGGAAAATCTCTGGCGGCAATTTAAGGTTGGAAACAGAAAGGTGGACGCGGTAAAAAACGTTAATATGGATATTAAAAAGAGTTCCCTTACCATATTCAAAGGAAGGTCCGGATCCGGAAAAACAACGTTGATGAATCTTTTAGGTGCCCTGGATTGGCCCACAAAGGGTAAAGTTTTTATGGGGGGGGAGGAACTCACATCCATCTCCGAACGGGGACGTGACGAGATTCGCCGGAAAGATGTGGGATTCGTATTCCAGTCCATAGCGCTTATAGGAATGATGTCTGCGTATGAGAATGTGGAGTTTAACTTACGGGTAGCCGGTTTTCCCGCCAAAGACCGAAAGCATATGGTGGAAGATTACCTTACCTTTGTGGGACTGAAAAAACGGATGCACCACAGACCTCATGAACTTTCCGGCGGAGAACAGCAGCGGGTTGCCATTGCCCGGGCGGTATGCCATTCACCGAAGGTTCTGTTTGCCGACGAGCCTACGGCGGAACTGGATACCCATACCGGGCTTCAGGTGGTAAAACTCTTTCGGGAGCTGGTAGAAAAAAGGGGGTTGACGGTGGTGATGACCACCCACGATCCCGGTATGATGGATATTGCCGACAAGGTATACTCCTTAGAGGATGGAGAGATAGTTGATGAAACATGAAACTGATACCAAAACACAGGTTGAAATAAAGAGAAAGGGACCAAGCATTACGGGCGGCAGTGAAGCGGATTTCTCCGCTGAACAGGAGCAGATCGAGCGCGATAAGAGCATGGTCTGGTGCGACAATCTGGTAAAGATATATAAAGCCACCGGAATCGAAGTGGTAGCCCTGCAGGGACTTGACTTGACCATCGAACCCGGAGAGATGATGGCCATTATTGGAAACTCCGGAAGCGGAAAATCAACCCTGCTTAATATCTTAGGAGGATTGGACCGTCCTTCCGCGGGAAGAGTTACCGTGGGAGGAATCGATCTTTTAAAACTTTCCGATAAAGAACTGGTTAAATACAGAAGGGATACCGTAGGATTTGTCTGGCAGAACAACGCGCGAAATCTTATTCCTTACCTTACAGCCCTGCAGAACGTAGAGTTTCCCATGAACATATCTTACCGGAAGCGGAGGGTCCGGGCTAAAGAACTCTTGGATGCTGTGGGCCTCTCCCACCGGATCAATTCCAAACTGATGCAGCTTTCAGGCGGAGAGCAGCAGCGGGTGGCTATAGCAATTGCGTTGGCAAACGAACCGAAGATGATTCTGGCTGATGAGCCTACCGGAGCCGTGGATACCAATACCGCATCCAAAATACTTTCGGTACTTAGAAAGCTGAACGAAACCTACAAGGTTACCGTTATAATTGTGACACACGATATGCAGGTTTCCAGGGCTGTGGACCGGGTGGTGGCAATCCGGGACGGAAAAACTTCCAGCGAATTCATACGTCGTAAGTATTCGGAGGAACTCGCTAATATAGAGGGAGAGATCCAGCGGATTGAAACCATCGACGAGAGTGAGCACGAGGAGCTGATTGTTCTTGACCGGGCCGGCCGCCTCCAGATTCCCCGGGAGTATCTCGAACAGATGCACCTTCACGGGAAAAACAAGGTTAAGCTCTACATGGAAGACGGAAAGATCATCATGAAAAAGCCGAATGAAGGATCTGAAACAGGTGAATCTGCTGAGGAAAAATCCTCAACAGATTCCAATGAATCGTAAGCCGTTCTTTTCCTAATTCGATTATTATTTTACATTGCCGTCGGAACCAGCCGTCAGCTGATCCTTCCGGGTACTTCCCACATGTCCAGGTGACCTCCAAAGGTCCTGCGTATTTCCGAAGTAGCTCGCGTAAGCTTTTCAAAAAAACCTTGGGGAAAATCGTACGATCCCGCCGCGGCGTTCTTTTTAATCTGGTCGGCATTTCTAGCCCCTGCCAATACCGAGGTAATCCCCGGCTGATTTGCCGCCCATCCGAAAGAAGCGGTCACCATGTCTATCCCGGCATCATCGCAAATGGATTTTATTTTTTGAATTGTTCTAAAGGTAAGTTCTTCCTGTCCCTCTTGGCCATGGCGAACCTCCTCCCGGCCGCCGGAAAAATGGAGTGTTCTGGCACGGATCCTAGGGAAGTTATCCGGGTTAAGATACTTTCCGGAAAGAAGACCGTGTACCAGCGTACTGTAGGTCAGAATGCCGATGTTATGTGCTTGGCAGATTGGTACCACCTCGTACTCAATGCTTCGCCAGAGAAGACTGTAGGCAAGCTGATTAGATACAATCTTTGCCTCCGGTTCTGTTTCTTCAGCAGGTAGAGAACCTGCCAAATCACCCGGACCGTAATTGCAGACTCCGAAGAAGCGGATCTTCCCTTCTTTCTGCAGCTGCTTTACCCCTTCAAGAATTTCGGAGTGGGGAACCGCCTTCTGCCTGGGCCAGTGCAGCTGATAGAGATCTATGTAATCGGTATCTAACCGTTTGAGGCTGCCTTCGCACGCTTTTTTCAGTTCTTCCGGGGCGTAAGTCGGTCCGGAGCTCTTTGTGGCGATTATCGCTTTCTCCCTTCTGCCTTTAAGAGCCCTGCCCAATACTTCCTCCGAAGAGCCTTTACCATAACCTTCTGCTGTATCGAAAAGGTTTATTCCTTCATTCAGAGCGGCATCTACTGCTTCTTTGGAATCCCGTTCTTCCTGTTCTCCCCACATTTTACCGCCGGCGAATTGCCAGCATCCCATACCAATGGTTGAAACTTCAAGATCGCTGTTTCCAAGTTTTCTGTATTGCATGCGTATTCCTCCTGTTCTTTAATAATAATATAAAAACATAAGATTGACACCTCCTTTGCTTTCGTAATATTGTTAAAAAAGAAAGGAAACGGAAGCGGTGGCCTGGAATGAACGGCATGATGAAATACTCAAGATAATATCACTGAAGAAAAAGGTAGGAGTAGGGGAACTCACTCAACGTCTTAATGTATCGGAAGTCACAATCCGGAAAGATTTAAGCCTTTTAGAAGATATGGGGCATATCTTACGGTCCCGGGGCGGTGCTATTCTCGCGGCAGACAGGCAGATATTAAAACCTGCGGGTATTAGAAAAAAAGAAAACCTGGATAAAAAAGCTGCAATCGCAGAAAAAGGAAAGGAACTGGTTGATGAGGGCGATACCATCTATATAGATTCCGGCTCAACTTGTCTCCTTTTCGCCAGGGAAATCAAAGACAAAAACCTGCGGGTTATCACCAATTCATTGGATGTGCTTATGGAGCTGGGAGATTCAGATAGTGTTGCTCTTTTCTCCTTGGGAGGTGCATTCAGAAGGGATGCGGGGAGTTTCATTGGTCCTATTTCTGTACAAGGAATAAAAGCATTCCATGTACAAACAGCTTTTTTAGGAACCACGGGGATTTCCCGTGACGGCCGCTTTTCTTCTCAAAATGTTATCGAATCCCAGCTTAAAAGTGAGGTTATCAGTATTTCCGGAAGGTCTGTTGTACTAGCGGACTCGTCAAAGATTGAATCCTCAGCGTTTTCTATCTTCGCTCAACCTGGAGATATCGATATTGTCATCACTGACGAAGGAATCGGAGACAAAAACTATTTTAAAGATGTTTCTATCGAATTGATGGTGGTGCCTATTGAACAGTAAAATAAAAATCGGCCTGGAAGCATATATCTTGAGGGCTACCTGAAAAAATAAAATTATACAGCATTAGGAGGAAAAAAATGGGATACTTAGAGGATAAGTTTGGGTTAGAAGGAAAGACGGTACTTATTACCGGCGGCGGAGGAGTAATAGCCGGGGCAATGACAGAGGCGCTCCTTAATGCCGGGGCAAATGTTTCTCTCTGTGATTTAAAAATGGAATTTGCCGAGGACGGGGTAAAACGTGCGGAAGTCAAATCACGAATCACCGGCAAACTATTAGCTGTAGAGGCTGATACCACCGATGAGACAGCGGTACGGGATGCTGTTTTAAAAACGGAAAAAAGATTCGGTTCTGTGGATGTTCTTATAAATGCTGCCGGGGGAAACCGGGGAAAGTCGGCTTTTACTGAAGTTGATGTTGAACAGTTTGAGTTTATACTCAAACTCAATCTGATAGCCGGACTGGTAGTCCCTACAAAAGTTTTGGCTTCTCACTGGATTGAAAAGGGGATAAAAGGATCCATCATCAATTTGGCGTCCATGGCTTCGTATATCCCTCTCTCCGGAGTATGGGCCTACGGTGCCGCTAAATCCGCGGTAATGAATCTGACTATGGCTACCTCTAAGGAGTTTGCTCCCCACGGCATTCGGGTTAACGCGGTAGCTCCGGGGTTCTTTATCGGCAAGCAGAATAAAGCTTTGCTTATCGACGAAGCAACAGGTGATCTGACTCCCCGGGGTAAAGATGTTATCGGCAGAACTCCTTTCGGCAGGTTCGGCGATGTGGAAGAGCTCGGGGGAATAACTATCTTTCTTTCATCCAACGAAGCATCCAGTTTTATAACGGGGGTTACCATTCCTGTTGACGGCGGATTTTTGGTGGATAATATATGATGAATTATATTGACGAAAATTTTTTATTGGACAACGGTACTGCCCGGGCACTCTACATGCAGTACGCGGCTCCCATGCCCATCTACGATTACCATTGTCACCTGCCGCCCGCACAGATTGCCGAAGACACTCAATTCGAAAATATATTTCAGGCCTGGCTGGCGGGTGATCATTACAAGTGGCGGGTTATGCGGGCAAACGGTGTGGATGAAGAATTCGTAACAGGGGGCGCCCCGGATAAGGAAAAATTCTTTAAATGGGCGGAGACCGTACCCCTCACTGTCGGAAATCCCCTGTATCAGTGGACACATCTTGAGCTCAAAAGGATTTTCGGTATCGATGGACTTCTTTTAGGACCGGACACCGCGGAAGAAGTTTGGCAGCGGACAAATGAATTACTTTCGGATCCGGAGTTTTCCGCCAGAGGAATAATCAAACGTATGAATGTAAAGGTGATCTGTACAACCGACGACCCCGCGGATTCACTGGAGCATCATGACAGCATAGCTTCGGAAGAGAAACTACCCTTTCAGGTATATCCCGCCTTCCGTCCTGATAAAGTCTATGGGGTTGATAATCCCGCTTCCTATGCGGCATACCTCGAAAAATTGAAAACCGCGTCCGGTGAACGTATTACTGATTTTAAATCCCTCCTCCGCGCCCTCCGGAAGCAGCTTGAATACTTCCACAGCAAAGGAGCGAGAATTTCAGACCATGCATTGGTGCTTCCAGTCGGTAAGGAGTATTCTTTTAAAGAGGCGGACAGGATCTTTCATAAAGTTACCGCAGGGGAGAACCCTGTCCCTGAAGAGTCGGAGGTTTTTAAAACGGCCTGTCTGGCAGAGCTGGGTAAAATGTACGCGGAAAAGGGATGGGTTATGCAGCTTCACTTAGGGGCTCTCCGGAATGTAAATACAAAGATGTTTGAAAAACTCGGTCCGGACACCGGGTTTGATACCATGGCGGATGGAAACGTTTCTGAACCACTGAACCGGTTTCTGAATATACTCGAACGGGAGAATAGCCTTCCGAAAACCATTATCTATACCCTGAATCCCGTCTACAACGAAGTTATCGCCACGGCCGCCGGCTGTTTCCAGGACGGCAGCGTTCCCGGAAAGATGCAGTTTGGTTCGGGGTGGTGGTTCAACGATCAGAAGGACGGTATGGAAAGACAGATGACCGCTTTAGCCAACACCGGTCTTATCTCCCGGTTCGTGGGAATGCTCACCGATTCCAGGAGTTTCCTCTCCTATCCTCGGCATGAGATGTTCCGGAGAATCCTCTGCAATCTACTGGGAACTTGGGCAGAATCCGGGGATTACCCGAATGACATGGATCTGCTCGGACCGATGGCGCAGAATATCTGCTATAATAACGCGGTGAATTACTTCAAGTTAGGGGAGTGATATAGCATGGACAATTTGTTTGCTTGTATTAAGGAACAGCAATTACTTAAAACCAATCAGGACGGCATAGATCTGCTTAAAAAGCAGGACCTGCTGCAGTTCACAAAGGGAGATTCAACTATATATATCCGTTCATTATATTCGAAGGGTGATCTGCTGTTTTTTGTCGGAAGACAAAACTTAAAAAAAATGCTCTACATTGTCTCTGAAAAAAGTTTCCCCTCGGAATTTCCTGCTCCCATAACCGAATACGGCGGATGGTACTTCCGGGAAATACCCCTTACCGCAGGGACAGCAGAACCACTTTGGGATATGTTTCCCTTTACCAAGCCGGTTTCTCTCCGGGAGGAACGGACCACAATTGGAATGGGAGACCGGCTGGGACTGGCTACTCCCGGTCATATCCGTGCGGTAGATGGTTTTGCCGCGTCTCCCGTTTTAGCACAGCAGAGCCTCCGGGAACTGTCCTTTACCGGAAGAACCTATCAAGATGTGGTGGCGGATGCCTCTTTCGGTGTATTTCAGGAGGGGTTTGAACACGGTTACGGTGCCGATGGTGATCACCTTAAGAACATAACCTCCATCGATGATGCTTTGGAAGCGGGGATGCCCATGATTACCCTTGACCTTACGGAGGTGATGAACCCGGAAGCGGCTCAATGGCCGCAATCAAAAGTGGAAGAAGCCTTTGCCGGACTATCTGAAACTAAAAAAGAACGGTTCCTTTCGGATTATTCCGGAAGGGAGTTCGATATCGGTGCCGTGGTCCGGTTTTCGGAAGTGGAAGCAAAACGGTGCGCGGTAACTTACGGCAAGGCCCTGGATTTTTCTGAGGAGGTCTATCATCACATTCGGTCAAAACGGGGAGACCGTTTTGACTTGGAGATAAGTATCGATGAAACAACAACTCCAACGCTTCCCGCGCATCACCTCTTTATTGCCCGGGAGTTGGAAAAGAGGGGAATAAAGATCAATTCTTTAGCTCCCAGATTCATCGGAGAGTTCCAGAAGGCGGTGGATTACATTGGAGATATTCCTGAGTTTCAGAGACAGTTTTCCCTCCACTGCGATATCGCCCGGGAGTTCGGGACCTATAAAATATCCGTACACTCCGGGAGTGATAAGTTCTCAGTTTATCCCATCATCGGAAAGCAGACGAAGGGAGTGCTGCACCTAAAAACCGCAGGCACCAGCTGGCTTGAAGCGGTAAGCACTATTGCCGAAGCAGATCCCGATCTTTACCGGTGTATTCATGATAAAGCTTTTGAATCCTTTAAGGAGAATACAAAGTTTTATCATATCACTGCTGATCCCGCGGCCATACCTCCCGTTTCCGGGAAAAAAGACTTTGAGCTAATCAATTATATAAATGATGCTAATCTGCGTCAGACCCTTCACATCGCATACGGCGCTGTTCTGGGGGACAGCGGACTCGGTCCTGAGGTGTATGAGTCATTGCGGAAAAATGAAAAACTTCACTACCGGAAACTGCAGACGCACTTAGAAAAACATATTAACCTTCTTGGGATAAACCGGTAATATGTAAGAGAGCAAAATTCATAAGGGGGTTTCATGAATAAAGAGCAGTTTGTTATAGGAGCGGATTTCGGTACCGATTCTGTTAGAACGGTCATTGTTGATACCGCGGACGGACGCGAGATCGGCAGTAATGTTCAGTACTATCTCCGATGGAAACGGGGCGATTACTGTGATCCCGGAAAGAACCAGTTCAGACAGCACCCGTTGGATTATCTGGAAAGCTTTACTGAATCCGTGAAAAACGCCCTTGGGGCGTGCCCTGCGGGAACCGCTTCGAAGATTGCAGCCCTTTCCATGGACACCACGGGTTCTACCCCCGCTCCGGTGGATAAGAACGGAACACCGCTTTCATTAACAGAAAACTTTAAAGATAATCCTAACGCAATGTTCGTCCTCTGGAAAGACCATACTGCAGTACGGGAAGCCCGGGAGATAAATGAACTGGCTAAATCGTGGGGCGGGGTGGATTTTACCAAGTACGAAGGCGGAACTTACTCATCGGAATGGTTTTTCTCGAAGATTCTTCATATCTACCGTAATGATTCCGGAGTAAAACAGGCTGCGTTTTCCTGGGTTGAGCATTGTGACTGGATGCCTGCCGTCCTAACGGGCAGCACGGATCCGCTGAAACTTAAGCGGAGCAGGTGTGCCGCCGGACATAAGGCCATGTGGCATGCTGATTTTCACGGACTGCCCAGCCGGGAATTCTTGAGCAGACTCGATCCCCTGCTGGACGGACTCAGAGAACGGCTTTATACCGAGACATATACGTCCGATACCCTTGTGGGTTACCTTACCGACGAATGGAAAGATAAACTCGACCTCTCCGATGCGTCTCGGATAGCTGTGGGGGTGGGAGCCTTCGATGCTCACATGGGTGCCACGGGAGGAGAGATCGAACCATACATATTTACCCGGGTTATGGGTACTTCAACCTGTGATATGCTGATTGCCCCTATCGAAGAGTTTGGAGATAAACTGATCGAAGGAATATCCGGGCAGGTGGATGGTTCGATTATTCCGGGCATGCTGGGGATGGAGGCCGGTCAATCCGCCTTCGGCGATGTGTACGCCTGGTTCAGGGATGTTTTGGCTTGGCCGGTAAGGGCTGGAATCGTCCCCGGTGCCGATCCCGAAGCCGTCTCTGAAAACATCATCCCGGAGCTGAGTAAAGCAGCGGAGGCTCTTTCACCCGGTCCGGGAATTCCTCTGTCTTTGGACTGGTTAAACGGCAGAAGAACCCCATATGCGAATCAGGAGCTGAAAGGAGCTGTTACCGGTTTAAGTTTAGGAACCGATGCACCCAGGTTATTCCGGAGTCTTGTGGAAGCTACAGCATACGGATCAAAAAAAATAGTTGATCAGTTTATCTCCCAGGGTGTTCCGGTGAAAGGTGTTATAGGGCTTGGGGGGGTAGCAAAAAAATCCCCCTTTGTTGTGCAGACCGTGGCGGATGTGCTGAATATGCCTATTCGGGTGGCCCGGTCTGAGCAGGTTGTTGCTTTAGGCGCGGCAATGTTCGCGGCGGTAGTAGGCGGATTATACCCCAATGTGGAGGCAGCGCAAAAAGGTATGGGCCAGGGATTCGAGAAGGAATACCGGCCGATTCCTGAAAATGTATCGGTTTACGCAAAGCTGTACGGGAAGTATGAAAAACTTGGAAAATTCGTCGAAGAAGAGTTGTAATGGGACGTTTTGATTCGATTAAAGAAGAGGCTTTCCGTGCCAACATGGAAATTCCGAAACACGGCCTTGCAATATTTACGTTCGGAAATGTAAGCACCGCCATTAGAAAAAAAGGTGTTTTTGCCATAAAACCTTCCGGAGTTGCATACGCTGATCTGAGTCCGGATGATATGGTGATTGTTGATTTTGACGGAAAGGTGGTGGAGGGCCGGTTAAAGCCTTCCTCCGATACGGAAACCCATGCGGTGTTGTACCGGCAGTTTGATTCAATAGGAGGAATCGTACATACCCACTCGACTTACGCTACCGCATGGGCCCAGGCCGCCAAACCTATTCCCTGTTTGGGAACTACCCACGCTGATCATGCGGCGGGGCAGATTCCCTGTACTGATTTTATGTCCGATGAAGCCGTTAAAGGGAATTATGAAGAAGAAACGGGAAACCAGATTCTTTCCGTTTTTAACGACCAGGACCACCGGGAATTGGAGATGGTACTTGTCGCGGGGCATGGCCCGTTTACCTGGGGAAAGAACGCGGAAAAGGCAGTGTACAACAGTGTTGTCCTGGAGGAACTTGCTAAGACGGCTTTTATTACGCTGACTATCGAATCAGAGACACCCGCGTTGAAGCAGAGCCTCATCGATAAGCATTACTTTAGAAAACACGGAAAGGACGCCTATTACGGTCAATAAATAGTTTTTATCATGCCTGCTGCGGATCGCTTCTATAGAAGCATTGAGAGAAAGCATCTTTGTCCTGTCGGCAATATCGTTTATTGTTGCAAGGAGAGGATTTATCTGTTCTATAACATCCAGGGTAGAAGTGCTGTTTTCCACAATTATAGCGAATGACTCCTCCTGCTTTTGAATTAATCGGAAAAGCTGTTCCGCCATTTCCGAGACATCATCATTCGCTTCATCCAAATCGACCAAGTTTTCCGTAAGACTTCTCGCAACCTCAAGGTTTATGCGGTGAATTTCCCTCATCTTTGCGGTGGTCTCTTCAATTTCCGAAATCTCTCTTTTTGCGGTTTCAAGAAGCCCTCCGGGAGATGAGAACAGGACGGCCCGTTCTGCCGGCGGATTGTCGAATTTCTCTTCAGGAAATTTATCCAAATCTATATTCCTTTTAGCCAGGTACTCTGAAACGGAGTTCAGGGTAACATTGTAGTTTCCTATCCCTGTTTCATCGAACTCTCTCCGTTTTGCCAGGCATGGAGAAACAACAGCTACTCTATGATTTTTCTCCTCGGGATAGTATTCTTTTATCATTTTTATTGTGTGGAGCATGGGGCTGTCTTCCGGAGCAAGATAAGACAAGAGTTCAGGCTGATATATTTCTATATAAGTTACTAAAGCGGGACAAGGCTGTGCGATGACACATTCGGGTCGATTTTTCTTGATATGGTCTATGTATTATTTAACCGTAAGCTCTGCTCCAAAGCTGACATCAAATATCTTCTTTATACCTAATGATTTCAGCCAGCCATTTAGTTTCAGATATTTATTCGGGAAATGGGCAGCTGCCGCCGGAGCTACAATAGCGGAAATAGCTGAATCTGATTTAAGGTCCGCCATAAGTGAATCAAAATCATCAACGTACCCCCGGGAGGCATCCATGCAGTATTTGCCTCTTTCTGCAGCCTAAAGGTATGAAATGAGAATTCCGCTGATTTTTATGGCAAGGCATTGATTTTTATTCTAAATTTTAAGATAATGGAAATGAAAATCATACAAGGAGTTTTCCTATGGCATATAAAATCACAGATGCCTGCACTAATTGCGGGGTTTGCGAAGGGGAATGCCCGGTGGAAGCTATCAGTGAAAAAGATGGCGCCCGGTGGATCGACCCCGACGTTTGCACAAGCTGCGGCCTATGCGCCGATGTCTGTCCTGAAGAGGCCATTGAAGCCGGCTGATAGGGCAGAGATATATATTTATAAGGCTGTCTGAAGTAATATTCAGGCGGCTTTTTTTGGGGGGGAGGAGACCCTTGTAAAAACCCTTCGATTGAGTTTAATAAAGCTGCTCAATTTCCCTTGTGTTCTATTATATGATGAAAACAGCTTCGTTCTCCGGTGTGGCACGCAGTATTTCCTTCCTGTCTAATTTTAAGAAGAACGGTGTCATAATCGCAGTCAGCTATAACTTCTTTCACCTCCTGCACGTGCCCCGATGTTTCTCCCTTCTTCCATAATCTATCCCGGCTGCGGCTGTAATAATGAGCAAATCCGGTTTTTAGGGTCAAGTCCAGGGCTTGCCGGTTCATGTAGGCCAGCATAAGTACTTCGCCGTTCTCATGATCCTGGACAATAACGGGAACAAGTCCGTTCCCTTTTGAGAAATCGATGTTTTTCATAAATCACTCTCCGAATGAGGGGGTGATTTCATCGGGAGTTTTGGGTATCCATTTACCGCCTTCAAGTTTTAGTCCGTAGACGCTGTCAAGCTTTCCGGTAAGTCCTTCGTGCAGTTTTTTTGCAAGACCCTTTAAGTCCTCAGAGGGATTTTCAGAGGCGGGAAAACTAGGGTCGTCTATCTTTATACCGCTGGTCATGAGGGTTTCCACGAGCATTTTGGCAGCCATAAACCGGTCGTATTTATCCTGACCGTAGATTAAGAAATCATCCAGCACTCCTATAACTTCCCACGTTACCTGTTCAGCCTGAGAATATTTCCCGGCATCTTTATCCTGGTCAGTGATTCTAACAGGAAGATTATCCTGTATGTTTTTTATGCGGGATGTGAGATATTCCAGATCGAATAGCCCGGTAGCGGCATTGAAGAGAATCTTTTCTCCTGCCTCCACAGCTCTATTAACTTCAGATTTATCTACAGCAGGGCCGATGTCGGCGCAGGTCAATTTTCCTTCCCGGTCCCGAACCAGGATACCGCCTTTAACATCCACTGCCGTTTTAAAGGTAAAATCAAAGGCGGCCTGTTTACCCGTTAAAGCAAGATATGCTGCGCCTGCCGCATTAGGAGTAAACCCCAGATTATCTACATTCCCCAAGTAGACAAACTTTTTTCCTTTCTCCCTAAGGTTTTTGTAAACATGTTCCAGGACTTTGAAATTTTGACCATGACCTCCCGGTAAAGGAAGGGGCTCTCCGTGTGAATCGAGAAATAACTTCTTTGGCCGTCCTTCATCTGAGTGGGTAAACGCGGCGATAAGGGGCTGGACTCCGGTTTCAACCCGGGTAACGTCGATGCCTGCCGCTTCAATCAACGGAGCAAGAAACGGACTGTTTCTGTAGTCCAGATAGGTTTGCTGGACCTCTTCGTTGTTATTTACACTGGTCATTTGAAACATCGGGCAGAGACTTGATTGCCGTTCCAGCTTTCCTACTATCGTCTGGTACTTAAGGGCTTCAATTAAGAGGGAGCGCATCTTCAGTTCCAGAAAGCTGGGACCGAAAGAACCATCGGGATTTATGAAGGCCGGGGTAATACCCTTTGCCTTATCTCGGGAAATATCAGCTGTTTTTTTAAAAATATCATTATACAGCTCGAATAGTTTCCCGTTGAATTTCTTATTTTTTTTCGTATCGGCATAACTTGTGGCGGATCCTCCGTTTAATACGCCATAGGATACAAAGGGATAGAGGTGTACACCTAAGAGACTAAGCGCTTTTTGATCGAAATGAATAGTTGTTCCCTCAACTGTGCCGATTGTACTAACAGGAATATCAGGAGAGACTGAACCAATATGCTCCTGAGCATCCGTTAAAGGCATCGAAAGACTAACTGAATTGGTGAAATCAACAATTTCCGGTTCTTCCACACCGGGAAAAGATTCAGCTTGTACCGGTTTAAAACGGTCGTATACTCCGGCATTTATATTTTTGAGAATCTCTTCTGTCAGCTCAATATCGATGTTTTTTTCGGCGAGTTTTTGTTTCATCTCATCCGTCATATGTTCCTCCCTGCAGGGGTGATCCGGTAACTAGAAGCGCGTATGCAGCTCCAAATAGAGATACCGAGTAATCTTTGATAATATATACCGGGATGTTGGTTAATAAGTCCCGCATGCGGGGACGTTCTGTATTTTCAAAGGATTTTATGAAGTTGTTGTTTTCCAAAAAGTAGGGGATGTTTTTTGATACAATACCGCCTCCTAGGAATAATCCTCCGAAAGGAAGAAAAAAAAGCGCGGCATTTCCCGCAAATCTGCCGTAAGATTGTACAAAAAGCTCCATAGTTTTTTTTGCCGCGGGATCCTTTTTACCGGAAGAGGCAATTTCGGACGGTTGTTTATTGGAAGGTTCCCCGCCTTTGACGAAATCAAATATTCTGCTTATACCATCGCCCGAGATAAAATGTTCTGATTCTACTTGATATCCTTCCAAGTTTTGGACACTATCTTTTAATCTTTCCGTATCTTTGTTCCAGGTGCTGAAATCCGCATGTCCCCCTTCCGACGGGAAAGCCAGATATCGCTCACCGATATCGGCTAGCATACCGACACCCAAGCCTGTTCCGGCACCTATGATCGCGGAAACCGGACCTGAAGGTTTCGGCCTTTTTCCATTTGTGTGGGGTATAGCGGCTATATGATTGGAATTTTCAGGATTCAGGAAGGGGATTCCATAACTCATGGCGAGAAAATCATTAATAATGAGGGTTGGGAACCCGAATTTATTACCTACGCTATCACCATCGATAATCCAGTTGAGATTTGAAAGCGTACAGGTGTTATTTTTTACCGGCCCGGCTGCACTTATAGATGCTGAATCGGGATGCAGATTCTTTTTCCTGCTAACGGATTCCAGAAACCGTTGGACACCTTCTGCTACACCTGATAATTTTCCGCTTGGATAAATCTCCCGGTGAAGCAGCATAAAGGTCGAATCAGCAACCCCTATGAGAGCAAAACGGCTGTTGGTTCCGCCAATATCTCCGGTAAGGATAGTTCTATTTCCAACCTTGCCTGGCTTCCATCCCTCGGAACTTTCAATACGGGTAAACGGCTTTGTTTGCGGTACTACTCCGAACATACAATCCATAATGTACACATTCTTTCCCGA
The DNA here is from genome assembly GCA_964618265.1 of uncultured Spirochaetales bacterium. Classification (GTDB taxonomy): domain Bacteria; phylum Spirochaetota; class Spirochaetia; order CAYLLE01; family CAYLLE01; genus CAYLLE01. The sequence continues at coordinate 35,547 of CAZUAE010000003.1, read as the reverse complement.
CGTGAAAAGGGATAACCGTCTTGCATTTTTCTTTAATTTCTCTTAGCTTCTAACGGTGAATGAAGAAAAAAAGGGTAGAAAATACCGGCTGGTCACGAGAAGTGATTTTGATGGGCTTGCCTGCGCAGTTCTTCTTAAAGAAAAGGATCTTATTGAAGATATCACCTTTGTTCATCCTAAAGACATGCAGGATGGTCTAATAGAAATATCTGACCGTGACATTATAACAAACCTGCCGTATGTTAAATCTGCTAACATGGTTTTTGATCATCACTCAAGCGAAATTGAACGAATCGAAGAAGCTGATAACTTAGTATTAAATCCGGAATCTCCGTCCGCTGCAAGAGTTGTTTATAACTATTTCGGGGGTAGAGATGCTTTTCCTCACGTATCTGAAGATATGATGGAAGCGGTAGACCGAACAGATTCCGCTAATCTTTCTGTTCGGGAAATACTTGATCCCGAAGGATGGATTTTGCTCAATTTTATCATGGATGCCAGGACCGGTTTAGGACGCTTTAAAAATTTCCGTATCTCAAATTATCAGCTTATGATGGCATTAATAGATTACTGCAGGAAATATACTATAGATGAAATACTTGCTATACAGGATGTTGCGGAACGGATAAATCTTTACCGGGAGCATCAGGAGTTGTTTCAGGAGCAAATCAGAAAACGCGCTTCCGTTGAAAAAAACGTACTCACCGTTGATCTGAGAAACGAAGATACAATCTATGCAGGCAACCGTTTCATAAAATACGCGCTTTATCCGGAAACGGATGTCTCCATACAGGTGAATTGGGGATTCAAAAAGCAGAATACAGTTTTTTCTGTGGGAAAATCAATCGTCAAAAAGACTTTTGAAGCAAATATTGGAGACATCATGTACCGTCACGGCGGCGGCGGACATGCAGGAGCAGGTACCTGTCAAATTTCAAATGAAGAAGCGGATGTTTTTTTAGAGGGCCTTAAAAACGAATTGAAGGAAAAATAACCAAAGTATCAGCAATTGCCTTCTTCCTAAGATAAAAGGGGGAATTCTAAAAAAATTATGCTGTTTCTATTACCTGATGAAATAAAATGGGAATCTTTCCGAAAGTGGGCTGTCAGGTTACAATGATTTTTCCGCATCAGGTGTCCAGTATCACTGTAGATTCCCATCCCGTCGCGGTTTTCTTTACACTGAATCTGTGAAGGGTAACGGCCTTGACGTCTGTTCCTAAAATTGTTTGTTCTTTATCGATGGCTGATCCCTTAAGCTGAGCATACAGCCGGTATCCTTTTTCCGGTTTCTCCGTGATGTTTATAGAATCAACCCGTAACAGAAGGGATTCCGAATCCTTATAAAAAAGCTGTTCATTTAAAAAATCGAAGAGAAGCATTTCGATATCATCCCCCTCTAAAACCGTTTCCCGTATTTCAGAATCGCTGATCTCGAAAGAATTTTCCGTCATTACATCTAAGGCTGCCTTCCAGGATTCATTAAAGAGCTCCTCCAGCGTAGAACCGGTTGCCCGGAATGCAGCATCCCCTTGGGGAGCATCATCAATGTAGGAATACCCCATTTTTATCCCTTCATATTACCGATGGGGACGAGCTTTGCGACGGGAGTACTGATTCCAGCCTCATCTGTCGCGGAAACCACGTTGTCGATGCTTTTGTAAGCACCCCCGGCTTCCTCTGCTAATCCGGAATCGGATGCCGCCGCGACATAGATGCCTTTTTTCAGCATCTCTTCACGAACAGTTTTTCCATGGAACTGTTTTTTTGCCTGTCTCCTTCCCATTAGTCTTCCGCTTCCGTGCGCGGTAGTATAAAAACTTCTGTCACCTGTCTTTACACCGGCTAATAAGTATGAACCGGTTTCCATGCTGCCTCCGATTATAACGGGTTGTCCCGCATTACGGTATGATTCAGGAATGTCTTCCATTCCGGGGCCGAACGCCCTTGTGGCTCCTTTCCGGTGGATAAGCAGTTCCATTTCCCTCCCGTCAATTTTATGAGTTTCGAGTTTGGCGGTATTGTGGGTAACATCGTAGACCTGTTTTATCCCCAGGCTATCCGGACTCTTGCCAAATACATCAGAAAATACTTCTCTAATACGATGCAGAATAACCTGCCTATTAACAAAGGAGTGGTTAACGGCACACTTCATGGCGGCAAAATAATCCTGTCCTTCCGGTGAGTTGAAGGGAGCGCAGGAGAGCTCCCGGTCCTTCACCTTAAGGTTGTATTTTGGACCCATCACTGAGAGAAACCGCTTGAGGTAGTCCGTGGCTACCTGGTGACCAAACCCTCTGCTTCCCGTGTGGAGCATAATCACCACCTGGTTGGGTATGGTTAGACCAAAAATTTCAGCCAGCTCTTTGTTTTTAATGTTCTCCGGTTTTACTACCTGTATTTCAAGGTAATGATTTCCTGAACCCAAAGTACCAATCTGATTATAACCCCTGTCGACGGCTTTTAGAGATACTTTGGCGGCATCCGCACCATTCATGCAGCCCCGTTCTTCCGTCTTGTCGAGGTCGTCAGGATCTGCCATACCGCGTTCAAGGCACCATTCCGCGCCCCGTTCGATCACATCCCGGAACTCATCTTTCGAAATGTTTACAAACCCTTTACCTCCTACCCCAGCGGGAATTCTCTTAAAAAGCTGATTTACCAGGCGCTCAAGATGAGGCTCTATCTCCTCATGGGTAAGGGATGTGGCAACGAGTCTCATTCCGCAGTTGATATCGAAACCGATACCGCCCGGTGAAATCACACCTGTCTCGGTATCGAAGGCCGCAACTCCGCCGATGGGAAAACCGTATCCCCAATGGCCGTCGGGCATACAGAAAGCATACTGAACAATGCCCGGAAGTTTTGCCACGTTGGTAATCTGATCTATTACCCCCTCATCCATCTCGTCAAAAAGCTTCTCGGTTGCAAAGATGCGGGCGGGGACTTGCATCCCCTCTTTGTAATCCAGGGGCATTTCCCAAACCGTATCAGATATCCTTACCGCTTTTTCTTTTTCCGACATGATTGTAAGTTACTGAGGATTAATCCCCGGGGCAAACTAAAAAAAACAGCATGGGATTCTGGATGCATGTGCCGGCTCCATGTCTATCTCCTGTTAACAGGGATTAATGGAGGGGAAAATCTTCTTACTGAAATTCTCACCCATAATCTCATATCCTGTTCCGTCGGGATGCAGCTGATCCGGCAGAAACTCCGCCAAGTCCGGACCGAGTAATTCTAAACCGGAAAAATAGTAAAGATTCTTGTCTCCCAGTGCCGTCTGAATCCGGTCTACACTCTCCTGAACAAGCTCTCTTATCTTTTGAAGAGTAAATCCGACAGCATTAGGAGTCTCTTCGCGGTTGGGGCTGTATATTGGACTGATAACCGCCATAGGAGTATCTGGATGGTTTTCCCGAATCCGTTCAATCATCCCGATAACAGCCGGAGTGAAGGTGCGTTCACTCAGCGTTGATCCGCCGTATACATTTATGCCAAGTTTCAGGGAGATTGCGTCGGCCCTGCTGTCCCGGATAAGCTTGGCAATAAGGGGTTCTAAATGACAGTTGCCGCCAAATCCCAAGCTTAAAAGGTTCACGCCTTCTCTGCGTGCTGCCACACCCGGCCAAATCCGGGCGGGAGAAAACGCGGTTTTGCATTGAGAAATACTGCTTCCGTAGGTGAGCCACCGTTTCCGCTGATCCGGAGCAGGAACTGTGTCACCACCTTCAAGCAGGAGTGTGTTTATCTGTACCGGTTCTCCCGAGGGCAGCCATATTTCCACTACCTGCTGCTCTTCTCCTAAATCACGGAACCAGACCTCCTGGTCACCTGCCGGGAGGACCGCAGTCTGAACTATGCTTCCATTCACCGTAAGGTCGAATAATCTGTTTATGTTAATGGGAATGCACCGTAATCCGATTTTTTGAGCGTCCGTTTTTAAACGGAGACGAACGCCGGAAGTAACCTGCGCCCGTTCCACTAAACCGGGACTGTGTAGAAGCCGATCCTGGTGGGGTATTCTCCAGGGTTTCACCCATCCGTCACCTTTTTCCAGCGACACGGCTCCTTCAAACATTTCAAACTCTAGTTGCTTTTCCATTTTTCTTAGGTCCTTTTCGTTAGATGGATTTAGATTCTTTTTGATTGAGCTTCCATTCATCCGTAATACTCTTCCGGTCCTGTTCCACCGACTCAAACCAGGATGCAAGCTTTTTTTCGAGTTTCTGCACCATATCGGGTCTGCTTTCAGCTTGGTTGGTGAGTTCCAGAGGATCATCTTTTATATTGTAGAGCTCCGGGGCCGGAGGGGAGGGAATTTCCCTTTCCGGGTTTCCTTTAATAACGCCATTTTCAATAAAGAACTCCGGATTATACATACTGGTGCGGAGGTGTTCTATGTCGTATACCTGCATCGATTCAGGTATTGCCGGCCGTACAAGCTTCCAGTCCCCGCTTCGTACTGCCGCGTTACTGGTAATGACCGGTTCGTACCGGTTCCACTGCCAGCACCGTTCTGTGCAGAATTCAGCTGGTTTCCCCTGAAGTACCGGAAAGACATCAATACCGTCTATGGGCAAAGAGTTTTCAGGCAGCTCAGTTCCGGTCATGGAGAGGATTGTGGGGAACCAATCAGTAAAATGGACCATCCGGTCTTCCGCCTTTCCCCCGGAGATTCCTCCCTCCGGCCAGCGGATAATTCCGGGCACCCGGATACCCCCTTCGTAGGTGCTTCCCTTAGCACCGTGGTACTGGCAGTTGAATCGGGTGGTGTCCTTGTTCCCTTTGCCTCCGAATTGAGGTCCGTTGTCGCTTGTAAAAATGAGGATTGTGTTTTCGGAAAGACTCAGCCGGTCTAGAGTATCGCATATCCTTGTTATGCCTTCATCCATGGCCTTAACCATGGCATAAATACATTTTACTCCCCAATTTACGCCGGTGAGGGAATCAAATTCTTTGATGTAATTAGCCGGAGCCTGAAGGGGGGTATGAGGAGCGTTATAGGTAAGGTGCAGAAAAAAAGGCTCCTTACGATGGTGCTGTATGAACTTAACCGCTTCCTCTGTCCAAAGATCGGTGAGATACCGGCCGTCTCCGCGCTTCACTGTTCCGGTTCCCCATTCGATGCGCCAGTCGTAGTAATCGTGCATTCCTCCCCGAAAACATACCGTTTCATCGAAGCCTCGCCGCACCGGATGATATCTGGGATCAAAAGCGCCCAAATGCCACTTGCCGATAAGGCCGGTTGTATATCCCTCATTCTGCAGGCAGCCTGCAATGGTCTGTTCCCGCAGCGCCAGCCTTTCCAGTCCCCGCCATTCCAGGGTATCGATACTGCCGGTTCTGTGCGGATACCGGCCGGTCATGAGGGCGGCGCGGCTGGGGTTGCACACAGGGCTTGCTGAGTAGTGATGGGTAAGGGTTACCCCCTGGTCCATAAGGGAATCGAGACACGGTGTTTTGGAAATACCTCCATTGAATCGGGAAAAATCACCGTACCCCATATCGTCTGCAAGTATGAAAATTACATTGGGTTTGTTCATCGTGCCTCCCGTTTATACTGCATAACAAGATATCATATCAGGCTATGAGGTGTATGATAAGGGATGCTCTTCGTTTCCATGTACAATCATATGCCGCGAGAATTCCTCTGCTACCACCGGTTCATAATAATTTTAAGACGGATTCATGTCCATGACCGGAGGCACCCGTTATTTTCTGAGGAAGAAATCCGTATTTTGTACGGTTGTTTTTCTAATGACGAACCGGTACACTTTCCGGAATATCCGGATAAGGAGCATATAATGAAGTTTTGCAGACTGGATTTAGACTCTTTTGCGTTTTCCCGGCGCAACACAAACTGGGCAGTTCTAACTGCGGGAACCGGAAAATCTTCCCTCGATTCCATTGTACTCCGGTATATATACGGAGGAGAAACAATTCCGCTGTATGCTTTGTCCCTCCGATCGGACGGAAGCCCTGTGCCTTTTTCGTATCAGGCTTTTCCCCATATGCTGATCCTTGAGGGAGAGAAGGGGACAGTAGAGCTCCTCATGCCCCGGAAGAGGCAGGTTCGGATCCGGTGCCGGGGTATATCTCTCCGTCTTTCTGTGCCCGAAGAATCAGCGGGAAATTGGGAAGCTTTCCTCCCGATCAGCCGGAAAGAGGATGAGAAGAACACTGCCTGGCGCTGTGTTGCCGCTAATATCAAGCACGATATACGCCTTATTTCAGGTGATCTCGAAAGTCCCGCAGAGTGGGGACCTAAGCCAAAAGGGGCCCGGCGTCATCAAAACTCAAAAAATTACATCCTCGATTTATCACCAGATGCCGAAATTCTCATCACCGACTACGAAAGTGAAAACCTTGGAGAACCGGTAATGGGTTCTTTTGACGGGGATGCTGAGAAAGTGGAAAAGGAAGTGCAGGCTTGGCATGCCCTCGCGCCGGAAGCGGAAGACCGCTACGCCGAAACATCCTGTCTCGCTTCTTATATTACCTGGTCCAGCTTTGTCCCGGCTTCTCATAATTTTTATCATCCAACAATGATTATGAGTAAACGGCGGATGCTTAACGCCTGGAACTGGGATAACTATTTCAATTCCTGGGCAATGGGGCTCCGGGACCCCGAAATGGCTTGGGAGATGTATCAGCTTCATTTCGATCATCAGCTGGATGAAGGAGCTTTGGCGGACGGGATCAACCAGCGGAAGATCGGTTTTGTCTACACAAAACCTCCGGTACATGGTCTTGTCCTCTCTCATCTGCTCCAGTACGGAGCGGTAGGGGAGCGGGAACTCGCCCGGATCTATCCTAAACTCCTCAAAGCGACCTACTGGTGGTTCCGTTTCCGGGATGATGACGGTGACGGAATTTGTCAGTATCACCACGGTAATGACAGCGGCTGGGACGATGCCACGGTCTTTGACATTGAACCGCCGGTGGAGTCGCCGGACCTTTCGGCAATGCTTGTCCAACAGCTTCAGGTGCTGGCGAAAGCAGCGGAACGGCTCAGCTTATTTACAGACGCGGAAAATCATAGGCAGAAGAGCCGGCAGCTTTTAGAGGCGCTCCTGAAACACAGTATCCGGGACGGCCGCTTTGTCGGACTTCAGGACGGAAGTCATCGAACGTGCCCGCCGGGTTCACTGCTTCTTCGGATCCCCGTAGTGCTGGGAAGTCTCCTTCCCCAAAATGTGCTCGAAAAATTGACAACCGATCTGGGTGACGAGACCGCCTTTTTGGGCAAGTACGGCCTGGCCACCGAATCCATGAAGAGCAGTGAGTTTATACCGGACGGGTATTGGCGGGGACCGGCCTGGGCTCCGGCTACCATGCTGATTGTATACGGTCTGGTTGACGCGGGTAAAACCCGTTTGGCTCGGGAAATCTCCCTGCGGTTCTGCGACACATGTCAGAAGTCCGGATTTGCCGAGTGTTTCAACGTGGTTACCGGTGATCCCCTTCACGACCGGGGATATACCTGGACAGCCAGCGTTTTTATCATCCTTTCCCATTGGCTGAAGACGGGTAAGGGAATTCTCCCGCTCTGGCGTTAAAGGAGGCTTTTTATGAGTAATCTTTCTCTTCGGGAAAAGATATGTCAAACAGCGGTGTTTACAACTAAAGGTGTTTTTGATACCGCGGAAAAATTAGGAGGACTGAAGCAGTTTTTCGAGCGGTACCCTATCGGGGGAATTTTTGTGGGAGGTGAAGTAATCAAGGACCGGGATCAGGCGGCGGCGGAAACCCGGAAGATTATTGATACGCTGCAGGAAGCAAGTCCGAACTCCTTGATTGTGATGGGGGATTTTGAATGGGGAGTAGGTCAGAACGTATTCGGTATGACTAAGCTGACCAGTATTATGGGTCTTTCCGCCGCAGATTCTCCCGGGCTTGCCTATGAATACGGTTCCGTAATCGGCTCAGAGGTCCGGCAGCTGGGGGGGCATGTTTCCTACTCTCCAGTGGCGGATATCAATTTTAACCCGTTCAATCAAGTTACGAATGTGCGGTCCGCCGGTGATGACCCGGACCATGTAGTAAAGATACTAAGGCCATTGGTCCGGGGCATGCAGGATGCCGGAGTCAGCGCCACAGCGAAACACTTTCCCGGAGACGGGTTTGATTTCCGAAACCAGCACTTTGTGACAAGTGAAAACCCTCTTTCTGTAAATATTTGGAAGAAATATTCCGGAAAGGTTTTTCAAAAGCTGATCGATGAAGGGCTTCATATGATCATGGCGGGACACATAGCTTTTCCTGCATACCAGAAAGAGCGTATCCTGGGACTGGCGCCTCCCGGTACCTTGTCCCGGGAACTTCTTTGCGATCTCCTGAAGGGAGAGATGGGTTTCAGCGGACTCATCGTGTCTGATGCTCTCATGATGGGCGGGTTTCTTGCCTGGTATGAGGACCGGCGGGAGACTGAATTTCAGTGTCTCGCTTCGGGATGCGATATGCTCTTATGGCCCATGGCGGACTCGCTGGATTATATCGAAAAACAGGCGGAAAAAGGCAGAATCTCCGCGGAGCGTCTGGATGATGCTCTGACCCGGATTGGTAAACTTAAGGAGTTTCACGGTCTAACCGGAAACGCGGAAGAGCCGAAGCATGCTCCCGCGGAAGCACGGGAAGGTTTCCCGCTGGAGCTTGCCGAAAAATCGATTCACCTTGAACGGGACAGAACGGGCCTGCTGCCCCTGACCGGAGACACGGAGAAGATACTTCTATTAATTGCGGCGGCTACCGATGAAAACCGGGAAGAGTTGAAAAATTTGGCCGGGGAGTTCGAAGCCCGGGGGGCCTCCGTTGATGTTAAAACTGAGTTAGGCATCAACAGCCTTAAGGATATGTATGAACAGTACGATCTCATGATCTTCTGTTTCTGCACCTTAGGTCTCGGTTTCATCGATCCCGCAGTCAATGGAAATTCCCTGGGAGCGGCATGGGAAGGGCTCTGTTACGGCCGGGAGAAAACCATCATCATCTCCTTTGGCTCTCCTTATATCCATGAACAGTATTTCCCCCTTGCGCCTGTAGGTATAAACGCCTGGGGCCAGTCGGAAAGCGTACAGATTGCGGTGGTAAAGGCGCTCTACGGAGATATTCCGTTCCAGGGAAAACGGCCCGTCAAGAAGACGGTCCAGGGAAACAGGGATCTCCATAAATTGATGGAAGGAGATAGTAAAAAAGGAACAGAATGATGCAGGATCAGCGGAATTGGTTTTCACAGGCAAGGTTCGGTATTTTTATTCATTTCGGACTCTATTCGCTAATGGGCGGTAACGAAAACTATTACCATGAAATGGATCCTTTATCCTACCGGAAGCGGCTTTTCCCCCAATTCAATCCGGAACAGTTTGACGCGGATGAATGGGCGGCCCGGATCAGGGATTCAGGCGCCCGGTATGCGGTAATCACCACGAAACACGGCGAGGGGTTCTGCCTCTTTCATACCAAAGCGACGGATTTCCATATAGGAAACACTCCCTTCAGGCGGGACCTCGTCCTGGAATTGGCCGACGCGGTGAGAAATACCGGCCTCCGGTTCGGTATCTACCACGCCGCGGACAACTGGTACTACCGGGAGTCAGGAAAGTTTGAACAGACCAAGGAAGCCTACACAGCGTTCGTTACAAAACAGCTTGAGGAGCTGACCGGCAGCTACGGCAGGATCGATCTCCTCTGGCTCGACGGGTCATCGGAGCAGCTGCCGCCGGATCAGCTGGCTGTGATCCTGGATAAATGCCGGGATAGACAACCCTCCATGGTAATCAACGACCGGGGAGTGAACCATCAGACCGTAAACGGGCACTTGGGTGATTTTATCACCCCGGAACGTTTTTTTCCGGAAAAATATGATATCCAGCAGAACACCGGTAAAATCGAAATATGTGATGCCATGGGACTAAAAGGCTGGGGGTTCCACAAGGACCAGCCTTTCCACTCCTCTCCTGAACTGATTTACCGGCTGTGCCTTTCCCGGAGTATGGGGGCAAACTACCTCCTGAACGTTGAACCGCAGCCGGACGGAAGGATCCGGCCGGAGTGCACCGTCCGGCTTTCCGATATCGGTTCCTGGATTCGCGATTACGATTTCTCCGTTTCCGATGTTCAGCCCGGAAACGCCCTGGTTTACGAGGAGTACGAACAGCAGCGGAATCCGATAGGATGTACAGTCAAAAAAGACCGGTCCCTTTTTGTTCATCTTTCCCGGTGGCCCCGGGGGGACAGGGTACTCATTGACGGAGTATCCGGGGAGCCTGAGCGCTGCGGTATTTTCCGGAAGGAAACCGGACTGCCGGTAAACCGGCAGGATGGAGTTATAAAAATAAAGGATCTGCCTTCTCTGCCGCCGGGAACCAATCCAGTGCTGGAAATCGACTTCTCCGCGCCTCCGGAAATCACCCGCGTTTACGCGCTTCCCGCTCCCCGCGTCCGGGTGGAATCCCGTTTCCCCACATTGGTGCCGGCAGAAGCGGCGGAACTTATTCCCGCGCCGGGAGAAGTGACCTGGCATTGTCACAAACGGTACCTGAACGGGAGCAGATCCGTAGGACGCTGGGTTAAACGCGGACTTGCCGCGGAATGGAAACTATCCGTGGAACAGGCAGGAAATTACCGGATAATCGCGTACCTGGGTACAACCGCGGAGCAGGCAGGAGCACTCGGCGTATTCACTTCCGGTACCGAGTCGGTTTCATTCGTTAGTGTCCCTGCCGGAGAATACACTGAACCTTACGGACTGGATGCAGGGATAATCCGGCTTGAAGCCGGGGATAGGATCTTACAATTAACCTCTGAAAAAATGAAACAGTTTTTTCCGGATGTACACCATCTGATTCTTATTCCCCAGAGGTAAATCCCTGCATATTCCGAGATTCCTTTCATAAATTCTAAATATGCAATTAAAGAATTACCCTTTTACTAAGGGTAAGCTTAAAATTCTTATTTTATTCGATTATTTTACGGCTATTCTTTGAAAATCATACCTCTCTCTGCTGCCTAAAGGTATAAAATGAGGACGGATTCTAAATCCATTAGGTGTATTTATAATTTGTACGGTGTTTTTTCGTATTTTGTTACGTTTACAGCTTCGAAAGGCGGGCCGTACAATGTTTTATCGGTAGAAAAAGATTTGCCGAATTCGCCGTAGGCGGAATTAATATTTTTCTAAAAAGGAGTGTTTATGAAAAAATTGTTCATGATTCTGCTTGTACTAGCAGTAGCAGCAGGAGCCCTTTTCGCGGCAGGTGAAAAGGAAGGAACTGCGGGAGAAAGACCTACCTTGCACATCTGGGTAAGTAACAATCCGCCGGAGATAGATTTGGATAATACCCCGACCGGTAAAATGCTTGAAGATGCTCTTCAGGCGAATATCAAATGGGAATACACAGTCGGTGATTCACAGCAGAAAGCAGGTATAATTCTTGCTTCAGGCGAATATCCCGATGCCATAGCCTGCGGAAATACTGAAATGGCCATGTTTGTCGACGCCGGTGTGTATACGGATTTGTCTGCTTATATCCGTAACAGCCCTGCCTTAGACCGGCTTTACCCGCAAAGCTACATCGATTCACATTTTGTCCGGGAAGACGGAATGGTTCCTTACCTGAGTAACGGTGTTCCAAACGAAGCATCCCTGGATATGCCCGGCGGCGGGTGGATGATCCAGCAGGCTGTACTTGAGTTCGGAGACTATCCTCGTTTTCTTACCTTTGATGAATACATTCAGCTGCTTAGAGATTATGCCGAAGCAAATCCCACTATTAACGGACACAAGACCTATGCGTATGTTTTTCAGAACACGGGATGGCAGTTTGACACTTTGACCAATCCCCCGGCGGAGCTGGACGGATACGTAGACGGCGGCGGGTTCTGGTTCGACGATGTCAACGGCAAGTGGGTTCCCCAGATTACAACAGGAACGGATAACGAAAAACGGTTTCTAAAAACCCTGAATGAACTCTATATGGATGGACTCCTGGACGAAGAAAGTTTTGTTCACAGCCAGGAGCAGTATAAAACAAAACTGGCGCAGGGGAATTATCTCGGAGGATACGGTTATAGTTACCAGCAAGGACCCCCGGAAAAAGCGTTACGAGAACAGGGCCTTTCCATGCACCGGTGGGTCGGCGTCCCTGTAGCTTTTGAAGAAGACATTGTTCCGCCCCACAGAATCAGCGCTCCCCAGGGAATTATCGGCGGGTTCGCTATAATGCCGGACGCGGAAGATAAAGATCTGGTATGGGATGTTTTTGTTGAACGGTGGCTTTCTGATGACGCCATCACCGCACGATGGTGGAAGATTCCCGGCGAATCATTCTCCATTGCTGATGACGGCACCTATTATATGACTGAAGCGCAGATGATTGCCTGGTGGTCTAAGAGTGATCAGGTACGTTCGCAAGAGGGGGTTGCAACCGGCGGCCGTCATTTGCCTTATGCTTCCGGGCTCTACAGAATGCAGAACGGAAGTTATCTAAGACCGAATTGGGATCCTGAAATCTTCGGTTACAAGTTCAAGGTGTATCCGGAAGATGAAGCATACCTGAAAGCTTACAATATCGATGCTCCCGGACTCCTTTGGACCCAGAAAGAGATGCCCAGCCACGGCTGGACCTGGAATATCTCCCGGGAAGATGAAGTTGCGGCGGCATACGCGGAATGGGATGAATTCCGGAGAAGGTGGGTTCCAAGACTCATCCTTGCTGACGCGGGATCTTTCGAAGCTGTTTGGGACAACTACATTGATGCATTTGAAGATGTAGATGTGAGCCCATGGATGGAACGGGCTGAATATGTAGGAAATTATCGTAAAGAACACAAAACCTTAAATGCTAATCCATAAATAAAACTCACAGTAGTAAAATATAAGGCTGTCTTCCTTCGCGGAGGGCAGCCTTTTTGTCTGCGGTATCGAAATAGAGAGGATACTTTGATTATTAGCCGCTGCAATTAGACTGCCCGTTCTGGAGTATCCTTGGTGATTTCCGCTCGATATGCGGAAGGAGTCATGGTATAAAACGCGGAAAAGCGGCGCTCGAAATAGTCGGTACTCTGATATCCCACCCGCTGTGCGATTTCATAGATCCTGAGATCGGTTTTCCTAAGCAGTCTGGCGGCCTCCTCGATCCGGAGTCTGTTCCGGTAGTCCTTGAACGATTCACCGTATTCTTTCCGGAAAAGCTGTCCCAAATAGGCAGGGCTTATTCCGTGCCGGGAGGCGAGTTCACAGATGGTTATATCCTGGGTGAAGGACTGCATCAGATCCTGTTTTATGTGCTGCATCCGGGCGGAAGGCCTTATAGTATCTAGAGAAGCCATATAAGCGGCCGTCGCCAAAGCAGATTCTTTGAGGATAGAGAAAACAGTTTTAATGCATACATATTTGAGATCTTTACTGCATAGTACCAACAGTTCATCGATATTAGCCGGATTCCCGTTCATTTCAGTTACCAGCCGGTACATTTCAAAACACATCTTTTTTATAAAATTCAGGATCAAAGACGGCTCTAAAGGTGTTTCGACCGCTGATTTTTCGTTCCCGGAAATAATTTCTATTATTTTATTCCGTTCATTGTTCACGATGCTGTCTAGGAGTATTTGTCCTGATTTTAATTTATAGGTGATATTCTCAGCTCCTTCATGCCATAGCTTTTCTGCATTCATCAATGCTTCCGGACCGTAGGCAAGAACTAATTCCCGGAGCCGCGGAGTTCTTTGCCACCAGAGGTTCAGGTCTGATAAAGAAGACAGGGGGGGTGTAAATATGAAAGAGTAAGAAGGACCATGAACGGTAGAAGTGAGTGATGCCAGCTTTTCCATGTACACATCCGCGGTTCCATAGTATTTCTGGAGTTTAGGGGTCGAAATAACAGTCCGGATAAGATCATTTTGAGGTTCGGTTAAGCCGATGTTCGGTCCTAGTTTAATAATCCTTGTCATAAACCGTTCAAGCTTTTCACGTGCTATACCACTATCCTTTTTTTCAAGAAGAGGAAGATTGTCGATTAAGCCCCATACCAGGAAACATCCCTCCTCGCAGATGGAACGAAGATCCTGTGAAGGTTCTATTTCACTGCTTACCATTTCTCCGAGCCGCACAGGTTCATTAATAGGGTTTGGCTTTTCTTGCATCTTTTGGGTTATATTTTCCAGCACTTCCGTCAAGTTTTCTTCATAGACAGGTTTGAGGACATAATCGTCCACACCTAGAGTAAGGGCTTTTTTAGCGTAGTTGAAGTCCCGGTGTCCGCTGATGATTAGAAACCGGGGGGAATTTTTGCAGCAGTTTTTTGTTTTTTTAATGAGTTCAAGACCGTCCATTCCCGGCATCCGGATATCGGTTACCACTAAATCAGGAGTCATATCCTTGATGAGCTTCAGCGCTTCAGAACCGTCCTCAGCGGTACCGGCAATTTCGAATCCGTAATCAGCCCAATTGATGAGAATCGAGAGCCCGTCGACTACTCCTGGTTCATCATCAACAAGAATCACTTTTTTCATCTTTCTCCTGTCTCCTTTCACACGGGATAGTCAAAAAAACCTGTGTTCCGGTTCTTATCTCACTTTCAATACGGAAATCAGCATCATTCCCGTATATCAAAACGAGCCGGTTATACACATTCTGAAGCCCGATGCTTCCTCCGGACATAGTGTGGTTCTTGATTTTATTAATCTGGTTTTTAAGAAATGATTCATCCATTCCCTTTCCGTTATCTGCTATTGTAATATGCAGCTTATTATCTTTTTTACTGAATAAAACGGTTATCTTTCCCCGCTTAGTTCTGGTTTCGATTCCATGGATGCTTGCGTTCTCAACCAGGGGTTGGACGATCATCCGCGGGATCAGAAGATGCAGGACCCCGGGTTCTGTTTCCACTGTGTATTGATAGGATTCGCCAAACCGGTACTGCTGCAGGGCAAGATAGTTTTTTATAAATACAACCTCCTTTTCTACGGGAATCATCTCATCTTTCCAGGTAGTCAGAAAATCAAAAAGGTGTGATAATGATTTAAGCACATCTGCTGTTTCGGTCTCATTCCGTTTTAGGCTTTTCATGCGGATCGTATTGAGACTGTTTGCCAGGAAATGGGGATTTATCTTCGAATAGAGGGCCTCCAGCTCAGCGTGCCTTTTTTCTACAGCCAGCCGGTTTACCATGAGTCCTTCTTCATACACCTCTTTCAGAAGCCGATCAATTGTGGAAACCATCCGGTTGTAAGCTCCGATTGTAGTCCCTAATTCATCCGTCCCGGGTTTTATCGATACGGACGGGAAATGGTCTTTTTCCGAATTCTGAATACTATGAGTGAGAAGTCTGAGCCTCCGGGAGAGGGAATATCCGATGCCGAATTGAACTAATGAAGCAAACAATATACTCAAAAATGCAATGCCTGCTATTCCTAAAGAGAAAAATCTGGAAATAGCCATGCCTGTCTGATACGGAAATCTTCCTGCCACATGGAATTGGGAAAATGCCGCGGGTTCCTCAAGCGGAACACTGTATTCGAAATAAGGCTCATCGAAGTGTTCTGTACTATCAAAATAGCTAAAATGGGCAGCTGCGCTATTGGTATCATCGCTTTCTGCTACTATCCGTCCTTGACTGTCAACGAGAAATGTAGTGCCGAAAGGGGTAGCGTTGGAAAGAAGATCTGACAGGATGGACATAGACAGGTCAAGCCGGAGATACGTTTGTATACTGATCTCATCTTCCTCTATTGTCCCCATATTGCTGATCATAGAGAACATTCTCCGGGATTGAATCGGTGTCGTTTCAATATATACCGATGAATAGGTCCGTTTGTCTTGGGAAAAATATTGCTCTGCCCACGGAGAGGTCATTACATCCTCATTCAGCATGAGAACAGCACCTCCCCGGATGACGGCCGGATTTGAGGTGTAAAGAAGGATGTTGTCCACAAGGGGGTATGCCGATATAAAGTTGTCGAGATAATATCTCATCTGAATCCTGTAACGGAGCAGATGACCTACCTGATTAATTTTCCAGTCCGTAAGCATGGTCTGAATCAATTCGTCGTTATAGAGTATCCCGGATAAGCGGTATATGGACTGAAAACTTTCACTCAGCTGGCTTTTTACAACAGTCAATACAGCCTGTCCGCGCTGCTGCTCGGAAATTTTCAGCTGTTTGATCAGTATCTGATTAGTTGCAAATCCTACCATAAGAAGCGGCAGAACGAAGCCGATAATATAGGTGAGGATTAATTTCTTCCTAACACTGATGTTGTCAAGAAAACTGATAATTTTATTAGAAAACCTATGAATCATCATTCTCTAGTATAGCATACCGTTTTGTTTTTTTGAAAAAGATCAAAGGGGTAAATTCGAAGTTTGTATGGTGTTCTTTTTAATTTTGTCCTGTTTCTTTCCATGAACGCGGCATTTAAAATTGCTGTCAGAATGAAGACGGAAACTATGAAAAAAAACGGCATGTTGAACTCTCAATTAATCAAACCGAATCGGCAGAAAAGCATTTTGGAGCGGGCGCTCAGACAAAAAGAACTAATGATCATAGGCATCGGTTTTTTGGTGTATATTGTAATATTTTTTTACGTACCTCTGTGGTACTGGCTCGCAGCTTTTACCGATTACAATCCCGGACTCGGAGTCACCGGTTCAGAATGGGTAGGATTCAAACACTTCCGGAACCTCCTCAGGCTCCCTCAATTCTGGAGAGTTTTTCGAAACACCTTTGCTATGAGTTCTCTCAGCATGGTATTCGGGACGGTGGCAGCCATCGTTTTAGCTATCGCGCTGAACGAAACAAGGGCTAAAGGTTTCAAACGTACCGTTCAAACATTCTCATATTTACCCCATTTTGTCTCCTGGGTTGTTGCCGCTAATATCATTCTGAATATTCTTTCCATCCATAACGGGTTGGTAAACCAGATACTGCTTAAACTCGGTATAATCGACAGACCCCAAATGTGGATAGGTAAACCGCAATGGTTCTGGATAATTATAGCCTTGAGTAACACCTGGAAATCCATGGGTTGGAGTTCTATTGTGTATTTAGCAGCTATAGCTGGAATAGAGCCTCAATATTATGAAGCAGCGGCTATAGACGGTGCCGGTAGGCTTAGGCGGATATGGCATGTGACTTTACCGGGAATATTACCTACTTTTACTGTTTTACTGATTTTGAATCTGGGTTATTTGTTCCGTTCCGGATTTGAGCAGCAGCTCCTTCTTGGTAATCCTTTAGTAAATGATGTTTCTGAAGTTATTTCTATTTTTGTATTAAGATACGGTCTAGTATACGGCAGGTTTGCGTTTTCCATTGCAGCGGGAATTTTTAATTCCATTGTAAGTATTATAATGATTGTTTCGGCTAATTTCGTCATTAAACGAGCAGATATGGAGTATTTATTCTGATGACTAAAGAAAACAGGAAATATTGGATAGCACGTCTTAGAGTAGAAGATAGGATTATTAATGGTATAATTACCCTTTACCTGCTGTTTATCGGATTCATTACAGTTTATCCTTTTCTGCACACCCTGGCGATCAGCTTAAATGATTCTATTGATACAATAAGAGGAGGAATTACTCTATTTCCTCGTGATTTTACTACTGCTGCATACGAACGGCTGCTCCGGAGCAACGAACGTCTTGGTCAGGCAGCGGTAGTGTCTGTAGTTAGAACAGCGGTTGGCGTATCTTTTGCCACTATATCTACTGTTCTTATTGCATACGCGTTAAGCAGAAAAGAATTTATTCTCCGGAGGATTATTTCCTTCATGGTTGTTTTAACAATGTATGTTTCAGGCGGACTTATTCCGAATTATTTCTTATTCCGTTCTCTAGGCCTTCTCAACAATTT
The DNA here is from genome assembly GCA_964618265.1 of uncultured Spirochaetales bacterium. Classification (GTDB taxonomy): domain Bacteria; phylum Spirochaetota; class Spirochaetia; order CAYLLE01; family CAYLLE01; genus CAYLLE01. Next base: position 17,689 of record CAZUAE010000003.1, on the reverse strand, counting down.
CTGGGTCTACATCCTTCCGCACTTAGCGGTTGCGTTCAATATAATTATCGTAAGGACCTTTATTAAACAGCAGCCCGACAGCTTTATCGAATCCGCCAGAATTGACGGCGCCAATGAGTTCCGCATTATTTTCCAAATTGTCATGCCCATAATTCTTCCCGCCATCGCGGTAACAATCCTTTTTATCGCGGTTTTTCACTGGAACAGCTGGATAGATACGTATATCTATGCTTCCAGAAATGAGAACCTGTCGACCCTGCAGTTTGAGCTGCAGAAGAGACTGCAGAGTGCCATGTCCATTGCGTCTCAAGACGCCCAGTCTGCACAGGAAGCTATCCAGGATGCTGAATCGGAAATTGTGACACCGGAATCGGTCCGGTCAGCCATGACTATGCTCACATTTTTGCCGATTGTATTGGTATATCCTTTTTTGCAGCGCTACTTTGTATCCGGTCTTTTGATAGGCGGACTGAAAGAGTAGTAATTATTGTAAGCAGAATCAATGATGCCCGAAAAGGGTGATTGCAGCGGCCAGTGTGTGGAGATCACTCCATCGGTTCATTCTTTGCAGCATGACATACAGTGCTTTTACCGAGCCTTCGTTTATGATATCGGAATCGGATTGCGCGAGATTTGGGTGTTTTTTCGAAAAAATTTCTTTTATGTTCCCGGTGTCTTTCGTTTTTAGCGCGTTTATCAGGGATGGATGATTTTTAAGAAGCCGTGTATTACTTCTGCAGTAGGAAAGCAAGGCTTCTGCACTGTTGGTTCCTGGTTTTGAAGCCAATAACCATTCATCAGTAATATTGTGAAAGTCGCATAGGGCATCACTTATTTCATAAACCTCTCCAGGTTCCGTCAATTCATGATATGTGCGGTAAATTAGAATAAACCGGTTCAGTTCAGGTTCTTCCGAACTGAGTTGAATTAGAGCAATAACAGTTGATCCTGCAATGTGTGGTGGTATCCCTGAGGAAGAATCTCCCGTAGGTCCGATGTATTGCCGGAGTATTTGCTCCATTGGTTTAGCGGCTTCCCCGGCTTCCAGTTTTCCCAATGCCCTGATGGCCATAGCCCTGATACGGGGAGGATGTTCAGCGGTGATATATTCCATTAGTTTCGGAATGGCGGGTTTATATCCTAATTCCCCCAACGCCCATGCAACCTGGTCTGCCAGAACGTGCATATTGGGGTCCGAAAGCGCTTCCAGGAGAGGTTCTCCGGGTGTAGAAAAGGTGATTGGCTGGAAAATAAAAAATTAAAAAATCTGGAGTTGAAAGAAGAAGGTATAAACCTAATTGGAATCCGCAGGCGTGACGGTGCCTATATCGGCACACCCCACGGAGATACACAGGTCTCCAAAGGCGATAACCTCATTGTGTATGGCCGTGAAAAAGTTTTAACAAACCTGGAGAGCCGAAAAGAGAATTTCCGGGGGCAGAAGGAGCACGAGGAAGCAAAGAAGGAGCAGAAAGCCGCAATGGCCAAACAGGAGCGGGCTGATACGGAGAGAAAAAACTCACAAAGCCATTCCAGCTGAATTAAAGAATAACCGTTGACTTAAAGAAGAACTCCGGGTTATGGTTCGGAAAAACATTTAAGGATTATCTAAGTGAAAGAAATAGAGCTTCTGAATGCTCCTACAGTGCAGGAACGGCTTAAGAACCTTAATAAAATAGTGCTTTCCGGAATTCCAGTACCGGAACCGGCGGGTGAGGTGAATAATCATGTTCACACCTTCTATTCCTTCAGTCCATACTCTCCAACATTAGCGGCATATAAAGCTTACCAGGCGGGACTCGAAGCGGTTGGAAGTATAGATCACGATTCAATTGCAGCCGCCCGGGAAATGCGGAGTGCCTGTTCTATCCTGGGAATAGCCTCCACCGCAGGATGTGAATTGCGTGTAAATTTTTCCGGAACGTCTGTGGAGGGGAGGACCCTCAACAATCCTGATCTTCCTAATATCGGATACATCGTGTTCCAAGGTGTCCCGGAACATAGTATTGACCAATTGGACGCATTTCTCAGACCGATACAGGAAGCCAGAAATCTAAGAAACCGTCAAATGGTGTTGGAACTTAATCGACAGATAGAACCGTTTAATATAGATAAGATCGATTATATGGATGATGTATATAATCAATCAATGGCTTCAGAGGGCGGGAGCATTACGGAAAGGCATATTATTTTTGCATTATGCAGGAAGATGGAAGCTGCTTTCGGCAGAGGGAAGAACCTTATGTCCTTTCTCACCGAAAAACTCGATATTAACCTCCCTGAAAAAATCCAAACCCGCCTTAAGGATTCAGAGAATCCTCACTATATTTATGATCTTTTAGGAATACTAAAGAGCACCTTCACCGAAACATTTTTTATATCCCCCACCGAGGAGGAATGTATACCTGTTTCCAAGGCAGTTGATTTTGTGAATCGTGTCGGAGGTATACCCGCCTATGCATATCTTGGTGATGTTACGGAATCACCCACGGGTGATAAGAAGGCTCAAGAATTTGAGGATGATTATCTGGAGGAACTCCTGGAGGAATTAAAGGACTTAGGTTTTAAGGCGGTAACCTATATGCCGCCAAGAAATACCCGGGAACAATTGAGCCGGGTGCAGAAACTGTGTGCCGGTTACGATCTGATGGAGATAAGCGGGGTTGATATCAACAGCTCCCGTCAGAGTTTTAATTGTCCGGAAATACAGGACCCTCAGTTTCGTCATCTTTTTAAGAACACTTGGGCACTTATAGCACACGAACGGCTTAGTGAATTAAGTCCTTCCTTAGGACTTTTCAGTCCGGATAATCCCTTTAGAATGAAGGGACTTCTAAAACGGATTGAGCTTTACAGCGGTATGGGCCGCGCCGTCTCGGGAGTACAAGATGGAGAAAGGAGTTAACAGATGAGACCTTCCGATTTCAGTATCATTTCCCCCTTTTTAAGGGGTATGTCCGCAAAAGAAGGGACAGGACTCTTGATGCGTCATGTCCGAAGCAGAGAACTTTACCGCAAATTAAGAGATTCATATGCTGCTGTATGGGTTCCGGATTCCGCCGAGGAAATCCTGACTGAGCAAGTTATCAGGATAGTGAAGGATTTTATAGAAAAGAAGGGCGGCTTCCCCGGGGCTGTGCTTCTGGGGAATGAAGATATCTATTTATCCGGAGATAATTACGATGAACTTGAGGAAATAAAATCCGGAACGAGGAAAACGCTCCAGTTGATACAAACCGGAGAGGGGGATCCCCGGAGCCGTTACTCCGCCGTTAAAGATAAAATATGTCTTATTACAGGCGCAGCTCAGGGGTTTGGTGAGGGTATTGCCCGGGACTTGGCAGCCCGAGGCGCTTTTGTGGCAATTGCCGATTTAAACATAGAGGGAGCAAGACAGGTTTCATCGGATCTTAACGGAAAATACGGAAAAACCGTTTCAGCGGCATACCACATTAATGTAACTGATGAAGAATCGGTATCCGGGGCGGTTAAAAACCTTGTTGCTGAAGTTGGAGGTGTTGACCTTCTCGTAAGTAATGCCGGGGTTCTTAAGGCGGGAAGCGTCAAGAAGCTTTCCTTTAAAGATTTTCAGTTTGTAACCGGAGTAAATTACAGTGGTTTCTTCCTCTGCACAAAGTACAGTTCCCCCATCATGGCAGAGCAGAACAAGGGCTTTTCGGCGGCGGCTGGTAAATCCTACTTCTCCGACATCATCCAGATCAATTCAAAATCGGGTCTGGAAGGTTCAAACAGGAATGGAGCGTATGCGGGGAGTAAATTCGGCGGCTTAGGTCTTGTCCAGAGTTTCGCTTTAGAGTTGGTGGAGGATAACATCAAGGTAAACGCTGTGTGTCCCGGAAACTTCTTTGAAGGCCCATTGTGGTCTGATCCTGAGAAGGGACTTTTCCGGCAGTACTTAGATGCCGGCAAGGTGGAAGGCGCAAAGAGTATCGCCGATGTTAAGACGTACTACGAATCAAAAGTTCCAATGAACCGCGGCTGTTCCGTGAAGGATGTTATGACGGCAATTCTCTATTTGGTGGAACAGCAGTACGAGACGGGACAGGCCCTTCCGGTCACGGGCGGACAGGTAATGCTGAACTAATATATTATTATTGCTCATTACAGCCCTATCTAAAACAGCAATTTCCCCTTCTGTATTAGTAAGAAGGCAATTTTAAAGTGTAAATTTTAAAATTGCCGGTCTACGGTTGTTCGGAGTTGCCCCTCCTCGGGTATCAGGAGTAGAATAGCGGAAGGAGGAGCCATGTTATACAAAAAAACTAATCAGCTGGAAAAGTCGGCCTTTCAAAATCCCGGTTCTGAGTACCGGGGAACACCCTTCTGGGCTTGGAACTGTCTCTTGGAGGAGGATGAACTCCTAAGGCAGATAGAGATTTTCAAGGAGATGGGATTGGGCGGATTTCATATGCATAGCCGTTCCGGTATGGCGGTACCGTACTTAAGTGACTACTTTATGAATCTAGTGGAAAGCTGTGTTAAGAAGGCTGAAGAGTTGAATATGCTGGCATGGCTTTATGACGAAGACCGGTGGCCTTCGGGGTCCGCGGGGGGAATCCTGACAAGAGACCGCGCCTATCGGGCACGGCATCTCAGATGGAGCTGCAGTGAAGCGGAGGGGTCCGCGGACTCCTCCTTATCCTCCGATGTGAACGAAGGGGGAGAATCACCAAAGCTGATTGCCTCCTACGAAATAGAACTGGAAAAAAGTCTGCTTAAAACGTATAGAAGACTGGATCCGGGAGAAGTCCCGTCAAATACCGGTGCCGCAGTCTGGAATGCTTTCCTGGAAGCGGCAAAAGATACTCCCTGGTTCAATAACCAGGCATATGCCGATACATTAAATCCTCAAGCCGTCGCTGAGTTCATAAAACTTACCCACCATAGGTATTTTGAAAGGGTAGGAAAACATTTCGGGAAAACTGTCCCGGCTATTTTTACCGACGAACCGCAGTTTGTTCATAAACAGAATCTGGCCAACGCAGAGGACAGAACCGATGTGGTTATTCCTTTTACGGACGACCTTCACGAAACATACCGTATGGCCTACGGTGAGGACCTTCTGGATTATCTTCCGGAACTGTTCTGGGACTTTCCTGAAGGGAGGTATTCCGCTGCACGGTATCAGTATCATGACCATGTGGCCGAAAGGTTTGCCTCCGCATTTGCCGATCAGGTCGGCCGGTGGTGCGGTAATCACAGCATTATGCTTACGGGGCACCTTATGGCGGAACAGAATCTTGATAGTCAGTCCCGGGCAGTTGGTGATGTAATGAGATCATTCCGCTCTTTTCAGCTGCCCGGCATAGACATGCTTTGTGACCGGAGGGAATACTCAACGGCGAAACAGGCTCAGAGTGCAGCTCATCAGTACGGGCGGCCCGGGGTTATGAGCGAACTCTACGGAGTCACCAACTGGGATTTTGACTTTCGGGGGCACAAACTGCAGGGAGATTGGCAGGCGGCTCTCGGGGTAACCGTCAGGGTGCATCATCTGAGCTGGGTTTCCATGGCGGGAGAGGCAAAGCGTGATTATCCGGCCTCGATTTCATATCAATCACCGTGGTACCGTGAATACCCTTTAATAGAAAACCACTTTGCCCGTGTAAATACGGCTATGACACGGGGGAATCCGCAGGTTAAGGTGGGTATCATTCATCCCGTGGAATCCTACTGGCTCCTTTTAGGTCCTGAATCCGGTAACCGCCGGAGACGCCGGGAAATGGACCGGCGGTTCAAGGAACTTACCGAATGGCTTCTTTTCGGGCATATAGATTTTGATTATATTGCAGAATCCCTTATCCCGGAGCTATACCGTGAGAGCTCACCGGATTCTTTGGGAGAAATGCGGTATCAAGCGGTGATAGTTCCTCCCCTCATTACGATGCGTCGAGGGACCGTAGACTTTCTTAGAAGATTTGCCGAAACGGGCGGTCAGGTAATTGTATTGGAATCCGTTCCGGAACTAATAAATGCAAAACCTGCGGAGGTTTCACGGGAACTTCCCGGAAAGGTGATCCCGTTTTCCGAGACAGGGCTTCTTCAATCATTGGAATCCTTCCGGGATGTTTCCGTTACCGATACATCCGGAGCAGAGGCGGACAACCTATTCTATCAGCTCAGAGAGGAGAACGATACAAAGTGGCTTTTTCTCTGCCATGTGGAACATCCGGAGAATCCTGATGATCCGAAACCGGAACAGCTTACAGTAAAAATAAGGGGAGGCGGAAAACTTGAGCTGTGGGATACAATGAGCGGAGAGGTGCATTCCATAAAAAGCCGAACGGAGGACGGATGGATCCATTCCGATTTTGTCCTTTACCCGCACGACAGCCTGCTCCTTAAGGTGAAAGGCAAAGGGCTCCTGGGAACAGGAAAACTGACCAAAGTACCAAAACGGAAAATGCTCCCGGCAGGGGAAGTGATCCATCTCTTAGATCCAGTTTCCTTTAGTTTGGATGAACCGAATGTTTTGGTTCTGGATCAGGCTGAATATTCTCTGGACAGCGGGAACTACCAGGGTCCCGAAGAGATTCTCCGGCTGGATACTAAACTAAGAGAGCTTTTAGGATGGCCGGGAAGAAATTCCCGAATGGCTCAGCCCTGGGTGATGGAGCGGGAGGACGGCAGAGCCGGACACCGTCTCTCTTTAAGATTCAGGATACATTCTCAGATTGATATACCTGAATCGTCACTAGCGGTGGAACAGGCTGAAAGCTTAAGTCTTACATTGAATGGTGAAGATGTGCAGGTAGAGATAAACGGATGGTTTACCGACCGCTCCATCAGCACCGTCAGGCTTCCTGAAATAGAGCGGGGGGAATCGGTTCTGGGAATTTCTTTTCCTTACGGTCCCCTTACCAATCCTGAATGGCTTTACCTGCTGGGTGATTTCGGGGTTACCGTCAACGGCTCCCGGGCAGTGATAAATGCAAAACCGGAAATGGTATATCCCGGAGACCTTACCCGGCAGGGCTTCCCCTTCTACGGCGCAAACTTTACCTACCGCTGCGTTCTTAAAGAGGCCCCCGGATTGTACCGTTTAGAAGTACCGAAATACCGGAATCCTCTTGTTTCGGTAAAATTAGACGGGCAACCTGCAGGTAAAATCGCTCTTTCACCGTACACGGTAGATTTAGACTTACAGGGCGGAGGGGAGCACAGGCTGGATATAACGGTGTTCGGAAACCGTTATAACTCCTTCGGACAGCTTCACAACTCGGACGAAACACTCAAATGGGCCGGTCCAAACGCATGGCGGACCAAGGGGAATTGCTGGTCCTACGAATACCAGCTCCGTCCTAATGGTCTTCTTGCTGCTCCCAAATTGCAGCCTCTTAAGCGGGAAAATGTCTGAATCCGGATGTCTCGGAACTCCGTCAATCCGCGGTAAGCAGCTGGAAAGCAATCATCGAATTATGGTAAAGTGGTTAAAGATAAGAAAATCGATTCTAACTTGAAGGGGAGCAGAAGAATGAGGAAACCGAACATAGTTTTTATTCTAACGGATGATCAGCGGTTCGATACTATCGGGGCATTGGGAAATGCTGAAATCCATACCCCGGTTTTAGACAGTCTTGTATCTCAGGGTACAGTTTTTACTCATGCGCATATTCCCGGCGGTTCCGTCGGCGCCGTGTGTATGCCCAGCAGGGCTATGATTCATAGCGGAAGAACACTCTTCCATATTGAGAACGCAGGAAGGTCTGTACCTGAGGAACATGTTCTGCTTGGAGAAACTCTGCGCCGGGAAGGCTATCAAACCTGGGGATCCGGAAAATGGCATAATGGACGTGAAGCATTTGCCAGGAGTTTTACCGGAGGAGACGAAGTTTTCTTCGGGGGGATGGCGGACCACTGGAATGTCCCTGCCTATCATTACGATCCTTCCGGAAAATATAACTCCAAACTTCCCTATGTTGCAGATCCTTTCCGTTCCAATGAGGTAGAATACCGAGAGGCGGACCATATCAATTCCGGCGTTCATTCTACAGATTCTATAACGGAGGCGGGGGTCTCCTTTATACGTAATGCTCCGGAAGATGCTCCCTGGTTTACCTATCTCTCCTATCTTGCCCCTCACGATCCGAGGACAATGCCGGAAAGGTTTCTGAAAATGTATAATCCTGATGAAATATCCTTGCCTGCAAACTATCAAGGCGGACATTCCTTCGATAATGGCGCCCTGCACATTCGAGATGAGGAACTCGCACCTTTTCCCAGAACGGAAGAGATTGTCCGAAGGCACATCGCGGAATATTATGCCATGATCTCTCACATAGATTACAGCATCGGAAGGGTTATAGAGGCCGTTAAGGAAAAGGGTGAATTCGAAAACACAATTTTCATAGTAACCGGAGATAACGGACTCGCTTTAGGCTGTCACGGTTTGTTGGGAAAACAGAGTCTTTACGATCATAGTGTGAGAATTCCTATGATCTTTACCGGTCCCGGAATAGAATCGGGAGTCAGAAATGATTCGTTTGTCTATCTTTTGGATGTTTACCCCACAATTTGCGATATGATACGAGCACCAATTCCTCCTTCCGTTGAAGGAATTAGCTTTCTCCCCCTTTTGCAGGGAGAGAAAAAACCCGTGAGGGAACACGTCTTTGGAGCCTATGCTCAGTATCAGCGTTCTATAAAGCGGGGTTCCTTTAAACTGATAGAATACTCCGTATCCGGGAATAGGAACACACAGCTTTTCGACCTTGAATCCGATCCGGAAGAAACAGTCAACCTCGCTTCCGATCCCGCTTATAAAGAAATACTTGTAGAACTCCGCCGATTATTGGTCCGGGAAGCAAAAGATTGGGACGACCGCGAGAGCACTTGGGGGAGAGAATTCTGGGAATCCGTTTCTATCTGATATCACATGGCATGCTCCTTGCAACATAGATGGAGGGAGGAGCTGTATGTTTTTTATAATAGGATTACTGATTGTTTTAGGCGGGGCAATACCCCTTATTATAACTTCCAAAAGAAGAACGCAGTTTGATGACCGGACATTTTACCGGCGAATAAAGAAAAATGCCGGATTTCTGGCAGCAGTTATTGCCGGACTGGTAATAATTAATGTCTTTTTTCAATATTACACCGTATATTACTGGTTCCGGGAGGTTGGGTATTCGGAGCGTTTTTGGACCGTTTTTGCCGCGGCCATCTTTCTTTTTCTAATTGGAGCTGTTATCTCTTTTCTAGTTCTCTATTTCCCTCTTAGGAGTGTCGAACGGAAATACGAGGGGAAGATGTTCCGGGACACATTGCCTCTTTCCGGATCAATACTGGGAGCAATTATTTTTGGTGCCTGGGCTTCCGGAATGTGGGAACCAGCCCTTCTTTTCTTAAACGGCGGGAAAGGAGCTTTCCCCGATCCGGTATTCGGAATGTCCGTCGGCTTTTACCTTTTTCGGCTTCCTTTTCTATCCGCTGTTGCTGTCTGGTCAATTCTGCTAGTTATTGTTTTGGCGGGAGGAATATTTTTCCTGCAGATAAACTCCTATTCACAAAGAGGCGCTGGAAGTGTAGGCAGTGAAGGCCGTCCGCCGCAAGTTGATAAATACCGTTGGATTAAACCGTTCCTCTTCTTGGGGGGAATCCTCTCCATGCTCATCGCCCTTGAATTTATTCTTAGTATCTACCGTTTACTGTACTCTCAGACCGGAGTTGTCACGGGGGCTGGATGGACGGATATTCATGTCCGTCAGCCCGTCTATATCATCTCCGCCATATTGATGGGAATCTTCGGAATATTGCTGATAATTTCCGGATTCTCTAAAAATGTGCTGCTGAAATTAACCGGTTCAAGAATGCAGGAAGAGAGCCTTCAGGTATCGGGAAAAGCGGTAACAATCCCGGTAGTTCTCGGAGTAATACTGCTTATCGGAAATTGGATGGCCCCTTCTTTGATACAATCCACGGTGGTTGCTCCGAATGAGGTTGCCCTGGAAAAGCCCTACATAGAACATAACATCAATTTTACCAGACAGGCCTATTCTCTGACAGACGCTACTATTCAGGAAGAGACTTACGAGGTGGGGAGAAATATCAACAGGGAGGTTGTTGAAGCTAATCAGCCGGTTCTGGATAACATACGGTTATGGGACTGGCGAGCGCTCCGGGAAAACTTGAAGCAGCAGCAGGAAATCAGGCTCTACTATTCTTTCTATGATGTGGATGTGGACCGCTATATCATCAATGGTGAGTACCGGCAGATGATGCTTTCCATACGGGAACTCGACAAAGCATCCCTGGCGGAAAAATCTAAAACCTGGGTAAGTCAGCATTTCATCTACACCCATGGTTACGGGCTGGTCATGACACCGGTACATGAGATTCAAGGGGAGGGGAGACCGAATTTGATGGTTAAAAATATCCCTTCCGAAGAGAATATTCCTGAAATTGAAATCAAACGCCCTCAGATTTACTACGGTGAAACGACTAATGATCATGTCTATGTTGACACCGGACGAAGGGAATTTGATTATCCCTCCGGTACTGAAAATGTTTATACCACCTATGAAGGAAGAGGAGGTATCCCCTTAGCGGGTTTTATTAAACGGTTCATTTTCGCATGGAAATATGATGGATACCGTCAGCTTTTCTCATCCTATATTACCGGAGATTCCCAGTTGATGTATCATCGGGAGGTAAAGGAACGGATCCGAAGAATCGCTCCTTTCTTGAGGCTGGACAGGGATCCCTATCCAGTGGTAACTCGGGATGGAAGGATCGTTTACATTGTAGATGCTTATACCATTTCCCCCCGCTATCCTTACTCTGAATTGTATTCCGGGGCATTAGCGCCCTTTAATATGATAAACTATATCCGGAATTCCGTAAAAATTACCGTTGATGCCTATCATGGTGATGTGAATTTTTATGTGGTGGACGAAGACGACGTAATTCTTAAGGCCTACCGGGAAATTTTCCCTGACCTTTTTAAATCCTTCGACACCATGCCGGAGGACATTAAGAATCATATCCGGTACCCGGTGGATTATCTAACTATTCAGGCCGATATTTACTCCACCTATCATATGACGGATGTCGATGTGTTTTATCAGCGGGAGGACGTATGGCAGTTTGCTACGGAGAGATACCGTGAAAATTTCGTACCGGTAGTACCTTATTACACTATGGTCCAGTTTCCCGGGGAGGAACAGATAGAATTTGCCTTAATCCTGCCTTTTACCCCAAAGGGAAAGAATGTAATGAATGGGTGGATTGCGGGCCGTTCAGATATTCCGAATTATGGAAATATCCGTGTGTATCCCATACCTAAAGGTGTGGAAGTGTTAGGTCCGAGACAAATCGAAGCAAGGGTCGATCAAAATACCGAAATGTCCCGCGCCTTGAGTCTCTGGAGCCAGCGGGGATCTGAAGTAATCCGGGGTAATCTTTTGGCAATTCCGCTGTTTTTAGGCGAAAAACTCTATATAATGTTTGCGGAACCTATTTTCCTGCAGGCCGAAGATGCCCAGCTTCCGGAACTAAAACGGATTGTACTGGCGGATCAGAATACCGTTGTCTGGGCTGATACGTTTGAGGGTTCAGTGCGGGGATTGTTGGAACGGGAAATCCCGGAGGAAGCAGGAGTTATCGCGGAAGTTCAGGAGGAAACGGCTGCCCAGGCTGAAGAGACTCCCGAAGCGGCAGCTCCGGATGCTTCGGTGGATGAGTTAGCCCGGCAGGCGGCGGAGGTGTTCAACAGCTACATGGAGAATATGCAGCAGGGGAACTACGAAGCCGCCGGAAGAAATTTAGAACGTCTGCGAAATGTACTGGAGCAAATTCAGCAGCAGTAAACAGAGGAGCTGTATAGCGCGTATTATGCGGATTACCATTCGTTTCTTTTCGATGAATATTACGGATTAATCCGCAAGGTATTGGAACTCAAGAATCAGAATGGTGAGGATCGGTACTGTTTTCTGCTGACTGAACCGCGGGAAGGTAGATCTTAAAAATAGACCCTTTTCCCACCTCGCTTTTTACTGTTATATGTCCCTTGTGATTTTTGATAATGCCGTACACCGAGGAAAGACCTAATCCGCTCCCCCTCACCCCTTTTTTGGTGGTAAAAAAGGGTTCAAAGATTTTATCGAGAATCTCCGGTTCAATGCCCCGTCCGTTATCTTCAACGGAAATTAAAACATAATCACCATGATCTAAATTGTACTGGTTACTCTTTTTTTTATCGAGATGTATCAGGTTCGTCGTGATAATCACCTCTCCGTTTTCCCGGAACATTGCCTGCCGGGCGTTTAAAAACAAATTTAAAAAAACCTGTTCCATTTGAAGAGGATCCGCCCATACTTGTGATAAGGAAGGGTTCAGATTCAGTGTTACCGCGACCTCAGAGAGGCGGTCGCCGAATAGTTCCGCTTCTTTCTCAATTTGACGGTTTATATCGATTTTCTGTAACTCCAGTCTGCCGCTTCTGGCTATTCCCATAAGCCGGGCGGTTAGTCCGGAAGCTGTGTTGACGTATTCTTTTATATGCCGCAGGTGCTTTCTTAAGGGATTATTCTCTTCCAACGATTCAAGAGCCATTGTAACATGTCCCATAATTCCCATGAGAAGATTATTAAAGTCGTGGGAAACAACACCGGAAAGCCGTCCTAGGGCTTCCATCCTTTCTGAATTCTGAAGATGCCGTTCCCATTCTTTACGTTCTGTTATGTCTATGATGAAGCCGCGAATCCCTGCCGCCTTACCCTCCCGGATCATAGGACTCGAGTGGATAATGGCGGGAAATGTAGTTCCGTCTTTTTTTAAAGCTGTATATTCAGCCAACCCCTGGGAGGTGCCGATGAGGATTTCCCTCGTTCGCTTTCTTACAGTGTCCCTTTCTTCCGGAACAATCATCTGAAAGATGTTTAACCCCCGGTTAAAGTCGTCTTTATTATATCCGAATTGCCTGTAAGCCCATTCATTAACAAAAGTTAGATTTCCCTCTAAATCCGTTTCAAAAACGGAGTCCGGAAGCAGTTCGGCCAATTCTTTAAAACGTCTGCGGCTTGCCTCTACCGATTTCGTACGCGATTCCACCAGCCGTTCCAGTTCTTTCGTGTAGTAATGAAGCTTTTCCTCCGTCACCATCTGCTTTTGTATGTTCCTGGCGACACCGAACACCTTTTCCAGTTTACCTTCCGAATTGTAAACGGACCGGGTATGAAGCTGGTACCATTCAATTTTACCGTCTTTGGAAATTATTTTAGTGTTCCACGGCTGTTTTACGGGTAATCCCGCGCGCTGCTTTTCAGTTCTATCAATTGCTTCCGCTAAAAATTCCTCGGGAAGTAAATCCGCAAAGGAGAGTTGAGACAGTTCTTCCTGAGTATATCCTAATTGCCGTTCTGCGGCGGCATTAACATAGGAGAAGTTTCCACTTGGAGTGTGGATAAAGAGAATATCTCCAAACTGATCGTATATCCGGCTGTATTCTGACAAAATATCTTGTGATTTGTACATGAGTATTACGCGCTCTTGTACTAATACTTAACCCTTTTTTTTTAATTGTCAATTACTTGGGCAGCAATTTCCGGTGATCACATTCGCATTAAAATTGATAAATTGTTTTATTACAAGCAATTACATATATCGGGATCACCGGAAATTGCCGTTTTTCTGCGAAAAAAATATGCGGCAAATCCCGGTCAACCCATCTAAATTTATATATTATATGAAATTATGGTCTTTTCTCAATCACAGAAGGAGGTGACCGGGATTTGCTGTTACTTGGGAGGGAGTTTTATCCGCTTTAAAATTTTTTCCATGTTTTTACCTAAAATATTTCGCTTTTCCTCATCAGTAATTTTGGCAAAAGCCACGGGTCCGATACCGAAGGAGGGATCAAGAGCGGTAAAATCGGATCCATACAGGATCCGTTCCGAACCGATTTTATCAGCTAATTCTTCAATTCCGTTCAGCTCGGTGCAGGCACAGGTATTTATGTAAAGGTTATCGTACCTTCGGACTAGATCATTATAGGTATGCATAAAGTGACCTTCTATAAAAGTTATATCAGGATACGCTGCTAAAAGGTATTCCAGTTTTTCCGGTTTCCCGAAGTAATGGTGAAGACATAAGGCACGCCGCTCGTTCAATCTTTGGAAAACCGGGGCAAGATAATCCGCTGTGATATCGTATCGCTGACGGTAAAGATGCATTTTGAGTCCAAGGGTAAGCCCGAGGAATTCCGCCCGTAAGAGTTCATCCAGTAATCCTTCCCGGTAATTAAGTCCTAAAATAGCGTATCCTCTGTAATTATTTGGATATGCCTTAACGGTTTCCGAAACGTAATTATTTTGCAGTATCGGATCTCCTAATACTCCCGGCTCCATGGCGCATACACAGGCTAAATCGATGCTGAAATGTTTCATCCTCTGCACCGCAGCTTCCGGATTTCTTTTAGGTGTGTAGGTTTGACTGTGCGGACCGATATGGGTATGGGAATCTATGATGAGTTCACCTTCAAGGGGTTTCCCCGACCGAACTGTTTCTAAAATCTCACTCTGCATGTACGGCTCCCAATAAATGTTTAAGGTTTTCTCCTGCTATTTTTTGTTTTGCTGATTCCGGTATTTCGGCATACATTATATAGCTTATGGCTAATCCCGGATCTAATTGTGGAGTGTGAGAACCGAAAATGAGCCTTTCCGGGGAGAATAAATCGCACACCTCCTCAATAAACCGGTATGCAAAAGAGGAACATTCAAGATATACATTATCCCGGGAAGCGAGTATGGCGTATTGGTCTCTCTGACTTATCATGCCGGGTATGAGAATAATGAAGGGTATTTCCGGGAATTCAGCTGCTGCATCATGGATAGCCCGATAATCAGGGGAAAAACCCCAGGTGGTATAAGGAATCATGAGATCCGCCGGATTCGTGTAGTCCACCAGAATAGGAAGATTGTACCGGGATACCGCATCCAGGATAGGAGAAAGACTAAAGGGGGCAAAGGTAAAATTGTTTACTTTGGGAAAAAGACGAAATGCTCTGATACCGGTATCTACAGAAGAACGTACGTATTCTTTAGGATTACCTAGTTCCCTCGTCCAGGAAGGAACTAAGACGCCGCATCCGTATAAAGATTCGCTTTTTTCGATTTCCTTAATGAGAAGTTCGTTTCCTTCCACGGGTGAGCGGAGAGCTTCGTTATGGAACACTAAAGCGTTATCAATGCCGAAATACTCCATATGATTCTGTAATCCCTCAATATCCCATACTTTGCTGTTTCGAGGATTATTCGCGCGGCCCAAGCGGACGTTGCAGTCAAAAAAGGAGATTCCGCCGTTCATGCTCCTGTGTATTCCTTGAGCTGTTCAATATTTTTACGAATTTTTTGTATGGCTTCAAGAATCTTACCGCAAGTTTCTTTTGTTCCTAAGAGTCCGTTATGAAGAATATTGACCGCTTCTTTTTCATACGCTCTGCGGGATACCGGTAATTCAAATCTACTGGGGTTCACAGCTTTCCGGTAGATTTCTGAAATCCTGTGGGTTTTCTTGGAATCCGGTTGGTACAGAGCTGAATTTTCCAAGGGCTCGTAGGTACTTGAGATAGTAACTGAGTTTTCAAGCTCCGCCCGCAGCGCTTTGATGAATTTATTTTTAGGAATATTATCCCAAGATTCCGGAAGGTATTTAAAGGTCCAATTGTAATAAACTTGAAAGGTGATCCGCGGATCCCTCTTTAACGGTTCAATTCCCTCGATTTCGGATAGTTTAGGTTCCATATAGAGAACATTTTCTTCTCTCAGTTTATTCTGATCATTTAATCGGGAGAGTTGAGCCAATACTATTGCCGCCTGGAATTCCGACATTCTGTAGTTACCGCTCTGGATAACAGGAGCTCCTTCCCGAATAGGTCTTCCGCATATCTTAAGAGATTGGAGCAGGTCCGCGGTTTTTTGATCATTCGTGGTAAGGAGTCCGCCTTCGCCTGAATTCAGCACTTTAGAGGACTGCAGGCTGAAGGAGCCTACCTCGCCGATTGAGCCGACCATTTTATCTTTCCAAACCGATCCGTGCTGATGCGCGCAGTCTTCTATTACAGCCAGGGCATGACGCTTTGCAATTTCCATTATTGCGTCCATGTCACAAATACGGCCGTAGAGATGAACCGGAATTATCGCCTTAGTTCTTGAGGATATGGCGTTCTCTACCCTCGCGGGATCGATAGTGTAGGTATCCGGATCGATATCCACTAAAATAGGTATTGCGTTTACGTCTAAAGCTGCTGCCGCGGTAGCCTGCCAGGTGAGTCCCGGGACAATCACTTCATCACCGGCTCCTATGCCTAACGCTTCTAAGGCCATGCGGATTGTATGAGTTCCGTTTGTTGCCGCCACGGCAAACCGGGTTCCGCAGAATTCCGCGAACTGTTTTTCCAGTTCTTTTTCTTTAGGACCTAAAAATCCCCATTCCCCTGAATTTACCACTTCCGTGAGAAGATCAATTTCTTTGTGATTGTGAATCGGCCATGAAGGGATATCGAGCTTCCCTAAAGCATTTCCGCCGTTTATAGCTAACTGTTCTGCCATTATGCTTCCTCGCAACTTAATTTTAACTCAATACTAATTATAAGCATATATGAAGACAATGGATGATTTTAGGAAGTTGATGTAACTTTTGTATTCTCCCGGTAAAGAGAAGGAGCATCACCGGTCTCTTTCTTAAAAAATTTTGAAAAGTGATACTGATCGTAAAAACCTAGGCTCTTAGATATATATTTTATTGGTTCATCCGTTTCCTTAAGCAGACGTTTTGCTTCATCCAGCTTAATCTCCTTGAAGGATTGGCTTACGGTTTTTCCCGTGGAAGATTTAAAGATCCCGTTGAGATAATGAGGACAGATACCGATTTCTCCCGATAGTTCCGCCATAGTAAGATGCTGGTCTTTCCTGTTTTCTAAAAGGTTGAAAGTTTCTGTAACAATTTTACTTTTCCAATCCTCTTCCGGGCCCTTCCCTTGAATAATCCTGGACAGAACAATCACCATTTTTATTACGGTAGTTTTTATTAAATCATCCCCCCGATATGAGGAGTTTTCGATTTCATGTAAAATATCCTGGAAAAGGAGGTTGAAATAGTCGGATGAATTGGTGATTCTCATACCTTCTATGGTATGAAATCCTCTGTCCCGATCCATTCCGGAAAGATGAATGGTAATACGTTTTTGCTGAAAGGCAATCCAAATGGCAAGGTAGCTTTCATCTTCTATGGGGAGTTCTTGATGCCACACCTCAGCGGGTATGAGCCCTGCCTTGCATGACGATAAAGGAAGGAATCCATCTTTCAGTTTCAAGCGCAGCTTTCCGAAAACGGCGATGCATATTTCATGATATCCATGGGAATGAGCTTCTACGATTCTTTCGGTTCGGACTGAATTGTTGAGCGGGTGTTTCTCTTTTTCCTTTACCACCCATGGAGCTGAGTAGTTTTTCTCTATATGATTTAAAAATACTTCCAGGGCTTGAGAAATATTCAGTTCAAATGGAACTGTTTCGTTCATATTGGAAGTTTACTCACAATTATTTAAATAAGCAATTGCCGAAGGATGGTGAATCAGCTCTTCTAAATTTGCAATGTAAAAGAGCATTTTTACCTATGTAAAGCCTGGAATTCTCATTTTATTCAATTATTTTACGGCTTTTCTTGA